>NZ_JAIXPP010000116.1 GCF_027486195.1 Novosphingobium sp.
CGCACCTTGGGGATGATCGCCTGCACTTCGGGATGATCGATGCACAGGATCGCCGCGCCGTAGAACGGCACGTTCTCGATGAACTCGACGAAGCTGTCCTTGACCTTCTCGAACGAGCCGTAGTGATCGAGGTGCTCGGGATCGATGTTGGTGACGACCGCAAGCGTGCCATCGAGCCGCAGGAAGGAGCCGTCGCTCTCGTCTGCCTCGACCACCATCCACTCGCTGTCACCCAGCCGGGCGTTGGAGCCGTAGGAATTGATGATGCCGCCGTTGATCACGGTGGGATCGACCCCGCCGGCATCGAGCAGGCAGGCCACCATCGAGGTCGTGGTCGTCTTGCCATGCGTACCCGCCACGGCGACGGTGTTCTTGAGGCGCATCAGCTCGGCGAGCATTTCCGCGCGGCGGACGACGGGGATGCGGCCTTCCAGCGCGGCGACGACTTCAGGGTTGTCGCGCTTCACGGCGGTGGAGGTGACGACAACGGCCGCGCCCGCGACGTTCTCGGCGCGCTGGCCGATCATCACCGGAATGCCGCGCGTGCGCAGGCCATCGACGACATAGCTTTCGGCCATGTCGGAGCCCTGAACGCTATAGCCCATGTTGTGCATGACCTCGGCAATGCCGGACATGCCGATGCCGCCGATGCCGACGAAATGGATCGTGCCGATCTCGGTGCCGACGCCCTTCATTCAGCGCTCTCCTTTGCCAGCGCCTGCTGGGTGCTGGCGGTCTGCACGGAGCCTTCCATGCGGATCACATCCATTAGCGGCACGCCGCCGAAGCCCTCGACGAGGTCGGCAAGGTCCTTGACGGCATTGGGCAGGCCGCAGTTCCACGCAGCATGGGCGGCATTGGCGAGCGATGTGGGATTGAGCGCCATCGTCTGGATCTGCTTGGCTAGTTCCTTGGGGGTGAAGCCCGATTGGCGGATCGCCCGTGCGCCGCCCGCCTTCACCATCTCGCGCGCGTTGACTGCCTGATGGTCGTCGGTCGCGATGGGCAGCGGCACGAGGATCGCGGGGCGGCCGACCGCCGTCAGCTCCGCAATCGTCGATGCGCCCGAGCGGCCGATGAACAAGTGCGTTTCGGCAAGACGGCTCGCCATGTCCTCGAAATAGGTGCCGAGTTCGGCGGGAATCTGGTGCCCGGCATAGCGCGCGCGGACGGCTTCGAGGTCTTCCGGGCGGCACTGCTGGGTCACCTGCAGGCGGTGGCGCAGTGCGGGCGGGAGCATGGCAAGGCCATCGGGGACGACTTCGGAGAGGATCGACGCGCCCTGGCTGCCGCCGGTGACAAGCACGCGGAACAGGCTGTCCTCGCTGAACGCCGGGAATGCCTCGCCGCGCAGCGCCAGCACTTCCGCGCGCACCGGATTGCCGACGCGGTGGACCTTGCCCCAGAGCCCCGGATCGAGCCGCTCGACTTCCATGTAGGCCGTGGCGATGGCATCCACGCGCTTTGCCAGCAGGCGGTTGACCCGGCCGAGCACCGCGTTCTGTTCGTGGATCACCGTGGGGATGCGCGCCGAGCGCGCGGCGAGCAGCGCGGGCAGCGCTGGATAGCCGCCGAAGCCGACCACGCAGGACGGCTGAAAGCTTTCGAACAGGCGCAGCGCCATCGCGCGCCCGCGCCAGATCGCCGCGAGGCCCTTGGCGAGCGCGATGGGGTTCTTGCCGAGACGGCCCGCGGGCAGGACATGCGCGGGAAGGAACGCAGGCTTGCCGGGGATCTTCGCGCCGCGCTCGTCCGTCACCAGCGCGACATGATGCCCGCGCCGCTCCAGCTCGGTCGCCAGTGCAAAGGCGGGCAGCAAATGCCCGCCTGTGCCGCCCGCCGCGAGGACGAAATGGCGCGAGACGCCGGGGATATGATTCGTCATGTGCGCGCGAGCTCCCTCAGGTCCGTCATCTCGCGCGAGAGATAGGGATTGCGCCGCGTGATGGCGAGGAGGAACCCGACGCCGAGCAGCAGCGCGATCGTGGAGGAGCCGCCATAGCTGATGAGCGGGAGCGTCATGCCCTTGGAGGGGAAAAGCTGAAGGTTGACGAGAATATTGATGAAGGCCTGCCCCGCCAGCTGCGCGGTAAGGCCCGCTGCGGCGAGGACGGTGAACAGGTCTTCCTCGTCCGCCAGGCGCATCATCACGCGGATCACGATGGCACAATAGAGCACCACGATGAGCGCGCAGGCGATCAGGCCGAATTCCTCTCCGATCACCGAGAAGATATAATCGGTATGCGCCTCGGGCAGCGCCATCTTGCGGCTGCCCAGCCACAGGCCACTGCCGCTCCACCCGCCGCTGACCAGCGTGCGCATGGCGAGGTCCACCTGATCGAACTCGCTGCCGCCCGAAAGGAACGCATCGATGCGGTGTGTGGCGTTGGGGTAGAAGAAGTAGGCCAGCACTACCGCGGCCACAGCCCCGCCCACGCTCCAGCCAATCTTGGCGAGATCGAGACCGGAGAGCAGCACGAGGGCGAACCACACGCCGCCGAACAGCACGGTCGAGCCAAAATCGGGCTGCGCCATGAGCAACACGGCGATGAGGAGCATGAGGCCGACGGTGATCGGGATCACCGGGATGTTGGGATCGCGTACCCGCCACGAAAGGATCCACGCGACTGCAACGGCAAAGCCGGGCTTCAGAAATTCGGAGGGCTGGAGGCTGAAGCCGATCCACAGCCAGCGTTTGGCCCCCTTCACCTCGTTGCCGAGAAAGGGCACCAGCACGAGGGCGACAAGCATCGTCGCGGCCAGCAGGATGGCGAGCCGCCGCGTGGTTTCCTTGGGCAGGAGCGAGGCGACGAACATCGCAAGCAGCCCGACGCTGAGGAAGCGCAAGTGCAGCCAGAAGAAGTAGAGATCGCCGAGGCTTTTCGTCTGCGTCGAGAGCCGGTGCGCGCTCGCCGGGGACGAGGCGGCGACCGCCACCGTGCCGACCGTGACCAGCATGAGCACGAGCGCAAGCAGGACGCGGTCGATCTCGCGCCACCAGATCACCAGTTCGCTGCGGCGGGTGCGGCGATAACGATTGGTGCGCGGCGCGATCCGCACGCCGCCGCCGGGCAGCTGAGTGGCGATTTGCCGGGTAGGCTGATGGCCGTTCATGCCGCTCCCCTCTCGGCAATCAGCGCGGTGACGATCTGGCGGAAGCTGTCACCCCGCGCCTCGAAATCGCGGAACTGGTCGAAGCTCGCGCAGGCCGGGGACAGCATCACGACATCGCCGGGCTGGGCCGCATCCATCGCCTGGCGCACCGCATCGCATAGCATTTCGCTGCGCTGGACGGGCATGACCGGCTCGAGGATTTCGGCAAAGCGAGGCCCGGCCTCGCCGATCGTATAGGCCTGCACAACGTGGCTGAAATAGGGGGCGCAGGCATCCAGATCGTCGCCCTTGGGCAGGCCGCCGAGTATCCAGTGGACGCGCGGCCAGGCGCCGAGCGCTGGAGCAGTCGAGGCCGGGTTGGTCGCCTTGCTGTCGTTGATGAAGAGGACGCCGTTCGCTTCGGCGACGCGCTCCATGCGGTGCGGCAGGCCGACGAAGCTGGCGAGTGCCGCGCGCCAGACGGGTTCAGGAATGCCGAGGCGCTGGGCCATGGCCACCGCAATCGCGGCATTCTGGAGATTGTGCGGCCCCTGCAGCGAAGGCCATTCGGCCTGCCCGGTCAGCGCGGCGGGATCGACCACCGCTACGTCGCCTTCAGGGCGGTTGGCCGCGATCTCCGCCGCAATGCGCCGGGTATCTTCATCGCCGCAGCCGAACACGGCAAACTGCCCCGCCTGCTGCATCTGGAACAGCCGCGCCTTGGAGGCGCCATAGCCTTCATAGCCATCATAACGATCGAGATGATCGGGGCTGAGGTTGATGAAAGCGGCGAGATCCGCGTGGAGACTGTAGGTAAGGTCAATCTGGTAGCTCGAAAGCTCCAGCACATAGACGCCGCCTTCGGGCAGCGGCGGCTGGCCGAGAATGGGAAGCCCGATGTTGCCGCCCATCACGGTGGGAAGGCCGGCTTCCTTCACGATGTGGTGCATCAGCGAGGTGGTGGTCGATTTGCCGTTGGTGCCGGTGATCGCGACGACCTTGTGCGGCGGCAGGCTGGCGCGGGCCTGCGCGAAAAGCTCGATATCGCCGATGATCGGCACGCCCGCCGCGCGCGCGTGGGCAGCGATGGGGTGGCGATTGAGCGGCACGCCCGGGGAGACGACCATGCCATCGAACCCGGTGAGATCGATCGCGAGCGGATCGGCGATAGTCGCGCGGCCCTCGACATTTGCGCGCGCATCCTCGCGCCCGTCCCATGCCGTCACGTCGGCCCCGCTTGCCAGCAGCGTATCGACACTCGCGAGCCCCGAGCGGGCGAGCCCGAGGACTGCATAGCGTTTGCCGGCAAAGGCGGAGGAGACGATCATGGGCTGTGGCACGGCACGCTTATCGCACCTTCAGCGTGGCAAGGCCGATCAACGCGAGCACGATCGACACGATCCAGAAGCGGATGACGACGGTCGATTCCTTCCAGCCCAATTGCTCGAAATGGTGATGGATCGGCGCCATGCGGAACACGCGCTTGCCGGTGCGTTTGTAGACGAAGACTTGCACGATGACCGACACCGCCTCCATCACGAACAGCCCGCCGACGATGCCGAGCACGATCTCGTGGTGGATCGAGACCGCGATGACGCCCAGCGTGCCGCCCAGCGCCAGACTGCCGGTATCGCCCATGAACACCGCGGCTGGCGGCGCATTGAACCACAGGAACGCGAGGCCCGCGCCCATCACCGCGCCGCAGAAGATCGAAAGCTCACCCGCGCGCGGCACATGCTGGATGCCGAGGTAATGGGCATAGTCCACGCGGCCCGCGAGATAGGCGATGATCGCGAAGGTGCCCGCCGCGATGATGACAGGCATGGTGGCGAGGCCGTCAAGCCCGTCGGTCAGGTTCACCGCATTGCCCGCGCCGACGATGACGAAGGCGGCAAACAGGTAGTAGAACGGCCCCATCGGCACATAGAGATTGCTGAACACCGGCAGATAAAGGTTGGTGTCCGTCACCACCAGCGCAAGCGCGGCGCCCGCCACGACGAATTCGGCCAGCAGCCGGATCCGCGCGGAAAGCCCGGCGTGCGCGTACTTGGTGACCTTGGCGTAATCATCGAGGAAGCCGATGAGGCCGAAGCCCAGCGTCACGACAAGGCAGGCCCACACGAACTTGCTGGTGAGGTCCATCCACAGCAGCAGCGAGATCGCGAGGCTGATGACGATCATCAGCCCGCCCATCGTCGGCGTGCCGCGCTTGGCGAGGTGCGATTGCGGCCCATCGGCGCGGATCGGCTGGCCCTTGCCCTGCCGCACGCGCAGCATGTTGATGAAGCGCGGGCCGATGATCAGGCCAATCACCAGCGCCGTCATCAGCGCTGCGCCAGACCGGAACGACTGGTAGCGGATCAGATTGGCGATGCCCTCGAAATGCAGCCAATGCGCCAGAACATAGAGCATTCAGTTTTCCCCGGCCGTCTTGGCCACGCCCGTTTTGGCCTTTGCAGTCAGGGCACGCACCAGTGTGGCGAGCCCGACCGAATTCGACCCTTTCACCAGAATGGCGTCACCACCCTGCGGAGCATCCGCAGCAAGGCATTCCGCCGCTTCTGCAGCGCTTTCGGCATGGTCGAGTTCGATTCGCGCGGCAAGCGCAGGCCCGGCGCTTTTCCCCAGCGCCTTGGCAAGAGCGGCCATTTCCGGCCCGACGAGAATGATCCGCTCGACGCCTGCGGCGATCAGCGGCTCGGCGAGTTCGGCGTGGTAGCCGTCCGAAGCCTCGCCCAGTTCCTTCATCGCGCCAAGCACCGCGATGCGGCGGCGCGCGGGCACCTGGCCGAGCGAGGCAATCGTCGCGCGCATCGAGGCGGGGTTGGCGTTGTAGCTTTCGTCGATCAGCAGCGCCTTGCCCGAACCATCGCCGCCAGGTGCGGGGATGACATGGCGCGCGCCGCGCCCGGCGAGGCCTTCCATCTCGGACAGCGCGAGGCCCGCCGCACCGAGATCGCCGCCCGCTGCGGCGACCGCTGCCATCACGGCGAGCGAATTGTCGACCCAATGCGCGCCCGGCTGAGCGATGGTATAGCACAGCTTGCGCGGGCCCAGCGGGCCGGAGAACGCAGCAGTGACCAGCGTGCCGCCACCCGGCGCGGGCACCGCATCGAGCAGGCGCGCATCAGCCTGCGCGCCGCGTCCGAAGCAGACGACGTGCCCGGCATGGCGCGCGGCGGCTTCCCGCAGCAGCGCGAAGTGCGGGTTATCTGCCGGGATGATCGCGATGCCGCCCGCTTCCAGCCCTTCGAAGATTTCCGCCTTGGCGTGCGCAATGGCTTCTTCGCCCGAGAAATGACCGATATGCGCGGGCGCGATCGTGGTGACGATGGCGATATGGGGGCGCACCAGCCGGGTCAGCGCGGCAAGCTCGCCTGCATGGTTCATCCCCATCTCGAACACGCCGAAGCGGCTGCGCGCGGGCATGCGTGCCAGGCTGAGCGGCACGCCGACGTGATTGTTGTAGCTCTTGACCGAACGATGCGCGCGCCCCCTGCTGCCGCGATCCAGCGCGGCGAACAGCGCCTCTTTCACGCCCGTCTTGCCCGCAGAGCCGGTGACGCCGATCACCACGGCGTCCATGGCATCAACCCGCGCGCGGGCGGCATGGCCGAGATCGACCAGCGCCTGCGTAGTGCTTTCCACCAGCACATGCGGCCAAGGCACCGCCCGCTCGACCAGCGCCGCCGCAGCCCCGCGCGCGAAAGCGCCTTCAAGGAAGCGGTGGCCATCGCTTTCCGCGCCCTTGAGCGCGATGAAAAGGTCGCCCGGCTGCACTTCCCGGCTGTCGGTCGCGCAGCCTGAAACCTCGAACACGCCCGAGGCCGTGCCGCCGGTCGCCGCCGCGATCTCGTCCGCGCTCCACAGCGCGAGGCCGATGGCATCGCTGGCCTCGACCGGCCATTCAAGGAGGGCACTCATGGCATTCATTGGCTGCACTCCCGCGCCACTTGCACGTCATCGAAGGGAAGGACGCGTGATGCCTCGCCGCGCCCGACGATCTGGCCTTGTTCGTGACCCTTGCCGGCCACGAGGACGATGTCACCCGCCCCCGCATCGCCAATGGCGGCGGCGATGGCTTCGCGGCGGCCCGGCACTTCGCGAGCGCGTTCGTTGCAGCCGCCCATCACGGCGGCGCGGATCAGCGCGGGATCCTCGCCGCGTGGGTTGTCGTCGGTGACGATCACAGCTTCGGACCCTGCACAGGCCGCGCGGCCCATTTCGGGGCGCTTGCCCTCGTCGCGGTCACCGCCCGCGCCGAACACGGTGATGAGGCGGCCGTTCTTGCCGACATGCGGCCGCAGCGCGGCAATCGCGGCGGTGATCGCATCGGGGGTATGCGCGTAATCGACATAGACCGGCGCGCCAGCCCGCGTGATCGCCGCGCGCTCAAGCCGCCCGCGCACCGGCTGGATGCGGGAAAGCGCGGCCAGCGTGGCGGCCGGATCGCCGCCCGTCGCGATCACCAGACCCGCCGAAACCAGCGCGTTGGCGGCTTGATAGGCCCCGATCAGCGGCAGATCGAGCTTGCGCGTGGTGCCCTCGAACGCGAGTTCCAGCGTCTGGCCAAGCAGCGTGGGCGTGCGCGAGAGCAGCCGCAGCGTCTCGCCCTGTTCACCCACCGTGATCAGCTTCAGCCCGCGCGCCCTGGCCGCCGCAATCGCCTGCGCGGACCAGGCATCGTCGGCCCAGATCACCGCCGCGCCGTCTTCGGCTACGACATCCCCGAACAGGCGCATCTTGGCCGCGAAATAGACGTCCATCGTGCCGTGGTAATCGAGGTGATCCCGGCTGAGGTTGGTGAAGGCACCGGCTGCGACCCTAGGGCCTTCGTTGCGGAATTGATCAAGTCCGTGGCTCGAAGCCTCGTAGGCGACATGGCTCACCCCCTCGCGCGCAAGGCCTGCAAGATTGGCGAGGAAGGTGACGATATCGGGCGTGGTGAGCCCGGTGGAGACGCTCTCGTCCGCCGTGGTGACGCCCAGCGTGCCGATCGAGGCGGCGCGGAAACCGGCCATGCGCCAGAGCTGGCGCGTCATCTCGACAGTCGAGGTCTTGCCGTTGGTGCCGGTAACGGCGACGAGCGTTTCAGGGACCGGGGCGAAGAACGGCGCGGCAAGGCGCGCGAAAGCCCTGCGCGGCGCGGGATCGGCAATATGCACCGCACCGTCCACCTTCGCCTCGGGCCTCGCGACAACCGCAATCGCGCCGGCCTTGATGGCGTCCGCAATGAAATCCTCGCCGTTCACCCGCGTGCCGACGAACGCGCCGAACACGGTGCCGGGGGCGACCTTGCGGTGATCGATGGCGAAGCCCGTGACGTTGGCACTGGCCAGCACGGCAGTCGTCTCTGGCAGCGCGATACCCGCCGCAGCGGCAAGGGCCGCAAGGTTCATTCGCCTTCTCCGGAACCGACCAGCGGGCTGAGATCGGAAATATCGACGTCATGGTGCGCATCGGGCACCACGCCCAGCATCGGGCCGATGCGCGGCACCAGCCGGCCGACGATGGGCGCGGCGTTCCACGCGGCGGTGCGCTGGCCGCTGGTTTGCTGGGTGGCCTGGGGTTCGTCGAGCATCACGATCACCACATAGCGCGGCTTGTCCATCGGGAAAGCCGCCGCGAAGGTCGCGATCAGCGAAGTCTTGCGATAACCGCCGCTGCCCGGCTTTTCTGCCGAGCCGGTCTTGCCGCCGACGCGAAAGCCTGGCGCGTCCGCCTTGCGGCCGGTGCCATCGACCACGATCATACGCAGCAGCTGCCGCAGGCGCGCGCTGGTCGAGGCCTGGAACACGCGGCGACCGGGGGCCAGGTGCGCCGGGTCCACCTTGTAGAGCGTGGCCGGACGCCAGATCCCGCCGTTGACAAGCGCGGCATAGGCCGAGGCGAGGTGCAGCGGGGTGACCGCGATGCCGTGGCCATAGCTCACCGTCATCGTCGTCAGCCGCGCCCAATCGCCCTTGCCGCCTTCGCTCCCGCCGCGCGGCCAGAGCGGGAAGCCGCGCGCAGGCAGCTCGATCGTCGGGCGCTCGTTCATGCCGAGCTGCTCCATCGTGTGCTTCAGCGCGACCGGACCCAGCAGGTCGGCGACATGCGCCAGCACGACGTTCGACGAGTGGATCAGCGCTTCGGGCACATTGAGCGAAGTGCCGAAGTTGTGGCTGTCGTGAATCGTGAACTTGCCGATCTGGAACGGCACCGAAGGATAGCGCTTCGCAAGATCGGTCACCACGCCGGCGTCGATGGCAGAGGCGATGGTGATCGGCTTGAACGTGGAACCAAGCTCGTAGACCTGGTTCGACACGCGGTTGAACACGAGATCGTTGTAGGCAAGGTCCGAACGATTGGGGTTGAACGAGGGCAGCGAGGCCAGCGCGACGACTTCGCTACTGTCCGCATCGAGGATGACCCCGGCGGCACCCTTGGCATTGGTTTCCATCATGCCGCGGCCAAGCTCGTCTTCCAGCGCGCCCTGCGCCCGCGCGTCGATGGAAAGCGCGGTGGGCGTGCCGCGATACGCCGGATCGAGCAGGCGCGGCTCCAGCACCTGTTCCATCCCGACATGGCCCTTGCCGGCCTCGTCCACATAGCCGAGCACATGCGCAGCGAGCGAGCCCTGCGGATAGAAACGCTGCTCCTCGCGCGGGAATTCAAGCGCGGGTTCCCCCAGCGCGAAGACCCTGTTGGCGTCTTCCGGCAAGACCCGGCGGCGCAGATAGCAAGGCTTGCCCGCCTTCAGACGCGCCACGAGATCGGCGTAGTCCGCATCGGGGAAGATGCCGACGAGCGCGCGAGCGACTTCCTCGGGCGTCTTGACCAGCGGCGCGCCGCCCTCGCCCAGCGCCTTGGGATTGAACCACAAGGAATAGGACGCGAAGGCGCGCGCCAGCGCGGTGCCATTGCGATCGGTGATCTCCCCGCGCGAAGGCAACAGCGCCTCGGCCAGCGAGGCGCGCTCGGGCGTCCGTTCGAACAAGCCGAGCTGCACGATCCGCACGCAGGCTGTCAGTGTCACGAATACGAACAGCACCATGATCCACAGCGCGCGCAGCCGCGCGGTGACGAGCGCGCCCTGGCGCACGTTGGCGAGCTGGACTCGTCCGGTGGCGATTGCGGCGGAGGCGGTCAGCGCATTCACGGGGCGGGTTTGCTCCCCCCGCGTGCAGGCTTGGCGGATTTCTCAGGCTTCGAGGCCACCGCCTTGCCCGGCCGGGCTTCAGACTTGGCCGCCGCGAGCTTTGCGCCCTTGCCGGGCCGCGCCGCCTCGTCCTTCGAGGTCTTCATCGACCTCGCGAGGGCGGCCTTCTTCTCGCCGTCCTTTGCCTTGCTATCCTTGCCAGTCTTGTCGGTCTTGTCGGTTTTGCCGGTCTTGCTCTTGCCGTCGTTCTTCAGCGGCGTGACCATCGCAAGGCGCGCGCCGAGGTTTGCGGTGGCCTTGGCGCGGTCCGCGGCATCTGCGGGCTTCGCCGCAGGCTTGTCGTCATCCTCGTCTGCAGTAACGACCGGCGCGGCAATATCGGCCGCAGCAGCAAGGCCGGACATCACCGAAGGGAACGCTGCTTCGGCCGCAACGGCATCGTCCGCGCTCGCCACACGGATCGGTGCAGGGCTGCCTGGACCATCCGGCTTGGCAAAAGCGGCCAGCTGGCGCTCGTTCGAAAGGTACTGACCGGCGGTCGGCGCGACATAGCCGAACTCGACATCGTTCCACAGCTTCAGCTGCTGCTGGTTCGCGCGGGTTTCCACCTCGGTTTCGAGGTAGAGCTTCTCCTTGCGCAGCGCGACGATCTGCAGCTCTGTACGATGGACCTGGCTGCGCAGCGCATTCACACGGAACGCGAGCACCATGACCAGCGCGGCGCAGACGAGCAGCAGCGCAATCCAGCCGATCGAGCGGAAGCGGTGGGCACTGACCATCACGCGGCCATCTCCCGTGCAGGGGCGGCGGTCCGCACCGCCCAGCGCAAGGTGGCAGAGCGCGCGCGGGGGTTGCGCGCCTGCTCCTCCGCGCCGGGGCGGATGGCGGCGGAGGGCTTTTCGAACACCGGCGCTGCGCTGGGTGCGCTGACGGGGAGATGGCGCGATCCGGCCGGCAGGGCGCCCGCGCCTTCACGGAGGAACTGCTTGACGATGCGGTCTTCAAGGCTGTGGAAGCTGACGACAGCGAGGCGGCCGCCGGGCGCCAGCACGCGCTCCGCTGCGGCGAGACCCGCCTGCAGCTCATCAAGCTCACCGTTCACATGGATGCGCACGGCCTGGAAGCTGCGTGTCGCGGGGTCCTTCGGCGCGCCGGGACGGTAGCCCAGCGCCTTGCGCACGACATCGGCGAGCTGGCCGGTCGTCGTCAGCGGGCGGGCGGCGACCACGGCGCGGGCAATGCGGCGCGACTGGCGCTCCTCGCCATAGTGGTAGAGCACGTCGGCAATCGCTTCCTCGGCCGCGCCGTTGAGGAAATCCGCCGCGCTTTCGCCAGCCTGCGACATGCGCATGTCGAGCGGGCCATTGCTGGAAAAGGCGAACCCGCGCGCCGCCTGATCAAGCTGCATCGAGCTCACGCCGATATCGAAGACAATGCCCTGCACGCTCGAAACACCCGCTTCCGCCAGGCCCTCAGCGAGTTCGGAGAACCGGCGCGGATGGAGGACGAGGCGGGGCGGGCTTTCCGAAACTTCCCCCCAGGCCCGGCCCGCCGCAATCGCATCGGGGTCGCGATCAAAGGCATGGACGGTGGCGCCGGCACCGAGCAGGCGGCGGGTGTATCCGCCTGCGCCGAAGGTGGCGTCCACGACAAGGGAACCGGCTGCGGGGTTCAGCGCGGCGACAACCTCATCGAGGAGCACGGGGATATGGGGAGCAGCGCTCATTTGCGGGCTGCCTTGGCCGAGAATTCGGCCATGCGGGCGCGGCAGGCCGATTTGACCGAGTCCCACTCGGGGCCCATCGCAAACAGCACTTCGGGCGCCCAGATCATGATCTGATGCATGCCGCCGTGGAAATAGAGCTCGTCGCCGACCTGCGCCTGCTCGCCGAGGTATTCGGGCAGGACGAAGCGGCCGGAATCATCGAAGCTGATGCGGGCAAACCCGGCGATCTGGGCGGCACGCAAGTCGATATCGAAGGGTTCGCCGCGTTCGATCGCCACTCGTTCCTCGTGCGCGAGCATCTCGGCAAAGCTTTCTGCACGGGATTCGCCGAAGCCGACGAGGCAGGGGTGCTTGGCGTGCTTGTCGAGGCAGAGGGTGCGATTGCCCTTGGAGGCTTCGCGGACGGTCTGGCGGAAGTCTGCGGGGAGGACAAAGCGGTTCTTCTCGCCGCGCGGCGAAAAGCCCTGCCCCCAATACTGCGACTGTGCCCCAGCCACGTGCCGCTTCCCCCAGCGGACGAAAGCCTCCCAACCCGGCCGCGCACACCCGCGCGGCCGACTCATCCCCCGCGGATGCGTCATGGAGTCCTTCCTGATGAGGTGTTGTCTTAACGCGGGAGGGTCCGGGCGAAAAGGGGAAAATGCGGGAAATTACGTCCAAACGTTGATTCCAGTGGATGAATCTTTCCTTGGGGCAACCACGTAGCGCACCGGTGACTTGGCGGGGTTTCGGACGAAATCACGCAATTCCGCCAAATTTTATGGTTAAGACGCGCAGCCGGGGCGCGGCTCCGCTTCGTTCCCGTGCTTTCCCGTGCTCGTTTCCCGCCGATTCCCGCGTCAGCGGCCAAAGGCCCGGCGCATCAGGGCGCGCAGCGCCTCGGCGCGGGATGCGGCATCCGGGCCCTCGGCGGATTCGAGTAGCGCGGCATCGGCCACGATCAGTGCGAAACCCTTGCCGATCCGGCACGCCGCGATGAGGCCGGCCTGCTCGATCCGGCAGTCCTGCGCCGGCCCCGGAAGCAGAGTGAGTTCACCCGGGGCATTCACGGGAAACGGCGTTCCCGCGCTTTCCCGCCCCTCGCCCGCATCGCGCAGCGCAAGGCCCCAATGCGCCAGGATCGGGCCCAGCAGCACAGTATCGGCGGGGCGGCGCGGATCGCCGAGCGCGAAGCGGCTTTCCGCCGTGAGCAGCGGATCGGCAAACAGCAGAAGGTGCCCCCCGCCCCGCACCCAGGCATCAAGCGCCACGTTCTCCGCCGGCTCCAGCGGACGCGGCTGCGCAACAAAAAGGTCGGCAAGCGGCCTCGGCGCGAGGAGCGTATCGAGCGGGACAAGGCGGCGGCCTTCCTCAAGCACGGGGCGCGCCCAGTGCGGCTTTCCGGACGGAGCAAGCTGCGCCCCCATCCCGTCCGCCTCGCTCCACAGGATCGGCAGGCTGGTGAACAGGCCGAGCGCGGGCGGCGGCGAAGCGCGCGTACAACCGGCCAGCGCCAGTACGCCGGCGGCAAGGATCCAGATTGTGCGGCTGCCGCTCAGTTGCCGGGCGGGCGCGGTGCCTGGCGCGCAGGCTTGGCGCCGCCGGCCACCGGCAGTTCGGGCGCGACGCCCATGTCGACCAGCGGATCGTTGGCCGTGCTGGGGCTCGCGCTGGGGCTGGCGGCGGCGGCAGGCGTTCCCGCCGTGGTGCGCTCGACCTGCTTGGCGCGGTCCATGATCACGTTGGCGAGGCTGACGATGAGCAGCATCCCGGCAAGGCCAAACAGCCCGATTTGCAGCCGGTGTACCGCCTGCGCGCGCAGTTCGCGCGGGCCGGGATACGCGGGTTGCAGCGCGGCCAGCCGCGCGGCTTCCGCCGGGGTTTCAGCCGCTGCGTCCGGCGACGGGCGGCGATCAGGGATGAGGCCGAAGAGTGCCATCCGCCCAATCTTACTCGCTTATGCCAGCGAGGGGAAGGTCATCCAAGCCAGGGAAAGATGGGCAGGCCCTTCGCGCGCAGCCACTCCGGGTTGTAGAGCGAGGAGAGGTAGCGGAAGCCAGTGTCACACAGGATCGTCGCCACGCGCTTGCCGGGGCCGAGTTGCTTGCCCAGCGCCACTGCGCCCGCCACGTTGATCCCGCTCGAAAGGCCAAGGCACAGCCCTTCCTCGGCCAGCAGGCGGCGCACCCATTCGAGGCCTTCCTCGTCCGAGATGCGGAACTGCGTATCGATCGGCGCGCCTTCGAGGTTGGCGGTGATGCGCCCCTGCCCGATGCCTTCCGCGACCGAGGAGCCTTCGGATTTCAGTTCGCCGTGGGCATAGTAGTTGTAGAGCGCAGCGCCGTGCGGATCGGCGAGGCCGATGGTCACGTTCTCGTCGAAAGCCTTGAGCCCGAAGCCGACCCCCGCGATCGTGCCGCCGGTGCCCGCCGCGCAGATGAAGCCATCGACGCGGCCTTCCATCTGCGACCAGATTTCCGGCGCCGTGCTTTCGATATGGGCGCGGCGGTTGGCGATATTGTCGAACTGGTTGGCCCAGATCGCGCCTTCGGTTTCCTCGGCAATGCGGCGCGAGGTGTGGACGAAGTGCCCCGGATTGGAGAACGGCGCGGCGGGGACCAGCACCAGTTCTGCCCGCAGTGCGCGCAGCGTGTCCATCTTCTCGCGCGATTGGGTTTCGGGCATCACGATCACGGTCTTGTAGCCCAGCGCGTTGGCGACAAGCGCAAGGCCGATGCCGGTGTTGCCCGCCGTGCCTTCAACGATGGTGCCGCCGGGCTTCAACAGGCCCTTCGCTTCAGCATCACGCACGATCCACAGCGCGGCGCGGTCCTTCACCGAAGCGCCGGGGTTGGCGAACTCGCACTTCCCGTAGATCTCGCAGCCCGCAGCTTCACTCGGCCCCTTAAGGAGGACAAGCGGCGTTTTGCCGATCAGCGAGAGGGTATCGGCGAGGACGGCGGGTGGCGCGACGGTCTGGTTCATGCCTTGCGAGGTAATGCGCCGCCGCGCGCGCCGCAATGGATTTGCGCTTTCAGGGGGCGAAGGGCGGCTGTGGGAAGAAGGCGAAGGGGTTTCTCGCAGAGACGCAAAGGAAAAGAAGTTCGCAGAGCGGCCCATCCGCGCCGCAGGCAACCAGGCACTACTGCAGAGACGCATCTCGATGGAGAAATCGGCTGCGCCGCAGCGATAGGGCCTCTGCGCTCTTCTTTCTTCTCCGCGTCTCTGCGAGAAACCCCTTCCTTCTTGCTACTCCCGCCCCGCCCGGATCGCGCCCGCCGCGGCAAACGGCGCAATCGCCAGCGCGGCAAGGCTTGATGCGGCGAGCAGCAGCAGCCCGCCCTCCCCGCCCGGCTGGAGCGAGCCCGCACCGAAGATCAGCAGCGGCACCGTCAGCGGTATCGCCAGCAGCCCGCCCAGCGCCGCCCCCGCGCGCAGCCCGGCCGTCAGCGCCGCGATGGTCACGCCGATCGCCGCCAGCCCCGGCGTGCCGAGCAGGAGCCCCAGCTCCACCGTCCACAGCTGCGCACCGTCCAGATTGAGCAGCCCCGCCGCCAGCGGCGCCGCGAGCATGAGCGGCACGCCGAAGCTAAGCCAATGCGCAAGGATGCGCAGCGCAAGCACGCCTTCCTCGGCAATCCCGCGCAGCGCCCATTGATCAAAAAAGCCGGCCTCCAGATCGGGCTCCACCAAACGGTCCAACGGCAGGATCGCGGCCAGCAGCGCGGCGACCCAGATCACGCCCGCGCCGGTCCGCGCCAACAGCTTGGCATCGGGGCCCACTGCAAAGGGATAGAGCATGGCAACCGCGAGGAAAAACAGCAGCGGCAGCAGCGCCCCGCCCCGCCCCGGCGCGCCCATCAGCAGCAGCGTCAGATCGCGGCGGAAGATCGTCCATAGCGCCCTCATGGCAGATGCTCCAGCAGCGAAAGCGTGCGCAGTTTCTGCAATTGCAGCGGCTGGTGCGAGGCGATCACCGCAATGCCGCCGAGCGCGCGGTGCGCCTCGATCGCGGCCTGCGCGCTGGCGCCCCAATGCGTGTCGAGCCCGTTCAGCGGCTCGTCGAGCAGCCAGATCCGCGCACCGCTCGCGGCCAGCCGCGCCAGCGCGGCGCGCTTGCGCTGGCCGGTGGAAAGATAGCGCACCGGCACATCGAGCAGGTCTTCAAGCCCGAAATCGGCGCGCGCCTCGCCTGCGCGATCAACTTGCCGCCAGAACGCCAGCGCCTCGCCCAGCGGCCGGTGCGGATCGAGCGCGGGCCGTTCATCCGAAAGCGCCATCGCGCCCTCGTGCTCGACATGGCCGTTGTAGGCGCGCAGCAGGCCCGCCAGAATGCGCATCAGGCTCGATTTGCCGATGCCGTTGGGGCCGGAAAGGTGCAGCGCTTCCCCCCCGGTCAGTTCGAAGCCCACGCCCCGGAACAGCAGCCGGTCACCGCGTCGGCAGGCAAGATCATAGGCAGCGAGACGGCACGGTTGCATCGGTTCACGCGATAGGGGAAAGACGCCGCACTGCCAAGAAATCCTATGGCAAGGAGAGCCATTATGGTGATTGCCGCCCTCACCGATGCCGAACGCACCGCCGCCCTCGCCGCCCTCCCGCAGTGGTCGCTGCGCGAAGACGGCCTCGCCATCACCCGCACCTTCCGCTTCGCCGATTTCGCCGAGGCTTTCGGCTTCATGACCCGCGTGGCGATCCTTGCCGAAAAGGCCGATCACCACCCGGAGTGGTTCAACGTCTACAACCGCGTCGAAATCACGCTGACCACGCACGATGCAGGCGGGCTGAGCACGCGGGACGTGGCACTGGCCAGCGCGATTGACGGGTTCGCGGGCTAGACCAGCCCAGTTGCGTGGCCCGGCTGCGTGTCCCGATTGCTGCGGCAAGCCGTTCCAGCTACGAAGAAATCCGCAGTCTGGGGCAAAGTGGAAGGACCGGGGGCATGCGCATCATTCTGGTGATCCTCAGCCTGCTTCTGGCCGCTTGCTCGCAGTCGCAGGTCAATGAAGCGCTCGCCACGCCGCAGGAGCAGTCCGTCGCTGTCCGCTTCATCGCCGCGCTGCAGTCGGGGCAGCTCGATACGGTCAAGGCCAGCATGGAGCCGCAGCTTTATGCGCAGACGCTCGGCATCGAGCGGTCGTTTCAGGCGGGCATCCCCAAGGCCACGAACACCAGGCTGGTAACCGTCGCCGTGCAGACCAACACGGTGAACGGCGCCTCGCAGACGCTGAAGGCGCTCAACTACGAATTCGGCGCGGGAACCAGCTGGGCGGTGATTCAGATCGTCATCAAGGTGGCGCCCGGCGGGCCGCAGATCGTGGGATGGCATGCCGCGCCCTCTGACCATCAGCCGACCACCGGCGGGGCCTTCACGCTCGAAGGGAAAGGCGCGCTACACTACTTCTGGCTGGCCGCGATGGCGCTCTCGACGCTCACGATCGTCACCGCGCTGATCCTCATCGGGCGCAGCACAGGCGTGCGGCGGCGCTGGCTCTGGGCCATCGGGTCCGCTCTCGGCCTTGGCCAGTTCACGCTCAACTGGACGACCGGCGTGTGGATCTTCCGGCCGTTCGGCTTCTTCCTGCTGGGCAGCGCGGCGTTCAAGGCCTCGCCGTTCGACGCGTGGATGCTGTCGTTCTCGCTGCCGGTCGTCGCGGTGATCTTCCTGCTGCGCCGCAAGGCCCTGATGGCGCAGCCTGACGACACGAGCTTCGACTGATCAGCCCCCCATCGGCCGCCCAAGGCCGCTGACCTGCTTGCGCAAGGCCCCCGGCATCCAGCGCGCGGCAAAGGCCAGCTTCTTCGCGGTCTTGCCGACCAGCGTGTGGACCTTCTGCCCATGCACCGCCGCCCACGCCGCTTCGGCGACCTCGCTCACCGGCGTGATTTCGAGCCCGGCGGAACTGACCTGCCCCCGGATATCCGCGTTCGAAGCGCGATTGGGCGCGTGATCGAGCAGCGGGGTTTCGATGAAGCTCGGCATCAGATCGCGCACGCTGATGCCATCGTCCTTCCACTCGCCATCCAGCGATTCGGTGATCGAGCGGACGCCGAACTTGGTCGCGGAATAGATCGAGCCGCCGGGCATGCCATAAATCCCCGCCGCGCTCGCGGTGTTGAGCAGGCATGAGCCGGGGGCCGCAGCCTTGAGCCACGGATAAGCCGCCTGCGCGCCGAAGATCACGCCCTTGAGATTGATATCGAGCGTGCGTTCGACTTCCTCGGCGCTGCAATCGATCAAGCGCCCGCCAAGGGGGATGCCGGCGTTGTTGAAAACGACATCGATCTTTCCGCCCGAGGCCTCGGCGCAGTCTGCCAGCGCCGCGTCCCATGCGGCGCGGTCGCGCACGTCCAGCTTGTGCTGCGAGGAAAAGCCTGCCGGGATCAGCGCGGCGGTGCCGGCCATCCCGTCCTCGTTGATATCGGCAATACCGACGAACCAGCCAGCCCGGCCAAACCGCTCGGCCACCGCGCGCCCGATGCCCGATGCGCCACCGGTGATGAAAATCGTCTTTTGCGCCACAGCGTTACACCCTCTGTCGTTGGGGCAGGAACTTAAAGCGCCGGATTGTTATAGCAATGCCACGTGAAAATGGCCGCCGCGCCGCGATGCGGGCGCCAGTCTTCGGCCATGGCGCGGGCTTCCTTCTCGCTCGGCCGTTCGGCAAGGCCGAGAAGCTTGGCCATGCCCGCTTGCACGGCCAGATCGCCCGCCGGCCAGATATCGGGCCGTCCTTCGGCAAACAGCAGGTAGATTTCCGCTGACCAGCGGCCGATGCCCTTGATCCGGGTGAGCTGCGCGATGGCTTCCTCGTCGTCCTCCGGCAACGAGTGGAGATCAAGCTCGCCCGTCACCACCAGTTCGCACAAAGACCGCGCATAGCCCTGCTTTTGGCGCGAAAGGCCGCAGGCGCGCAGCGAATCAAAGTCGGCGGCGAGCAGATCGTGCGGGGGCATGTCGTCTCCCAGCAGTGCGGAAAGCTTGGTCCAGACCGAGGCCGCAGCGGCGACACTGACCTGCTGGCCCACGATCGTGCGCAGCAGCGTAGCATAGCCGCGCGGGCGGATTCGCGGCTCGGGATGGCCGACACGCGCGATGGCCTCGGCGATCAGCGGGCTCCTTTTGCCGACATGGGCGAGGCCCTCGGCGATCTGGCTGGCGGTGAGGCCCATACCTGTCCGTTTTCCTTTTGAGGCCATGATGCAGCGCAGCACCTTGCCAAAGTGCCCCCCGCGCGATAGCAGCCCCCGGCAAATGGGGCCAGAGAGCGCGGGATTCGTGCGTCCGGCTCTCAACAGGAGATAGGGTCGATGCCGAAGCTTGTCGTGGTGAACCGCTCGGGTGAAGAATCCACTGTCGAGGCCGCTGCCGGCCTGTCGGTGATGGAAGCGATCCGCGACAACGGCTTTGACGAACTCCTCGCGCTGTGCGGCGGCTGCTGCTCTTGCGCGACCTGCCACATCTATGTGGACCCCGCCTTCGCCGACAAGTTGCCGAAGATGAGCGAAGACGAGAACGACCTGCTGGAAAGCTCCGACCACCGGGGCGAAACCTCGCGCCTCTCGTGCCAGGTGCAGCTGACCGCCGATCTCGACGGCCTCAAGGTCACGATCGCACCGGAAGACTGAGCAGGGGCGCGCTGCGGCGCGCGTGCTTTTCGGAACGCAAAACGCCCCGCCGCGGAAACGCGTGCGGGGCGTTTTGGCATGTGCGATTCGAGCCTTCGGGGGCGGGGTGTAGAGCGCTCCGGAGCTGGGTTTCAGAAGGCCCACAGGTGGCCTCTTGCTGACTGAACGCATCCTGAACCTGGCCGCCACACACCGCGATCCGCCGCGCTCTAACATCGTTTCGCCGTGGGCCATCATGAATTTCAATCCAGTGTGGACTTTGTGCCGCGTTGCAACAAAGTGACACATGGATAAGATGCAAGATTAGGAAATATAAACATAAAAGTGTCACAAATCACTCTTAGCGGCCGCAACACTACAAAGGCCATGAGGGAGTTAACTATGCGCCTCGCTACCATCCTGCTCGCCACGACGGCATTCGCCGCCGCCGCATCCCCCGCGCTCGCGGCGTCCGAACCGCAGGCCGCTCCGGCTGCCGCCGCGACCGACGGTGCCGCCCCTGCCGACACCAGCGACGGTGAAGCCATCGTCGTCTACGGCACCGGCAAGACCCGCCAGGTCCAGGAGCTTTCGGGCGCCGATCTTGCCCTCCAAGCCGCCGGCACCAGCCCGCTGCGCGCGATCGCCAAGCTGCCTTCGGTGAACTTCCAGTCGGCCGATGCTTTCGGCACGTATGAATGGTCGACCCGCATCACCCTGCGCGGCTTCAACCAGAACCAGCTGGGCTTCAACCTCGACGGCATTCCGCTCGGCGACATGTCGTACGGCAACTACAACGGCCTCCACATCAGCCGTGCGGTCACTGCGGAAAACATCGGCTCGACTGTCGTCAGCCAGGGCTCGGGCGCGATCGACACGCAGTCGACCAACAACCTCGGCGGCACGCTCAACTTCTACACGCTCGATCCGAAGAACGCGCTCGGGCTCGACGCGAGCGGCACCTACGGCTCGAACAACACCTGGCGCGGCTTCCTGCGCGGCGGCATCGGCACGGAAAACGGCGCGCGCGCCTTCGCCTCGGTCGTCTATGCCACCACCGACAAGTGGAAGGGTGACGGCCAGCAGCGCCAGCTGAACGTCAACGCCAAGGGCATCCTGCCGCTGGGCAACGTGACGCTCGACGGCTACTTCAGCTATTCCGACCGCGCCGAGCAGGACTATCAGGACCTCAGCCTCGACCAGATCAACCGCCTCGGCTACGATTGGGACAACTTCGGCCCGGGCAAGTATGCGCAGGCCGTGCAGGTGGCCGACATTGCCGCCAACCGGGGCGAGACCGGCACCACCCCGCTCAACCCGGCTGCGGGCAAGGTCTATCCCTCGTCGATCAAGACCGCGGATGATGCCTATTACGACGCTTCGGGCCTGCGCCGCGACACGCTCGCCGCCGTCGGCCTCACCGCGCCGCTCGCCTCGGTGCTGACGCTGAAGCTCAAGACCTATCTCCACAAGAATTCGGGCCAGGGCACCTGGGGCACGCCCTATGTCAACAGCCCGACCGGCGTGCCGATGGCGCTGCGCACCACCGAATACGACATCAACCGCAAGGGTGTGTTCGGCAGCCTCAACGCCGATCTCGGCATGAACAACATCACCGTGGGCGCGTGGTACGAAAACAATGATTTCAACCAGGCGCGGCGCTTCTATGCCTATGCCAGCCGCACCAATCCGGGCCGCGACCACCTGAAGTTCCAGCACGATCCGTTCGCTACGCAGTGGGACATCGATTTCAACACCAAGACGTTCCAGTACTACGTCGAGGACGAGATCAAGCTGGGTGATGCCAAGATCAGCCTCGGCTGGAAGGGCTTCAAGGTGGACAACCACGCGCGGCCGAACGTCGCGGGCGGGCGCACCCAGGGCGATCTTTCGACCAAGGACTGGTTCCAGCCGCACGCGGGCATCAGCTATCGCTTCTCGCCCGAGATCGAGGCCTTCGCCGGCTTCACGCAGGTGACGCGCGCCTTCGCCTCGGCCACCACGGCAGGGCCGTTCTCCTCGAGCCAGGCCGGGTTCGACGCGATCAAGCCCTTCCTCAAGCCCGAGCAGTCGGACACGTACGAGGCTGGTCTGCGCTACAACAGCGGCATCTTCCACGGTGTGCTTGCGGGCTATCTGGTGAACTTCCGCAACCGCCTGCTGGCGATCCCGACCTCGGTGGGCATCGTCGGCGCGGCCAACGCGCTGCAGAACGTCGGTGGCGTGCGCTCGGCGGGCATCGAGGCAAGCGGCGAGCTGCGCATGGGCCACGGCTGGTCGGTGCTGGCTTCGTACAGCTACAACGACAACACCTACCGCGACGACGTGGTGATCCGGGCCAACGGCACCGTCACCACGATCCCCACCGCCGGGAAAACCGTGACCGACAGCCCCAAGCACCTTGTCCATGGCGAAGTTTCGTACGATCAGGGGCCGCTCTATGGCCGCGTCGGGGTTGATTACATGTCGAAGCGTTACTTCACCTACACCAACGACCAGTCGGTCCCCGGCCGCGCGCTCGTCGATGCGACGCTCGGCTACCGGTTCGATCTGGGCATGCGCAAGCCGGTGGAGCTGCAGATCAACGCAACCAACCTGTTCGACAAGCGCTATGTCGCCACGATCGGTTCGAACGGCTTCGGCAACAGCGGCGACAACCAGACGCTGCTCGCCGGTGCCCCGCGTCAGGTCTTCGCGACCGTGAAGGTGGGCTTCTGATGCGCCGCGCGCTTCCTCTCGCCCTTGCGCTCATCGCCCCGGTGCTTTCTGGCGCAGCGGCAGAGGAAGCGCGCGCCGCTCCTGTCCTCCTTATCTCGATCGATGGATTGCGCCCCGGCGACGTGCTCGACGCCGAGGCTCGCGGCCTCAGGGTCGAGACCTTGCGCCGCTTCGTGACCGAGGGCGCCTATGCCACGGGCGTCGTCGGCGTGCTGCCTTCAGTTACTTATCCGAGCCATACCACGCTGATCACCGGCGTATCGCCGGCCAAGCATGGCATCGTGAACAACACCACCTACGATCCCACCCAGATCAACCAGAGCGGCTGGTTCTGGTATGCCGAGGACAACAAGGCCCGCACCCTGTGGGATGCGGCCCGTGATGCCGGCCTCACCACCGGCAACGTCCACTGGCCGGTTTCCGTCGCGGCGAAGAACGTGACGTGGAACCTCCCGCAGATCTGGCGCACCGGCCATGCCGACGATCGCAAGCTGGTCAATGCGCTGGCGACACCGGGCCTTGTCGGCGATCTGGAGGCGGCGACCGGCGCGGCCTACGCCGATGGCAAATCCGAAGACCTGCTGGGCGACCAGATCCGCACCGAATTCGGCGTGGGGATGATCGTGAAGTACCAGCCCGGATTCATGACGATGTATCTCGCCGCGCTGGACCATACCGAGCACGAGACCGGCCCGGGCTCCGCCGAATCGCACGCGGCGCTGGAGCAGATCGACGGTTTCGTCGGCGAACTCGTGGCGGCCGAAATGCAGGTCCATCCCGATGCGGTGATCGCGCTCGTCAGCGATCACGGATTTGCGCCGGTGGATACGGTGATCAACCTCTACCGCCCGTTCATCGATGCCGGGCTCGTGACGCTAGGGCCGGACGGCAAGATCGCCTCCGCCGATGCAACGCCATGGGGCTCGGGAGGCTCGTTCGCGATCCGCCTGGCGCGGCCGAACGATGCCGCGCTCAAAGCCAGGGTCAAGGCCGTGCTCGACAAGCTGGCCGCCGATCCCGCTGCCAAGTTCGAACGCGTGATCGAAGGCCCCGCCATCGCGGCCGAGGGCGCCAATCCCGACGCCAGCTTCTATGTGAACCTCAAGATCGGCGCCGTGGCCGGGCCGTTCGTGAACGGCACCCTGCCGCTGTCGTTCCCCTCCCCGGTCAAGGGCATGCACGGCTATTTCCCCGCCGCGCCCGAAATGCGCTCCACCTTCATGATCATGGGCAAGGGCATTCCCAAGGGCCGCAAGCTGGGCGAAATCGACATGCGCGCAATCGCGCCGACGCTGGCCAAGCTGATGGGCGGCACGCTGCCCGAAGCCGAAAAGCCGGCGATCAGCTTCGGGAAGTAGGGCCTAGAAGAGTCCCTCGATCCGCCCTTCGGGATTGATGTGGATGCGTTCTGCCGCGGGCACCTGCGGCAGGCCGGGCATGGTCATGATCTCGCCGCAGATCGCGACGACAAAGCCCGCACCCGCCGAAAGCCGCACTTCGCGCACCGGGATCACATGGCCGGTCGGCGCGCCCAATGCGGCAGGATCGGTGGAGAAGCCATACTGCGTCTTGGCGATGCACACCGGCAGCGCGCCGTGCCCCTGCTCTTCCCACGCGGCGAGCTGCGTCCGCACCGCCGGATCGGCAATCGCGCATTCGGCGCGGTAGATGCGGGTGGCGATGGTGTTGATCTTCTCGAATAGCGGCAGCGCATCATCATAGAGCGGCGCGAACTGCGAGGGCGTTTCGGCCAGCTGCACCACCCGCTCGGCCAGATCGACCGCACCCGCGCCGCCTTCAGCCCAGTGCGTGCAGACCAGCGCCTGCGAGCCATGCGCGGCGGCGATGGCCTGGACAGCGGCAATCTCCTCGTCACTGTCGGTCGGGAAGCGATTGATCGCGACGACAGCAGGCACGCCGAACTGGCGAACGTTCTCGATATGCCGCACGAGGTTCACCCCGCCGCGCTTCACCGCCTCGACATCGGCCGGCGCCAGTGCATTCTTGGCAACGCCGCCGTTCATTTTCAGCGCGCGCACCGTGGCGACGATCACCGCCGCCGCCGGTTTGAGGCCGGCCTGCCGGCACTTGATATCGAAGAACTTTTCCGCGCCGAGGTCTGCGCCAAAGCCCGCCTCGGTCACCACATAGTCCGCCAGCGCCAGCCCCGCGCGCGTCGCCCGCACGGAATTGCAGCCATGCGCGATATTGGCAAACGGTCCGCCATGGACGAGCGCAGGATTACCTTCCAGCGTCTGCACCAGATTGGGCTTGATCGCCTGCGCCAGCAGCACGGCCATCGCGCCATCGGCCTTCAGTTCGCGCGCGGTGACGGGGCCGCCACTGCGCGTATAGCCGACCACGATCCGCCCGAGCCGCGCTTCCAGATCCTCGAGATCCTCGGCGAGGCACAGGATCGCCATGACTTCCGAAGCGACGGTGATATCGAACCCGGATTCGCGCGGGAACCCGTTGGCCCGCCCGCCCAGCCCTTGCGCGATATCGCGCAGCGCGCGGTCGTTGATATCGAGCACGCGCCGCCACACGATCCGCCGCACATCAAGATCGAGCGCGTTGCCCCAGTAGACGTGGTTATCGATCATCGCGGCGAGCAGATTGTGCGCGCTGGTGATCGCATGGAAATCGCCGGTGAAGTGGAGGTTGATATCCTCCATCGGCACGACTTGCGCGTAGCCGCCGCCAGTCGCCCCGCCCTTGGTGCCGAAACAGGGGCCAAGCGAGGGTTCGCGAAGGGCCAGCATGGTGCGCTTGCCGATCCGGTTCAGCGCATCGGCAAGGCCGACCGAGGTCGTGGTCTTGCCCTCGCCCGCCGGTGTGGGGTTAATCGCGGTGACAAGGATCAGCTTGCCCGGCGCCTTGCCCGCCTCGGCTTCGAGCAGCGCCAGATCGAGCTTGGCCTTGTAATGGCCGTAAGGTTCGACCGCCGCAGCCGGGATTCCGGCGCGCTCGGCGATCTGGAGGATGGGCTTCAGCGTCGCCGCGCGCGAGATCTCGATGTCGGATGGCATCCAGTCTTTTTACTTATGATGGCGCGCAGAGCAAGCGTCCTTCCCGCGTAGAGCCGGGTCCTTGCTTGCAGGAAGATCATCCCAAATGGTACGTTCGAAGTATAATCGCCGCGAGTATTCTATCAGATGATAGCTTTTTTGGAATTTCTCAATGTGTTCAACGGCGGAAATCTATGGCCCATCGTCTCAAGCCTCATCCTCTTGGCAGTCGTTGTGTTCCCGATCGGGGTAATCACTGCAATCTGGGACAGATGGTTTCGCAAAGACGGCTGAACAGCGCCCCAGCGGTCCAAACAGTTTACGCGGACGTTCCCGCCATGCCGCCATGCCCGCCCGGCTATGGCGAATCCCCTACCAGCCCCGGCTGCCCGGCCCGCCCTTGAAGGGGCCAGCCACTTTGCTGGTGATCCAGCCGCCATAGAAGCCGCCGGCCTGCGGAATCACCGTCTCGCCATCCACACTGCACCGATCAAAGGGCGCCGCATAGAACGCGACATGATCCTTGAGCGCCAGGAAACCGCGCGTTGGACCCGGATAGCTCCACCCGACCTGCGGCAGCACTTCTGCGTCCACCACCACGTCCCAATAGACCGCCGCGCCCTTCCATTCGCACATCGAAGAGCCGGACGCGCGCCGCAGCACCCCCGGCGCGATGTCATCGGGATGGATATAGTAGCTCGGCGGATGGCTGGTCTCGAGCGTTTGCACGCTGCGGCGCGTATCGGCGATGATCTGCCCGCGATGCGCAATCACCACATGCGCACTGCATGGCCGCGCGATGGCCGGGCGGGGATAGTCCCAGACACTTTCCTGCCCGGGCAGGACGGGATCAGGCCTAGGCCACACGCTTCATACCTCTTGCCACCAACCCAACCTCCGTTCGTGTCGAGCGAAGTCGAGACACCAGACGCGTTGGGTGGTGTCTCGACTTGGCTCGACACGAACGGCAAGGGTTCGGAAAACGCAAGAGGCCCTTAGAGGCGCAGCCCCGCCGTCTCCGGCAAGCCGCTCATCAGATTGAGGCTCTGCACTGCAGCACCGCTGGCACCCTTGCCGAGATTATCGAGCAGCGCGACGAGCCGTGCCTGCGTGCCATCCTTGCTGCCGAAAACATAGAGGTCGAGCCCGTCGCGCGGGGCATCGGAGGAGCGCAGCAGCAGTTCATCCGGCACGCCATCGAGCACACGCACCAGCGGGCTGCCCGCATAGAACGCCGCCAGCGCCTCGCGCAGGGCATCCGGCGCAGCGGCACCGGGGATGGCAGCGAGCGGTACCGGTACCTCGACGACCATGCCGCGATGTGCGGGGACCACCGCAGGCGCGAAGATCGGAGCGTATGTCAGGCCCGCGTGCCCCTGCATCTCGGCCACATGCTTGTGCCCAAGGCCAAGGCCATAGGCGCGGAAGGCGATGTCCGTATCGGCCTCGAAGCGCGCGATCAGCGCCTTGCCGCCGCCCGAGTAGCCCGAGACGGCATTGACCGTGTAGGGCCAGTCCGCCGGCAGCAGCCCTGCGCGCAGCAAGGGCACCAGCAGGCCGAGGAAGCCGGTGGGATAACAGCCGGGATTGGAAACCCGCTTGGCGCTGGCTACCGCGCCACGGCCCACAATCTCGGGAAAACCGTAAGTCCAGCCCGGCGCAACCCGGTGTGCGGTCGAGGCATCGATCACGCGGGTCGTGTCGTTGGTGATCAGCGAAACCGCCTCGCGCGCGGCATCATCGGGCAGGCACAGGATCGCGACATCAGCCGCATTGAGTGCTTCAGCGCGCGCGCACGCGTCCTTGCGCTCGGCATCGCTCAGCGCGATCACGCTGAACTCGGTGCGGCCCGCAATCCGGTCGGCGATTTCGAGGCCGGTGGTCCCCGCCGCGCCATCGATGAAGACCCGTACGGTCATGGCTCCAGCGCCGTCAGCGGCAGATAGCCGACGAGGCCATCCTCGCCCTGCTGTCCCCAGCCCCAGCCGCCTGCCTTGTCGAGCAGGTTGAACGTCTCGCCCGCCGCCAGTGTGCCGATCACGTCTGCATCATCGCGCCCCGCCGTGCGCAAGGTGGCGCCCTCCGCCCCCACCGTGCACGGCGTCGGCACTGCATAGTGCGAGACGAAGACCTGCCCGGCATAGCGCACATGCGCCAGATCGCCGCGCACCGCGCGGGTATGCGCATGCGTATCGAACTTGGGCGCGGGGCCCGTCAGCGCGTGCGACGTATTCAGGCTGGGCAGGAGCAGATCGGTCACGTCAGGCTTTCCGGCAAAGACGAAAGCCGGGCGCTTATAGGCATCGGGCTCAGGGTTCAAGGCATGCGCTCTTTTCCAAAGCGGGACTGGATCAGCCCCCAGCTCGCACGCAGGCCCAGCGCTTCGCCGCCTTTGGGCCGGCCGGGCTTGCCTGCAGGGCGCCAGGCGAAGGTATCGAAGTGCGCCCAGTCCACCCCCTCGGCCACGAACCGGTCGAGGAACAGCGCCGCGACCGTCGCCCCCGCAAACCCGCCCGAGGGGCTGTTCTGGAGGTCCGCAACATCGGACTTCAGCATCTCGCGGTAGCCATCATGCAGCGGCAGGCGCCAGCACGGATCGTCGCGTTCGAGGCCGGCAGACAGGAGGCCGTTCGCCGTCTCGTCCGTCCGCGCGAACATTGCCGGCAGATCGGGGCCGAGCGCAACGCGCGCCGCGCCAGTCAGCGTGGCGAAATCGATCAGCAATTCGGGCCTCGTCTCGCAGGCGCGCACCAGCGCATCGCCGAGTACCAGCCGCCCTTCGGCATCGGTGTTGGTGATCTCGACCGAAAGCCCCGCGCGCGAGCGCAGCACGTCACCGGGGCGGAAGGCGTTGCCCGAAACCGCGTTCTCCACCGCCGGGACCAGCACATGCAGCCGCACCGGCAGCCCCGCACCCATCACGAGGCCCGCGAGCGCCAGCGCATGCGCCGCGCCGCCCATGTCCTTCTTCATCAGCGCCATGGCCGAGCTTGGCTTCATGTCGAGTCCGCCGGAATCGAAGCATACGCCCTTGCCGACAATGGCGAGGCGCGGGTGCGCGGGATCGCCCCATTCGATCTCGATCAGCCGCGGCGCATGGCTGCGAGCAGCCGCACGGCCCACCGCGTGGACCATCGGATAGTCCCGCTCCAGCACATCGCCCGAAACGACATGGATCACCGCGTGGTGCGCCTTGGCGAGCGCGCGCGCCTCCGCCTCGAGCTGTGCGGGGCCCATGTCCTCCGCTGGCGTATTGACCAGATCGCGCACCAGAATGACCGCCTCGGCCTCTGCGAGCGCCGCATTCATCGCGCCGAGCGCGCCCGTCAGCAGCAGCCGCGCGCCCTTATCGGAAGGCTCGCTGCGATAGCGATCAAAGCGGTACTGCGCGAGCCGCCAGCCGATCAGCGCGGGGCCTTCCGCGCCGGGGCTGGCAAGCCGATAGGTCCCTGCCGGCAGCCGGTCCGCCAATGGCGCAAGGCACCAGCTTGAAAGCTTCGCCGGATCGGCCACGCCCACCACCGCGAACCAGCCCTCGCCCGTGCCCGCTGCATCGGGCACGATCGCGGTTTCACCTGCTCCACCTTCAAAGCCCTGCCCGGCGAGCACTGCGCGCTGCGCGGCGGTGAGGCCCGCAAGCCAGCCGGGCAGGCCCGCCTTGTCGATCAGGTGGAGCGGAATGGCCTTCTGGCCGCGATCGGGCTGGATCAGTGCATCAAGCTGGTTCATCGTAGCCACGATCCTTGCCGCAGCTTGGCGGCGAGTGCGAGAGGAAACTGCACCGGGCCGCATGCCAGCGCGGCGCAGCACACTCGCAATTTTCGTACAGACACGCTACATGGCCCCCATGACCGACTATGTGATCGCCGACGAAACCGATGTGATGCCGCGTGACGGCACGATTAAGCTGCATGGGCCTGCGGGCTTTGAAGGCATGCGCAAGGCCGGGCGCCTTGCGGCTGAAATCCTCGATGCACTTGTGCCGATGGTCCAGCCCGGCGTCAGCACCGCCGCGATCGATGATGTCGTGCGGCAGATGACCCTTGATGGCGGCGCCGTCCCTGCCACCTTGGGCTATCGCGGCTATACCCATTCGTGCTGCATTTCGATCAACCACGTGGTTTGCCACGGCATCCCGTCCGAAAGCCGCATCCTGCGCGAGGGCGATATCGTCAATATCGACGTGACGCCGCTGCTGGATGGCTGGCACGGGGATTCCAGCCGGATGTACCTCGTCGGCGATGTCGCGCTCAAGGCGAAGCGGCTGGTCGATGTCACCTACGAATGCCTGATGATCGGCATCGAACAGGTGAAGCCCGGCGCGCGGCTCGGCGATATCGGCGCGGCGATCCAGGCCCATGCGGAGCGGCACCGCTACGGCGTGGTGCGCGAGTTTTGCGGCCACGGTCTGGGGCGCCTGTTCCACGATGCGCCCGAAGTGATCCACGCCGCGCACAAGGGCACCGGCCCTGAGCTCAAGCCCGGCATGTTCTTCACGATCGAGCCGATGATCAACCTCGGCAAGGCGGGGGTGAAGCTGCTCGACGATGGCTGGACGGCGGTGACGCGCGACCGCTCGCTTTCCGCGCAGTTCGAACATTCGATCGCGGTGACCGAAACGGGCTGCGAGATCTTCACGCTGAGCCCCGCGGGCCTGCACCGCCCGCCTTACGCGGGCTGAAGTACCCCTCCGACCCGCCTGTGGGCTGACGGAGGAGTAAACTCCCACCTCTGCCCAAAAATAAGGCAGACCTTGCGCAAATCTTGTGCACCAATCCGCCTTATCCGCGCAACTTGCGCAATGCAACGGTGCGCATGCGCCTTGCATTCTTGCCAGACATGCCGCTTTTCCGGCTTTCGCGACGCCCTTTCCTGTCCTAGTGGAGGGGAGTACCCGCGTGGCACGATTCTTGGATAGCTGATCCGGTATCGGGCTCCGTACGAATACCAACACCGCCGGTCAGGGCCGCAAGGCCGGGAACCGGTCTGCCTGCAGGGATTGATCGAGTGAAAAAGGTCGAAGCGATCATCAAGCCCTTCAAGCTGGACGAGGTGAAGGAAGCGCTCCACGAAATCGGCGTTTCCGGCATCACCGTCACCGAAGCCAAGGGCTTCGGCCGGCAGAAGGGCCATACCGAACTCTATCGCGGCGCCGAATATGTCGTCGACTTCCTGCCGAAGGTGAAACTCGAAGTGGTGGTGGCCGATGCCATGGTCGACCGCGTGGTCGAGGCGATTGCCACCGCAGCGCAGACGGGCCGCATCGGCGATGGCAAGATCTTCGTGTTCGCGGTGGAAAGCGCGCTGCGCATCCGTACCGGCGAACGCGATAACGACGCCATTTAGGATCAGGCAATCTTCAACCGGAGGTGGCTGCGGGCCGGTGCCTTCTCCAGACTTGTGACCCCAAGTTTTTGTTCACTGAGCGCCCCTGCACGGGCCGGGGCCAGTTAAAGGACCAGCGATGGCTACTGCAAAGGACATTCTCGCTCGCATCAAGGACGAGGAAATCGAATGGGTTGATCTGCGCTTCACCGATCCCAAGGGCAAGTGGCAGCACCTCACGATGGTCTCCACCGTGCTTGGCGAGGACGAACTGGAAGACGGCCTGATGTTCGACGGCTCCTCGATCGAGGGCTGGAAGGCCATCAACGAGTCCGACATGATCCTGAAGCCGGACCTCAACGCGGTCTACGTCGATCCGTTCTCGGCCACCCCGATGATGATCATCTGCTGCGACATCGTCGAGCCTTCGACCGGCGAACTCTACGCCCGCGATCCGCGCTCGACCGCCAAGCGCGCCGAAGCCTTCGTCAAGGCGAGCGGCGTGGGCGATACTGTCTACGTCGGCCCCGAAGCCGAATTCTTCATCTTCGACGACGTCAAGTTCTACGACGGCTATGACGGCAACGGCTTCAAGATCGACGACATCGAGCTGCCGACCAACTCGAACCGCGATTACGAAGCCGGCAACCTTGCCCATCGTCCGCGCGCCAAGGGCGGCTACTTCCCGGTCGCTCCGGTCGATAGCTGCGTCGACATCCGCGCCGAGATGGTGCGCACGATGATCGACATGGGCCTGCCCTGCGACAAGCATCACCACGAAGTGGCCTCGGCCCAGCACGAGCTCGGCCTCACGTTCGGCACGCTCGTCCAGACCGCCGACCGCATGCAGGTCTACAAGTACGTCGTCCACCAGGTCGCGCAGGCTTATGGCAAGACCGCCACGTTCATGCCCAAGCCGATCAAGTCGGACAACGGCAGCGGCATGCACACCCACATCTCGATCTGGGATCAGGGCAAGCCGCTCTTCGCAGGCAACGGCTATGCCGGTCTGTCTGACATGTGCCTCTACTTCATCGGCGGTGTGATCAAGCACGCGAAGGCGCTCAATGCCTTCACCAACCCGACCACCAACAGCTACAAGCGTCTGGTGCCGGGCTTCGAAGCCCCCGTGCTGCTCGCCTACTCGGCGCGCAACCGTTCGGCCTCGTGCCGCATCCCCTACGGTTCGGGCGCCAAGGCAAAGCGCGTGGAATTCCGCTTCCCCGACGCGATGGCCA
>NZ_JAIXPP010000094.1 GCF_027486195.1 Novosphingobium sp.
AAGACGATGCGCATAACGCTCAAAAGGGCCTTTCGTTTGCGTGGCGTGGCCCTATCTCTCCCCCCATGGCATCGCAAGAGATCGAGGCGCTGGCGAGCGCACTGGCGCGGCTTCCCGGGTTGGGGCCGCGTTCGGCGCGGCGCGCGGTGCTGTGGCTGATCAAACGGCGCGAGACGAGCCTTGTCCAGCTCGCCGAAGCGCTGGAAGGCGTGCGCGCACGGCTGGTGGAATGCAGCACGTGCGGGAATGTCGATACGACTAACCCTTGCAGCATCTGCACCGATCCGCGCCGCGATGCCCGCGCGCTTTGCGTGGTGGAGGAAGTCGCCGACCTCTGGGCGCTCGACCGCGCGCGGCTGTTCACCGGGCGTTACCATGTCCTTGGCGGCCGACTCTCCGCGCTGGATGGCGTCGGGCCGGAGGATCTTTCGATCGGCCAGCTCCTTGTGCGGCTGGAGGCAGGCGGGATCGATGAAGTGGTGCTCGCGATGAACGCCACGCTGGAGGGCCAGGCCACTGCCCACTATATCGCCGAACGGATCGACACCCTGCCCTTGCGCGTTACGCAACTGGCGCATGGCCTGCCGGTGGGCGGCGAACTGGACTATCTCGACGAAGGCACCCTTGCGCAGGCGCTGCGCGCGCGAAGGCCGGTTGGCTAGGCTTAAGGTCCTCCCCATTTTGGCGCAGCCCAAATGGGGAGGTGGCAGCCCGCAGGGCTGACGGAGGGGCTATTCCTCGGCGCCATTACCCCTCCGACCCACCTTCGGTGGGCCACCTCCCCATTTGCGTCTGCGACGAAAATGGGGAGGGTCAATGGGCACCTTGCGAGTCGCCGCAGCCTTGCTTATCTGCGCCTCATGGCTATCCGCGAAATCCTCGAAGTCCCCGATCCGCGCCTCAAGCAGATCTCCGCGCCCGTCACCGTGTTCGACGAGGAGCTGAAGACGCTCGTCGCCGACATGTTCGAGACGATGTACCACGCGCCCGGCATCGGGCTGGCCGCCGTCCAGGTCGGCGTGCCGCTGCGTGTGCTGGTGATCGACCTGCAGCCCGACGATCCGGATGCCGAGCCGGTGCCGTGCGCGCACGACGGGCATCACCACCATCACCAGCCGACGAAGCGCGAGCCGCGCGTGTTTATCAACCCGGAAATCCTCGATCCTTCCGAAGAACGCCGCGTCTACAACGAAGGCTGCCTCTCGGTGCCCGAAATGTACGCCGAAGTGGAACGCCCCGCGCGCATTCGCGCCCGCTGGCAGGACCTCGACGGCACGGTCCACGAGGAAGAGATGGACGACCTCCTCGCCACCTGCCTGCAGCACGAGATGGACCACCTCGAAGGCGTGCTGTTCATCGACCATCTCTCGCGCCTCAAGCGGCAGATGGTGCTGCGCAAACTGGAAAAGATGCGCCGCGCGGCGTGAGCTCCACCCCGCTTGCGCTGCCGGTAGAGTCAGGATAAGTTCACGCTTCGTTCCTGTATTGGAGTCGGCGTGGATACCACCCTTGTCTTTGTTTTTCTGATCATTGCGCTGCTTGCCGGCCTCGGCGTGGGCTGGTTCCTTGGCGCGCGCCCGATTGCGGATTGGCGCGCACGGCATGACCAGCGCGATGCCGATGCCAAGGCTGCGGAAGGCATGGTCAAGGCCATGACCGTCGACCTCGCCGCCATGAGCGAGCAGGTAAAGGCCCTGGAAGCGCGGATTGCGGAACTCGCGAATGTGCGTCGCGAGCGGGATGAACTCGCCCCGGCCCTTGCCGCCGCGCAGGAGCGCGCTGCGGACGCGGATCGGATTCGCACGGAACTTGCCGCTCTGCGCGCCAACCGCGAGGAGCTGCGCGCCGAGTTGGAGCGGATGAAGGCGGAGGCCGAAGGATTTTCGGCAAAGGAGCGCCTGCTGATTGAAGCGCAGGAAACCTTGCGCAAGGAATTCGAGAACGCCGGTCACAAAGTGCTCGAGAAGGCGCAGGAAGCCTTCCTCGCCCGCGCCAACGCGCGCTTTGCCGAGAGCGAGAAAACCAGTGAGGCGCGACTGAAAGCAGTTCTGGAGCCAGTTGGCGCAAAGCTAGAGAAGTATGAGGCACAGGTACAAGCTCTAGAAGCCAAGAGAATCGACGATTTCGGCGGACTGCGCGAGCTGATCGACGGGATGCGTCAAGGACAAGAAGCAGTACGAACCGCTGCGCTGCAATTGGGAAACAGTTTGCGCAATGGCCCTAAGACGCGTGGGCGATGGGGCGAGTTGCAACTGCGGAATGTACTTGAACAATGCGGACTTGCAGAAAGAACAGACTTTGTTACTGAACATTCAGTTGAAACTGATGATGGCCGCTTGCGCCCTGACGCTATTGTCAGGATTCCCGGAAATAAAATTCTGGTTATAGACGCCAAGGTTTCACTTAATGACCATCAAGACTCGGTAACAGCTACCGACGACGCTACGAGAGATGCATTTCTTGATCGGCATGTTCAGTCGATGAAAAATCACATCAATACGCTTGGCAGTAAGGCTTATCAGGATCAATTTCCAGATTCTCCAGATTTTGTTGTAATGTTTGTGCCTGGAGATCATTTTATATCCTCCGCAATTGATCATGATTTACGTCGCCGTTCGATGTCAATCGATCAAGGCGCTTTGCTTCGAGACGCTGATCTTTGGAATTATGCATTTGAACGCCGCGTTCTATTGACGGGGCCAACCAATCTCGTGGCTATCGCAAGAACTATAGCACAGGTCTGGCGACAAGACGGGCTAGCTCGCGAGGCGCGTGAGATCGGCAAGATGGGCGGCGAACTTTATGACCGGCTAGCGAAAGTCGCAGAAGACTTGAGCAAAGTGGGTCTTAATCTTGGTCGTGCTGTTACGAGCTATAATGACTTTGCTCGAAGCTTCGAGAGTCGCGTTCTGGTCACCGGCAAGCGCCTGCGCGACAAACATATCGAGATCGGCAAGCGCGAGATCGAGGACGTACCGCTGATTGAGACGGTCCCGCGCCATGCCGAGAGCGAGGGCCCGAAGCTCGCACTGGTCGAGCCGGACACGGATGGCGAGGCGACGGAATAGGGTTCGTTCGACACGAACGGGCTGGACGAGGCTATCCCCCCAGCGCCGCCAGCACCTCATAGGCCAGCACCGCCGCTGCCACCGCCGCATTGAGGCTGTCGGCGCGGCCCTTCATCGGCATCGTCACGCGCAAATCGCAGGCCATTTCGTAGTCTTCGGGAAGCCCGCGCGATTCGTTGCCGACCAGCACAAAGCATGGCGCCGTGTACGGCGCACCGCGATAGGGCACCGCCTCCCGCAACGACGCAGCGACAAGCTGGCCCTCGCCCGACCGCAGCCAAGGCAGGAAATCCTCCCACCGCGCTTGCGCCAGCGGCACGGTGAACACCGCGCCCATGCTCGCGCGCACCGCTTCGACCGAGAAGGGATCAGCGCAATCATCGAGCAGGATCACACCGCCCGCCCCCACCGCATCGGCGGTGCGCAGCATGGTGCCGAGATTGCCGGGATCGCGCATGGCCTGCGCCACCAACCACAGCGGGGCGCGGCTACGGTCCAGCGCTTCGAGCCCAGTGTCCCATTCCGCGAAGACGCCCGCGACTGCCTGCGGGTTATCCTTGCCGGTCACCTTGGCGAGCAAGTCCTCAGGCATTTCGATCACATCGCCGCCTGCGCGCGTAACCGCCGCTTCCAGCGCATCGAGCAGCGGATGCCCCTCGCGCCCATCGGCCATCAGCAGCAGTTCGGGCAGGCGGCCGCATTCGCGCGCATCGGTCAGCAGGCGCAGCCCTTCGGCGAGGAAGCGGCCCTCGCGCTTGCGGTGCTTCTTTTCGCGCAGGGCGCGGACGGCCTTGATGGTCGGGTTGGAAAACCCGGTGATCTGACGGCGGGTCACAAGCCGCTCAATCTTCGCCGAAGCCGTCCTTGACGAGCCCGGCGACCTTCATCAGCACGCCCTGCGCGTCAGGTCCGGTCACGACGATCTCAACCGAATCGCCTTTCGCCGCGCCCAGCATCATCAGGCCGAGGATCGAGCCGCCCTGCGCTTCGGTCCCGTCCTTGATCACCAGGACTTCCACCCCTTCGGGCAGGCGCGCGACGGCATTGACGAACTTTGCACTCGCCCGCGCATGCAGGCCGCGCTGGTTGACGATGAGGACCGTTTCGCGCGCCGTTGTAACATCAGATGAGTTCGCAGCGGCGTCGTCAGTCATGCTCAGGCGTCCTGCCCCAGAAATTCGGATGCAATCGTGATGTAGTTGCGCCCGGCATCGCGCGCCGCGGCGGTCGCCTCGCGCACGCCCATCGCGTTGCGGGCCTTGGCGAGGCGGATCAGCATGGGCAGGTTGATGCCCGCGATGACTTCAACCTTGCCTGCCTCCATCAGCGAGATCGCAAGGTTGGAGGGCGTGCCGCCGAACAGGTCGGTGAGGATGATCACGCCGGAACCTGAATCGACGCGGCGGATCGCTTCGGCGATTTCCTTGCGGCGGCGCTCCATATCGTCATTGGGGCCAATGCAAACCGCAACGATATCCGGCTGCCGGCCAACTACGTGTTCCATCGCGTGGATGAATTCGTCGGCAAGAGCGCCGTGGGTGACGAGGATGAGACCGATCATGCGTTGCGGTTCATGTGAGGGGGTGGCTCCGAAGGGCAATGCGGCGGCGCGCCGCGTTCAGACTGGGCAAATTCGGTTGAGGCTGGTGCCGCATCCGGCTGAATGCCCGACCGGTCCCGCCATCTTCCAGTGCATGCCCATTCCCCCGATTCCCTGCCTGTCTCCCCGGATGGACGGCAGGTCTGTTTGTTTTTCATGTCTGCGCGCCTTCGACCATGTCAGCAGCGCGCGACCCCAGGTTGCGATGCAGCAATGTGGGAGAAAATCCCGCATCACGCAAGGCTGAAGCGATCTGTTCGGCCATGAACACCGAACGGTGGCGCCCGCCGGTACAGCCGAAGGCGATGTTCACATAAGCCTTCCCCTGCGCCTGGAAGCGCGGGAGCAGCAGTAGCAAGAGATCGCGGATCCGCGCGAAAGCCTCGCTAAATGCCGGATCGCGGCGGATATATTCGCCGACTGGCTCATCCTTGCCGGACATCGGCCGCAAGACATCGTCCCAGTGCGGATTGTTCAGGAAGCGCATGTCGAACACGAGGTCCGCCAGCGGCGGCGTGCCGCGCGAGAAGCCGAAGCTGCTGATGGTGAGCGTGGTGCGCTGCGGCGTGTGGCTGCCGAACTGTTCGCGAATCGCCTGCTGGAGATCGTTGGTGGAAAAATCGGTGGTGGAGATGACCACATCTGCCCAGCGGCGCAGCGGCTCGAGCAGTTCGCGCTCCGCCGCAATACCGGTGGCGGCGGGCTTGTCCTCGCTCATCGGGTGGCGGCGGCGGGTTTCGTTGTAACGGCGTTCAAGCTCGGACCCGCCGCAATCCAGAAACAGCGTGGTGAGCGCAAGATCGCCGCGCGATGTGAGCCGCTTGACCCGCTCGATCGTCTTTGCGGGATCGAAGCCGCGGGTGCGCGTATCGAAACCGATCGCAAGCGGGGAACCTGCATCCAGTTGCGCCGAACCCGGCTCGGTCTCCAGCAAACGGTCGAGCAAGCGGATCGGGAAGTTGTCGATAGCCTCCCAGCCCATGTCTTCCAGCGTGCGCAGCGCGGTGGTCTTGCCGGCGCCGAGTACGCCGGTGACGAGCAGGATGCGCTGCCGCGCTTGTTCCGGTTCCGACTCAGCCGACATGGCGGGTGGTTTGCGCCAGCCGAGGCGCGAAGGAAAGACCGCATCGGTGCAACGGACGTGGGTAAGCGCGCGGCTCTGTTCCGCTTTGCGACATCTGGCTCAATCGACGAGGCCGAATGTGCGCAGGGCCAGTTCGACGCGCAGATGGAGAACAGGGCTGTCCGGCCAGAGCTGAACCTGAGGGATCAGCGCGCCGTGGCGGGTGACGACTTTGGCATCCTCGATGAAGCGCGGACCCTCGCGGTCGAGCGCAATCACCAGTGCAACAGGCACACCGCGCGCGGTGGGCATGGTAACCAGGCCAAGGCCGCGCACCTCGATCAGGCCGGCTGTTTCGGGCACCGGATTGGCCAGCAGCCGCGCGCCATTGCGTTCGAGCGTGACGCCATCATCACCCACCAGCGCGGCACCGCGATCAATCAGCGCGAGCGCGAGGCTCGACTTGCCCGCACCCGGCGGTCCCTCGATCAGCACCGCGCGGCCTTCGATGGCGACGCAGGTGGCCAGATGCTTGATCGCCTGCTTCACTCCTCGTCCTCCCCGGCCATCGGCAATTCAAGCACCAGCTGCGCGCCGTGCTCGCCGCCGGGACGGTCGGTGATGGTGAGCGAGCCTTCGTGCGCCTCGGCAATCGTGCGCGCGATGGCGAGACCAAGGCCGCTGTGCGCGCCGAAAGCCTCGCTGGCGGGGCGCACGGAATGGAAGCGCTCGAACACTTTCTCGCGCTCGGCCGGGGGAATGCCGGGGCCATCGTCGCAGACGGCGAGGAAGACGCGGCCCTCGCTGCCCCAGACGACCACTTCGACGGTGCCGCCGGGCGGGGAGAAAGAGACCGCATTGTCGAGCAGGTTCTCAAGCACGCGTTCGAGCTGCAGGGCATCGCCGCGCACCATCGCGGTGCCGCCGCCGCGCACCATACGGATCGGGCAGGCCTCGCGGTCCGGCCGGGCACCGCGCGCGCCGACAACATCTCCGGCCAGGCCCGCCAGATCGAGCGGGGCGAATGTGGCGCGGCTCAATTGTGCATCGATGCGGCTGGCGTCGGCGATTTCGGTGATCAGGCGGTCGATCCGCTGGACATCGTGCGCGGCAATCGCGGCCAATTGCTGGCGCAGCGCCGGGTCATCCACCTTCTCCATGGTTTCGAGCGCGCTGGATAGCGACGCCAGCGGGTTCTTGAGCTCGTGCGCGACATCGGCGGCGAAGCTTTCGACCGCATCGATGCGCTGGCGCAGCGCGGTGGTCATATCGGAGAAGGCGCGGGCGAGCAGGCCGATCTCGTCGCCGCGTTCGGGCAGGCGCGGCACCACCACGGCGCGATCACGCCCGAGCCGCACGCGCACCGCCGCGCGGACCAGCGCCCGCAGTGGCTGGACGATCGTGCGCGCGAGAAACAGCGAGAGCTGGATCGAGAGCAGGAAGGCGACGCCGATGATGATCCCCAGCGACTGGCGCGCATCGCGGACCGACTGGGTGACATCGGTCGCATTGCGCAGCGCGAGCAGCATCTCGCCATCCGGCCCGACCGGGGTCGCGGCGGTGATCACCGGGGTACGATCGGGGGCGTATCGCAAGTAGACCTCGGTCGCCCGTGCGGTGCGGGCGCGCGCGATCTCCGGCCAGTTGGCCGCGCCCGTCTCGGGCGGTTCGCGGTAGCGCTCGATCACAGGGGCGCCGACGATGAAATCGACGCCGCGATCGAGCAGCCGCGCGGCGGTGGTGTACCAGGCCTCCTTGTCCGGATCGGCGAAGGCAAAGGGCGGCGGGGCAAGGCGGAAGCTGTCCGCGATCAGGCCGCCTTTCGCGTCGTACAGCGTGAGGCGCAGCTTTTGCGCAGTGCCGATTTCGGCAAGCACTTCGCGGGCCCTGGCCGGGCGCGCTTCGGTGAGCGCGGTGGCGGCAATTTCCGCTTCGGCGCGGGCCAGCTTGAAGCGTTCGGCGAGCAACTGCTTGCGGTAGCTGTCGAGGTAGAAGAACGAGCCGGCCAGCAGCGCCAGCGCAATGCCGTTGACCGCGAGAATGCGCACCGTGAGCGAGACACCGCGCACGCGCCAGGTGCGGCGACGCTGACCCGCACGGGCGGACTCGGGCGCCAGATCAGGAATCGGTGAAACTGTATCCGGCGCCATAGAGCGTCTCGATGGCGGCAAATTCGGCGTCCGCCGCGCGGAACTTGCGCCGCAGCCGTTTGATGTGGCTGTCGATGGTGCGGTCGTCGACAAAGACGTCGTCGTGGTAGGCCGCGTCCATCAACTGGTTGCGCGTCTTGACCACGCCGGGGCGCAGCGCGAGCGCCTCCAGGATCAGGAATTCGGTGACGGTGAGCGAAACCGCCGCGTCATCCCAGGTCACCGTATGGCGCGCCGGATCCATCACGAGGCGGCCGCGGCGGATCGGCTCGGGCAGCGGCTGTGCCTCCTCGCCCGGCTCGGCCGGACCCGCCGCATCGCTGCGGGCGATTTCGGAGCGGCGCAGGATCGCGCGGATGCGGGCGATCAGCAGGCGCTGGCTGAACGGCTTGGCGATGTAGTCGTCCGCCCCCATCGCAAGACCCAGCGCCTCATCGCCTTCCGCATCCTTGCTGGTAAGGAAGATAACCGGAAGCTGGCTCTTCTCGCGCAGGCGGCTGAGCAGTTCGAGCCCGTCCATGCGCGGCATCTTGATATCGCAGATGGCCAGGTCCGGCGGATTTTCGATCAATGCCTTCAGCGCGGCGGCACCATCATAGTAAAGGCGGGTGGCAAAGCCTTCGGCCTGTAGCGCGATCGAGACGGTGGTGAGAATGTTCCGGTCATCGTCCACCAGCGCGATCACGCGGGGATCATCGCCGCTGCGCGCGGGCGCGCGGAGCGCGGAGCGAGCCGGAGATTGCGATGCGTCGGACAGGGCGGCTTCCGGTCTGGCTGGCGGCGAGGCAGGGCCCAATCGATTACCGGTTCACCTCGCGGCTGGCAACCGGTGCGGGAACCGGTCGGGTTTGCGGGGCAGTTGTACGCGGTGCAACTTGCTGCGCAAAAAACTTGGTTGCCGCGAGGGCATTTGACGCAGCATGGACGGGTGGCTATGCGCCAAAACGGACTCAGCGCATTCGTATGCAAAACAGCAGCGGATTCGCCGGCGGACGAAAGCATCTGGGTGTGATTGCAACGCGGGGCCCTGCCTCGCCCGGAGCCCCAACCGGCCCGGGCAACTGGCAGACCTGCCATGGGAGACCGATCTGTGTCTGATACCGCATTGAACGTGAGCCTGGCCGAACAGGGCCTTCCCGAGCCGGCACAGATCTTTGCCAACCTCGGCACCGCGCCGCTGGTCGAGCATGCGATCCGCAATGGCGAAGGCGTGCTTTCGGCAGATGGCCCGTTCGTCGTCGCCACCGGCAAGCACACCGGCCGCAGCGCGAAGGACAAGTTCTTCGTCCGCGATGCCGAGACCGAAGACACCGTGTGGTGGGGCAAGACCAACGTCAGCATGACGCCCGAGCAGTTCGCCGTGCTCAAGGCCGATTTCCTTGCCGCGCTTGGCGGCCTCGACAAGGCCTATGTCGCAGACCTGTTCGGCGGATCGCAGCCCGAGTATCGCGTTTCGGTGCGCGTGATCACCCAGTTCGCCTGGCATTCGCAGTTCATCCGCACCCTGCTGGTGCGCCCGACGGCGGAAGAACTGGCGAGCTTCGCCCCCGAATACACGATCATCGATATCCCGAGCTTCCGCGCCGATCCCGCGCGCCACGGCTGCCGGAGCGAGACGGTGGTTGCGGTGAACCTCTCCGAGAAGCTCATCCTCATCGGCGGCACTGCCTATGCGGGCGAGATGAAGAAGTCGGTCTTCGGCATTCTCAACTATCTGCTGCCGGTGCAGGGTGTCATGCCGATGCACTGCTCGGCCAATATCGGTGCTGACGGCACAACGGCGGTGTTCTTCGGGCTTTCGGGCACCGGCAAGACCACGCTTTCGGCGGACGCAAGCCGCACCCTCATCGGCGATGACGAGCATGGCTGGTCGGACACGGCAGTCTTCAACTTCGAAGGCGGCTGCTATGCCAAGATGATCCGGCTTTCGGCTGAAGCGGAGCCCGAAATCTTCGCGACGACCAAGCGCTTCGGCACGATCCTCGAAAACGTCGTGATCGATCCCGAAACCCGCACGATCGATCTCGACGATGCCTCGCTCGCCGAGAACAGCCGCGGGTCCTACCCGATCGATTTCATCCCGAACACGAGCGAGAAGAACCTCGGTCCGGTCCCGTCGAACATCATCTTCCTCACCGCCGATGCCTATGGCGTGCTGCCCCCGATCGCGCGGCTGACACCCGATCAGGCGATGTACCACTTCCTTTCGGGCTACACTGCGCGCGTTGCCGGCACCGAAATCGGCGTGACCGAACCGGAAGCTACGTTCAGCACCTGCTTCGGCGCACCGTTCATGCCGCGCCATCCCTCGATTTACGGCAACCTCCTCAAGGAGCGCATCGCCAAGGGCGGGGTGAAGTGCTGGCTGGTCAACACCGGCTGGTCGGGCGGCCTCGCCACGATGCCGGGGATCAAGCGCATGCCGATCAAGGCGACCCGCGCGCT
>NZ_JAIXPP010000012.1 GCF_027486195.1 Novosphingobium sp.
GCGAAATCACATGGAGAAACACGTGACTGCGAGCAGCCTGATCCTATGAGTCTCGATGCGTTGTTCCAGCCGCTGCAGCTTGGCGGGCTGACCTTGCCCAACCGGGTGATCATGGCCCCGCTCACCCGCGCGCGCGCCACGCCCGGCAATGTGCCGACAGCGCTGATGGCGCAGTATTACGCCCAGCGTGCGGATTGCGGGCTGATCGTGTCTGAAGCGACCGCAGTCGATCCGCTGGGCATGGGCTGGTACCGCGTGCCCGGTTTGTGGACGTCAGACATGGTTGAAGGCTGGGCGCATGTGACCGGCGCGGTCCACTCGGCGGGTGGGAAGATCTTCGCTCAGCTGTGGCACATGGGGCGGCTGGTGCTGCCTGACTACATCGGTGGTGCGCAGCCGCTGGGCCCATCGCCCATTGCGGGGGAAGGGCAGACGTTTGCACCGCCACCGCCTGACTACGTAGGCGGCTTCCTGCCGATGAAGGCTTATGTCGTACCGCGCGAGATGACCCATGGGGATATCGCCCATGCGGTCGAAGCCTATGGCACCGGTGCCGCGAACGCGCTGGTCGCCGGGTTCGACGGCGTGGAGATCCACGCGGCCAACGGCTATCTGATCGACCAGTTCCTGCAATCGAACGCCAATCATCGAAGCGATGCTTATGGCGGTGACCTGGCTGGTCGCTCGCGCCTGCTGCGCGAGGTTCTGGAAGCCGTGACGGCGGCGGTTGGCCCCGGCCGGGTCGGTATCCGCATCAGCCCGACCAGCGCGCGCAAGGGCATGGGCGATGAAAACCCCGATGCGCTGGCCGATGCCGTCGCAGCCTTGGCGCAGGAATTCGGCATCGCCTATATGCACCTGATCGAGCCAATTGCTTCCGGCTTCATGGAGCGGCCCGACAACCCGGTCATCGAGCGCATCCGTGCGATTTTCCGGGGCGTCGTGATTCAGAATGGTAGCTTCGATGCTCCGGCAGCCAATGCCTGCATCGCGGCTGGCAAGGCCGATGCGGTCTCGTTCGGGCGGCCCTATATCGCCAATCCCGATCTCGTGATGCGCATGCGCGGCGGGCATCCACTTGCGGTGGCGGACATGGACCATGCCTATGTCGGCGATGCGTGCGGCTATACCGATTATCCGCTGTTTGCCGGTTCGGTTTAGCGCATGATGCTCACGCGACCTGGCGCGTGGCCCGTTCCCAGTGCGGCGCGCGCAGGTCCTTCTTAGAAACCTTGCCCGATGGCACCAGCGGGAAGCTTTCCATGAACGTCACTCGCTTGGGCACTTTGTAGCCCGCCAGCAGCGTTCGTGCATGTGCGATCAGCGCGGCTTCATCGAGCCCGCTATCGGGCTGGCGGATAACGCAGGCCATCACCGCTTCGCCCCACCGCGCATCGGGCACGCCGATCACTGCGACTTGCGCCACCTCCGGGTGGGTTGAAAGCGCGTTCTCCACCTCGGCGCAATAGATGTTCTCGCCGCCCGAGACGATCATGTCCTTGACCCGGTCGACGATGTAGTAAAGCCCCTCTGAATCGCGGCGCGCCACATCGCCGGTGCGGTACCAGCCATTTTGCAGAACTTTGGCAGTGGCATCGTCCTGTTTCCAGTACCCAGCGGTGATGGCAGGCGCACGTGCGATCAGTTCGCCTGGTTCACCCTCGGGTACATCGTTCCCAGCGGCATCGACGATGCGCAGTTCGATCAGCGGCAGCGGGCGGCCGCAGCTTTGCAGCTTGGCCTCGTCCTCTAGGTCATGTTCGCCTGGCCTGAGGATCGTGAACGCCCCGCAGGCTTCGGTGGCACCATAGAACTGCATGAACGCACAAGGCATCTGCGCGATGGCGCGCCGGATTAGGCCCAGCGAAATCGGCGATCCTGCATAGAGCACGAGCCGCAGAGACGAGAAATCGGTCTCGGCCGCGCGCGGATGATCGAGCAGCATCTGGATCATCGTCGGGGTAAGGGTCAGCAAGGTCGGACGGTCGCGCTCGATTGTCTCGCAAATCACGCCGGGATCGAATTGGCGCACGATCGAGACCGCCACGCCGTTATACAGGCACTGGAACGCAATGCCGATCGAGAGCAGATGGAAATTGGGCAACGGGTTTATGAATATATCGCCCTCGTGCCATTCGTAGGCGGGCTCGAGATGCTCGCACAGACGCATCCGGTTGAACGCGCCGTGGCTCAGCATCACGCCCTTGGGTTTGCCCGTGGTGCCCGAGGTATAGAGCTGGATGGCAACGTCTTCCTCGCTGATGAACAGGTCGGGCTTTGTCGTACTATCGCCGGAATAGCGGCGTTCTAACGTGTCTTCACCATCGAACCAAATCACCTCGACCGCACACCCTGAAACTTCCGCTGCGGCGTTCCACAGGTCTGCCAGCGTGCGCTCGACGAATACAATTCGCGCTGTGCTGTCGTCGATGAGCTGCGCCAGTTCGGCGGCCGAAAGACGCCAGTTGAAGGGAACGAAGGCGGCGCGCGTGCGGGCCGTGGCGGTCAGCGCAAAGTAGAAATCGGGGCTGTTGAGGCCAAGGAAGCCGATCCGGTCGCCCGGCTCCGCACCATGCGCCAGCAGGCCGTTCGCAATGCGGTTGGAAACCGCATCATACTCGGCAAACGAGATCGTGCGATCCCCTTGAACCAGCGCGCGCCGCCCGGGCGCGGTGCGCGCATGGTATTCGATGAATTCGCCGAGCGTCCTGACTTCGGGATAGAGCCACATGGGTGTGTCCTCAATCGATGAGCAGCACGGCCTTGACGCATTTCCCGTGGTGGGCATCGTCGATGGCCTCGTTGATCTGGTCCAGGCGATAGGTCTTGATAAACGCCTCGATCGGAAGTCGCCCCGCTTTGTGGTGCGCGATCAGTTCGGGGAGGAACACCGCTGGTTCGGAATCGCCCTCGATGATCCCGCGCACCGTGCCGCCCTGGGTGATGAACCGTACGACGGGAACTGGCAGCGCGGCATCGAGCGAGCCC
>NZ_JAIXPP010000023.1 GCF_027486195.1 Novosphingobium sp.
ACCGATAGCGAGATGGTCAAGAAGGCGCGCGAGGGGGTGATGGAGTTTCTCCTCATCAACCACCCGCTCGATTGCCCGATCTGCGATCAGGGCGGCGAATGCGATCTGCAGGACCAGTCGGTCGCCTATGGCCGTGGGCGTTCGCGCTATGACGAGAACAAGCGCGCTGTCACTGACAAGTACATGGGCCCGCTGATCAAGACGACGATGACGCGGTGCATCCACTGCACCCGCTGCGTGCGCTTTTCCGAAGAGATCGCGGGCGTGGACGAGATCGGCGCGCTCTATCGCGGCGAAGGTATGCAGATTTCGACGTACCTTGAAGGCGCGGCGAAGCACGAGCTTTCGGCCAATGTTATCGACTTGTGCCCGGTCGGCGCGCTCACCTCGAAGCCTTATGCGTTTGAGGCGCGGCCGTGGGAGCTCAAGAAGACGCTGGGCATCGACGTGTCCGATGCGGTCGGCTCCAACATCCGCATCGACAGCCGGGGCCGCGAAGTGCTGCGCATCCTGCCGCGCGTTAACGATGACGTGAACGAGGAATGGCTTTCCGACCGCGCGCGCTATGTGGTCGATGGCCTGACGCGGCGCCGTCTGGACAAGCCGTGGCTGCGCAAGGATGGCAAGCTGACGGCGGCGAGCTGGACCGAGGCATTCGACGCGGTAGCCAAGATCAATCCCGGCGCTTCGGTCGCGGTGATTGCGGGCGATCAGGTCGATTGCGAGACGATGTTTGCGGCCAAGGCACTGGCGCGCGCGCTGGGTTCGAGCCTGCTCGAAGGGCGCCAGACGGGGCTGGCCTATACTGCGAGCAACATGGCAGCGGTGGCCTTCAGTTCGACCCTGAACGGCATCGAAGAGGCCGATGCGGTGCTGATCGTGGGCAGCCACGTCCGCGATGAAGCGCCGCTGGTGAACACGCGGCTCCGCAAGGCGGCCAAGAAGGGCGCGAAGGTCTTCGTGATCGGCGCTGCCTGGGAGCCGACTTACCCGGCGACGTTCCTTGGCGAAGATTCGGCCATTCTCAATGATGTGCCCGCCGAAGTTGTCGCCGCCTTCGAAGGAGCGAAGAAGCCCGCGATCATCATTGGCGGGGCTGGCCTTGCCAAGGGCGCGCTCGAAGCAGGTCTGGTGTTTGCCGAGCGCTTCAAGCTGGTGACCGAAGAGTGGAACGGCTTCAACGTGCTCCACATGGCCGCGAGCCGCATGGGCGGGCTGATGCTGGGCTATGCGCAGGCTGGCGGGCTGGGTGATCTGGTCGCGGCCAAGCCGAAGATGGTGATCTCGCTGGGGGCGGACGAGGTGGATTACACCAAGTTTGCTGGCTCCATGATCGTGCATATCGGCCATCACGGCGACAAGGCGGCGCATGCGGCGGATGTGATCCTGCCTGCGGCGGCCTTCACCGAGAAGGACGGCACTTACGTCAACACCGAAGGCCGGGTGCAGTATTCCGAACGCGCGGTCTATGCGCCCGGGGACGCGCGCGAGGACTGGACGATCCTGCGCGCGATGGCCGATGCGCTGGGCGTTTCGGTGGGCTTCGACAGCTTCGAGCAGCTGCGCGCCGCGATGATCGCCGAAGTTCCGGCTTTGGGTTCGGAAGGGCTGGCTGATTATGGCGCGCTGCCTGCGGCTCCGAAGGGCGCGAAGGCCGAGGGCGTGATCGCGGGTTACCCGATCAAGGACCACTATCTGACGAATGCCATCGCGCGTTCGAGCCCGACCTTGCAGCGCTGTTCGGCAGAACTGCTGCACGGCGAAAGCTTTGCGGAGGCCGCGGAATGATCCCGTTTTTCCAGAATCTCGGGCTTTCCTTTGAAGCCGCCTGGGGCCTTTCCACGGTCCTCGAAATCTTGCTGATCGCCCTGCCGGTGATGCTGGCGGTGGCGCTTGTGATTTATGCCGACCGCAAGATCTGGGCCTCGATGGCGCTGCGGCGCGGGCCGAACGTGGTAGGACCGTTCGGCATCCTCCAGTCGTTTGCGGACGGGCTCAAGGTGTTCCTGCAGGAAACCATCATCCCCTCGGCGGCGAACAAGGGCCTGTTCCTGATCGCGCCGATCATCACGTTTACCGTGGCGCTGATGGCCTGGGCGGTGATCCCGTTCAATTCGGGCGCGGTGCTGGCGGATATCAATGTCGGCCTGCTCTATGTCCTCGCGATCTCGTCCCTCGGCGTCTATGGGGTGGTGATCGCGGGCTGGTCGTCGAACTCGAAATACCCGTTTTTCAGCGCGATGCGTGCATCGGCTCAGATGATTTCCTATGAAGTCTCGATCGGCTTCATCCTCATCTGCGTGGTGCTGTGGGCGGGTTCGTTCAATCTGAACGAGATCGTCAAGGCGCAGAAGGACCACGTCTGGATCATCAACGGCTTCGTGGCGAACCCGCTGCTGTTCCCGGTCTGGGTGATGTTCCTGATCTCCGGCATGGCCGAAACCGCGCGCGCGCCGTTCGACTTGACCGAAGCGGAAAGCGAGCTCGTTGCGGGGTATCAGACCGAATACTCGTCGATGGCCTTCGCGCTCTACTGGCTGGGCGAATATGCCAACGTGCTCTTGATGTGCGCGCTGAATGCCACGCTGTTCTGGGGCGGGTGGCTGCCGCCGCTCGACATTCCGGTGCTCTATCTGGTGCCCGGCCTTGTCTGGCTGCTGCTCAAGATCCTGTTTTTCTTCTTCATCTTCAGCTGGGTCAAGGCAACGGTGCCGCGCTACCGCTATGACCAGCTGATGCGGCTGGGCTGGAAGATCTTCCTGCCGCTCTCGCTGTTCTTCGTGTTCGCGATCAGTGGGTATCTGATGGCGACGAGGTATGGACCCATGCGCGAAGCTGGAATGGTTTCGGGCCGGACATACGAAGCGAAGCTTTGTGCAGACGAACGACTTCCGGGCCTGCCGACCTGCAAAGAACTGGACGCAAAGAAATGACCGTCTCGCAGATCATCAAGAGCTTCACGCTGTGGGAGTTCCTCAAGGCGCACTGGCTGACCTTGAAGTACCTCTTCAAGCCCAAGGCGACGATCAACTACCCGTTCGAGAAGAACCCGCTCTCCCCGCGCTTTCGCGGCGAGCATGCGCTGCGCCGTTATCCCAATGGCGAAGAGCGCTGCATCGCGTGCAAGCTGTGCGAGGCGGTGTGCCCGGCGCAGGCGATCACGATCGAGGCCGAACCGCGTGAGGACGGCAGCCGCCGCACCACGCGCTATGATATCGACATGACCAAGTGCATCTTCTGCGGCTTCTGCCAGGAAGCTTGCCCGGTCGATGCCATCGTCGAGGGACCGAACTTCGAATACGCGACCGAAACGCGCGAGGAACTGCTCTACGACAAGACCAAGCTGCTCGCGAACGGGGACAAGTGGGAGCGGGCGCTCGCCGCGAACCTTGAAGCCGATGCACCGTACCGCTAGGGGCCGCGCAACATGAT
>NZ_JAIXPP010000078.1 GCF_027486195.1 Novosphingobium sp.
AGCGCGTTGCGCGCGGCGAGCACGCTGCACGAATGGAGTAGCGCGGTGGCCGCGAGCCAGGGCATCAGCGAGGCGTTCTCGACCGGGTCCCAGAACCACCAGCCGCCCCAGCCGAGCGTGTAGTAAGCCCAGTAGGAACCGGCGGTGATGCCAAGCGTCAGGAATATCCACGCGCCCAGCACCCACGGCCGCATCGCACGGGCAAAGGCGGGGCCGACATCACGGGTGACAAGCGCGCCAACCGCGAAGCTGAACGCGATCGAGAGCCCGACATAGCCGACGTAAAGCGTGGGCGGATGGAACGCGAGGCCGATGTCCTGCAGCAGCGGATTGAGCCCGGCCCCTTCGGGTGCAGGTTCGGGCAGGCGCGTGAACGGGTTCGAGGCGAGCAGGAGGAAGGCATAGAAGCCGAGGCTGACGAAGGCCTGCCCCGCCAGCGTGGCGATCAGCGTTTCCTCGCGCAGGCGCTTTTCAATGAGCGCGACGAAGCCGCCGCCAAGGCTCATGATCGTCACCCACATCAGCATCGAGCCTTCGTGGTTGCCCCAGGTGCCCGCGAGCTTGAAGATGAAGGGCTTGGCCGAGTGGCTGTTTTCCGCGACCAGCTTGACCGAAAGATCGGTGCTGAGGAACAGCCAGATCAGCGCGGCAAAGGCGAAGGCGACCAGCACGCCCTGCAGCATCGCCACGGGACGGACAACACCGGCGAGATGCGCGGTGGCAGGGCGCAGCGCGAGCGCGCCGGCAACCAGTTGCAGGACAGCCAGCGCCGCCGCCATCCAGAGCACCGCAAGGCCAAGTTCGGCAATCATTTCGTCTCCGCGATCACGGCCTTGGCCTCAGCCGTGCTCATGTTCTTCATTTCACGCGGCACATATTTCTCGTCATGTTTGGCGAGGAGATTGTCGGCCACGAACGTGGTGCCCTCCATGCGCCCTTCGGCGACGACGCCCGAGCCTTCGACGAAGAGGTCCGGCGTGATCCCGGAGAAGCGGACAGGCACGCGCGCCTTGTCGTCCTTGACCATGAAGTTGATCGTTACACCATCGGGCAGGGTCTTGATCGATCCCTTCTCAACCATGCCGCCGAGGCGCACGGCGCGGCCCGCTTCGGGCGGTTTGGCAACGAGTTCGCTCGGCAGGTAGAAATAGGCCGCCTGCTTGCTCAATGCATAGGCGGCTAGCATCCCGGCGCCGACCAGCGCAACGAGCGCGAGAATGATCAGGACAAGGCGCTGATGCTTGGCCTTGATCACGGAGGGCTTGATCGTGGTGTTCATTTCTCACGCGCCTTATCGCGGCGCTTTTCAGAGCGCTTCATGGCCCAAAGGGTCCAGCCCACAAGGACTAGGGTGCCGATGACGCCGATGGCGAGCGCCGCCATCACGAATTGCCACTGATCGAGCTTCTCGTGCATTGTGCGTCGCTTATGCCATCGCCTTGCGGCGCAGGCGCGCCTCGGTCTGGATATCGGCGAGCAGCATGCGCATGCGCGCCAGCACTATTCCGCCGAAGATGAGGGTGAAGCCCAGCGCGGCAATCAGCAGCGGGTAGAGAAACGCCGCATCGATGGTCGACTTGCCCGCGGTGATCGAAGGCGGCTGGTGCAAGCTGTTCCACCACACCACCGAGCGGTTGATGATCGGGATATTGACCGCGCCGACAAGGCCGAAGATCGCGGTGACGCGGCTTGCACCCTCACCCGCCGCGGCATCGCGCTGTGCCGCGCCGGCCAGCGCGATATAGCCGAAGTAGAGGAAGAGGAGGATCAGGAAGCTCGTCAGCCGGCCGTCCCACACCCACCAGGTGCCCCATGTCGGCCGCGCCCAGATCGAGCCGGTGGCAAGGCAGATCGCGGTAAAGGCCGCGCCCGGGACCGAGGCCGCGCGCGCCGCGATACCGGCGAGCGGATGGCGCCAGACGAGCTCGACCAGGCTCGCGATCGCGATCGTCGACCAGCCAGCCATGCCGAGCCACGCCGAAGGTACGTGGATGAAGAGAATGCGCACTGTCTGGCCCATCAGCCGATCCGGCGGCACCATGAACAGGCCCCACGCGAGCGCGCCGAACGCGAGGATGAGCCCCGGCACCAGCATCAACGGCATCAGCCAGCGCGCCATGCGCAGGAAACGGGCAGGATTGGCAAAGCCGTGCATGAGCGGGCAGGTACGTCCGTAACTTGGCGGTACAGTCGAACCTGTCCGCGCGCTCCACCTCTGCCACCTGCCCGCATAGGGAGCAAGAGCTTAGCGCGCATGAACCTAGGTGCAGGCAGGGCAGCTGTTCAAGATGGGGAGAAAATGGGGCGACCAATGGGGTTCGAACCCACGACCTCCGGTACCACAAACCGGCGCTCTAACCAACTGAGCTATGATCGCCACACGACCGCGCCGCCTTGCAGTGCAGACATCGCGGACGCGCGCTTTTGCAGAATGAGCGCGATTTGGGAAGCGGAATCTTGCGGGGGTAAGAGGTTTGTGCCTCCAGCGGGCAAGCGCCATCACCCTCGCATCCCTTGGATTTGGCCGTGATGCCGACGTGTTGAAATGGCTATATGTCGGTGCCCGCAAATCCTGAAGATTCATTATTCTCGGTCTGACCAGACCATATACACCGAGTGGATCCTTTCACTTGCAGTTTGCGGGTTAGCCTGTCCAACACTAGGGTAGATCGGACCATCCCGCCGATCTGGATCGTATTTTCGATAGTTTGTGTGCCTGCGATCAGCTCGGATACAGAACTGTAAGGTTGTTTCGAGCCGTGACGCATCCACCCGCGTCAGTTTATCGGCCAAGACTACCAAGTGATTTCGTCCATTTGCTCGGTGCTCTTTGAAGCGATCGTGCGCCGCACGTGCGGTATAGCCAATAGTGTAGTGCTGAACATAGGGTGATGCCGCGATTGTCCAAATCGTATCAAGAATATCGTCAATGCGCCTTTGCTGAAGTGCCATACCTGCCACCTTTGTCGAGAACCAATCTAGCCTGACACTTGTTTTTTCAATGAGATTAGACATGCGTCAATCCCCAACGTCCGTTTGTGCAACATAAAGCCTAGATCGCGCGGTGTTATTGTGACCACAGAATGGCAGAAATGCAGAGGCCAATGCCTTTCCTCCACCTCCAACAAACAGAAACCCCGGCGGAGGTCATCCGCCGGGGTCCCTTTCAGTACCGAAACGCTAGATCAGAACTTCGCGCCGACCGAGATGGTGACTGTCGCCGGAGCGGCCCAGCCCTGGAAGAACACGGTGGGCAGCGACTGCGTGCGATAGGCCTTGTTGGTCAGGTTCTTGCCCGCCACGCGCAGGAAATAGCCCTTGTAGTTGAGCGCGGCCGAGGCATCGAGCAGGCCGTAGCTGGGCTGGATATCATTGAGCGTGCCGAAGGTGCCGAGCGAGAAGCTGTCGATCCACGAATACCCGGCGGTGAGCGAGAGCTTCGCATCATCCGTAAGATCGCGGACATAGCTGCCACGCACGGTGAAGTTGTTGGCAGGCACGCGCTGGAGGAGGACGCCGGTGAAGTCAGCCGTCGTGCCGGGGGCACCCGCCTGTGCGGCCGGGCCGATCGAGGCGGTCTGGCCGTTGACCTTGCCGTTCTTCACGTTGGCATCCTGAATGCCCAGCGTACCGGAGAGCGAGAGGCCCTTCATCGATTCGGTCATCTTGCCGAAGTCGAAGTCGAGCTCGAACTCGAGACCCTTGATCTGGACCTTCGGGAAGCTCACGACATAAGTATTGGTGCCGGGACCGTAGCCTGGCGTCACGACGACCTGCGATTGCTGGAAGTTGGTGATATCGTTGATGAAGCCGGACGCGTTGAAGGTGATCGCACGGTTGAGGAAACGGGTCTTGATGCCGCCTTCATAAGTCGTGTTCGTCTCGGGCAGGAACGAGAGGAAGTTGTTGTTCGGGCAGCCGGTAGCTGCAGCCGCCGCAACGAGCTCCTCACCGCCGGATGGCGCCGCGCCGCAGTTGGTCTGGCCAGCCTGCTGTTCGGAAAGGGTGCCGCGGATCGAGAAGCCGCCCGAACGGAAGCCTTCCGACCGGTTCACGTAGAGCAGCACATCGGGGGTCGCCTGCCACTGGATGTTGAAGCGGGTGATCAGCTTCTGCCAGCTGCGGCGATCGTTGATCGGGCCGACCAGCGGGATCGAGCCAAGCAGGATATAGCGCGTATCGAAGCGCTTGGCCTCGAAGATGTTGCGCACACCGCCTGAAATCTTGATCGTATCGGTGGGGTTGAGATCCACGTTGCCGAAGAACGACCAGCTGTGATCCTTTTCAGCAGAGAACTGGTCGATCGCGCCATTGGTGTTCTGGTGCAGTGTGATCTTGTGATCGTAGTAGAACGCCCCGACGATGTAATCGACCAGACCGTTCGCCGCCTTGCCCTGCAGCCGCACTTCCTGCGTGAACTGCTTGTAGGTCTGGTCGCGATTGGTGAGGAGCGCACTGCCGGTGGCCGCAAGCAGCGGGTTGCCGACGCTGGTGCAGCCCGTCGCGCCCTTGCAGGTGCCGTCGAAGTCCTGGTTCACCGTATCGGCTGACGACATGTACGAGGTCTGCGAGACCAGATCGCCGATGGGCGTCTTGGCCTTGAGCGCGAGGCTAACGATATTGGTGTTGAGCCGGTCCTTGTCCGCGCCAAGGTTGTTGCCGATCTCGCGCGGCTTCAGGCCATCGGGGCTGCCGGTTTCGGGATTGTACTTGGGCCAGATCGCCGAAGGGTTGCCGCCGGAGAGGATATTGGCAGTCAGGATATTGCCGAACTGCACCGGCGTGCCGCCGCCGGTCTGGTGGATATGATCGTAGCTGAGATCCGCATTGAGCCAGTCGGTGAGGTCGTAGTTCACCTTGAGGTTGAAGGCGCGGTAATCCGAATTACCCGCCCGCTTGTTGGTGAAGACGTTGTTGAGAATGCCGTCGATCCGGCGGTACTGGCCCGAAAACGCGATGCCGCCCTTGTCACCCAGCGGTGCGTTGACCACGCCGCGGCCGTAGAACTCGTTGAACGAGCCGTAGCCCGCCTCCAGGCTGAGGCCCAGTTTGCGGGTGGGTGCGCAGCGGGTAAGGTTGATGAGGCCGGCGGTGGTGTTCTTGCCGTAGAAGATGCCCTGCGGGCCGCGATCGACCTCGACCGAGCAGATGTTGAACATATCGAGCAGCTGGCCGGTGTTGTTGCCGAAGAACACGCCGTCCTGGATCACGCCGACCGGCGGGCTCTGCGTCTTTTCCACGTCGGCATAGCCCTGGCCGCGGATGAAGATGGCGCTCTGACCCGGTGCGGCGGTGCCGCTGCCGATGAACACGTTGGGGGCCGAGCCCTGAATATCGAGCAGCGAACGCGGGGCGAGCAAGGCCAGATCTTCGACAGTGAGCGCGGTGAGTGCGACACCGACCTTCTGCTTGTCGGCCGCCTGGCGCGTGGCGGTAACGATAATCACATCCTTGCCGGCTGCCTCAGCAGCGCCGCCACCCTGATCAGCGGCTTCGGCTGCATCTGCCGCATGGGCAGGCACCGCCAGGGAAACAGCGACCGCCGCGAGCGACGACCAGCCAAGAACGCGCGTATACCGCATGGCATTCTCCTCTCATCCAGTGGACGGCCGGGGCCTGCAGTTTGGATCCGCAGTGTTTGTTCCCGGCTTCGACGAAAGGTGTGGCAGCAGCCCTGACGCCCACAAACCGACAAAAATGAGAGTTTTCGGCAGAATTCGAGGTACCTGTGTATTCAGGTTACAGTACCGATGGTTAGTCGGGATCTTCGGTGTAACGAACTATTGCCCGTTGCCGGAACTACTGTCTTCCACATCCACCCGCAGGACCGGCAGCGCGGCAAGCACCGTCTCGAGCTCTTCGGGGGTAAGCCGGTCGCGAAAGCGGGCTTCGTGCTCGGCAATGCGGCGCCAGGCTTCGGCCGCGTGCTCGGCGCCCTTGTCGGTGACCCTCAGGGCGAGGCTGCGCCCATCGACGCGGGTGCGGGCAACGAGGCCGCGTTCGATCAGGCGGGCAATGATCGGCACCATATTGGCGCGCTTGATCGCGATCGCCTCGCCCACTTCGCTTTGCGAGCAATCCGGGTTCTCGGCAATTACCAGCAGCGTGGTCACTTCGGCCGGCCGCATGTCGAAATCCGAGAGCGTGCGCACGAAATCGGCCATGAGCACCGCGGTGGCGCGGCGCATCTGGTAGCCAAGCAGCTTGTCGAGGGCGTTGGTCAGAACAGCCATGCGCGCTCCTTCATCCGGCAGCGCCGCGATGGCAAGGGTCCGCGCAGGCTTGTTTCACGAAAAAAGGGCGACCGAGGCCGCCCTTTTTCCTGAATACGCGGGTCCGCAAGCTCACTTCTTGAGCGTGAGACCGCCAAAGCGCTTGTTGAACTGCGCCACGCGGCCGCCCTGATCGAGCTGGCGGGTGCCGCCGGTCCACGCCGGGTGCGACAGCGGATCGATTTCGAGCGCCATGGTGTCGCCTTCCTTGCCCCAGGTCGAGCGGGTCTCGAACACGGTGCCGTCGGTCATCTGCACCTTGATCATGTG
>NZ_JAIXPP010000037.1 GCF_027486195.1 Novosphingobium sp.
ATCGTGGCCGGCACGCTGTGCAACAAGATGGCCCCGGCGCTGCGCAAGGTCTACGACCAGATGTCGGACCCCAAGTACGTCATCTCGATGGGCAGCTGCGCCAATGGCGGCGGCTATTATCACTATAGCTATTCAGTGGTGCGCGGCTGCGACCGGATCGTGCCGGTCGACATCTACGTGCCGGGTTGCCCGCCGACTGCCGAGGCGCTGCTGTATGGCGTGATGCAACTGCAGCGGAAGATCCGCCGCGCCGGTACGATCGAGCGTTGAGGGGATTGCCGAAATGACCGTGCTTCATTCCGCCCCCCGCTACGCGCCGTTCGACGGCGTGCTGGAAACGCTGAGCGGTGCGTTGGGCGCCGATGTGATCTCCGCGCGCGAGCAGCATGGCGAGATTGTCATCCATGTCGTTCGCGAGCGGATCGTCGAGGTGCTGCGGGCCCTTCGCGATACCCACGAATATCAGCAGCTGATGGACATTGCAGGCGCCGACTATCCCTCGCGGCCCGAGCGGTTCGAGGTGGTCTACTGCCTGCTTTCGCTGACGAAGAACCACCGCCTGATCGTCAAGGTTTCGACCGACGAGGCGACACCGGTGCCGACCGCGACGGTGCTCTGGCCCAATGCCGGCTGGTACGAGCGCGAAGTCTACGACATGTACGGCGTGCTCTTCGCCGGGCATCCGGACCTGCGCCGCATTCTCACCGACTACGGCTTCCAGGGCCACCCGTTCCGCAAGGACTTCCCGCTGACCGGCTATGTCGAGCTGCGCTATTCCGAAGAAGACAAGCGCGTCGTCTACGAGAAGGTCGAGCTTGCGCAGGACCTTCGGCAGTTCGATTTCATGAGCCCGTGGGAAGGCGCTGACTATGTGCTGCCGGGCGATGAGAAGGCCGGTGAGGGGGCAAAGCCATGAGCCTGCAACTGGAACAGTCGCCCACCACCGGCGACGAGGTCATCAGCAACTACACGATCAACTTCGGCCCGCAGCACCCGGCGGCGCACGGCGTGCTGCGCATGGTGATGGAGCTGGACGGCGAGATCATCGAGCGGATCGACCCGCATGTCGGCCTGCTCCACCGCGGCACCGAAAAGCTGATCGAGCACAAGACCTACCTTCAGGCGCTGCCGTACTTCGACCGGCTGGACTACTGCTCGCCGCTGGCGATGGAGCACACTTATGTGCTCGCGGTAGAAAAGCTGCTCAATATCGAAGTGCCGCTGCGCGCGCAGTATCTGCGCGTCTTGTTCGCCGAGCTGACGCGCATCTGCAACCACATGCTGAACCTCGGCAGCCATGTGATGGACGTCGGCGCGATGACGCCGAACCTGTGGCTGTTCGAGATCCGCGAGGATTGCCTCAACTTCTTCGAACGCGCTTCTGGCGCGCGCATGCATGCGGCGTGGTTCCGCCCCGGCGGCGTGCATCAGGATGTGCCGCTCAAGCTGCTGACGGACATCGCCGACTGGCTGGATACGCGGTTGCCGCAGATCTTCGAAGACGCGATGAGCCTCGTTGTCGACAACCGCATCTTCAAGCAGCGCAACGTCGATATCGCGGTGGTGAGCCGCGAGGACGCGATTGCCTGGGGCTTCTCCGGCCCGATGATCCGCGCCGCGGGCATTCCGTGGGATCTGCGCAAGAGCCAGCCCTACGATGTCTATGATCGCATGGACTTCGAGATCCCGGTGGGCACCCGCTCGGATTGCTACGACCGGTTCATGGTCCGCGTCGAGGAAGTGCGACAGTCCGCGCGGATCATGAAACAGTGCCTCGCGGAAATGCCCGAAGGCCCGGTTTCCAGCTCTGACCGCAAGGTCGTGCCGCCGAAGCGCGGCGAGATGAAGCAATCGATGGAAGCACTTATCCATCACTTCAAGCTCTACACCGAAGGCTTTCACGTGCCGGCGGGCGAGGTCTACGTCGCGACCGAAAGCCCCAAGGGCGAGTTCGGCGTCTATCTGGTGTCGGATGGTTCGAACAAACCCTACCGCTGCAAGATCCGCCCGACAGCGTTTTCGCACCTGCAGGCGATGGACTTCATGTCGAAGGGCCACATGCTGCCCGACGCGACCGCCATTCTGGGCGCGATCGACGTGGTGTTCGGGGAGTGTGACCGGTGAGCAATCTTGCCACCGCCAAGGCCATGATTGCCGCCTACAATGCGCAGGATGTGGATACCTACGTGTCCTACATGACCGACGACGCCTGCGAGGCGAACTATCGCGGTGATGTCGTGCGCGAAGGCAAGGAAGGCACGCGTTCGGGCCTTGCTGCCGCGTTTGCGCGCTGGCCGCAGAACCATGCCGAGATCATCGAGGCTCAGGCCATCGGCAATTACGTGTTGATGCGCGAGCATGTGACGCGCGGGCCGGCGACAGATGGTTCGTCGCTGGTAGAGCCGTTCGACGTCGTCGCGGTCTATTCTTTCGAAGGCGAGAAATGCTCTCGCGTGGAGTTCATTCGCTGATGGCTGACCGTCATATCGAACCTGATACCCCCGAACTCCGCGCCCGCTGGGGCGGTTTTGCGTGGACGGCTGAGAATGCCGAGAAGGCCAAGGAAATCATCGCACGCTATCCGGCGGGGCGGCAGCGCTCGGCGGTGATGCCGCTGCTCGATCTCGCGCAGCGCCAGGTCGGCGCGGAAGAGAATACGCAAGGCTGGTTGCCGATTCCGGTGATGGAATACGTGGCGAAGCAGCTCGACATGCCGATCATCCGCGTGGTCGAAGTGGCGACGTTCTACACGATGTACAACATCGCGCCGATCGGGCGGTTCCACGTGCAGGTCTGCGGGACGACGCCGTGCATGCTGCGCGGGTCTGACGACATCATGGCGGCGTGCAAGGCGCGCGGGCTCAAGAAGGGCCACACGACGGACGACGGCGTGTTCACGCTGACCGAAGTGGAATGCATGGGCAACTGCGCCTCCGCGCCGATGGTGCAGATCAACGACGACAACTACGAGGACCTGACCGCGGCAGACATGACGCGCATCCTCGACGAACTGGCGGCGGGCAAGCAGCCCAAGACGGGCACGCAGCTGCCGGGCCGCCACACGGTCGAGCCCGCCGGCGCGCTGAGCTCGCTGACCGCGATGGCGGCGGCGAACCACGATTACCGGGGGGAATGGTGATGGCCCTCAAGCCGATCCTGATTGCTGTCGGCGCGGTGCTGATTGGGCTCGGGATGCTCGATCTGGCGCGTGACGGGAGCATGGGCACCTGGGCGATTGCCATTGCCGCGCTGCTGATCGCTTTTGCGACGCGTGGCGATGCGCCGAAGAAGAACGGAGCGGACAATGCTCGCTGACAAGGACCGCATTTTCACCAACCTCTACGGCTATCAGCCGTGGAACTTGAAAGCGGCGCAGGCGCGCGGGGATTGGGATAACACCAAGGCCCTGATGGCGCGCGGGCAGGACGCGATCATCGACGAGATAAAGGCGAGCGGTCTGCGCGGTCGTGGCGGCGCGGGCTTCCCGACCGGGATGAAGTGGTCGTTCATGCCCAAGGAGAGCAAGGACGGCCGTCCGAGCTTCCTCGTGATCAATGCCGACGAATCCGAACCCGGTTCGTGCAAGGACCGCGAGATCATCCGCCACGATCCGCACAAGCTGATCGAGGGCGCGCTGGTCGCGGGCTATGCGATGCGCGCGCGGGCGGCCTATATCTACATTCGCGGCGAATACATCCGCGAGGCGGAGACGCTGTTTGCCGCGGTTGCCGAAGCCTATGAGGCAGGGCTGCTGGGCAAGAACGCGTGCGGTTCGGGCTATGATTTCGACGTCTTCGTCCACCGCGGCGCGGGCGCTTACATCTGTGGCGAAGAGACCGCGATGATCGAGAGCCTTGAGGGCAAGAAGGGCCAGCCCCGGCTCAAGCCGCCGTTCCCGGCTGGCGCGGGGCTCTATGGCTGCCCGACGACGGTGAACAACGTCGAGAGCATCGCAGTCGCGCCGACGATCCTGCGGCGCGGCGCGGCGTGGTTTTCGAGCTTCGGGCGCGATAACAACAAGGGCACCAAGCTCTTCCAGATCAGCGGGCATGTCGAAAAGCCCTGCGTGGTTGAGGAAGCGATGAGCATCCCGTTCAGCGAGCTGATCGAGAAGCACTGCGGCGGCATTCGCGGCGGGCGCGACAATCTGCTGGCGGTGATCCCCGGCGGGTCTTCGGTGCCCTTGGTGCCGGCGGCGGAAATCTGGGACGCGCCGATGGATTTCGACGGGCTCAAGGCCGTCGGTTCGGGCCTCGGCACGGCGGCTGTGATCGTGATGGACAAGTCCACCGATATCGTCCGCGCGATTGCCCGCCTCTCGTACTTCTACAAGCACGAGAGCTGCGGCCAGTGCACCCCGTGCCGCGAGGGCACTGGCTGGATGTGGCGCGTGATGGAACGCCTGCGCACCGGCGATGCGGCGGTCGAAGAGATCGACATGCTCCAGCAGGTGACCAAGCAGGTCGAAGGCCACACCATCTGCGCGCTGGGCGACGCGGCGGCTTGGCCGATCCAGGGCCTGATCAAGCACTTCCGGCCCGAGATCGAACGCCGGATTGCGGAGAATGCGCGGGAGGCCGCGGAGTGAGGCTTGCCCATCATCTTGTTGCCTCACTGCTGATCGGGGGAGGCATGCTTTGCGGCCTTGCCGGCGCAGCTATGGCGCAGGATACGGGAAGTCTTGTCCGCCCGGAGCCCGCACAGCTCGGCGAAAAGGCCGGTGAGGTGGCTGCGCGCAAGACGATGGCGGCGTATGCAATCTGTTTGCTCAAGCGCAATCGCGGCGGGGTCATGTTCTACCTTGGAACATTCCCGGGTGGCGCGGATGCAAACAAGCGGGCGGCTCGGTTGTCTGTGAGCGATTGTATCGACAACGGTAGCCTCCAATTCAGCGAAAGCGCGTTTCGGGGCGCGGCTTACCAAGCGCTCTATCGCCAGGAATTTGCGTTCAAATCTGTAGACAGCGTTGCTGACCGTGCCTCACTCGATTACACAGCCGGTTCGGACGGCACTCAGGAAAAAGACCTGCAAGCTATTGGTTTGCGTCAATTTTCTGACTGTGTAGTGCGGGCAAATCCCGTGGTTGTCCACGCTCTTGCCATCAGCGTGGTCGGATCGGGTCAGGAAAACTCGGCTTTCGGTACGCTTGCTCCAAATCTTTCGGCTTGCCTTCCAAAGGGCCAGACCTTGGCTTTCTCGAGGAACATTCTGCGCAACGCCTTGATCGAGGTACTTTATCGGCTCCGCGTGTCGGATCCGCTTTCGAAACAGGGTCAGAAGTGATGAACAGGCCGCTCAATTCGAACAATCTGAGGGGGCTCCGCAATGCCTAAACTCAAAGTAGACGGCGTAGAGCTCGAAGTCCCCGCAGGCGCGACGGTGCTGCAGGCGTGCGAGCTCGCCGGCAAGGAAATCCCCCGCTTCTGTTATCACGAGCGGCTGTCCATCGCCGGCAACTGCCGCATGTGTCTGGTCGAAGTGAAGCCCGGGCCGCCCAAGCCGCAGGCTTCGTGTGCGTTGCCGGCCTCTGAAGGCCAGGAAATCCGCACCGATAGCGAGATGGTCAAGAAGGCGCGCGAGGGGGTGATGGAGTTTCTCCTCATCAACCACCCGCTCGATTGCCCGATCTGCGATCAGGGCGGCGAATGCGATCTGCAGGACCAGTC
>NZ_JAIXPP010000129.1 GCF_027486195.1 Novosphingobium sp.
ACGCTGCTGCCGAGCGACTGGAAAATGCGGCTGATGTTGGCGTTCTGCAGCCCGAAGGCGAGCTGGATGCCGAAGAAGCCGAAGCTCACGTTCCACAGTCCCCAGAAGGACTGCTGCGGTTTTGGGCGGGTTTTCACGCGGTTTTCGGCTCCCCCATGCGCCGTGGTGCGCAGGCATTTGCTTTGTTTTCGCGAGCCAACCCTAGGGCAGCGCGCCCCCACGGGCAGCAATGCATACGAATGTCATCCATATGCTGCGCATTTTCATGCACCGATGCGCTAGCCGCCGGTGCTGCCGCGCACGACGAGCCGGGTCGGCAGGAACGGCGAGGGCGGGGGCTTGTCCTCGACTTGCGCCATGACTGTCTCGACCAGGGCAACCCCGGCATGGCGCATGTCCTGCATCACCGTCGTCAATGGCGGCGAAGTGAGGCTTGCTGCGGGGATGTCGTCGAAGCCGACCACCGCAACATCGCCGGGAATGCTGAGGCCAGCCTCGGCCAGCGCCCGCATCGCCCCGATCGCGATCAGGTCGCTTGCTGCAAAAACGGCGTCGAAGGGTTTGCCGCTCTTGAGCAGCTTGCGGGCGGCCTGATAGCCCAGCTCCTCGGAGGAAATCGCCGGCACCACGAGCTCGGGATCATGCGTAAGGCCCGCGGTCTCGACCGCCCGGACAAGCCCCTCGTAGCGGTTCTTGAACTCGGGATAGTGACTGTCTGCCTGGCCCAGGAACGCGATTTTCCGGCGTCCGCGCGCCAGCAGATGCTCGCCCGCCAGCCGCCCCGCGCCGAAATTGTCGGAGCCGACCGTCGCGCCGATGGTGTCGGGCTCCACCGCGCCCCAGCGCACGAAATGCGCGCCGCTGCGCACCAATTGGCGCAGCCGGCTCTCGTAGAGGGTGTAGTCGCCATAGCCCAGCAGGATCAGCCCGTCGGCGCGGTGACTGTCCTGATAGCGCTTGTGCCAGTCATCATCGAGCCGCTGGAACGAGATCAGGAGATCGAGCCCGCGCGCCGCGCAGTGCCGCGTGATCGAACCCAGCATTGCCAGAAAGAACGGATTGATGCCGGATTCGTCCGGGGTCGGATCCTCGAAGAACAGCAGCGCCAGCGTGTTGGACCGCTGCGAACGCAGCGAGGACGCGTTCTTGTCGACCGTATAGCCCAGCTGGCGGGCAATCGCCTCGATCTTCTGGCGCGTGGCAAGGCTGACCGACTTGCTGCCGCGCAGCGCCCGGCTCACCGTCGGCTGCGAAACCCCCGCCAGATAGGCGATGTCGAAACTGGTCGGCTTGTTGGACGGCCTGCGGCCCATCGCGTGCAACCTCCTCCACGCCGCCGCGGTTTTTCCCGCACGGTCGGCATGCTCGTAACCTACGCATGGAAATGCATGGATGCAATTGCCCCCGTGGACTCAGTGCCTTCAGCCGATCCGGCAGGGGCAGAGCGTGACAATTCAGCCTCACCGAAGTGCGCTAAACCCCCGGAATCCCGATGGTATACGTATGCCATATTCGTTCGGAACCGCTCCGGTTCTACCCAGCATCGCGTACTGAAGGCGGAAAAACCGCGTTCCGACAACGTCGAGGCCACGATTTGGCCGCATGGGGGAGATCTGATTTCCATGGCTAAGCACACCCTTTTTACGCTCGGCAGTTCGGCGATCGCGCTGACCGCTGCCGCTCTTGCCGCGCCTGCCTTCGCGCAGGAAGCCGCTCCGCAGGCCGCTGCCGAAGCGCCCGCTGCCGATGATGGTGCCATCGTCGTCACCGGCTACCGCGCCTCGCTGAATGCTTCGGCCTCGATCAAGCGCGTTGCGCCGACCATCGTCGAAGCGCTTTCGGCTGAAGACATCGGCAAGCTGCCCGACGTGTCGATCGCGGACTCGCTCGCCCGTCTGCCCGGCGTCACCTCGCAGCGCCTCGAAGGCCGCGACCAGCGCCTCTCGATCCGCGGCCTTGGCCCGGACTTCGGCACCACCCTGCTGAACGGCCGCGAGCAGGTCACCGTCGGTGACAACCGCGGCGTCGAGTACGACCAGTACCCGGCCGAATTCTTCAAGAACGTCGTCGTCTACAAGGCCCCGACGCCGTCGCTGGTCGCTGCCGGTATCGCCGGTACGGTCGATCTGCGCATGCTGCGCCCCCTGGCGCAGAAGGACCGCATCATCTCGCTGCAGCTGCGCGGGCAGATGAACGGCGCAAAGAAGCTCAACCCCGATGGCAGCCGCTATGGCTACCGCGCCTCTGCGGCCTATGTCGACAAGTTCGCCAACGACACCTTCGGTATCGCGATCGGTCTTTCGGCGACCGACGCGCCTTCGCAGAACGAGCGCTACAACGCGTGGGGCTTCCCCAACAGCGGTTCGACCGGCGGTGCGCTCCTCCTTGGCGGTGCAAAGCCCTACGTCCAGTCGAACAAGCTGCAGCGCTACGGTGCGGTTGCAACCCTCGAGTATCAGCCGAACGACAACTTCCATTCGACCCTCGATGTGCTCTATTCGCACTTCAAGGAAACCCAGATCCTGCGCGGCATCGAATTCCCCATCGCTCCGGACTGGGGTTCGGGCGCCACGGTCGCGCCGGGTTACAAGGTTGACAACGGCTTTGTCACGGAAGCGACGATCTCTGGTGTCCACGCCGTGCAGCGCAACGACCGCAACCGTCGCGAAGCCGACAACTTCTCGGTGGGCTGGAACAACCAGATCAAGCTCAGCGACAAGATCAACCTGAACGTTGACGCGGCCTACAGCATGGCCAAGCGCACCGACGACCTGCTCGAGACCTACACCGGCACCGGCTATGGCGCGACCGGTCCTTCGGACACGCTGAAGATCTCGGCCAATCCCAACGGCACTTTCGATATCGTCCCGACGCTCAACTACGCGGACAAGTCGATCTTCGGCCTGACCGATCCGCGTGGCTGGGGCTACAACGGTACCAAAGCCGTCGTGCAGGCCGGCTTCCTCAACCGTCCGAAGTTCAAGGACGAGCTGATCTCGCTGCGCGCGGACCTCGATGGTTCGATCGAAGGCGCTGGCCCGGTCTCGGGCTGGCAGGTCGGCGGCAACTTCAGCCGCCGCAAGAAGACCTCGGCGTTCACCTCGTTCTTCCTCTGCCCCAAGGGCCCGGGCAGCAACTGCTCGGTGGACAGCGGTACGACGAAGTTCGCGCCGATCCCCGATCAGGCCGTCATCGGCACCGTGCCGCTGGCGTACCTCGGTGTGCCGCAGATGCTCGCGCTCGATCCCGTCTACCTCGTCAACAACTCGCTGGCGTCGGTCTTCGACAATCGCCCGGTCTCGCTGGTGCGCGACAACACCGTCACCGAGAAGGTGTGGACCGCTTATGGCATGATCAAGCTTGATGGCGATGTTGGCGGCAAGAAGCTGACGGGCTCGATCGGTGTGCAGGCGGTCTACACAGACCAGAGCTCGACCGGTTCGATCTCGAACTTCGATTCTGCCACCGGCACCGTTCTCGTCGTTCCCGCGACTGGCGGTGACAAGTTCTGGCGCGTCCTGCCGAGCGCGAACTTCTCGCTCGAAGTTGCCAATGCGACTTACGTAAAGCTGGCCGCCTCGCTCAGCATGGTGCGTCCGCGCCTTGACCAGGAGCGTGTGAACCAGGAGCTGAACTTCAACATCCAAAACCTTGGTTCAAATGATCCGACCCGGCCGTTCTTCCAGTCGAACGGTGGCAACGCGCGGCTGCGCCCCTATCGTTCGGCCAACGTGGACGTCTCGGTCGAACACTACTTCCCCAAGGGCGGCTATGTCTCGCTGGCGGGTTACTACAAGAAGCTCACGGACTTCGTGAACCCGCAGCGCAACCTGCCGTTCGACTTTGCCAGCGTGGCGGCGTCGCTTCCTGCGGAAATCCGCAGCCAGCTCGCGACGACGATCGGTGTCGTCTCGCAGCCGCTGAACGATGGCGGTGGTTCGCTCAAGGGTGCGGAGTTCACGCTCTCGCTGCCGTTCTCGCTGGTTTCGCCTTCGCTTGACGGCTTCGGCTTCTATGGCAGTGGCTCGTACACCGACAGCACGATCCGCCTGAACAGCGATCCGACGAACGCGATCACCCTGCCGGGCCTGTCGGATTGGGTGGGCAACGCCTCGCTCTACTACGAAAAGCACGGCCTCCAGCTGCGTGCCTCGTATCGCTACCGCTCGAAGTTCCTCGCCGAGGTCGCCGGTCTTTCGGCCAACCCGACCTACCGCACGGCGAAGGCGGAAGGCATCCTCGACGCCCAGATCGGGTATGACTTCCAGCCCGGTTCGGCGCTTGAAGGCCTCTCGATCCTGTTCCAGGCGCGCAACCTCACCGATCGTCCGTTCATCACCTACCAGAACAACGATCCGCGCCAGGTGATCGACTATCAGCGCTACGGCCGCGACTTCTACGTGGCGGTCAGCTACAAGTTCTAATACCTATGCGGGGTTCGGGCGGATGGCTTGCTGCAAGTCCATCCGCCCGGTACCTTCCGCCGATGCCTGAAACCAAGAGAACACGTTGGCAGGCTGCCGGGGTTCCGGTCAGCCGCGCCGAGTTCGCCGTGCCTGCCATGTCTGCCACTGGCCGCCCGGCGCCCACGTTCACCATCCGGACCGCCCCGTCATTCGGGCTACAGGGAGCCTGCCATGAGCAGCACTGAGACCAGCGGCAGCGCGAGTGACTCCGGTCCTGTGCGCATCGTCGTGGCCGGCGGCGGCACGGCCGGTTGGATGGTTGCAGCAGCCTTCGGGCACTTCCTTGATACCGGCTTCACCGTCAAGCTCGTCGAATCCGAAGAGATCGGCACTGTCGGCGTTGGTGAAGCCACGATCCCCCAGATCCGCATGTTCAACCAGGCGCTCGGCATCGACGAGGACGCCTTTATCCGCGCGACGCAGGCGACCTTCAAGCTGGCGATCGAATTCGTGGGCTGGGGCGCGCCGGGCGAACGCTACATGCACGCCTTTGGCGATGTTGGTCGCGATGTCGGCCTTTGCGCCTTCCATCATTACTGGTCGCGTGCGCGGCGGCTTGGTTTTGCTGGACCGGCGGGTGACTATGCGATCAACGATGTCGCCGCACGCGCGGGCCGGATGCATCGCGGCAATCCGCTCACCAGCCGCAACATCCCCGAAATGCCCCACGCATTCCACTTCGATGCGGGGCTTTATGCCGCATTCCTGCGCAAGTTCGCCGAAGGCCGCGGCGTAACCCGCCGCGAAGGCAGGATCTCCGAAGTCCGGCAGGATCCGCTCGGCGGCGATATCGGGTCGCTTGTCCTCGCTTCGGGGGAGGAGATAGCCGGCGACCTCTTCATCGATTGCACCGGTTTTCGCGGCCTCCTCATCGGCGGCACCATGGGCGCGGGTTATGTCGACTGGACCAACTGGCTGCCCTGCGACCGCGCGCTCGCGGTGCCGAGCGGGCGGGTGGAAGACTTCACGCCCTATACCCGCGCCACCGCGCACACGGCAGGTTGGCAATGGCGCATTCCGCTCCAGCACCGCACCGGCAATGGCCGCGTCTATTGCAGCGCTTTCACCTCGGACGACGAGGCGGCGGAAAGCCTGCTTGCCCACCTCGATGCGCCCGCGCTTGCCGATCCACGTCCCATCCGCTTCACCACCGGCCGCCGCACCGAGGCATGGCGCGGCAACGTGATCGCGGTCGGCCTTTCCAGCGGCTTCCTCGAGCCGCTGGAATCGACCAGCATCCATCTCATCCAGTCGGCCATCTCGCGCATCCTCAAGTTTCTGCCCGGCAAGGACCAGACCCAGGCCGCGCGCGACGAGTACAACCGCCAGTTCACGTTCGAGATGGAGCGCATCCGCGACTTCATCGTGCTGCACTATCATGTGAACCAGCGCCCCGAACCGTTCTGGCAGGCGGTGCGCGACATGGCGCTGCCCGACAGCCTCGACGAGCGGATCGAGCTGTTCCGCGCCAACGGGCATATCTTCCGCCATGGCGACGAACTGTTCGGTGAAGTGGGCTGGTTCCAGGTCATGGCCGGGCAAGGGATCTTGCCTGAGCGCAGCCATGCGCTGGCCGAGACAATCGACGAAGCCGATCTCAAATCCTACCTCGAAACGCTGAACGCGCTCTACGCCCGCGAAGTCGAGCGCTACCCCAGCCACGCCGATTTCATCGCGCGCCACTGCGCCGCGCCGCCGCTCAATCTGGGTGCGGCTGCATGAAGCGCTCGGTGCGCCTCGCCGCGCTGGTCGCGCTGGCACTGGCGAGCGTGCCGGCCCGTGCCGATGTGCCGCTCGAGGCCGTCCGCGCGCGTCCTGCAGCCGGCGAGGTTATCTATTTCCTCCTGCCCGACCGGTTCGAGAATGGCGATCCTGCCAATGATCGCGGCGGTCTCAAGGGCGACCGGCTGAAGAGCGGGTTCGATCCTGGTTCCAAGAGCTTCTATCACGGTGGCGATCTCAAGGGGCTGATCGGGCGGCTCGATTACATCAAGGGCCTCGGTGCGACGGCGGTCTGGGTCGGTCCGGTGTTCAAGAACAAGCCGGTGCAGGGGGCGCCGGGCCAGGAAAGCGCGGGCTATCACGGCTACTGGATCACCGATTTCACCCGCATCGATCCGCACTTCGGCGCGAATGCCGATTTCAAGGCGCTGGTCGATGCCGCCCATGCGCGCGGGCTCAAGGTCTACATGGACATCATCGCCAACCACACGGCGGACGTGATCCAGTACCGCGAGCAGGGCGGAGCGGTTCCCTATGCCTATCGCTCCCGCGCGGACTATCCCTATTCGCGCCGCGGCGGCACGAGCGGCCCGGCCAGCAATCCCGGTTTTGCCGGCGATCAGGATTCCTCGTCCGCCAATTTCGCGAAGCTCACCGATCCGGCTTTTGCCTACACGCCCTTTGTTCCCGCTGGCGAAGAGCACGTGAAAGTGCCCGAGTGGCTCAACGATCCCCGGTTCTACCACAACCGCGGCAACACCACCTTTACCGGCGAAAGCAGCCGTTTCGGTGATTTCGTCGGTCTGGATGATCTGTTCACCGAACACCCGCGCGTGCGCGAGGGCATGATCGCTATCTATCGGCAATGGATCGAGGATTTCGGCATCGACGGTTACCGGATCGACACGGCGCGCCATGTCGATCCCGGCTTCTGGCAGGCGTTCATTCCGCCCATGCTTGAAGCTGCCAAAGCCAAGGGCATCCCGAACTTCACGATCTTCGGCGAAGTCGCGCGGGAAGAGCCGAGCAACGGTTTCATCGCCCAGTACACCCGGCGCGATGGCTATCCGGCCGTGCTCGATTTCGCGTTCCAGGCCTCGGTCCGCGCGGTGCTGGGGCAGGGCAAGGGCACCAGCGTGCTGGCTGACCTGTTCGATGGCGACGTGCTCTACGAAGGCGGCGAGCAGGCCGCGCTTGCGATGCCGACCTTCCTCGGCAACCACGATATGGGCCGCTTTGCCTCGCTTGTCCGCCACGATCGCCCCGGCATCGGTGAGGCTGAACTCGAAGCGCGTGTGCGCCTTGCCCATGTCATGCTGCTCACCCTGCGCGGCTCTCCGGTGATCTACTACGGCGACGAGCAGGGCTTTGTCGGCGACGGCAACGACACGGATTCGCGCGAGGACATGTTCCCGAGCAGGACGGCAAGTTACCTCGACAATCCCGTGCTTGACGCGACCCGCCCCGCAGATACCGACCATTTCGATCCCGCGCATCCGTTCTACCGCCTGATCCGCGATCTTGCCGCCCTGCGCGCCGCGCACCCGGCGCTTGCACGCGGAAGGCAGGTCGTGCGCGATTATGCGGAAAAGCCCGGCCTGTTCAGCGTCTCGCGCTTCGATCCGGACACCGGCGCGGAATATCTGATCGCCTTCAACACCTCCGATGCGCCGATCCATGTGGCGAGCGTGGTCGGCGCCTCGGCCGATACGCTTGAAACGCTCTTCGGCGCATGCCCCTCGCGCGTTGCCGCACCGGGCAGCGTGATGCTCGATCTCCCCGCGTTCGGCAGCGCGGTGTGCCGCCTTCTCCCTTCCTCCCCAGGGACCCAGACTACCAAATGACCAAAGCGACCGCCAAGGCCCACCCTGTTCCCGCCGCCCAAGAACTCCCGTGGTGGCGGGGCGCGGCGATCTATCAGATCTACCCGCGCAGCTTCTGCGATGCGAACGGCGACGGGATCGGCGACCTGCCCGGCATCACCGCGCGGCTCGATCATGTCGCCGCGCTCGGTGTCGATGCGATCTGGGTTTCGCCCTTCTTCACCTCGCCGATGCGCGATTTCGGCTATGACGTGGCGGACTATTGCGACGTCGATCCGATCTTCGGCACGCTGGCGGACTTCGACAAGATGGTCGCGCGTGCGCACGAGCTTGGCCTCAAGGTCACGATCGATCAGGTCTATGCCCATACCTCGGACCAGCATCCGTGGTTCGAGGAAAGCCGGCAGAGCCGCGACAACCCCCGCGCCGACTGGTACGTCTGGGCCGATCCGCAGGAAGACGGCTCGCCGCCCAGCAACTGGCAGTCGGTCTTCGGCGGCCCGGCGTGGACGTGGGATGCGCGCCGCTGCCAGTATTACCTGCACAATTTCCTCAGCAGCCAGCCCCAGATCAACGCGCACAATCCGGCGGTGCAGGAAGCGCTGCTGGGCGTGATGCAGTTCTGGCTCGACCGCGGCGTTGACGGCTTTCGCATCGATGCGCTCAATTTCCTGATGCACGACCCGGGCCTGCGCAACAATCCGCCCGCGCCCTACGACGGCCGCCGCCGCACCCGGCCTTTCGATTACCAGCTCAAGATCTACAACCAGTCGCACCCTGGCATTGTCGGCTTCATCGAGCGCCTTCGCAGCCTGTGCAATCGCTATGGCGCGGTCTTTACGCTGGCAGAAGTCGGCGGCGATCTCGCCGAGACCGAGATGCAGGAATTCACCGCCGGTGAGGAGCGCCTCAACAGCGCCTATGGCTTCGACTTCCTCTACGCCGACCGCCTTACGCCGCAGCTTGTCGCTGAAACGCAGGCCAAATGGCCGGATGAGCCGGGCAAGGGCTGGCCGAGTTGGGCCTTCGAGAACCACGACGCCCCCCGCGCGCTTTCGCGTTGGTGCGCCGCCCAGGATGTCGAGCCATTCGGGCGGATGAAGGCTATGCTGCTCGCTTCGCTGCGCGGTAACATCATCATTTATCAGGGCGAAGAACTTGGCCTGACGCAGGTCGAAATTCCCTTCGAGCAGATTCAGGATCCCGAAGCGATTGCCAACTGGCCGCTCACCCTCTCGCGCGATGGCGCGCGCACCCCGCTGCCATGGCAGGCACAAGACGAGCAGGGCGGTTTCACCACCGGCCGGCCATGGCTGCCGCTGGGCGATGACAACCATGGCCGCGCGGTTGACAGGCAGGAGGCTGATCCCGCCTCGCTGCTGCATCTGACGCGCGCGCTGCTCGCGCTGCGCAAGGCCAACCCCGCGCTGCGCACCGGCGATTTCACCGTGCTGCATGCCGCCGGCAACGTGCTGGCCTTCCGCCGCAGCGCAGGAGCTTCGCGCGTGCTCGGCGTGTTCAACATGGGGCACCACGCGGCGCCGTGGCCTGCCGCCGCATCGCCGACGGGCCGTGTTCTCAGCGCCGTCAATGGCGCTGCCCCCGGCACCCTGCCGCCTTTCGGCGCCCTGCTGATCGAGGAATGACCAGACCCATGTTCGATCTGACCCGCAAGGCCGCGCTTGCGGCACTGGCCGCTGCCACACTGATCCCGCTCACCGCAGAGGCGCAGACCGCGCCGCAGAAGGCTGTTGTCAGCGCTGCCTCGCCCGATGGCAGCCTTGTCCTCACCGTCACCACCGATGGCAGCGACTGCCCGGTCTACTCGCTCTCGCGCAAGGGCAAGCTCCTGATCGGCGCCTCCAAGCTCGGCTTCACGCTGACCGATGGGCTCAATCTCGTGCGCGGCTTCCGCATCACCGGTTCCGAAACCGCGAGCGCGGACAGCACTTGGGAACAGCCCTGGGGCGAGCGGCGCTTCGTGCGCGATCATCACAACGAAGTGCTCGTCCGCTTCGAGCAGAACACGGACTATGCCGGACGCCGCATGAACGTGCGTTTCCGCCTGTTCGATAACGGCTTCGGCTTCCGCTATGAACTGCCCGAACAACCCGGCCTCAAAACATTGAAGATCGGTGACGAATGGACCGAATTCGATGTCGCGCAGCCTGGCACTGCGTTCTGGGTCGCGGGTCTCGAATGGAACCGCGAGGAACAGATCTACCAGCGCACGCCGATCGATGCCGTCGCGACCGCGCAGACCCCGATCACCATGCGCCTCGATGATGGCACGCACCTCGCGTTCCATGAGGCTGCGCTGGTCGATTACGCGGCGATGTATTTCAAGCGCGCCGAACGCCAACTGTTCCGCAGCACGCTTGCCCCTTCCTCGCGCGGCTCGGCGGTGATCCGCGACCTGCCGTTCAACACCCCCTGGCGCACGATCCGCATTGCCGACAGCGCGGCGGGGCTGGTCGAGAACGATCTCGAGCTCAATCTCAACGAGCCCAACAAGATCGGTGACGTCAGCTGGTTCAAGCCGATGAAGTACATCGGCATCTGGTGGGGCATGATCCGCGGCGACTGGACCTGGGCCGAAGGTCCGCGCCACGGCGCCACCACGCAGCGCGCCAAGCAGTATATCGATTTCGCCGCAAAAAACGGGTTCGGCGGCCTCCTCGTCGAAGGCTGGGACAAGGGCTGGAACGGCGACTGGTTCGGCCACGGGCAGGACTTCAGCTTTACCGAAGCGGTGCCTGATTTCGATCTCAAGGCGGTCACTGCCTATGCCGCGAAGAACAAGGTTCAGCTGATCGGCCACAACGAGACCGGTGGCAACATCGCCAACTACGAAGCGCAGCTCGAACCGGCGATGAAGCTTTACCAGTCGCTTGGCATGCATTCGGTCAAGACTGGCTATGTCGCGGATGCGGGCGGCATCGTCGCCCCCGGCGATGTCCCGGGTGAGACACGCATGGAATGGCACGAAGGCCAGCGCAACGTTCAGCACCACATGAAGGTGGTCGAGACTGCTGCGAAGTATCAGGTTGCTATCGACGCGCATGAACCGGTCAAGGACACGGGCCTTCGCCGCACCTACCCCAACTGGATCGACCGCGAAGGCGCGCGGGGGATGGAATACAACGCGTGGGGCGAGTTCGCCAACGGGCCGGACCACGAGCCGACGCTGGTCTATACCCGTATGCTCTCGGGCCCGATGGACTTCACCCCCGGCATGCTCAGCCTTGAGGGCGCGAACCACGTGCCGCTGGCCTCGACGCTCGCCAAGCAGCTCGGGCTCTACCTCGCGATCTATTCACCGATCCAGATGGCCTCGGACTTTATCGAAAGCCTCGCGGCGCATCCCAAGGAGCTGGAGTTCATCCGGCAGGTGCCGGCCGACTGGTCGGAAAGCCACCTCATCGCGGGCGAAGTGGGGGATTACGCGATCTTCGCGCGCAAGGATCGCAATAGCGAGGATTGGTATGTCGGCGGCGTCAACGATGCGACCGCGCGCGATCTCACGCTGTCGATGGACTTCCTCGACGCGGGCAAGACCTACACCGCCACCATCTGGAAGGATGGGGAAGGGGCGACCTACGCCACCGAAGCCCGCCACAAGATCGCCTACGCGACGCTCACCGTGAAGAAGGGCGACAAGCTCCCGCTCTGGCTCGCCCCCGGCGGCGGCGCGGCGATCCGGCTGCATCCGGGCAAATGATGGTGCGGCGCTTCCTCCTCTTGCTCGTGGCGCTGCTTGTGCCGAGCCTCGCCGCTGCGCAGGAGGATACGGGGCGCCGCATCGAATATACCGAAGTGCAGGCGGCGGGCCTCCCGCCCCAACGCCTCACGATCTGGCTGCCGCCGGGCTACGACACTTCGGCCAGACGCTATCCCGTCCTTTACATGCACGACGGGCACAACCTGTTCGACCTCAAGAACTCCAACTTCAACAAGATCTGGGCGGCGGACAAAGCCATGCTCACGGTCATGGGGCATGGGATCGAGCAACGCATCATCGTCGGCATCTGGGCCCCCGGGAAGGACCGTTTTCGCCAGTATCTGCCGCGCCCGGCCTATGATGCCGCTCCGCCGGCCCTGAAAGCGAAGATGGATGAGATGGCCGGCGGCCCGGTGATCTCGGATGCCTATCTTGCGTGGTTGGCAGGGCCGCTGAAAGGCTGGGTCGATGCCTCCTTCCGCACTCGCCCAGGCCGCGAGGATACCGCCATCGCCGGCTCCAGCATGGGCGGCCTGATGAGCTGCTATGCCATCGCCGCGCGCCCCGATGTCTATGGGCAGGCCGCCTGCGTCAGTTCGCACTGGCCCGCCATCGGCCCCGATACAGTGAAGGGCCTCAATCCCGAAACGCTGGGCCTGTGGACCGGCTTCTTTGATCGCACGCTAGGCGCGCCCGCTGGACGGCGCATCTGGATGGACCATGGCACCGCCACGCTCGATGCCTTCTACGCGCCCTATCAGGAACCCATCGACGCCGAGTTCGCGAAGCTGGGCTGGCAGCGCGGCACTGATTTCGAGAGCCGGGTGTACCCCGGCGCTGAGCACGAGGAGAACGCCTGGGCCGCGCGCCTGCCGGAGATACTGGCTTGGCTCTTCCGGCGCTGAGGGTTGTCCATTCCAACTCGCATACTTATGCGTGCTGAAGCCCCGGGCATTCGGGTCTAGGGGAGCCTTGCGGGCCCCGCACCAAAAGGCCCGGATGAGGAGTTTGCCGCCCATGGCCGCCACCAGCTGTTCCGCCCTGCTCCTGTTCGGCGCAACCGGTGATCTTTCGCGGCGCATGCTGCTGCCCTCGCTTTATGCGCTACACGAGGACGGCCTGATCGATCCCACCTTGCGTATCGTCGGCACCGCGCGCTCGGTCCACGATGACGGCGAATTTCGCGAAATGGCCCGCGCCGCGCTGGAGGAGTTCCTCCCCGCCGACCGCCGCGATGACAGCAAGTTGGCCAGCTTCCTCGAGCGGCTCGAGTACCAGACGCTCGATGCCTCGAAGCCCGAAGGCTTTGCGGGGCTTGCCGAAAAGCTCGGTGACACTTCCTGCGGCCTCTCGATCTTCCTCTCGACCGCGCCCGCCCTGTTCGAGCCGACTATCGAGGGTCTGCGCCTTGCCGGCCTCGCCCACGAAGGCGTGCGCATCGGCCTCGAAAAACCGCTCGGCAACGATCTGGCCTCCAGCCGCCGCATCAACGACGCGGTCGCGGCGGGTTTCTCGGAAAAGCAGATCTTCCGGATCGACCACTATCTCGGCAAGGAAACGGTCCAGAACCTCCTTGCGCTGCGCTTTGCCAACATGATGTTCGAGCCGCTGTGGAACAGCGCCGGGATCGACCATGTCCAGATCACGGTGAGCGAAACCGTCGGCCTTGAAGGCCGCAAGGGCTTCTACGACGATACCGGCGCGCTGCGCGACATGGTGCAGAACCATATGCTGCAGCTCGTCGCGCTCACCGCCATGGAACCCCCGGTCGAGTTCGATGCGACCTCGATCCGTGACGAGAAGGTCAAAGTCCTGCGCGCGCTGCGCCCGGTGAAGGCGGAGGAAATGGTGCGCGGCCAATATGGCGCGGGTGCGGTCGGCGGCAGTGCCGTCACTGGCTACCTCGAGGATCTCGGCAAGCCTTCCGACACCGAGACTTATGTCGCGATCAAGGCGCACGTCGATAACTGGCGCTGGCAGGGCGTGCCCTTCTACCTGCGTCATGGCAAGCGTCTGGCCGAGCGGCGCAGCGAGATTGTCGTCCAGTTCAAGGGCGTGCCGCACAACATCTTCTCGGGGCGCGGCGGCAAACTGGGTGCCAATCGCCTCGTCATCCGCCTGCAGCCAGAGGAATACGTGCGCCTTCAGGTCATGGCCAAGGAGCCCGGGCTCGATCGCGGCGGGATCGTGCTGCGCGAAGTGAACCTCGACCTCTCGCTCACCACCGCCTTTGCCAAGGCTCGCCGCCGCATCGCCTACGAACGCCTGCTGCTCGATCTCATCGAAGGCGAGCAGACCCTGTTCGTGCGGCGTGATGAGGTCGAGGCGCAGTGGACCTGGGTCGATGCGATCCGCCGCGTCTGGGCCGAGACGGGCCTGGAAGTGCGGCCCTATGCCGCCGGCAGCTGGGGCCCGAATGCCGGCATCGCGCTGACCGAGCGCGACGGGCGCAGCTGGCATGACTGACGTCACCTGGGCCAAACCCGGCGATGCCGCTGCAGTCGCCGCGCATATCGCCCGCGTGCTGGCGCAGCCCGGCCCCAAGCGGCTCGCCTTCACCGGCGGTTCCACTCCGCTCAAGGTCTTCGCGCTGCTCGCCGGGCAAGAGCTTGACTGGAGCGGCGCGACCATTGCGCTGACCGATGATCGGCGTGTGCCCGATGATCATCCGGCGAGCAATTTCGGCAAGCTTCATGCTGCGCTCGCCGGAACCGGCGCGGTGTTCGAGCGTCTTGAAGAAGGTGTGCAGGTTCAGCCCTTCGATCTCGTCTGGCTCGGCATGGGCGAGGATGGCCATGTCGCCTCGCTGTTCCCGCACATGCACGCGCTCGTCCGCCCCGGCCCGACGGTGATCGCCACCACCCCGATCCCGCTGCCGCCGGAAGCCCCGTTCGACCGGCTCACGCTCAACAAGCGCGCATTGAAGGCCGCTCGCGAGATCATCCTCGTCGTTACCGGCGCGTCGAAGAAGGCGTTGATCGAGAAGGTTCTCGCCGGTTCCGACGCCTATCCCGTCTCAGACTTCCTGCGCGGCTTTGGCCCGCCCGTCACGATCTACTGGAGCGAATGATGCCCCTCAATCCTGTTGTCGCCAAAGTCACTGACCGGATCATCGCCCGATCGGCGCAGAGCCGCAGCGCCTATCTCGATCTCATCGCCCGCGCCCGCGATGCCGGCGTCAATCGCGACGTGCTTTCCTGCGGCAATCTCGCGCATGGCTTTGCCGCCGCCGGTGACGACAAGATCGCGCTGCGGACCGGTAAGAGCACCAATATCGGCGTGATAACCGCCTACAACGACATGCTTTCGGCGCATCAACCCTATGGCCGCTATCCGGAGCAGATCAAGATCTTCGCCCGCGAAGTGGGCGCGACTGCGCAGGTTGCGGGCGGCGTCCCCGCGATGTGTGACGGCGTGACGCAAGGTCAGGCCTCGATGGAACTCTCGCTGTTCAGCCGTGACAACATCGCGATGGGCACGGCAGTCGGCCTCAGCCACGGCATGTACGAGGCGGCGCTGCTGCTCGGCATCTGCGACAAGATCGTGCCGGGCCTCCTGATCGGTTCGCTGCGCTTCGGCCACCTGCCGACAATCCTCGTGCCTGCGGGCCAAATGCAGACGGGCCTCGCCAACAAGGAAAAGCAGCGCATCCGCCAGCTTTATGCCGAGGGGAAGGCGACGCGCGACGAGCTGCTCGAGAGCGAAAGCGCGAGCTACCACAGCGCCGGCACTTGCACCTTCTATGGCACCGCCAATTCCAACCAGATGATGATGGAAATGATGGGCCTCCACATGCCCGGCGCCAGTTTCGTCAATCCCGGCACCAAGCTCCGTCAGGAACTGACCCGCGCCGCCGTCCACCGTGTCAGCGAGATCACGTGGGATGGCGACGACTATCGCCCGCTCGGCTACTGCGTCGATGAGAAGGCCATCGTCAATGCCATCGTCGGCCTGCTCGCTACCGGTGGCTCGACCAACCACGTCATCCATCTCCCCGCCATCGCCCGCGCCGCCGGGGTGCAGATCGATTGGGACGACATGGACGAACTCTCCCGCGCTGTCCCGCTCGTCGCCAGCATCTATCCGAACGGTTCGGGCGACGTGAACGGTTTCGCCGAAGCAGGCGGCATGCCCTATGTCATCCGCGAGCTGGTCGAGGCTGGTCTCGCCCACGGCGATATCCGCACCGTCTATGGCAGTTCGTTGCTCGAAGGCGCGCAGCAGCCGGTGCTCGATGGCGATACTTTGCGCTGGAATCCTGCCCCGCGCGAAAGCCTCAATCCCGCGATGCTGCGCCCGGTGGCGGAGCCGTTCCAGCCCGAAGGCGGCCTCCGCCTCGTTCACGGCAATCTCGGCCGCGGCACGATCAAGGTCAGCGCGGTCGATCGCAGCCGCTGGACGATCGAGGCACCGTGCCGCGTGTTCTCCGATCAGAACGATGTGCTGAAGGCCTTCAAGGCGGGCGAACTTGAGCGTGACGTGATCGTCGTCGTGCGCTTCCAGGGTCCGGCCGCAAACGGCATGCCCGAACTGCACAAGCTCACCCCCTCGCTCGGCGTGCTGCAGGACCGCGGTTTCCGCGTCGCGCTCGTTACCGATGGCCGCATGTCGGGCGCATCGGGCAAGGTGCCGGCGGCCATCCACGTCTCGCCCGAAGCCAAGAAGGGCGGTGCGCTTGCCCTTCTCAAAGATGGCGACATGGTACGCGTCTGCGCGGAGTCCGGCGAACTTGTCGCCCTGGTGGACGAGGCCGAATGGGCCGCCCGCACACCCGCCGAGGCGCCGGACGAAGCCATCGGCGTCGGCCGCGAGCTTTTCGCCATGATGCGCCACTTCGCCGATCCCGCTGAACGCGGCGGTTCGGCGATGCTGGCGCTCGCGGGTCTTTGATGCATAGATAAGCGCCTGCCTCAGAGCAGCGCACACACTAGGGGGAGTGGGACATGCAACTGGTCGCGGTCGATATCGGCGGAACGCACGCCCGCTTTGCGATGGCCGAAGTCGAGGCCGGGCGTGTCGTCTCGCTGGGTGAAGCGGTCACGCTGAAGACTGCCGATCACCCCAGTTTCCAGCTCGCATGGGAAGAATTCGCGCGCCTCTCCGGCGGCACCCTGCCGCCCGCCGTGGCCATCGCGGTCGCGGGGCCGGTGGGGGGCGAACTGATCCGCTTCACCAACAACCCCTGGATCATCCGTCCTGCGCTGATCCCCGAAAAGCTGGGCGCGCCGGACTCTGTCGTCGTTAACGACTTCGCAGCTGTCGCGCATGCCGTGGCGCAGGCGGATGAAGCCCATTTCATCCATCTTTGCGGCCCCGATGTGCCGCTGCCGGAGGAAGGAACGATCAGCATTGTCGGCCCCGGAACCGGGCTCGGCGTCGCGCAGCTCTGGCGCCAGCGCGGCTCCTACCATGTCCAGCCCACCGAGGGAGGCCACATCGACTTTGCCCCGCTCGACAAGATCGAGGACGCCATACTTGCACGTCTGCGCGGGCGGCACCGCCGCGTCTCGGCCGAACGTGTCGTGGCAGGCCCCGGCATCGTCGATATCTACGAAACGCTCGCCAGCATCGAGGGCCGGGCGATCACCTCATTGAGCGACAAGGAGCTCTGGGCGATGGGCACCAGCGGCGATGACAGCCTTGCCGCCGCTGCGGTCGACCGGTTCTGCCTCTCGCTCGGCAGCGTCGCGGGCGATCTCGCGCTCGCGCACGGCGCCAGCGCGCTCGTCATGGCGGGCGGGCTTGGACTCAGGATCAAGGATACGCTCGTGCGTTCCGGTTTTGCCGAACGCTTCAGCGCCAAGGGCCGCTTCGAGGGCTTGATGGCGGCCATGCCGGTCAAGCTGATCACACACCCGCAGCCGGGCCTGTTCGGGGCGGCAGCGGCCTTTGCACAGGCTCATTCGTGAACCTTGGCGCTTTTATGAGGACAGGCTGAACCCGCTTGCCAAGCTGGCAAGGCTGGCTTAGCCATTCTCTTAACCGAACGATTAAGGGAAAGAGCGATGTCCTACGAAACGATCCGCGTCGAAAATGTCGGCCTTGTCCGCCGCATCGTGCTCAACCGGCCCGAGCGGCTCAATGCCTGCCCGCCCAACATGGCCGTCGAAATCGGCGACGCGCTCTATGATCTCGAAGGCGCGCGCGCGGTTGTTATCACGGGCGAGGGCCGGGCCTTCTGTTCCGGAGCCGATCTTGCCGCCACCGGCAAGCGCAGCGTTGCGGGCGGCGCGGGCAGCTACAAGGCGCTGACCGAGCACTACAACCCGATGATCGCCAAGCTCTCGCGCCTCGGCGTTCCGCTGGTCACCGCGGTCAACGGCCCCGCCGCCGGCGTCGGCTGCTCGATCGCACTGATGGGCGATTTCGTGCTTGCGGCGAAAAGCGCCTATTTCCTCCAGGCTTTCGTCAACATCGGCCTCGTGCCCGATGGCGGTGCCAGCTGGGTCCTGCCGCGCCTGATCGGCAAGTCGCGAGCGCTGCAGATGATGATGCTCGGCGAACGCGTCGGCGCCGAAAAGGCCGAGGAATGGGGCATGATCTACAAGGCGGTCGACGATGCCGCGCTGGACGACGAAGCCATGGCGCTGGCGGACCGGCTCGCCAACGGGCCGACCGTGGCCCTCGGCGTGATGCGCCAGAATGTGGCGCGCGCGCTTGAAACCGATCTCCCCGCCGCACTGCTGATCGAGGCGGAAGGCCAGTGGAAGGCGGGTGACAGCGAAGATTCCAAGGAAGGCATCCGCGCCTTCCTCGAAAAGCGCAAAGCAGAATTCAAAGGTCGATAATGCATCTCGAACACGATCCATCAGCCCCGGCGGCAGACCTCATCGGCTTTGACGATTTCCTCAAGGTCGATATCCGCGTGGGCACGATCGTGAGTGCCGAGCCCTACCCCGAAGCGCGCAAGCCCAGCCTCAAGCTGGCGATCGACTTCGGGGAGGGCATCGGAGTCAAGCGTTCGAGCGCGCAGATCGCCGCGCTCTATTCGCCCGAGGAACTGGTCGGGCGGCAGGTTGCGGCTGTCGTCAATTTCCCGCCGCGCCAGATCGGCAAGATGATGTCCGAAGTGCTGACAGTCGGTTTTCCCGACGGGGAAGGCCGCGTTGTGCTTTTCGCACCGGACGGCAAGGTGCCCAACGGCGCGCGGCTTTTCTAGGTAATCTGCCGCCGGTCCCGTTCGTGCCGAACGGAGGTTGTGGGGTGTTGAAACTCTACCCCCGCGCGAGTTCCGCATCGAGGAACGCGGCGACGTCCGCCAGATCGACGTCCTTGGCCAGAAACGTCTGTCCGATCCCGCGCATCAGCAGGAAGGGCAGGGTGCCCGCGTCCATCTTCTTGTCGTGCAGCATATGCGCCTTGAGCCGCGCGCCGTCGCAGCTGAGGCCCAGCGTCCCAAGCGAAGCTGGCAGCCCCGCCGCGCCGATATGGGCCGCGACGCGCTCGGCATCCTGCCCGCCCATCAGCCCGATCCGCGCCGAGTAGCGCGCCGCCAGCACCATGCCGAGCGCCACGCCCTCACCGTGGAGCAGCCGGTCCGAAAAGCCCGTTTCGGCTTCCAGCGCATGTCCGAAGGTATGCCCCAGATTGAGCAGCGCCCGGACGCCCAGCGTTTCCTTCTCATCCGCCGCCACGATCCGCGCCTTTGCCGCCACGCTCGTGGCAATGGCATGCTCGCGCGCCTTGGCATCACCCGCCAGCAGCGCAGGGCCATGAGCCTCGCACCAGTGGAAAAACGCGGCATCGTCGATCAGGCCGTACTTGACCACCTCGGCATAGCCCGCCCGCGTCTCACGCGGCGGCAGTGTATCGAGCGCCAGCGGATCGGCCAGCACCAGCACCGGCTGATGGAACGCGCCGACCAGGTTCTTGCCCGCCGATGTATTGATCGCGGTCTTGCCGCCCACGCTCGAATCGACTTGCGCCAGCAGGGTCGTCGGCATCTGGATGAACCCGCATCCGCGCTTGACCATCGAGGCGGCAAAGCCCGTCAGGTCGCCGATAACCCCGCCGCCCAGCGCGATCACGCTGTCCTTGCGCTCCACGCCCTGCTCGAGCAGCCAGTCAGCCGTGCGGGCAAGGTGTTCCCAGCTCTTCGTCGTCTCGCCAGCGGGGAGCACAAGCCATTCACTCGCAATGCCTGCCGCCAGAAGCGAACCCGCAACCGTCTCGCGCCAGGCGGCCGCCACGCGCTCGTCGGTCACCACCGCCACCTTGCCGCCGCGAATGAACGGGCGGCAATGCTGGCCGGCAGCCGCCAGCAGCCCAGTCTCGATCCGCACCTCGTAAGGCGCGCCGGCGATGTTGACGGGTATCACAGCCATGCGTCGATTGCCTTCAGGATGGTGAGCGCGGTCGCCTGATGGGGCTGGTTGCCGCTCTTCACATGGATCGGCGCTTCGGCATAGGTGGGGCCGCGCTCGGCCTTGAGCTTTGCCAGAATCTCGCGCGGATTGCCGTTCTTCAGCAGCGGGCGGTTGCCCTTGCGCCCCACCCGCATGACCAGCGTATCGAGATCGCTGTCGAGCCAGACCGCAATCGCTCGCCGCAGGATCAGCGCGCGCGTTTCGGGATCGACAAAGGCGCCGCCGCCCGTCGCCAGCACGCGGCGCACCGGCACGCCGTCCTCGCCCACCAACCTTGCGATCACCCGGCGCTCTCCGCTGCGGAAATAGGGTTCGCCGAACTGCGCGAAAATCTCAGGGATCGACATATGCGCCGCCTTCTCAATTTCCTCGTCGGCATCGCAGAAGGGCACGCCCAGCATCGCGGCAAGCCTGCGACCCACCGTTGTCTTGCCCACGCCCATCATGCCGACCAGCACGATCGGCCGATCGATACGGGCGGCCAGCCGCTGGACCGCGGCGGTTGAGAAGGCGGGGTCTTCGTGCTCCATTGCCGCGCCGCCTATAGTTGCGCTAGGGGCGAGTGCAAGGGTTGAGCAGGTGTTGTGCAAGAGCTGCGGCAACGCCCCGAAGGCGGGCAAGGTCAGCGGCCGCAGGAGCGTGTTTGGTGAAGGCTCGAATTCTGGCATTGTGCGGCCTCTTGATGGTGGTGGCGATATTGGCATTGGCATGGTTCATGGGGGATACGCAGCCGACGCGCTGGATCGAGACGCCCGTTGCGGCGCCGAGCGCACAGGCCGCTCCGTGAGCCGTCGCCGCGTTCGCCTTGTTGCCCTGACCTGCGCGGCCATCGGCGCGCTTTCGGCAATAGCCGTCACCGCGCAGGAATCGCTGCTTCCGCCGGGATTCGATGACAAGCCCGCCGCGCCAGTGCGCAAACCGCAGACCCCGCCGCGCCCGGCTGCCAATGCTCCCACACCGACGCGCAGTGGCGCACCGGCTGTCGTCAACGTGCAGCGCCCGGCATCTTCGCCCACCGCTCAGGCCGTTTCCGTACCGACGGTTCAGCCGCTCCCCGGCAACCCCGCACCGGCAGCCGCCGCGCCGGTTGCTGCCGCCAATGGAATAGGCGACATCGATCCGGCCTTGATCGACCAACTGGTCGCCAGCGCCAAGCCGCGCGCGGACATTCCCCCGCATGCGCAGCGCAGCCTTTCGCGCGTGGGCTTCTTCGATCAGGCGGATGGCGGCTTCCCCGCCGTCTCGAGCCACTATCTGAACGGCCCGTTCGTCGCCGGACTGCTGACGAGCATGCGCGGCGATCTCGTCTCACGCTGGGGCCACATCATGCTCCGCCGCGCGCTCGCGAGCCGGCTCGATACGCCCGTCGGCATGAACGGTGCAGACTGGGCGGCGCTGCGCGCGCAAGTGCTGCTGCGCATGGGCGAAGCCGATGCCGCGCGCGCCATGGTGCAGGAAGTCGATAGCGGGTTCTACACCCGCACGCTCGAGGATGCGGCGATGGGGAGCTTCCTTGCTACCGCCGATCCGGTCGGCCTCTGCCCGATCACCGCGCTCACCGCCGCCGGCCGGCCGGGCTGGGACTGGACGCTGACCCGCGCGATCTGCACCGCCTTCACCGGCGGAGAGGGCGCGCCTGCGCTTGCCGTGCTCGACAACGCCATGCGCAAGGGCACCGCGCCCAAGATCGACATCCTGCTCACCCAGAAGTTTGCCGGCGCGGCCAGCCAGGGCCACCGCGCGGTGAAGATCGAATGGGCCGGGGTGGACAGTCTCACGCCCTGGCGCACTGGCCTCGCGCTCGCCACCGGCCTCGAACCGCCCGAAGCGCTGCGCAAGCAGGCGGGCGCGGCCTATGCCGTCCTTGCGGTGCGCGCGCCGATGCTCCCGCTCACCGCCCGCGCCGAAGCCGCCGATATCGCCGCCGAACGCGGCATCCTGTCGTCCGCCGCCATGGTCGATCTCTATAGCGAGATCCACGCGCTGGACGAGCCCGACCGCACCTGGGGGCCGCTCGCCGATACGCTGCGCAGCGCCTATCTCGCAGCCGACGTGGCAGACCGGCTCTCGGCCATCCGCAATCTCTGGGGCGATGCCAGCGATCCGGACCGCGCCTATTCGCGCCTCGTCCTCACCGCCTATGCCGCCGCGCGTATCACGCCCGATGCCAATCTTTCCAGTGATGCCAAGGGCCTCATCGCCTCGATGCTTACCGCCGGGCTCGATCGCAATGCGGCGCGCTGGGCCAGCATGGTCCCCGTCGGCAGCGAGGCCTGGGGCCTCATCGCGCTGGCCGCGCCCGCCAAGTCCGCCGCGATCGGTGCCGATACGCTGGGTACGTTCCAATCGGGCGATACCAGCACCGGCGGCTTGCGCTCGCGCTTCCTGCTTGCCGGGTTGATGGGCCTTGGCCGGGTCGATCCCGCCACCGCGCGCCGCGTGGCCGATGATCTGAAGCTCGACCTTGCGCGCGAGACGCGCTGGACCCGCGCAATCGATGCCGCCGCCGCCTCGGAAAACCCCGTGCTGGTGGCCCTGCTCGCCGGATTCGGCATGCAGGGCAGCGGGTGGGACAAGATGACCCCGCTGCATCTCTACCACATCGTCGCCGCGCTGCGCCGCGCCGGGCTGGAGGGTGAGGCGCGGATGATCGCGGCGGAGGCCGTGGCGCGGGTCTGACGCGCGATGGCGGCGGAACCCTCGCGCGATCCGATCGAGGCCTTCCTCGCGATGCTCGCCTCCGAACGCGGCGCCGCCGCCAACACGCTCGCCGCCTATGGGCGGGACCTGAGGGCGGCGCGCGAGGAGATCGGCGATCTCGTGATCGCTGACAGCGAGGCCATCGCCGGCCTTGCCGAAGCCTGGCGCGATCTCGCGCCCTCCAGCCTAGCACGCAAAGCTTCGGCGCTGCGCCAGTTCTACGGCTTCCTTGCGGACGAGGGCCTGCGCAGTGATGATCCCTCCGCCGCGCTCCCGCGCCCCCGCATCCGCCGCCCGCTGCCGCGTCTGCTCGGGCACGGCGAGATCGCCGCGCTGTTCACCCTCGCGGAGAGCGAGGCGGAAGCCGGGGAGGGCGCCCGCATGCTTGCCCTCCTCGAACTGCTCTATGGCTCGGGCCTGCGCGCCACCGAACTTGTCTCGCTGCCTTTGGCCGCAGTCCCACGCGACGCGCCGTTCCTGATGATCACCGGCAAGGGCGGCCAGCAGCGCATGGTCCCGGTCAGCGCGCGAGCGGCTGCCGCGCTCACTCGCTGGCTGGCGCTGCGCCCAAAGGGTGGGCGCTGGGTCTTTCCCAGCCCGCGCGCCAAGGTTCAAGGTGGGGGCCACCTCTCGCGGGTGCGCCTGTTCCAGCTCCTGCGCGATCTGGCGCTCAGGGCCGGGCTCGATCCGGAAAAGGTCAGCCCGCATGTCTTGCGTCACGCCTTCGCCACGCATCTCCTTGAAGGCGGCGCGGACCTGCGCGTGCTGCAGACCCTGCTCGGCCATGCCGATATCGCGACGACGCAGATCTACACCCATGTCGATGCCGCAAGGCTCGTCGCACTGGTCAACAGCCGCCATCCGCTTGGCCCAGGAATGGGTGCGGCGGCGCAAAACCCGGCGCAAAAGGTTGACCCGGCGGCCAGCCAGCCTTAGCGCGGCGCGGATGATTTCCTATCTCGAATTCGAAAAGCCGATCGCCGCGCTCGAAGCGCGCATTGCCGAGCTGCGCGAAACGGCGCAGACCGGCGCGCTCGATATCGCGTCCGAAATCCGCCGGCTCGAAGCCAAGTCTGGCGAGCTGCTCGCCAGCACCTACCGCTCGCTGACGCCGTGGCAGAAGACGCAGGTCGCCCGCCACCCCTCGCGGCCCCATTTCCGTGACTACGTGAGCAAGGCCTTCACCGATTTCATGCCCTTGGGCGGTGACCGCAAGTTTGGCGAGGATCACGCCATCGTCGGCGGTTTCGCCACGCTCGAAGGCCGCGCGGTCATGCTGATTGGCCACGAAAAGGGCCACGATACGCAGAGCCGCATCCGCCACAACTTTGGCATGGGCAAGCCCGAAGGCTACCGCAAGGCGGTGCGCCTGATGGAAATGGCGAGCCGCTACGGTCTCCCGGTCGTCACGCTGGTCGATACTTCGGGCGCATTCCCGGGCGTCGAGGCGGAAGAGCGCGGTCAGGCCGAAGCCATCGCCCGCAGCACCGAGGCCTGCCTTGCGCTGGGCGTACCGATGGTTGCCGCGATCGTGGGTGAGGGCGGCTCGGGCGGCGCGGTCGCGCTCGCCAGCGCAGAACGCGTGCTCATGTTCGAACACGCGGTCTATTCTGTGATCTCGCCCGAAGGCTGCGCGTCGATCCTCTGGCGCACCGCCGAAAAGGCACCCGAGGCCGCAGAGGCCATGCGGATAACCGCGCAAGATCTCCTCGCACTTGGCGTGATCGACCGGATCGTGCCAGAGCCCGTCGGCGGCGCGCACCGCGATGGCACCGCCGCCGCGCTCGCGCTCGGCAAGGCGATTGCCGATGAACTTGCCGCGCTCGCGGGCAAACCGGCCGATACGCTGCGCGCCCTGCGCGCCGAGCGGTTCCTGCTCATCGGCGCCTGAGGGCAGCCGAACCTTCCCAAAGCAAATGCCTCTGGTCTTGCCGCCATTGGCATGGCTAGACTGGCGTCATGCTACTGATGGTGCCGGGCCTTGGGTCGCGCGCACCGCAGGCACAGGGGAGAGACTATGACCATTCGCCCGTTTCGCGCGTTCCTGCTGGCTGCCGGGGCTGGCGGCCTCGTGCTCGCAGGGCCTGCCGTGCCGATTTCGCGTGCAGACGCGCAAGGCACTGTCGCCACGATCAGCGCGGCGGACAAGACGCAAGGTGCCAAGGCCCATCCGCAGCTGCTCGCCGAATTCGGCGGTGCCTTGACGGGGCCGCAGGCGACCTATGTCGAAGGCGTGGGCAAGACGATCGCGTTCCAGTCCGGCCTCGGCAATGCGCGCAGCGATTTTACCGTCACGCTGCTCAATTCGCCCGTCAATAATGCCTTCGCCATCCCCGGCGGCTACGTCTACGTCACGCGCCAGCTCGTCGCACTGATGAACAACGAGGCGGAGCTTGCCGGCGTGCTCGGCCACGAAGTCGGCCATGTCGCTGCCCGACATTCGCAGAAGCGCGAAAGTGCCGCGACGCGCAACAGCATCCTCGGGGTGCTCGGCTCGGTCCTTGCTGGCGCGGTGCTGGGCAATTCGGCGCTCGGCCAGCTCGGGCAGAAGATTTTCTCCACCGGCAGCCAGCTCCTCACCCTGCGCTATTCGCGCGGGCAGGAAAGCGAGGCAGATGCACTTGGCGTCACCTACCTCAAACGCGCCGGGTATGATCCGCGCGCGATGAGTTCGGTGCTGCGCAGCCTCGCCCAGCAGACGGCGCTCGATGCCCAGCTCACCGGCACCACCGACAAGGTGCCGGAATGGGCGAGCACCCACCCCGATCCCGCCTCGCGCGTCAAGGCAGCGCTGGCGCTGGCCGGGACTAATGCGCGCGGCACGACCAATCGCGATCTCTTCCTCACCCGCGTCGAGGGCATCACGTATGGCGATGATCCCAAGCAGGGCGTGGTCGATGGGCGCAAGTTCCTCCATCCCGGTTTCCGCATGAGCTTCCAGGCGCCGCAGGGCTTCTACCTCGTCAACGGCACCCGTTCGGTTGCGATCAGCGGCCAATCGGGGAAGGGCGAGATGTCCACGGCGCCCTACTCGGGCAACCTCGATGCCTATGTCCGTGCGGTCTTTGCGGGCCTTTCAGACCAGCAGCGCATCGCGCCGGACGAGGTTCGCACAACCACAGTCAACGGCATCCCGGCGGCCTATGGCATGACCCGCGTCAACACCGGCGAGGGCGCGCGTGACGTCGTTGTGTTCGCTTATGCATGGGGGCCGGGCCAGGCGTTCCACTTCACCACGATCAGCGCGGCCGGGCAGGCCGGCGCGTTCGACCCGATGTTTTCCTCGATGCGGCGGATCACCATTGGCGAGGCGGGCGCAGTGCGCGCGCGGCGGCTCACGGTGGTGACCGTGAAGAAGGGCGATACGGTGCAATCGCTGGCCCGCCGGATGGCCTACGATGATCGGCAACTGGACCGGTTTCTGGTCCTCAACGCGCTCGATGCGGCAAGCCCGCTTGTCCCCGGAGCACGGGTCAAGCTGATCGTCTATTGATCCCGCGCGCAAAAGGGCGGGCGTGGTCAGCCACGCCCGCCCTTTTGCAATCTTGAAGGCGGAAGCCTGCGCTTAGAACGGGCCCTTGCCGTCCTGCGCATTGTTCAGCTTGGTCGAGACCTGCGTGAAAGTGTTCGAAAGCGAATTGCCTAGTGCGCCCATGGCGACCACGGCCCCCGTGGCGACAAGCGCGGCAATCAGGCCATATTCGATGGCGGTAGCGCCGCTCTGGTCGGACATGAGATTGCGGAAAAGGGTCATGGCGAGAAGTGCTCCAGCAGGCAGTACGACAATCTGTTCGTCTGAACCCGCTTCACCGACCACCGGCTAATGACCAGACTAGGCAAGATTACCGAGGAGGTGCTGACAAATGCTTAAGGGACCGAAAACCCTTTGCTTGGCCAGGTTGCGGCGGACGCGCGCCGTCTCCCGCATGCGGCCCGCCATGCGCTGCATACACTGTAAAGTAATCCGGCATTCCCAACACGGAAGATAACCCGCTCCGACAAGCGAAGAAGGGGGCGTGGATAACCACACCCCCGACTTCATTGCCAAATCCGAAAACCGCGCGCGGTTAGAACGGACCCTTGCCGTCCTGCGCGTTGTTAAGCTTGGTCGAAACCTGCGTGAAGGTGTTCGAGAGCGAGTTGCCCAGAGCGCCCATGGCCGTGATCGCGGCAACCGCGATCAGCGCAGCAATCAGGCCATATTCGATGGCTGTGGCAGCTTCTTCATCTTGAATAAGCTTCTTGAAAAGTGTCATGCGAATGGTCCTCCACCTGGCAACTTGCGCTGCCGACGTGCTCTTTCGCTCTTACGACCCCCCGGCCGCACGAAATTGCAGGTGTCAAAATATCCGGCATTCCCTGACAAAACGTAAAGACGCCTTAGCTATTGCTGGGAACAATCCCGCTGCGATCTGCGGCGTGTCCGGAAAGGTGGTCCAGATGCGCAGCGATGTGCGGCGCAAGCGGGGCTATTTCTTGGCTTTGGTGAGATTGGCGTCGATCGTGTTGTACATCGTGAAAAGCGAATTCACGAAGGCGCTCATGCCGAAAAACATCGTCATTGCGATCACACCGATGAGCAGGCCATACTCGACGGCAGTGGCACCCGTGTTGTCCACCAGTGGCTTACGGACAAAGTCCAACATCAATCGGTTACCCCTGTCCGCGTCTAGGTATATTCTAGGGGAGGCAAGGCTAACAAAGCATAAATGGAATCCCCGGCCTTGGCAGCGAACCCGACATTGTTGATCGTCGTTGCTCTGGCCCTGCTTGATGGCGCGGACCGGGTGCTGATGCAGCGGCGGCCCGAAGGCCGCGCACATGGCGGCTTGTGGGAGTTTCCCGGTGGCAAGGTGGAGCCGGGTGAGGGGCCTGCCTCCGCCCTCGTGCGGGAGATCGCGGAGGAATTGTCGATCACTATCGATGTCGCCGATCTGGCGCCGCTGACGTTCGCCGCGAATTCCGAACAGGAGGGCACCCGGCCGCTGGTGCTCCTGCTTTACACCTGCCGATGCTGGGAAGGCGTGCCTGTGCCCGAGGCGGGTGCCGAGCTGCAATGGCTGAATGCCGAGGCGATATCTGCACTTTCCATGCCGCCGCTCGACGTGCCGCTGGCTGCCGCATTGCAGCGCCACCTAAAAAACCGTCATTAGGGGTTGCCAAGCCCGGGAGGCGGCTATAGAGGCGCGCTTCCACGCACCCGTAGCTCAGCTGGATAGAGCATCAGACTACGAATCTGAGGGTCGGGCGTTCGAATCGCTCCGGGTGCACCATTTCCCTAAATCGCTGGATTTCGCGCGGCTTTGCAGCAACCATGCCGTGCGCGGGGCTGCGTCGGAATACCGCTCGAATAGGTATACGAAAGCGGCGGCGCCAAGCCTTGCCCGTTGCGGATTTCAGGCACTTGGTCCTATAGCGGCGCTTGTGGCGCTCCCCTTGGACGGGCTGCTGCCATGACATGTGCCCTCCCCAGGCTGCCAGACAAGGAACCACCGCATTGGCCCAGTCCGCCAAGCCGCGCGTAACCAAAGCGACAAAGTCGCCGGCTGCGCCCAAAGCCGCTCTCGCTGCGGCAAGCCCAGTCCCTCCGGCCATTGCGCCCGAAGATGAAGCCACCTTCGCGCTGCGCAGCCTCCAGCAGGCCCACGCCAACAACAAGCGCTTCGACGCGAGCGATGAGGAACTGCTCCACTTCTACGAACAGATGGTGCTGATTCGCCGCTTCGAGGAAAAGGCCGGCCAACTCTATGGCCTCGGCCTCATCGGCGGCTTCTGCCACCTCTATATCGGGCAGGAAGCGGTGGCCGTCGGCCTGCAGTCGGCGCTGAAAGAGGGCCACGACAGCGTTATCACCGGCTACCGCGATCACGGCCACATGCTGGCCTACGGCATCGATCCCAAGGTGATCATGGCCGAACTTACCGGGCGCGGCGCGGGCATCAGCCGGGGCAAGGGCGGCTCGATGCACATGTTCTCGACCGACCACAAGTTCTACGGCGGACATGGCATCGTCGGCGCGCAGGTGCCGCTCGGCGCGGGCCTTGCCTTTGCGCACAAGTATCGCGGCGATGGCGGCGTCTGCATGGCCTATTTCGGCGATGGCGCGGCCAACCAGGGCCAGGTCTACGAAACCTTCAACATGGCCGCCCTGTGGCAGTTTCCCATCGTCTTCGTCGTTGAAAACAACGGCTATGCCATGGGCACCGCGGTCAAGCGCGGCTCGGCTGAAACGCACTTCCACCGCCGCGGCACCGGTTTCCGCATCCCCGGCATGGACGTCAACGGCATGGACGTGCTCGAAGTGCGCGCCGCTGCCGAAGTTGCGCTCGAATATGTCCGTGGTGGCAATGGGCCGGTGCTGATGGAGCTCAACACCTATCGCTATCGCGGTCACTCGATGTCGGACCCGGCGAAGTACCGCAGCCGCGAGGAAGTGCAGGAGATGCGCGACCACCACGATCCGATCGAGGGCGCCAAGCAGGACTTGCTGCGCCGCGGCGTGACCGAGGACGCGATCAAGGCCATCGACAAGAAGATCCGCCAGATCGTCGCCGAAGCTGCCGATTTTGCCGAAAGCTCGCCCGAACCGGCGCCCGCCGAACTCTATACCGACGTGCTGGTGGGGACCTACTGACATGGCGATTGATCTCAAGATGCCCGCGCTTTCCCCGACGATGGAGGAAGGCACCCTCGCCAAATGGCTGGTAAAGCCCGGTGACACGGTGAAGTCCGGCGACATTCTCGCCGAGATTGAGACCGACAAGGCGACGATGGAATTCGAAGCGGTCGATGAAGGCGTGATCGGCGCGCTCATGGTGGCCGAAGGCACCGAAGGCGTGAAGGTCGGCACCGTGATTGCCACGATTACCGGCGATGACGAACCGGCTGCGCCCGCACCCGCTTCGGCGCCAGCCCCGGCTCCGGCCCCTGCGCCGGTCGTGGCCGCACCGCCGCCGCCGCCAGCGCGAGTCGCTGCTCCGGCTCCCGTCGCCGCAGTCCCCGCCGGGACCGCCATGACCTCAACCACAGTCCGCGAAGCCTTGCGCGATGCGATGGCCGAGGAAATGCGCGCCGACGACCGCGTCTTCGTGATGGGCGAGGAAGTCGCCGAATACCAGGGCGCCTACAAGGTCACGCAGGGCCTGCTCGAGGAATTCGGCCCCCGCCGCGTGATCGATACGCCGATCACCGAGTATGGCTTTGCCGGTATCGGCACGGGCGCTGCCATGGGCGGTCTGCGCCCGATCATCGAATTCATGACGTTCAACTTCGCCATGCAGGCGATCGATCACATCATCAATTCGGCAGCCAAGACCAACTACATGTCCGGCGGCCAGATGCGCTGCCCCATCGTGTTCCGCGGCCCCAACGGCGCCGCTGCCCGCGTCGGCGCGCAGCACAGCCAGAACTATGCGCCGTGGTACGCCTCGGTCCCCGGCCTGATCGTCATCGCGCCCTATGACGCGGCGGATGCCAAGGGCCTGCTCAAGTCCGCCATCCGCAGCCCCGATCCGGTCGTCTTCCTCGAAAACGAGCTGGTCTATGGCCGCGCTTTCGATGTGCCGCAGCTGGATGATTACACCGTCCCCATCGGCAAGGCGCGCACCATGCGCGCGGGCCGCGATGTCACCATCGTGACCTACTCGATCGGCGTTGCCCTTGCGCTCGACGCTGCCGAGAAGCTCGCCGCCGAAGGCATCGAGGCCGAAGTGCTCGATTTGCGGACGCTGCGCCCGCTCGACAAGGCGGCCGTGCTCGAAAGCCTGGCGCGCACCAACCGCATGGTCGTGGTCGAGGAAGGCTTCCCGGTTTGCTCGATTGCTTCGGAAATCATCAGCATCGTGATGGAAGAGGGCTTTGACCACCTCGACGCTCCGGTCCTGCGCGTCTGCAACGAAGACGTGCCGCTGCCTTACGCCGCCAACCTCGAAAAGCTTGCGCTGGTCGATACCGCGCGGGTGATCGCGGCGGTCAAGAAGGTCTGCTACCGCTGATCTGATGGAGCCTGCTCGCAGTCCAAGCGGTGGGGCCGAGATCGAGCTCAGCCCTCCTGAGCGGCTCGCGGTGCTCTACGCGCCGCGCCGCCTTCAGGCGCTGTGGGAAGGCTTTCTCCTGCTCGACTGGCGGCTTGCCGATGCCGCGCGGGAAGGCCGTGATCCGCTGATGATCCAGCTGCGCCTGGCCTGGTGGCGTGACCGGTTCGAGCAGCCGGCCAATGCGTGGCCGCTGGGCGAACCGCTGCTGGCACTCCTCCACGCGTGGGACAGCGAGCGCCCGGCGCTCCGCGCGCTCGTCGATGGCTGGGAAGCCCGGATCGTCGGCGAAGATGGCGGCGCGGAGCTCGGCAAGGCGCGGATCGAGGCGGTTTGCGCACTCGCGCGGCTAAGCGGCGTGCGTCCGGACGATGCGGTCCGCCGCGCCGCTGCCGAATGGCTGGGCCTTGAACCGGAAAGCACGTCCGCGCCGATCCTGCCCGGGCCACTGCGCCCGCTGGTGATTCTGCGCGGCATGGCCCTGCGCGAAGCGACGGGGCGCCCCGGTGGCCCCTTGCGCGATTTCCTCGCGATCCTCCGTCTCGGTTTATTCGGGCGCTGAAACTCTAACCAAAATGGCAGGGCTTGCCTCTGCCGCTGGCGCGTCATGCCGCCTATCCTGGGCTCTGTTCCTTGGGAGGGCCCGGCATGAACCGAATGCTCATAGGCGCGCTTGGCCCGCTGTTGCTCGTGGCCTCGGGCCTTTTCTGGTGGCAGGGCCGCGCCGCTGTTACGCCGCCCGCCGCCCCCAGCCACCTCGCGCTCGCCTCCGCCGCTGCGGCGGATGAGGAACTTCCCGATTCCGATGCAGGCGATGCGGTCGGTCCCGGCCTCCCCGAAGCCAGCGAGCAAAGCCGCGAGGCGAAGCGCTTCGACCGGCTCGACAAGAACCGCGACGGCAAGATCACCCGCACCGAAATGGTCAGTCCACGAATCAAGGATTTCCGAAAGCTCGATGTCGATGGCAACAACCTGTTGACCTTCGACGAATGGTCAGTCGCCACCGACAACCGCTTCAAGGGTGCGGACAAGAACGGGGATGGTAGCCTCAGCCGCGAGGAATTCGCGACGACCAAGCCGAAGAAACCGAAGAAGCCCGCCTGCAAGTGCTGAAAAAGAAGGGGTTTCGCGCAGAGACGCAGAGGAAGCAGAGATCGCAGAGAGAAAGACAAGCAGGCAGGAAAGCGGCCGCGTTCGCGGAATTCCAAACAGTACCAGGCACAAATGACCTTACGCTTATCACTTTCCGTCACCCCGTGCTTGACACAGGGTTGGGCAGTTCTTCTGGCGCGGCGCCAAAGAGAAAGCCACGGCCCGGATCAAGTCCGGGCCGACGATACCGAGTGATGTCATCTTGTCTGGCACAACGTCTTTGCGCCCTCTTTTTCCTCCGCGTCCCTGCGCGAAACCCTTCTAAACCTCCTTGGGCACCCACCCTGCCAGATCGGCCTTCGCCCGCGCGGTATAGGCTTCCTTGCGCTGCTTCTTCTTCGTTTCGGGATCCGGCGGTGGAAACAGCCCGAAGTTCACGTTCATCGGCTGATACGTCTCGGCCTCGGCATCGCCGGTGATATGGGAAAGCAGCGCGCCCAGCGCCGAGGTGCGCGGCGGGGCAGTCCACTCTCGTCCGGCAATCTCGGCCGCCGTCATCAGCCCTGCCAGCAGACCCACGGCGCCGCTCTCGACATAGCCCTCGCACCCGGTGATCTGCCCGGCAAAGCGAATATGGGCTGCCGATTTCAGCCGCAACTGGCGGTCGAGCAAAGTCGGCGAATTGAGGAAGGTATTGCGGTGCAGTCCGCCGAGCCGAGCAAACTCGGCCTGCTCCAGCCCCGGGATCGTGCGGAACACGCGCACTTGTTCGGCATGCTTGAGCTTCGTCTGGAAGCCCACCATGTTCCACAGGGTGCCGAGCTTGTTGTCCTGCCGGAGCTGTACCACGGCATAAGGCCAACGCCCGCTGGGATGCTCTGCCGTCGCCCAGTGCGGATTATCGAGCCCCACCGGCTTCATCGGCCCGAAGCGCAATGTTTCCACCCCGCGCGCGGCCATGACCTCAATGGGCATGCAGCCGTCGAAATAGGGGGTATTGGCCTCCCATTCCTTGAACTCGGTCTTCTCGCCAGCGAGCAATTCCTCGCGAAACGCCTCGTACTGGGGCCGGGTCATCGGGCAATTGATGTAGTCCCGCCCATCGCCGCCCATCGCAAGGCTGGCTTCCGCGCCCTTGTCCCAGCGCGAGGCCATCCACGCGACGTCCATATTGATCGACTCGCGGTAGACGATCGGTGCAATCGCATCGAAGAAGGCAAGGCTCTCCGCGCCGGTAGCCGCGCCAATGCTGGAGGCGAGGGCAGGGGCCGTCAGCGGCCCCGTCGCCACGATGGTGAGGCCGTCCGAAGGTAGTACATCGACCCGCTCGCGCACGATCTCCAATGTCGGTTGCGCGCGCAGCATGGCCTCGACTTCCGCCGAGAACACTTCGCGGTCCACCGCCAGCGCCGAGCCTGCCGGCACCCGCGCCTTGGCCGCTGCCGCCATCAGCAGGCTGTCACATTGCCGCATCTCGTAGTGCAGCAGGCCGACCGCGTTTTTCTCGTCATCGTCCGAACGGAACGAATTGGAGCAGACCAGCTCCGCCAGCCCATCGGAATTGTGCGCCGCCGTCGTATCGCCGCCGCCGCGCATCTCCGAGAGCCGCACGCGGATGCCCCGCCGCGCGAGCTGCCACGCGGCTTCGCTTCCGGCCATGCCGCCGCCGATGATGTGAACCTGATGCGTCATGACACGCGCATTGGCATTGCGTCCCCCGCGCGGCAAGCCCTAGGGAGGAGCCCGGAAGGGAAGGGGGACCATGCCGCAGCGCGCCTTGATCGAACAACGGCCCTGGCTGCTCGCCAGCGTGATCGCGGGCATCAGCTACTGGTTCGTGGCAGGAAGCTGGATTCCCGGCCTCTACCTGATCCTGTGGAAGGGTGCGGGCGTCAGCCTGCTCGCCGTATACGCGTGGCGCCATCACCCGGTTCCGGACGCGCACCGCATCGCGCTCGTCATGGCCCTCGGTGCGTTGGGCGACATGGTGCTGGAAGTGAGCTTCACCGGTGGCGCTCTGGCGTTCCTGCTGGGCCACATGGCCGCGATCACGCTGTACCTCAAGCATCGCCGCAGCATGAGGCAGGGCGACAAGGTCGTGGCAGCCACCGTGCTTCTCGCCATTCCCGTTGCCAGCCTTGCACTGACGGGCCGCCCGGAAGTCGCGTTCTACGCCCTGGGCCTCGGCGGCATGACAGCTGCCGCTTTCGCCAGCGACTTTCCGCGCCTGCGCGTCGCGCTGGGCGCTGCGATGTTCGCGCTGTCGGATTTGCTGATCTTTGCGCGCATGGGCCCACTGGCAGAAAGCGCCGTGCCGCACCTGCTGGTCTGGCCGCTTTACTATTTCGGGCAGTTCCTCATCACCGTGGGCGTAATCGGCGCGCTGCGCGCACAGGGCGATTTCACCGCGCTCTAGCTTCGTCATTCACGCGCAGGCGGGAATCAAGAGCGGCATATGCTGCGTTCGTATCCTTGATTTCCCGCCTTCGCGGGAATGACGAAGATTGGGGTGAGGGCTCTTCCCTAACCCGCCACCGGCAGCCGCACCGCCCCGTCGGCATCGCGCTCCAGCGGCCCATAGGCCAACACGGCATTGAGCGAGAGCGCCGCGTAGATGTGCGGAAACAGCTGCCCCCCGCGCGAGGGCTCCCACTTCACCGCATCGCCCAGAACCGCCAGATCGACCGCCGCGATATGCAAGTCCGTCTGCCCGGCAAAGTGCTTGTCCACCGTCTCGGTCACCTGATCTGCGGTTGAAAGGTGGATGTAGCCATCCGCCAGATCGATCGGAGCGCCTGCAAACACGCCGTCATGTTCCAGCAGCTCCATCTGCGCCGCGGTCAGAACCTTGAAGGCAACTTGCGGCAGCTCGCTCATGCTTCGGCCTCAGGCTCAGCCTCGGCTTCGCCCTCTTCCTCAGCCAACCGCACTGCGCTGACCACGCTTTCGCCGCCCGAAACATTGAACAGCCGCACACCCGCCGAGCCGCGCCCGATCACGCGGAGCGTATCCAGCGGCAGCCGGATCAGCTTGGCCTGATCGGTCACCAGCATGAGCTGGTCCGCCTGGCTCGCCGGGAAGCTCGCCACGACCGGCCCGTTGCGCGCGATGTTGTCGATATTGGTGATGCCCTGGCCGCCGCGGCCCGTCCGCCGGTACTCGTAGGCCGAGGAGAGCTTGCCGTAGCCATTGGCGCAAACCGTCAGGATGAACTGCTCGCGCGCCTGCAATTCGGCCATGCGCTCGGCCGTCAGCGAAGGCTCGCCCTCCTTCTCACCCTTCCACGGGGCAAAGCGGACGTATTCCTCGCGCTCCTCGGCGCTCGTGCCCACGCGGTGCAGGATCGAAAGCGAGATCACCTCGTCATCGCCCTTGAGCGTCATGCCGCGCACACCGGTAGACGTGCGGCTCGTGAACTCGCGCACTTCGTCGCCCGCAAAGCGGATGGCCTTGCCGCTGCGCGTCGCCAGCAGCACGTCGTCGCTTGCTTCGAGCAGCGCGACGCCAATCAGCCGGTCGTCGTCGCCTTCCTCGAAGCGCATCGCGAACTTGCCGTTCGAGGGGATGTTGGCGAAGGCATCCATGGCATTGCGGCGCACATTGCCCTTTGCTGTCGCGAACACGACCGAGAGTTTGCCCCATTCCGCCTCGTCCTCGGGCAGCGGCAGGACGGTCGCAATCGTCTCGCCTGCGTCCAGCGCGGGGAGCAGATTGACCATCGGCCGCCCGCGCGTCGTCGGCCCACCTTCGGGCAGGCGCCAGACCTTGAGGCGATAGACCTTGCCCGCGGTCGAGAAGAACAGCACCGGCGTGTGGGTCGAGGTGACGAACATCGTCGCCACCGCATCCTCTTCCTTGGTCGCCATGCCGCTGCGGCCCTTGCCGCCCCGGTTCTGCGCGCGGAAGGTGGAGAGCGGAGTGCGCTTGATGTAGCCGTCGAGGGTGATCGTGACGACCATGTCCTCGCGCTCGATCAGGTCCTCGTCCTCGATCCCGTCGGCGGGCGCGGTGATCTGGCAGCGGCGCGGCGTCGCGTAGGCATCGCGCACCGCGACGAGTTCCTCGCGCATCACGGCATAGAGCTTCTCGCGGTCTGCAAGGATCGCGAGGTACTCGGCAATCGCCTTCGAGAGCACTTCGAGCTCGGCGCCGATCTCGTCGCGGCCCAGCGCGGTGAGGCGGTGGAGCCGCAGATCGAGGATCGCGCGGACCTGTGTTTCGCTCAGGCGGTAGCTCCCGCCTTCGCCTTCCAGCGCTTCATCTTCGATCGCCTCGACCAGGCGGATATAGGGCGCGATCTCTCCGATCGGCCATTCGCGCGCCATCAGCGTCTCGCGCGCCAGCGCCGGATTGGCCGAGGCGCGGATGATCCGCACAACTTCATCGAGGTTCGAGACCGCGACGACGAGGCCGAGCAGGATATGGGCCCGGTCGCGCGCCTTGTTCAGCTCGAACTTGGTGCGGCGCTGGATCACCTCCTCGCGGAACTGGACGAAGGCCTCGATAATGTCGCGCAGCGTGAGGATTTCAGGCCGTCCACCGCGAATCGCCAGCATGTTTGCCGGGAAGTTCGATTGCGCGGGCGTGTTGCGCCAAAGCTGGTTGAGCACGACTTCGGGCGTTGCATCGCGCTTGAGGTCGATGACCACGCGCACGCCTTCGCGGTTCGATTCGTCGCGGATGTCCGAGATGCCCTCGATCCGCTTGTCCTTGGCGGCTTCGGCGATCTTCTCGACCAGGCCGTTCTTGCCCACCTGATAAGGGATCGAGGTGAGCACGATCGACTTGCGTCCTTCGCCCCGTCCGCCCTTGGTGTCCTCGATCTCGTGCCGCGCGCGCATCACGATCGAGCCGCGCCCTTCGTGATAGGCCTTGCGCGCACCACTCGTGCCCAGGATCAGCGGCGCAGTCGGGAAATCGGGCGCCGGAATGATCTGGATCAGTTCGTCGATGGTGATCGCCGGGTTCGCCATATAGGCGAGGCAGCCATTGATCACTTCGCCAAGGTTGTGCGGCGGAATATTGGTCGCCATGCCGACCGCGATGCCGCCCGCGCCGTTGACCAGCAGGTTGGGGAACCGCGCCGGCAGCACCTGCGGCTCGTTCTCCGAACCATCGTAGTTGGGCTGGAAATCGACCGTATCCTTGTCGATATCCGCCATCAGCGCATCGGCCACCTTGGCGAGCCGCGCCTCGGTGTAGCGCATCGAGGCCGGCGGATCGGGATCCATCGAGCCGAAGTTGCCCTGACCGTCGATCAGCGGCAGGCGCATCGACCAGTCCTGCGTCATGCGCGCGAGCGCGTCGTAGATCGCGCTGTCGCCATGCGGGTGGTACTTGCCCATGCAATCGCCGACGATACGCGCGGACTTGCGATAGGCCTTGGTCGAGGTGAACCCGTTCTCGTGGCTCGTCCACAGGATGCGGCGGTGGACGGGCTTCAGGCCATCGCGCACATCGGGCAACGCGCGGCTCACGATCACGCTCATCGCGTAATCTAGGTAGCTCGTCTTCATTTCATCGACGATGTCGATCCGCTGGAACTCGTGGTCCGGCAGCGGGGCGGGCGGGTCGATCAGGCCAGTGTCATCGCTCACGTTGGGCTTTTTCGCTTCTGTTCAGGGATGTCGTTGGCACTAGGCCAAAGCCCCGCCAAACACCAGAAAACGGCCCGGTTCAGGCCGCCTTATCCACATATGCGAGCACCTGTCCGCGCTATTCCTGAACAATGAGACGAATTGGTATTCAATCCGGGTTCACCCGGTGGGTTCCATTGCAGCAAGGCGTTGCCAAGGCGGCGATTTCGCGCCAGAGGTTCGCGCGGACGGAGTGAGAGACATGCCCATTCTGCCGATGTTTTGGGATACGGCCCGGGGCACGAACGATCAGGGGACCGGTCCGGTCTGCCGTCGTGGGCCAGGAGGAGATGAAGTGATGCGGGGTAATGCAATGAAATTCGTGGCGGCTCGCGCTGCGCTGGCAGTAGCGCTTTCGACCGGCCCCATGGCGGTTATGGCTGCAGGCGGCGTCCTGCTCGGCGCTGCGCCTGCCATCGCGAAGGAAAAGGAAGCCCCCAAGGGTGGCACTTATTCCAAGGAATTCATCGCCGTAGCCGGCCCGGTGCAGAAGCTGGTGCAGGATGCGCAGGCCGCCAAGGCCAAGGGCACGCCCGATGCGCAGATCAAGGCGACGCTCGGTGGTGCCGCGGAAGCGGTCGCCAAGGCCGAAGCAGCCGCCAAGACGGGCCAGGACAAGCTTGCCGCCGGCCAGTTCGCGGTGCAGCTCGGCGGTTTCCTCGAGGATACGGCGATGCGTTCGCGCGGCGTCAAGAACATGATCGACAGCGGCCTGCTGGAAGCTGACAAGATCCCGACCTTCAACTTCTATCTGGGCAACTTCGCCTATGCATCGAAGGACTATCAGGGCGCGATCGAGCCGCTGACCAAGGCAATCCAGGGCAACGTTTCGGAAGACGCGGCAGCCGAGATGCTCGCCGATTCCTACACGCAGCTGGGCAAGCCTGCCGAAGGCATCGCAGCGCTCAAGATGGCGTACGATGCGCGCAAGGCGGCGAACGGCACCGTGCCGGACAACTGGTACACGCGCGCCAAGATCATCGCCTACAAGGCGAAGCTCGGGCCGCAGGCGATCGAGTGGTCGACGCTTGAAGTCGCCGCGCAGCCCACATCGCTCAACTGGCTCGGCGCTGGCCAGCTTGCGCGCGAATTCGGCGGCTTCGGCAAGGAAGAATCGCTCGATCTGGGCCGCCTGTTCCTCCGCAGCGGCGCGCTCGACAACGACAAGCAGTTCGTCGCGCGTGAATTCATCGAATACGTCCAGGCGGCCGACCCGCGCCGTCTGCCCGGTGAAACGGTGAAAGTCATCGAACTCGGCCTTTCGAAGAAGGCGCTCGATGTCAGCGACGTGTTCGTCAGCGACTCGCTCTCGCAGGCCAAGGGCCGCATCGCGGCGGACAAGGCTTCGCTCGTCGGTCTCGAAAAGGACGCCCGCGCTGCCGCCGATGGCAAGCTCGCGGTCGCCACGGCCGATGCCTACCTGTCATATGACAACCCCGCCAAGGCAGAGGAGCTCTATCAGCTCGCGCTCACCAAGGGCGGAGCCTTCGACATGGACCGCGCAGAGACTCGCCTCGGCATCGCACAGCTCGATCAGGACAAGTTCGATGCGGCGAAGGCCAGCTTTGCCAAGGTCGGCGGCGTGCGCGCCCCGCTCGCACGGCTGTTCTCGGTTCTCGCAGACCAGAAGTCGAAGCCCTGATCGGCTGAGGCGGTCAAATCCAACGGAAAAGGGCGGCCCCGCAAAGGCCGCCCTTTTTTGTGGCGAGGGCGCCGCTCACTTCGCTTCGAGGAACTCGCCCGAATCCTCGTCGAGTACGTGAAGCACTCCGTCGGAAATCGCGAAGAACGCCCCGCGCAGGCGCAGTTCCCCGGCGGCTTCCTTGCGGCGCACGCAAGGGAAGGTCCGCAGATTGGCAAGGCTGACCTTGACGCCCGCCTGCTCCATCGCGCGCTCCGCCGGGCGGCCGCTGGTGCCATGGGCGTGGATCACCGCATCGCGTGCGGGCCTCAGCAGGCCGATCCAGTCGTTGATGAAACCGCCTTCGCCCGGCTCGGTGCCTTCCAGCTCCTGCGTGAGCGCTGCGCGGCAGCCGCCGCACATGCCGTGGCCGAGCACGACGATCTTGCGCACCTTCAGCACCTGCACCGCAAATTCGAGCGCGGCGGATACGCCGTGGTAGCCGGGTGACGTCTCGAATGGCGGCACCAGTGCGGCGACATTGCGCACCACGAACATCTCGCCGGGGTCGGTATCGAAGATCTGCGCCGGGTCCACCCGGCTGTCCGAACAGGCAATAACCATCACCGGCGGTTCCTGCCCTTCGCGCAGCTGGTGCCAGCGCTCAAGGCGCGGGGTCCAGCCAGTCGTGCGGAAGCGGCGATAGCCTTCGATCAGATGATCAAGCTCGGGAGAGAAGGGTTTGGCCATATTGGACCTGTTGCCGCCTACGAATGCATCTTTCAAGTCATGCTTCATGCGCCTATCTGAACCGCCATGAACGATCAGTCCCCGATTGCCGCGCCAGATCGACCTGCGCGCCCCCGCAAGCCCGATTGGATCCGGGTCAAGGCACCGACCAGCAAGGGTTACGAGGAAACGCGCGGCCTCATGCGCAGTCTCGGGCTCAACACCGTGTGCGAAGAGGCGGCCTGCCCGAACATCGGCGAGTGCTGGACCAAGAAGCACGCGACGGTGATGATCCTCGGCGATGTCTGCACGCGCGCCTGCGCGTTCTGCAACGTCAAGACCGGCATGCCGCGCAAGGTCGACGCGAGCGAGCCGGGCCATGTCGCGGAAGCCGCCGCCAAGCTCGGCCTTGAGCATATCGTGGTGACCTCGGTTGACCGTGACGACCTGCCCGATGGCGGCGCGGGCCAGTTCGTGAAGGTCATTCAGGCCCTGCGCGCCGCAACGCCGAACACCACGATCGAGATTCTCACCCCTGATTTTCGTGGCAAGATGCGCGCGGCGGTCGAAGCGATCATGGCCGCGGGGCCCGACGTTTATAACCACAACCTCGAAACCGTGCCGCGCCTCTATCCCACGATCCGCCCCGGCGCGCGCTACTACGCCTCGCTGCGCCTGCTCGAAGAGGTCAAGCACCACGATCCGCGCGTGTTCACCAAGTCGGGCGTCATGCTCGGACTTGGCGAACAGCGGCTTGAGGTGCATCAGGTGATGGATGACATGCGCTCCGCCGGGATCGATTTCCTCACCATGGGCCAGTACCTCCAGCCCACGCCCAAGCACGCGCCGGTGATCGATTTCGTGACGCCGCAAGCCTTCGCCGCCTATGGCGCGATTGCCCGTGCCAAGGGCTTCCTGCAAGTCGCGGCAAGCCCCCTGACCCGTTCCAGCTACCACGCGGGCGAGGACTTCGCCGAAATGCGCGCCGCCCGCGAAGCACAGCTCGCCAAGGCCGCCGCGAGGGGCTGATCCCATGCCGGTGATCAACCAGCAGCGGCGGCTTGCCTGGTCGGCCGAGGAGATGTTCGATCTCGTCGCCGATGTGAAGCGCTACCCGGAGTTCCTGCCCTGGGTCGTTGCCACGCGCATCAAGTCCGATAGCGAGACCGAGATGGTGGCGGACATGATGGTCGGCTTCAGTGCACTGCGCGAAAAGTTCACCTCGCGCGTGATCAAGGAGCGCCCGAACCGTATCGCGGTCGAGTATCTCGATGGGCCCTTGAAGCGTCTCTCGAACACCTGGGAGTTCCGCGCGGACGAAGGGGGCGGCTGCGTGATCGATTTCAACGTCGATTTCACTTTCCGCAGTGCGATTCTCGAAGCGCTCGCCGGCCAGTATCTCGACCGCGCGTTCCGCAAGATGGTCGCCGCGTTCGAAACGCGTGCGGAAAAGGTCTACGGTAGCAGAAGCTCGAGCGCGACCAGCGCCGCCTGAAGGCGCACATCGGCACGGGTCTTGGCGGTTTCGAACACTTTCTGTTCAGCCACCACCGCCTCAGGGTCCTCGCCGCGCTCGGCCTTGGCGAAGACCACCGTGCCGACCGGCTTCTGCTCGGTTCCGCCGTCTGGCCCGGCGATCCCGGTGATCGCCACGGCCACTGCCGCGCGCGAATGCTTGAGTGCGCCCTGCGCCATCGACCAGGCGACCGCTACCGAAACCGCGCCGAACGTGTCGATGAGGTCGGTCGAGACGCCGAGCATCTCGTGCTTGGCCTCGTTCGAATAGGTCACGAAACCCCGGTCGACCACTGCGGACGAGCCGGCAATCTCGGTAAGCGCCGCCGCGACAAGCCCGCCGGTGCAGCTTTCGGCCACGGCGACCATCCGGCCGGCAGCCTTGTTTTCGGCAATCACCCGCGCGGCGAGCGTGGTCAGTTCAAGGGGGAGAAGCGTGTCCATGGTCAGGCCGCCGGGCAGATCGGCAGGTCGGACTTCTTCGCCGCGCCCACCGCGCCGCGCACTTGCGGCTTGTCCGAGAGAACGAGGATGAACGTCACCAGCTCCGCCGTGTTTTCGGGGGGCAGGGGCGATAGCAGCCGCGTCGCGCGCTCGATCGCCTTGCATTGGCCCGGCTTGATTCCCTTGGTCACCACGGCCGAGACCATGCCTTCCGCGAAAGGCTGCAGCGCCTCGTCCGAAAGGTTCGAGACGATATCCTTGAGCTTGTCGTCATTGCCGCCGAGCTTGACCAGCGCCGCGCGCGCTTCCGGCCAGGCCGCGCTCTTGCGCACCGCATAGCGCTGCACCAGCGAGGTGCCCTGTGTCGCGAAATAGCCCTGCGGCGAGAGCTGCGGACGGCAGGCCTTCATCGTGGAATTCATCACCACCGGCAGCGCATAGGTCACAAGGCTCGTCACCTCGCGCTCACTGAGGCAGGCCGGTTCCTGCGCAGCCGCCACTTCGGCCGCGCCCAGCGAGACGAGCGCCGCGCCCCAGACCAGGTTCCCTATCAGCGACATCAACCGCAACTCCTTCAGCCGCGCGCGATGACAGTGGCCACCGCCTGCGCCGCAATCCCTTCGCCGCGACCGGTGAAGCCGAGCCGCTCGGTGGTCGTCGCCTTGACGCTCACCGCAGCTATGTCAATCGCCAGAATCGAAGCGAGCCGTGCCCGCATGGCCGCCTTGTGCGGACCGATGCGCGGAGCCTCGCAGATGATCGTGACATCAACGTTGCCGATGGCATAACCCGCCCCGGCCACCAGTGTTCCCGCATGGGCAAGGAACCGGTCGGACGAGGCCCCCCGCCACTGCGGATCCGAAGGCGGGAAGTGATCACCGATATCGCCCGCCGCCACCGCGCCGAGCAGTGCATCGACCAACGCGTGGATCGCAACATCAGCATCAGAGTGCCCCGCAAGGCCCTTGGAATGCTCGATTTTCACGCCGCAGAGCCAAAGTTCCTCGCCTTCGGCAAGGCGGTGAACGTCGTAGCCCATGCCGGTGCGCACGGCGGGGTGTGTCATGCCGTCATCCTTCAGATCTTCCGCAAAGGTCACTTTCTTGAGCCGCTCGTCACCCGGAACGAGTGCGACCACCAGCCCCGCCGCTTCGGCAACGGCGGCATCATCACCTGCATCCGCAGCGCCGTCCCACGCCCGGTGCGCGGCAAGGATCGCATCGAAGCGGAAGGCCTGCGGGGTCTGCACGCGGTACAGACCATCGCGCTCGACAAAGGCCCCGCGCAAACCGTCTGCCCCGCGTACCACGCTGTCCACCACCGGCAGCACCGGAATGGCGCCGGGCTGGCCTTCGAGTGCCGCCACAAGCGCCGCAATCACCGCCTCCGAGAGATCAGGCCGCGCCGCATCGTGGATCAGCACATGGCCGGGCGCATCGCCTGCCAGCGCCTCCAGCCCCGCGCGCACCGATCCCTGCCGGCTCGCCGCACCGTGGACGAAACGAACGCCCGGCACCCCGGCGAGCGCTTCCACTGCGGTGTCTTCCCAGTTCGCGGGGATCACCGCCACGATGGGCGAAACCCCCGCCTTGGCGAGCGCTTCGACCGAATGCCGCACCAACGGCTTTCCGCGCCACAGCGCAAACTGCTTCGGCACCGTTCCGCCCGCGCGCAGGCCTTGGCCGGCAGCGACGACAACAGCGGCGACGGATGCGGGGGACGGCGCGTTCATGCACCGCCCCTTACAGTCCTTGCCGCAAACCGCGCAATCGACTAAGCGCATGCCTCTTTTTTAGGCAGACCCCGATGAGTGAACTTCCCGCCCCGCCCGAGCTCAAGCCGATCATGGTCGGCCCCGTGCGCATCGCGCAGCCTGTCGTGCTCGCGCCGATGACGGGCGTTTCGGATCTGCCGTTCCGCACCATGGTCCGCCGCTTCGGCTCGGGCCTCAACGTGACCGAAATGATCGCCAGCCCTGCCGCGATCCGCGAGACGCGCCAGTCGATCCAGAAGGCCGCTTGGCACCCGACCGAAGAGCCTGTCTCGATGCAGCTCATGGGCAACGAGCCTGCGCAAATGGCCGAAGCGGCGCGGATTTCCGAAGCCAAGGGCGCGGCGATCATCGATATCAACATGGGCTGCCCGGTGCGCAAGATCGTCAGCGGCGATTGCGGTTCGGCGCTGATGCGCGACATCCCGCTCGCCACCGCGCTGATCGAAGCGACGGTCAAGGCGGTCAAGGTTCCGGTCACGGTCAAGATGCGCATGGGCTGGTGCCATGACAGCCTCAATGCCCCCGAGCTTGCGCGCATTGCGCAAGACCTTGGCGCTCAGATGATCACCGTCCACGGACGCACCCGCAACCAGATGTACAAGGGTTCAGCCGACTGGCGCTTCGTGCGCCGCGTGAAGGACGCCGTCTCGATCCCCGTGATCGTCAACGGCGATATCTGCGGGATCGAGGATGCCGCGCAGGCCATCGAGCAGAGCGGCGCAGACGGCCTGATGATCGGGCGCGGCGCCTATGGCCGCCCGTGGCTGCTCGGCCAGGTCATGCACTGGCTGGATACCGGCGAATATCGCGCTGATCCGACCATCGCCGAACAATATGCCCTGATCACAGAGCATTACCACACCATGCTCGAGCACTATGGCACGGTGACAGGCGTAAACATGGCGCGCAAGCACCTCGGCTGGTACACCAAGGGCCTTCCCGGGTCGGCCGAGTTCCGCAACCGCGTGAACTTCATCGACGATCCCAAGGCCGTGCTCGCCGCACTGGCTGAATTCTACGGCCGCGCCATGGCTGCCCCCGCAAACCGCGCGGCGGCATGAGCGGTCCGGCCGACTGGCGCAAGGTCGGCGACAGCTCGCGGCCCGACGCCAAGCGCATCGTTGCCAGCCTACCGCTGGCGGTGTTCACGCTTGCGCCCGATCTGACCATCGCCGCCGCCAACCCCGCCGCCGAACAGCTGGCAGGGCAGGGCGCCCGCAGGCTCTTCGGCAAGGTTGTTGAGGATGTCTTCGCCTTCGAGGAGCCGCTCATCCTGCGCCGCCTCGCCGAGGGTGAGGCCCAGCTTCTGGCACGCGATTCGCTCGTCCGCATCCTCGGTGCACCCGCGCGCCGGATCGACGTCATGACATCGCCGGTAGCCTATTGCCCGGGCTGGCAGCTTCTCGCACTCAGCGAAGGTGTCGGCGTAGAGGCGCTTTCCGGCGACGGCGGCGGTGCCGGGGCGGGTGAGGGCACGCCGCTGCGCGCGCCCGAGGTGCTCGCCCACGAAATCAAGAACCCGCTCGCCGGTATCCGCGGCGCCGCGCAGTTGCTTGGCCGCAAGCTGGGCGAAACCGACCGCGCGCTGACCGAGCTGATAACCGGCGAAGTCGACCGCATCGCCAAGCTCGTCGACCAGATGCAATCGCTCTCCCGCCGGGGCCGCGAGCCGGGAACGGCCTGCAATCTCCACGAAGCGGTGCGCCGCGCACAGGCCGTGGTGGCCGCCGGGCATGGCGGGTTCGTGGTCGAGGAGGAGTTCGATCCCTCACTCCCGCCGGTCATGGCCAATCCCGATGCGCTGGTGCAGGTCCTCCTCAACCTCTTCACCAATGCGCGGGAAGCTTGCGAAACCGCACGCGAGCCGCGCATTGCCGTGCGCACGCGCTTCGCCAGCGGCATCCAGCTCCATGCCGGCCCCGGGGGCAAGCCGCTGCGCCTACCGATCGAGCTGCGCGTCAGCGACAATGGCCCCGGCATCGATCCGGCGCTGCGCGATCACATCTTCGATCCCTTCGTGACGGGCAAGAAGAACGGGCAGGGCCTGGGTCTCGCGCTCGTCCAGAAGCTGGTGCGCGAGATGAACGGACGCGTGACGCACGACCGCGACGATCTGCGCGGATGGACGCACTTTCGCTTGCACCTGCCCGTTGCTGGAAGCGCCAAGCCATGAAGAGCCGCATCCTTCTTGTCGAAGATGACGCCTCCATCGCGCTCGTCATCACCGCCGCGCTCGAGGCCGAGGGATACGATGTCTGGCGCTGCGCTTCGATTGCTGATCGTGATGGGCTGCTGGCGGAGCGACAGTACGGCCTGATGCTCACCGACGTAGTGCTGACCGACGGCGACGGCATGGAAACGCTGGGCCGCGTGCGCGAGGCTGCCCCGCACATGCCGGTGATCATTCTCTCGGCGCAGAACACGCTCGATACCGCCGTGCGCGCAAGCGATACCGGCGCTTTCGAGTACTTTCCCAAGCCTTTCGATCTCGATGAACTGGTCCGCACCGTGCGGCAGGCGATTGGCGCCAGCGAGAGTGCCAGCCTCGATGACGTGGCGGAAGACGTTGCCCCCGGCCTGCCGCTCGTCGGCCGCAGCCTTGCGATGCAGACGGTCTACCGGATGATCACGCGCGTGCTGCGCAATGATCTGACCGTGCTGATCCTTGGCGAATCCGGCACCGGCAAGGAACTGGTGGCCGAGGCGATCCACCAGCTAGGCAAGCGTAGCGCGGGTCCCTTCGTGGCCGTCAACACCGCCGCCATTCCCAGCGACCTCATCGAAAGCGAGCTTTTCGGCCACGAGAAGGGCGCCTTCACGGGTGCCGTCACCCGCCGCATCGGCAAGTTCGAGCAGGCGCGCGGCGGCACGCTCTTCCTCGACGAGATTGGCGACATGCCGCTGGAGGCGCAGACCCGGCTGCTGCGCGCGTTGCAATCGGGCCGCATCCGCCGTGTCGGCGGGACCGAGGAAATCACGCTCGATTGCCGCATCGTCGCGGCAACCAACCGCGATCTCGAGCCGATGATCGCCGCCGGCATGTTCCGCGAGGATCTCTACTACCGGCTCGCTGTCGTGCCGATTTCGCTGCCGCCCTTGCGGGAGCGGGCCGATGACATCGAAGCGCTGGCCCGCCACTTCCTCGTCCGCGCTGCGGGGGAGGGGCTGCCCCGCCGCCAGTTGACCGCAGCCGGAGCCGCGCTGCTGGCACGCCAGCCCTGGCGCGGCAACGTGCGCGAACTGCGCAATTTCGTCTATCGCCTTGCGCTGCTCGCCCGCGACGAAGTGATCGATGCGGCGACCATCGAGCCGCTGCTGGCGCAGGACCGCGCGCAGCCGCAACCCGGCCCTGCCGCATCTGCCGTCGCCGCCGATTTCGCCGAAGCGCTGGCCAACTGGCTCGTGCAGGAAGAGCCGGGCGAGGGCGAACTCTACAGTGCCGCCCTTGCTGCGTTCGAGCGCCCGCTGTTCCTGCATGCGCTAGCGGCTACTGGCGGCAACCAGCTGCGCGCTGCGCGCCTGCTCGGGATAAACCGCAACACGTTGCGCAAGCGCCTGTCCGAACTGTCGATCGATCCCGAGGAAGCGGTCGCGCGCGGCTGACGGCTTCTGGAACCCCGTCACCCGGGGGCCACATGTCGTTTGCCGCGATTACAGGTAGTTTCGTCGATTCGGCTTGCAATGGTGCAACAGCAGTGTTGTACATCCGCAACGATGATTCAGAACGGCAAAGGCGGCATGCGGCGCTCACCGAGGTGGTATCGCCGCCTTCTGGTGATGATGCGCCGCGCCAACGTTTTCCTGCTGCTGGAAATGACCGCGACCATGGCGCTGGCGCTGATGGTCACCGTCACCTGGATGGCGCTTTCCTCCAACGGCAACGCCAACCAACTGCTGCCCTCGCGGCTCACCGCCAGCCTGCTGATCGGTACTCTTGTGCCCGCGATGGCACTGATCGTGCTCATCGGCCGCCGGCTCGCGCTGCGCCGCGCAGCGCGCAGCGTGCTGGGAAGCAGCGGGCGGCTGCACGTGCGGCTCGTCTGGCTCTTCTCGCTCATCGCCGCGATCCCCACACTGCTCGTGGTGGTCTTTGCCTCGCTGCTGTTCCAGTCAGGGGTCGAGTTCTGGTTCTCCGACAACTCGCGCGGCATGCTCGAAAATGCCAACAGCCTCGCGCGGGGCTACTATGCGGACAAGCTGCGCGATGTCGGCAACGAAAGCGTCGCGATGGCGGGGGACCTGCGCGATTATCTGGGGCAGGCAGCGATCACCAGCCAGGAGTTCGCCGAGGGCTATTCGTGGCAGGTCATCAACCGCAGGCTCAACGAATCCGCGATCATCGAGAAGGGCCCTGACGGCACCCTGCGCACCGCTGCCATTGTCGATCCGGCGCGCAGTGAGCAGCGCGAGCGGATCACGCCTGCGGAACTCGCGCGGATCGATGGGGGCGAACCCGTCGTCGTCACCGCTTCGGCCGCCCGGATCGAGGCGGTGACCCCGGTCGACCGGACGCGCGGCATCTACCTCTATGTCGCTCGCAATTCCGATCAGCTGGCGCTCAACCAGTGGCAGCGTGCGCAAAGCGTGCTCAAGGCCTACGATTTCCTCTCCCGCCGCGCCCGCGCGCTGCAGTTGCGGTTCAACATCGCGCTGCTGGTGATCAGCCTTGCGCTCGTTGCGCTCGCCGTATGGGTCGCGCTGCGCTTTGCCGATCGGCAGGTGGCCCCGCTGATCGAACTCGTCTCGGCCGCGCGCAATGTCGGCAGCGGCAATTTCGAGATGCGCGTACAGCCTGGCAACGGTACCGACGAGGTCGGCCTGCTCGCCCGCGCGTTCAACCGCATGACTGCGCAGCTGGAGGCGCAGACCCAGGCCCTCGTCAGCGCCAATGCCCAGCTCGAAGTGCGCCGCGCGTTCATCGAAGCGGTGCTGGAATCGATCACGGCGGGCATCGTCTCGATCGACCGCGAAGGCGCGATCCGCCTGATGAACAGCTCGGCCCAGACCTTGCTGCAGCCAGCGCGGGCGGATGAAAACGTCCCCAATCCCATCGGCGCACCGCTGGCCGATATCGCGCCGCAGCTGGCCCAGTTCGTCGCCGGTGGCGAGCGCAGCGGCGTTGTTCACTATGCCAAGGGCGGGGACCTGCTGACACTGGCCGTCAAGGTCACGGCAGACCGCAACGGCCACGTAATCACCTTCGAGGACATCACCCGCCAGCTGCTCGACCAGCGCCGCGCGGCATGGTCCGACGTTGCCCGCCGCATTGCGCACGAGATCAAGAATCCGCTGACCCCGATCCAGCTGGCGACCGAACGCCTCAAACGCCGCTACCGCCGCCAGATCGAGACCGACCCCGAACTGTTCGAGGAACTGACCGCCACGATCATCCGTCAGGTCGGCGATCTGAGGCAGATGGTGGACGAGTTTTCATCGTTTGCGCGCCTGCCCAAGCCAGTGTTCCGCGCGGAGGATGCCAGCGATCTCGTCCGGCAGGCGCTGTTCTTGCAAGAAGTGGCACACAGCGACATCACCTTTACCTTCGAGGGCGAGGCGCAGGTGCCTGTCGAGGCCGACCGCCACCAGATCGGCCAGGCGATGACCAATGTGCTCAAGAACGCCATCGAAGCGATCGAGCAACGTGCAAGGGCAGAAGATATCGCCTATCGCGGCCGCATCGCGGTGAGCCTCGCCGCAGACCGTCATGCCGTCACCGTCACCATCGCCGACAATGGTGTTGGGCTGCCGGCCGAACGCGACCGCATTCTCGAACCCTACATGACGACGCGCGAGAAGGGCACCGGGCTCGGCCTCGCGATCGTCAACAAGATCGTCGAGGAGCATGGCGGCGCCATGGCGTTCGCTCCCAATGAAGCGGGCGGCACTTCGGTCATCATGCGCTTTGCGCGCAATCCCATCGCGGCAGAGGCCGTCACCGATACGCCGGCAGCCCCTGCCACGTCCGTTCCCGTCAACCGCTAGACCAGACCTTCAGGACCAACCGACCAATGGCACTCGATATCCTCATCGTGGACGACGAACGCGATATCCGCGAGCTTGTCGCCGGCGTGCTCAGCGACGAAGGCTACGGCTGCCGCACCGCGGCCGACAGCACCGCTGCGCTCGCCGCGGTTGACGAGCGCCGACCCAGCCTCGTCCTCCTTGACGTCTGGCTCCACGGCAGCCCGATGGACGGGCTTGAAGTGCTCGACGAGATCAAGAAGCGCGAACCCGAACTGCCCGTCATCATCTTCTCCGGCCACGGCAACATCGATACCGCAGTCTCCGCCATAGGGCGCGGGGCGATGGATTTCCTCGAAAAGCCGTTCGAGGCCGAGCGTCTGCTGCTCCTTGTAGAGCGCGCGACCGCGACCGAACGCCTGCGCCGCGAGAACGCGCGGCTGCGGCAGGGCCTTTCGATGTCCGATGGCTTTACCGGCAATTCCAATGCGATCAATGCCGTGCGCGCGACGCTCAAGCGCGTGGCCAATACCGGCAGCCGCCTCCTCATCACCGGCCCGGCAGGCTCGGGCAAGGAAGTCGCCGCGCGCCTGCTCCATTCGTGGAGCCCGCGCGCCGATCACGCCTTCGTCACCGTCAATTCCGCGCGCATCACCCCGGAGCGCTTCGAGCAGGAACTGTTCGGCGAGGAAATCGACGGGAAACTGGTGCGGGCAGGGCTGCTCGAAATGGCCGACGGTGGCACGCTGTTTCTCGACGAAGTCGCTGAAATGCCTGCCTCCAGCCAGGCCCGCATCCTGCGCGTGCTTACCGAGCAATCGTTCGTGCGCGTGGGCGGCCACCGCCAGATCCGCGTCGATGTGCGCGTGGTTTCCTCCACGTCGCGCCCGCTCGAAAAGGAAATCGCCGAACGCCGCTTCCGCGAAGACCTTTTCTACCGGCTCAATGTGGTCCCCGTCTCGATCCCCTCGCTGATCGAGCGACGCGAGGATATCCCCGCGCTCGCCGACCATTTCTTCTCGCGCTATGCCAACGAGCAGGGCGTGCAGCCACCCGCCATCTCGCCCGAGGCAATCGCCGCGATGCAGAGCTACGACTGGCCCGGCAACGTCCGCCAGTTGCGCAACGTGGTCGAGCGCACGATCATTCTGGCCCCGCGCGAGCGGCTCACCCGCATCGATGCCGATATGTTGCCGGCCGAAATCGTCACCACCCGGCTTGGCGGTGATTCAAGCACTTCGGCGCTGATGGGGGTGCCCCTGCGCGAGGCGCGCGAGAATTTCGAGCGCGAGTATCTCAAGGTCCAGATCCGCCGGTTTTCCGGGAACATCTCGAAGACCGCGAGCTTCATCGGCATGGAACGCTCGGCCTTGCACCGCAAGCTGAAGCTCCTCGGCATGGCCGAGCGGCGCGAGGACGAAGAGCTGGATTGAGCTGTCCCAGAGCGGGCCCAGAGCACGCGGGGGCGCAGATTGCTCCATTTTGCCCCTGTACTAAGACATGAACCCGACATAGAATGATGGTTGCTGACCGGCTGTGGCGCCGCGCAAACCCTTGATCAGATTCGGCTTTGGCCGATGAAGAAAAGGGGGGAGTGCGGGCCCTGCCAGATCGTGTCTGAACGCCAGAGAGCGTTACGGCACCAAAAAAAAGACGAAAGGACATACCAAAATGACCGGCAGAACCCTCTCTGCGCGCCCGCGCACCAAGGTCGAAACCGCCCCCGCACCCGAAGCCGCCGCACCGCCGCCGGTTTCGCTCGTTGCCGGAAAGGGACAGAACCTTCAGGATGTATTTCTCAACTTCTTGAGAAAGAACAAGATTCCCGTCACGATGTTTCTCGTGAAGGGTGTCAAGTTGCAGGGCATTGTCACCTGGTTCGATAACTTCTCCATTCTCCTGCGCCGCGATGGCCAGTCGCAACTGGTCTACAAGCATGCGATCTCGACGATCATGCCGGGCCAGCAGCTTGCCGCCGCGCATTTCGCGCCGAGCAACGACGAAGGCGCGAAGAAGCGCCTGCTGCAGGACGTGTTCCTCTCCAGCGTGCGCGATGCCGGCGTGCAGGTGACGATGTTCCTGGTGAACGGCGTCATGCTTCAGGGCCGCGTTGCTGCCTACGATCTGTTCTGCATGCTGCTCGAACGCGAGGGCTATGTGCAACTCGCCTACAAGCATGCTGTTTCGACGATCCAGCCCGCTGGCCACGTCGACCTTTCCGGTGAGTGGGACGGCGAACCATCCTGACCATTGAAACAGGCCGAGCCGCATGAGCGGATTTGAATTCGGCCGCGAAACCGAGCTTGTCGGGGAAGTGACACGCGGCGCCCGCGCCGTCGTTGTCCTCCCCGATTTGCGCCAGCGCGCCAAGACCGGACCAGGCTTGGACGCCGAATCCCGTCTGGAGGAAGGGCAGGGGCTCGCCCGCGCGATCGGCATCGATGTCGTCGATGCCTTCGCGCTTCCGATCCGCGCGGTCCGCCCCGCCACCCTGTTCGGCGAAGGTCAGGTCCAGAAGATCGCAGTCGCCATTGCGCAGTCCGATGCCGAACTCGTCATCGTCGATGGCGCGCTCTCGGCAATCCAGCAGCGCAATCTCGAAGACAAACTCGCACGCAAGGTCATCGACCGCACCGGGCTGATCCTCGAAATCTTCGGCGAGCGAGCCGCCACAGCCGAGGGACGGCTGCAGGTTGAGCTCGCCCACCTGGATTACCAGGCCGGCCGCCTCGTGCGCAGCTGGACCCACCTTGAACGCCAGCGCGGCGGCTTCGGCTTCCTCGGCGGCCCGGGCGAAACCCAGATCGAGGCCGACCGCCGCCTGATCCGTGGCCGCATGGCCCGCATCCGGCGCGAGCTCGAACAAGTCCGCCGCACGCGCACGCTCCACCGCGAGCGCCGCCAGCGCGCGCCGTGGCCGGTAATTGCGCTCGTCGGCTATACCAACGCAGGAAAATCGACGCTTTTCAACCGAATGACCGGTGCGGATGTCATGGCCGAGGACCTGCTCTTCGCCACGCTTGATCCCACGATGCGGGCTATCCGCCTGCCGGGCCTCGAAAAGGCGATCCTCTCCGACACAGTGGGGTTCATTTCAGAACTGCCGACGCAGCTTGTTGCCGCCTTCCGCGCGACGCTGGAGGAAGTCACTGCAGCTGACGTCATCGTCCACGTGCGCGATATCGCCAATCCCGCCACATCCGCGCAGAAGCTCGAGGTCGAGGAAATCCTCGCCGATCTGGGGGTGATCGGAGAGGAGGGGGCCTCGGTTCCGATCATCGAAGCGTGGAACAAGTGGGACCTGCTCTCTGATGATGACAGCGCCATGCGCCGTGATCTGATTGCCGCCGGGGTGCCTGATCGGCAGGTCGTGCCGATTTCGGCGCAGTCGGGCGAGGGGGTCGAGAAGCTCGTTGCGCTGCTGAGCGAATTGCTTACCGGCGGCGCGCGGATCCTGGAACTCTCGGTGCCGATGGCGGACGGCCAGAAGCTCGCGTGGCTTCACGCACACGGCGAAGTGATGTCCGAGGTTCAGATCGAGGACGAAGATGGAGCGCCGGTTCAGCGCCTGACCGTACGCCTCACGCCGCGAGAGCTGGGGCGCTTCGTCCAACTTTAAGCGTCAGCGCTCGGCGGCCTTGACCTGCTGCCATAGCGCCTCCTGCGCTTCGAGCGAAAGCGACGGGAAATCGGATACCGCCAGCTCTTCCATCGCGCGAAATCGCCGTTCGAACTTGGCATTGCCATGGCGGAGCGCATCTTCTGGCGCGATCCCATACCTGCGCACCAGATTGACAACGGCAAAGAGCAGGTCACCGGCTTCATCGAGCCGCTCGGCCGCGTTCGTGGCGGCAGCCAATTCTTCGATCTCCTCGATCACCTTGGCGCGCGGGCCTTCGGTGTCCGGCCAGTCGAAGCCCACCCGTGCAGCGCGTTTCTGAAGCTTTTCCGCGCGCATCAGCGCGGGGAGCGCAAGCGCCACGCCGTCGAGCGCGCTCGTTGCGCCCTTGGCCTCGCGTTCGGCGGCTTTCTGCGCTTCCCAACGCACTTCACGCGATTGGCCGTGATCGGCCGCATTGTCGAAAATGTGGGGATGCCGCTCGTTCATCTTGTTCGAGATCCCATGGGCCACGGCATCGAAATCGAACGCGCCCAATTCCTCGGCCATGCGCGCATGCAACACGACCTGGAGCAGGAGATCGCCGAGTTCCTCGCGCAGCGCCGCCAGATCATCACGTTCGATCGCATCGGCCACTTCGTAGGCTTCCTCGATCGTATAGGGCGCAATGGTCTGGAAGTTCTGGGCGACGTCCCATTCGCAGCCCGTCGCGGGATCGCGGAGCCGGGCCATGATCGCGAGAAGCCGCGCAATTCCCGAAGCGGCGGCTGCATCCATAGCGGGGGAGACCTCGGGAGAGACGCTCATAAGGACCGATCCTTGAGTTCGATAATATTTATTATGTTAAATGGAAGAGCGCCAGCTCATCGCCGATACCCCGCAAACGCCAGCGCTGCCGCGAGGATGATCACCACCCACCCACCAGCCATCATCATGCCCGACGACAACTTTAGCCCGCGCAACCTGCCGTTTGCCAAAACAAGTACCAGCGCCATCACGATCCCGATCAGTGCGACGAACTTGTCCGGTGTCACAGCTCGATTTCCATCCCGTCATAGCCGGGCTCGACGTGCCCCGGTGTTTCATCGCACAATGTCCGGTAGTCCATGCTCTTGTCGAGATGCGTCAGCACGGCGCGGCCCGCGCGGCAGGCTTCGACCAGTTCAAGTGACATCGCCAAATGCGCGTGCGTCGGATGCGGCTTCCGGCGCAAGGCATCGACCACCAGCACATCGACCCGGTCGAACAGCGCCACCATCTCGCCGGTAATCGCGCTGAAGTCCGTCGCGTAACCGATTGACTTTCCGTCCTGATCAAAGCGGAAAGCGGTCGTCTGCGCGGGGCCATGCGGCATCTGGCAATGCGTTACGCCAATGCCGGCAACCATCCGCACGCGGTCCAGATTGTCGAGATTGCAGATCGTCGGATAGCCATGCTGACCCGCAAAGACATAACCGAAGCGCAGCCGCAGTCGCCGTACCGTCTCATCAGCGGCATAGCCGGGAATCGGCGCACCGCGGCCCATGCGCAGCGGCCTCAGGTCATCGATGCCATGCGTGTGATCGGCATGGTCGTGCGTCCACACTACGCCATCGATCCGCCCGATGCCCGTCGCGAGCAACTGGTGGCGCAAGTCGGTGGGCGTATCGACGAGGATCCGTCCGCCATCTGCGCCTTCGACCATGATCGCGACCCGCGTGCGCCGATTGCGCGGTTCCTCGGGATCGCAATCGCCCCAGTCATTGCCGATGCGCGGCACGCCCGTGGATGTCCCGGACCCCAGGACAGTCAGTTTCATGCCCGCGCCTTACCAAACAGGCGGAAGAAATTGGCGCCCGTCTGCTCGGCAACCGCTTCCGCCGTCGTCCCTCGCAATTGGGCGACAAAGGCGCAGGTATCGGAAACAAATGCTGGCTCGCAGACCTTCCCTCGATGCGGCACCGGCGCGAGGAACGGGGAATCGGTTTCAACCAGCAGCCGATCATCGGGCACTTCGGCAGCAAAGGCCTGCAAGTCCTTGGCATTCTTGAAGGTCACGATGCCCGAGATCGAGATCGTGAGCCCAAGCGCGAGCACAGCCCGGCCGAATTCCGCGCTCGCGGTGAAGCAATGGATCAGCGCCGGGAACGCACCCTTGGCCATTTCCTCGCTGAGAATCCGCAGCGTGTCATCCTCGGCATCGCGCGTGTGGATCACGATCGGCAGGCCGGTTTCTCGCGCCACGCCGATATGTACGCGGAACAGGTCCTGCTGAACCTGCCGGTCGGAATGATCGTAGAAGTAGTCAAGCCCGGTCTCGCCGATCGCGATCACCTTGGGATCGGAGGATGCCGCCCGCAGCGCCTCCGCGCCAAGATCGGCGTGTGCATCGGCCTCGTGCGGGTGGATACCGATGCTGGCCCAGACGTCCGCCTCGCGGTGCGCCGTCGCCACCACCGCATCCCATTCGCTCTGCCGTGTCGAGATATTGAGGAAGCCCTGCACCCCGCGCGCACGGGCGCGCGCCAGCACCTCGGCCTGCGTTTCGATCAGGCCCTTGTAGTTGAGGTGGCAGTGCGAATCGATCAGCATCAGCCCGCGTCTTCCTCGACCAGTTCGAGCCGCGGGAATGCCGGACTCGGTGCCGCAAGCCGCTCGCCGTTGGCGACGCGCGCGAGGAACCAGTCCGCCTGCGTCAGTGCGGTGATGCCGCGCTCGTCACCCGGAATACCAAGCTGATCCAGCACTTTGTCGGCCGCTGTTGGCACCACCGGTCGGATCGCGATGGTAAGATCGCGGATCGCCATGAACAGCGTCATGAGGACGGCGCGCATCCGTTCCGGATCGCTCTTGCGCTGCGCCCAGGGCGCCTGTTCGTCGACATACTGGTTGCAGGCGAACACGCCGCGCATCCACGCCTCGATACCGGCGGAGAAGTTCAGTGCGGCAAACTCGCGCGGCAAGTCGTCATGACAGGCCGCGAACACGGTGGCGAGCAGCTGGTCGTCCGCCTCGGCGCTCGCAAACTTGGCAATTTCGCCGTCCATGTTCTTGAAAATCATGGAGAGCGTACGCTGCACCAGATTGCCGTAGCTGTTCGCCAATTCGGCGTTGCAGCGGGTCACGATCGCCTCGGGCGAATAGGAGCCGTCCTGCCCGAACACCACGTCGCGCATCAGGAAGTAGCGCAGGGAGTCGACGCCAAACCGCTCGGCCAGCGCCAGCGGATCGGTCACGTTGCCGAGCGACTTCGATTCCTTCTGCCCCCGGTTGAGCAGAAAGCCGTGCCCGAATACCTGCTTCGGCACCGCAAGGCCCGCACTCATCAGGAAGGCCGGCCAGTAGATCGTGTGGAAGCGGACGATATCCTTGCCGATGAGGTGGAGATCGGCCGGCCAGTACTTCGCGTAATCTCCTGATTCGTCGGGGAAACCGAGGCCGGTGATGTAGTTCGTCAGCGCATCGACCCACACGTACATGACATGGTTGTCGCTGCCCGGCACCTTGACGCCCCAATCAAAGCTGGTGCGCGAAACCGAGAGATCGCGCAGCCCCTGGCTGACGAACGCGATCATCTCGTTGCGCCGGCTTTCCGGGCGGATGAAATCGGCATTGTCGCGCATCAGCGCGAGCAGTGGCTCCTGATACTTCGACAGGCGGAAGAACCAGCTTTCCTCGACCGTCCACTCGACCGGCGTGCTCTGGGGCGAGAGCTTCTCCCCCCCTTCCCCGTCGATCAGCTCGCTCGCGTCGTAGTAGGCCTCGTCGCGCACCGAGTACCAGCCCTCATACCGATCGAGGTAGAGGTCGCCGTTCGCTTCCATGCGCCGCCACAGTTCCTGCGTCGCGGCATGGTGGCGCGGCTCGGTTGTCCGGATGAATATGTCGTAATCGACATTGAGAGCATCGGCCATCGCAATGAAATGACTGGTCATTTCATCTGCAAGCTCGGCCGGCGTCACGCCCATGTCGCGCGCCTTCTGCGCCATCTTCAGGCCATGCTCGTCGGTCCCGGTCTGGAAGCGCACGTCGCGCCCCATTGCCTTGTGGAAGCGCGCGATCACGTCGGCGGCGATCGCTTCATATGCATGGCCGATATGCGGCTTCCCGTTGGGATAGCTGATGGCGGTCGTGATGTAATAGGGCTCGCCCATGGGCTGCGACTGTCCTTGGCTGCGGGAGGGCTTGCGGGGTCGGAATCCCTCAGGCCGCGTTCTCCCTAGTGCGCACCACCGATGCCAGCAAGCCGCCGATTTCCAGAAGCAGCAGCGCGGGCTCGAAGTTGTAGGTCGGCGCCTGCGCTGCGAGCATCGCCAGTGCGGCATGCGCCTCGACGATCCGCAGACGCGTTGCGTCATCGCTGCCGGCCATCGCCGCCACCAGCACGCGCCGTGCCGCCTCGATCGCTGCCAGCAGGCGCTCGCGATCAGGCCGCTGGCCAAGTGCGGTTGAAAGCTCCCCCCGCAGCGAGAGATCGGGATCTCCTTCTGCGACAAGCCGGACCATGGTCTGCCAAGCCGCACCAAGCCCCATCTCGGCAAAGGCAAGCGCGGCACCGGGCGCGCCGCTTCCGGCGGAAATGGCGGCATCCAGCGCCGCTCCACTCAATTCCGGCGCGGCCCGGGTGAGCGCCCGCGCCATGTCGTCCGGCTCCAGCGGATGAAACCGCAGCACCGTACAGCGCGAGCGCACTGTAGGCAGCAGACGGCCGATCTGATGCGTCACCAGCAGGAAGAACGTGCCGGCGGGCGGCTCCTCAAGGCTCTTGAGCAGTGCGTTTACGGCGCCCTTTTCCAGATCATCTGCCGCATCGATGATGACCGCGCGCCGCGCCCCCAGCGTTGGGCGCGTCACCAACCGCCGCTGCACGCCGCGGATCTGGTCGACACTGATATTGCGCTTGCGGGTATAGGCCTTCCCGTCGTCGCGCTTTTTCACTTCGTCGTCATTGCTCGGCAGCGGCTCCAGCACGTGGATGTCCGGGTGCATTTCCGATGCGGGCTGCGGCACGCCCGGTTCGGCGACGAGTTCCGCCGCCGCCGCGCGGGCGAAGCTGGCCTTGCCCAGACCCTCGCGCCCCGCCAGAATCCAGCCGTGATGCATACGCTGCCCGGCCCGCGCTGCGCGCCAGACGCTCCAAGCCTCGTCGTGACCGATCAGGGACACAGGCTGTCCACCGCCGCCAGCACCCGCGCATGCACCGTCTCGGGCGCGCCGTTGGCCGCAATCACAGCAAAGCGCTCCGGTTCGGCCTCGGCGTAGCGACGGAAGGCATCGGCGACCCGCGCGTGATAGTCCGCCGCGCGCCCGCCGATCCGGTCGAGCTTGCCGGCATCGCGCTGCTCCACCCGCCTCGCGGCCTCGGCGGGATCGAGCGTCAGCAGCACCGTGCAATCGGGCAGCAGCCCCGCGCTGCCGATCCTGTGCAGCGTCAAGATATCGGAGTCATCCAGCCCGCTGCCGCCGCCCTGATAGGCGCGGCTGCTGTCCAGATAGCGATCGCACACCACCCAGGCCCCGCGTGCCAGTGCAGGTCGGATGAGCGTCTCGACATGGTCCGCGCGCGCCGCTGCAAATAGCAGCGCCTCGGCCCTGGTGCCCCAGCCAGGCCCGTCCTTGTCGAGCAGCAGCGCCCGGATCGCCTCCGCGCCCGGCGTCCCGCCCGGCTCGCGCGTGGTGACGATGTCCAGCCCCCGCGCGCACAGGGCCTCGGCCAGCAATCGGCTCTGCGTCGATTTGCCGACCCCTTCCCCGCCCTCAAAAACGATGAACCTGCCTGTCATTGGCCGGTCATTGCCCCAGCATCGCCAGCAGGCCGTTGCGCAGCCGCGCCAGCGTTCCTGCTTCGGGCACGGCTTCCGTCGCCACCAGCGGCAGGCGCGTCTCGCCCTCGCCCGGCACTCGCACGACGAGGGTGGCGACTTCATCGCCCTTGGCAATCGGTGCGCGCAGCGGCCCCTTGTAGCGCACGCTCAGCGCATAGCGCGCGCCAGCGCCCCTCGGCAGCGTCAGCGCCAGCGGGTGCGGCGCGGAGAGGCCGACACTGCGCACCTCGCCGCCCTGCACTTTTGCCGTGCCGATCCTGGCCCCTTGCGCGAACAGCGGATGCGCCTCGAACGCGGCAAAGCCCCATTCGAGAAATGCGCGGGATTCTCTGGTGCGGTCGGCCGGTCGGTCATAGCCACCAACCACCATCATCAGCCGCCGTCCGTCACGGATCGCCGAGCCGACAAGGCCATAGCCCGCTTCGTTGGTGAACCCCGTCTTCACCCCGTCCGCGCCATCGACATGGCCATAGAGCGGGTTGTGGTTTGGCTGTTCGATCCCGCGAAAGGAGAGCCTCTCGTGCCCGTAGAAGCGTGCATAGAGATCGGGATGCCGCGTGATCAGGGCGGTGCTCAGAATGGCAAGATCGGCGGCAGAGACATACGTCTCCCCCTCATCCATCCAGCCATTGGCGGTGTTGTAGTGAGTGTCCTTCATGCCGAGCTTCTTTGCTTCGGCATTCATCATCTCGGTAAACGCGCCGACATTTCCCGCGACACCCTCCGCCAGCACGACGCAGCCATCGTTGGCCGAAACCGTGACGATGCCCTCCAGCAATTCGGCAACAGATGTGTCGCTGCCATCGGCAAGGAACATCGTGCTGCCCACCCGGTGCCACTTGCGGAAGGCCTCGTGGCTCATCGTGAAGCGCTGGTCGAGCTTCAGCTTGCCCGCCTTGATCAGTTCGAAGGCGACATAGCTCGTCATGATCTTGGTGAGCGAGGCCGGCACGAAGCGCCGGTGCGACTGGCGCTCGAACAGCACCCGCCCGCCGTTGACATCGATCAGCAGGGCGATGGGCGCGGAAATCTGCGGCATGCCTGTCGCGGCTTGCGGTGCGGCTTCCGGCGCAGGAGCCGCCGCGCGCACGGGCAGAGCAGCCAGCGCAGCGATCAGCACAGCGGTCAAGATCCTCGATTTCAAGCGCCGTCCTCGTTTGGTGCGAGACCGCGCCGGACGAGACTAGTCGCGCACGATCCGGGCACCTGCATAGCCCGCAGCGCGCGCCTTCGCCAGTCCGCGCTCCGCCTCATCCCCGGCAGAAAACGGCCCGCTGCGGACACGCCAGAGTGATCCTGCCTGCACCAGCGATCCGCCCGCCTTGCGCGCGGCTGCCTCGGCATTCGAGCGCTGCGAAAACGCGCCGATCTGCACGTAGTAACGCCCTGCTGCCGCAGCCGGACGTTTCGGCGGTGCGGCCGGTATAGCAGGCTTTGGAGCAGGAGCGACGGCCTCCGGCTTCGGAGCGAGTTTGGGAAGAGGTTTCGGAGCCGACTTCTCGGAGACTGGGGGCGTCTTCGGGGCAGGCTTGGCCGGCGGCGCTGGCTTGGGCGTGGTTGCCCCATCGACTTGCGCCGGGCGGATCGTCACCGGCAGGTCCGCGACAGGCGGCTCCAGCCCCAGCTTGCGGCGCAGCGCGGCAAGCAGGCCCGCCGGCGTATCCATGCGCGGCGGCACCGCCTGGCCTGCGCGCAGCAGCGCCCGCTCGGGCTCAGGCGGATTGACCCGCCGCACCCGCACCGGCGCGGAGGCACCGCCTGGCAGGCCGAGTTGCGCCCAGGCAAGCGGAGAGAGCGAGACAAGCCCGTCGCCGCTCATTGGCCCGCGTCGGTCGATCCGCACAAGGATCGTCCGCCCGCTCGCAAGCGATGTCACTTCGACATAGCTCGGGACCGGCAATGTGCGGTGGGCGCCGTTGATACGCGGCGCAGCTCCTTCGTCCGCGCCCATCGGGACGGCCTTGCCCACGGCATCGTAGTTCAGCGTGTCGGCCGGCGTGTAGGTGACGCCGTCGACCACGAAGGCATCGCCCAGCGTTACCGGATAGTCGCCCGCCGGGCCCATGACATCGGGCGCCGCCGCTTTGCGCTCGCGCGCCGCCACGTCGGTCGCGCTGCTGGCTCCCAGCGCCAGCACCAACGCCAGCGCCAGAACCGCATTGTTCCTGTTAACGGGCAATTTCATCAGCCAGAAGTCCCACCGAGAGGGCGTAGAGATTCGAGCAGTTGTAATCGAGGATGACTCGATAATTTCCGGTTAGCAGGTAGGCCGTCTGGCCGGGGCCATCCGGCTCGAGCAGGCTGGCGAGCGTATCGTCCGCCAGGGTGGGTGCGCGCGGCACCACACCGAGCGCCTTCCATTCCCGCACCGTCTTCCACCGCGAATGCCGCGCAAAGACTTGCGGGCAGCGCGGGCTGGCCAGCGCCGTGCCCAGCGCGGGACGGTCGAGCGGGAGCGTCACGTCCGCTGCCACGCCCCAGGGCTCTCCTGCCCGCCATCCGGCATCGCGGAAGTAATTGGCGATCGAGGCAAGCGTGTCCGGCTTGCTTGCCCAGATATCGGCAAACCCATCGCCATCACCGTCCTGCGCCACTCGCAGATAGACCGAGGGCAGGAACTGCGGATTGCCGAACGCACCGGCCCAGCTACCCACCAGCTTGGCGCGCGGCACACCGCGGTCGACCATCTTGAGGAGCGCAATGAACTCCTCCGCAAACAGCGCCCGTCGCCGCCCCTCGTAAGCCAGTGTGGCAAGCGAGCGCGCGAGATCGAAATCGCCGGTATAGGAGCCGTAGTTCGTTTCATGCCCCCAGATCGCCAATACGATCTTGGGCGGCACGCCGTAGCGCTGCTCGATGCCGGCAAGCGTCTCGGCCGAGGCGAGATACTGCCGCCGCCCTCCGGAAATCCGCGCAGCATCGACATGCGTGCGGCGGTAGCCGGCAAAGGTCGGGATCGAGGACGACGTCCCCGGCTGCGCACGGTCCAGCGCGATGACACGGGGGTTTTCGGTGAGCCCGGCCATCACCGAGGCAATGGTCTCCTCACGCACACCGTCTGCCCGCGCTTTGGCCGCAAGGTACTGGAGATAACCCTGAAATCCTGCCGCCGCCTCATCGCCCTGCGCCCCGGCGGGGCCAGCCAGAAGCGACAGCACCAGCGCGGCAAGCGCAGCGCGGATGAGGCCAGGCGTGCGTGGAACATGAAAAAGGAATGGCATTGGCATCGTGCCATGACAGTCGCACAGCGCGGCGGCGCTGGGAATCCCTCAATCGATGAATCGCGTGGGAAGCGCCGCAAGGCACCGCGCTCAGGCCGTGGCATGCAAAATCGCTTTGCGAGGCCCCACCGGCCCGCTATCGGCATGCCGACGCGCATGGCGCTGCGGACAGGTGGCCGAGTGGTTTAAGGCAGCGGTCTTGAAAACCGCCGTGGGTGGAAGCTCACCGTGGGTTCGAATCCCACCCTGTCCGCCAATCATGCTTCCATATGGCATCGCAGTTGAATGAATCAGCCATTTACATCCCCACCGTGAGCGGCGCGCCAGTACGCGCGAGGACCTCTTCGGCGGAGATGCCGGGCGCACACTCCAGCAGGGTCAGCCCTCCCGCCTGCTTGTTCACCGCTATGACGGCCAAGTCGGTAATGATCAGATCGACGACCCGCCGCCCAGTCAGCGGAAGCGAGCATTGCGGCAGGATCTTGGGCTCACCGCTTTTGGCGCAGTGATCCATGACCACCACGATACGCTTGACGCCCGCGACAAGGTCCATTGCCCCGCCCATACCCTTCACCATCTTGCCGGGGATGGTCCAGTTGGCCAGATCGCCGTTCGCTGCCACCTCCATTGCGCCCAGCACGGCCATGTCGATGTGCCCGCCGCGGATCATCGCAAAGCTGTCGGCGCTGGAAAAGAAGCTGCTGGTGGGCAGGGCCGTGATGGTCTGCTTGCCGGCGTTGATCAGGTCCGGGTCCGCTTCACCCTCAAAAGGGAATGGCCCGATTCCCAGCATGCCGTTTTCGCTCTGCAGCGTTACCGTGATGCCTTCCGGGACATAGTTGGCCACCAGCGTCGGTATGCCAATGCCAAGATTTACATAGTAGCCATCGCGCAGTTCCTGGGCAGCGCGCTGTGCCATTTCATCGCGGGTCCTGCTCATGCCTGCATCTCCCTCGCGCGGGTTGTAAGCTTTTCAATCCGCTTCTCGTTGATCGTCGACAGTACGATCCGGTCGACAAAAATGCCTGGCGTGTGGATCGCGTCCGGATCGAGGGTCCCTTCAGGCACGATCTCCTCGACCTCGACCACAGTTACCCGGCCTGCCGTCGCCATGTTCGGATTGAAGTTTCGAGCAGTCTTGCGATACATCAGATTGCCCGCAGGATCTGCCCGCCAGGCCTTGATGATCGAAAGATCTGCGCGCAGCCAGGTCTCGCGGACATACTCCTCACCTTCGAAGACTTCGGTCGGCTTCCCTTCGGCCACGACTGTCCCGACACCGGTCTTGGTAAAAAACGCCGGAATCCCTGCGCCCCCCGCCCGGATGCGCTCGGCCAGCGTACCCTGAGGGGTCAGCTCCAATTCCAATTGGCCTGAAAGATACTGCTGCTCGAACAGCTTGTTCTCACCCACGTAGGACGAGATCATCTTCTTCACCTGCCGCGTTTCCAGCAGCATCCACAAGCCAAAGCCATCCGCTCCGGCATTGTTGGAAATGACCGTCAGATCCATCACGCCGGCTTTGCGGATTTCAGGGATCAAGCTTTCCGGATTGCCTGACAAACCAAAGCCGCCGGACATGATCGTCATGCCGTCAAACAACAGGCCATCTAGCGCTGCCGAAGGATCAGGGAATATCTTGCTGGTCATGCGAGTTGCCTTTTGACCAAGATCGCCTCCCGCCACAGGCAGGATCGATCCGGTGATGTAGGATGCCTCGTCTGAGGCAAGGAAAAGAATTGGCGCGACCTGTTCAGCCACCGTTCCATGGCGAGGACATGCGGACGGAATGTCGGCCAATCGACGATGATGGTCCCAATCCTCGCTTGACGCGCCATGCTGCGCCTCGCTCCGCTCTGCTTCGTGTTGGCCGGGTAAACCAGCCTTGCCGCTGGAAATCCAAGATCGTTGCGGTCTGAATTGCATACCTCCAAGGTATCAAAATGGATCTCCATCAGCTCCGCCATTTTGTAACTGTCGCTAACGAGCGCAATTTCACACGTGCTGGCGCAAAGCTGAACATCGCTAAGCCTCCGCTCAGCCGGCAAATCCAGCAGAGTGATCTCGGCTGAACGATCCCGGCAGGCACCTTGGCAAATGTGGCCAACCATGGGCGAACCGCCCAGCAATATACCGAAGCGTGCATATGCGCCGTGCATTGCCGGTTCCGGTCAATGCCAATCCCTCTCCAGCCCATAGCCTGTTGTGCAGATGGGAATGCGCGTCGCTCAAGGCAGGCGCGGGCCATGACAGGGGAGTTTCGACATGAGCACGAGGCGCAGCGCCAAGTTTTTCGCAGCAGGCACGGCCCTTGCCGCGCTGGTAATGGCTGATGCCGCACTGGCGCAGGCAGCGGGGACCGAAGGCGAAACCGCTGCGGAGAGCAGCGGCGAGATCATCGTCACCGCAACCCGCAAGAGCGAGAGCATCAACAAGGTTCCCCTCAGCGTCAGCGCGCTTTCCCGCGAAGCGCTCGACAGCCGGGGCATTCGCAACTTCAGCGACGTGATCCGCCAGACTCCGGGCGTCAGCTTCGAGAAGTCGAACACCACGACCAACATCGCGATCCGCGGCGTGAACTCGTCGGTCGGCGCCGCCACCACCGGCATCTATATCGACGATGTGCCGATCCAGATCCGTCAGCTCGGCTACGGCGGCGGCAATGCCTACCCGGTGGTCTTCGATCTGGACCGCGTGGAAGTGCTGCGCGGACCCCAGGGCACGCTGTTTGGCGCAGGCTCGGAAGGCGGCACCGTGCGCTTCATCACGCAGCAGCCCAGCCTCGATACGCTCAAGGTCTATGGCCGCGCCGAAGCGAGCGCGACCCAGCATGGCGCGGCGAACGGCGAAGGCGGCGTCTCGGTGAGCGCGCCGCTTGTCGCGGGCAAGCTCGGCATCGCGGCGAGCGGCTACTACCGCCGTGATGGCGGCTACGTGGACCGGATCAGCTCGTTCACCAACAAGGTCGTGCAGAAGAACGCCAACTCGACCGACAGCTATGTCGCGCGCGTGGCCCTAACCTGGCAGCCGGTCGACAACGTCAAGATCACGCCTGCCGTGTTCTACCAGAACGTCGAGGCGGCCGACAGCGGCGAGAGCTGGGAGAAGTATTCGAACTACGACAAGCACGTGTTCCGGAATGCCAACCAGCTCCCCGAAACCAGCAAGGATCGCTTCACGCTCACCTCGCTCAACGTCAGCGTCGGCCTCGGGGCGGTGGACCTCATCGCGGTCGGCTCCTACTTCGATCGCCGCCAGTCCTTCGTGCAGGACTACACCAACTTCGACCAGACTCTGTTCACCGGGGTCAATGCGCTCCCGTTCTTCCCCGAACAGAACGCCCCGTCAGACTTCGTCGTCGCGCAGAAGAACTGGACCGGCGAGCTTCGCCTGCAATCGAGCAATGCGGCCAGCCCGCTGACCTGGGTGCTCGGCGGGTTCTACTCGCACGCGAAACAGACCTCCATCCAGGTCGTGACCGATCCCTATCTGCCCGTCTACCTGTTCGGCGGCCCTTCGCCGGTCGCGGGCTTCTCGGTCTATGACCAGAACGCGGTCTCGACCGACGAGCAGGCGGCGCTGTTCGGGCAGGTCACCTACAAGCTTACCGACAAGCTCTCGGTGCTTGCGGGCCTGCGCTACAGCCACACCGTGTTCACGATCCGCTCGATTGCGCAGGGCTTTGTGGTTGGCCCGCTGGTCGATGACCGTGGCCGCCAAAGCGAGAACCCGATCACGCCCAAGTTCGGCATCAACTTCCAGGCGACGCCCGATACGCTGCTCTATGCCTCGGCCTCGCGCGGATTCCGCGTCGGTGGCTACAACCCGCAGGTGGGCACGTTCTGCGGGTCGGAACTTGCCAGCATCGGCTATCCGGGCGGCCGCCCGACCAACTTCAAGTCGGACTCGGTGTGGAGCTACGAGGTCGGCGTGAAGAGCCGGTTCGGCGGGCTCGGCAGCGTGCAGGCGAGCGTCTACCAGATTGACTGGAACGACATCCAGCAGGCCGTCGCGCTCAACAGCTGCGGCTTCCAGTTCACCAACAACCTCGGCAAGGCGCGCAGCCGCGGCTTCGATCTCCAGCTCGAAGTGCGCCCGACCAACCGCCTGACGCTGCAGGCCGAAATCGGCTACGTCGACGCCAAGTTCCGCGATACCGTGTTCGGCGGCCCTACTGCGGCGGCGCCCTTCGTGAGCAAGGGGGATGCCGTGCTCGGCGCACCGTGGACAGCCTCGTTCCACGCGCAATACGATTTCGACGCGTTCCGCGCGAAGGGTGGCTATATCCGGTCCGATTTCGACTACCGCTCGAAGCAGAGCAAGCTGCCGCCCTACCTCAACCCCGGCAATGGCGCGATCGATCCTGCGCTCACGCTGCCGCCCGCGGTCGCCTTCTGGTCGGCGCGGCTCGGCGTGAAGCCGGGCAACTTCGATATCTCGCTTTTCGTCAACAACATCCTCGACAAGTCCACCTGGACCCGGCGCGAGCGGGCCTCCAACCCGTTCGAATTCTTCCGCCGGGAAACGCTGCGGCCGCGCACCTTCGGCGTGACGGCGTCCTACCGCTACTGAGGAAAACCGGGCGCGCCGCCTTGCCGGGCTGGCTGGCGGCGCAGCCAAATGGCGAAAGCCGAATGGGGGAGAATGCCGGTATGAAGATCTCACGCCACGTGTTTGCGCTCGCCGGGCTTATCGCTGCCGCCTGCGCCCTGCCCCATCCCGCACAAGCAGCGCCAAGGCCGGTGCTGCGCTTCGTCAATGGCCATATCTACACCCCGCAGGGCTGGCGCAGCGCGATGGACGTGCGCGGCAACCGCATCCTGCGCATCGGCTCGCAGGCGCAGGCAAGGGGCTGGCCGGGCACCGGCGTGAAAGTCATCGACCTCAAGGGACGCACGGTCCTCCCCGGCCTTTACGACATGCACGTCCATCCCGTGCTCCAGGCCAAGGGCGATGAAGGCCGCTGCCGCGTGCCCCAGGATGCCGGCCCGCAGCGCCTGATCGAGCTCGTCGCCGCCTGCGTCAAGGCGGCTAAGCCCGGCGAATGGGTCAGCGGCGGCCAATGGCAGTCCTCGCTGATGACCGGCACGCCGATCACCGCCGCCACGCTCGATGCAGTCTCGCCGGACAATCCGGTCATGCTCTTCGATGTCAGCGGCCACAGCGTCTGGGCCAATTCGCGCGCGCTGGCGCTTGCCGGGATCGGCCCCGGCACGCCCAATCCCGAAGGCGGCATCATCGAGCGCGACGGCGCGGGCAACCCAACGGGTATCCTGCGCGAGACGGCGGGCCGCCTGCTCACCGTCAAGGTCCCGCCGCAGCCGCAGGCGGAGACGGAGCGCCAGCTTTCCGCGCACCTCGCGATGCTCGCCGGGTTCGGCGTCGTCGGCTACGTAGAAGCCATGGCCTACCGCGACGACCTCGAAGTCTATGCGGCGCTGGCGGACAAGGGCGTCCTGAAGCAGCGCGTGCAGGCCTGCATCGCCTATTCCGAATCCGGCCGCCCCAATCCCGCCTTCGAGCAGACGCTGACGGACCGGGCGAAGTTCGCGCGCGCCACCTTCAACGCCAATTGCGTCAAGGTCTTCGCTGACGGCGTGCCGACTGAAAGCCACACCGGCGCGATGCTGGCGGATTATCAGGCCGGCCAGCCCAATGCCCCCGCGCGCGGCCTGCTGCTGTTCGATCCGCAGGCCATGGCGAAGAACCTCGCGGCATGGGACAAGCTCGGCGTCACCGTGCTGTTCCACGCCGCCGGAGACCGCGCAGTGCGCGCCTCGCTCGATGCCATCGAAGCCGCGCGCAAGGCCAACGGCATGGGCGGTCCGCTGCATCAGGTCGGCCATTCCACTTTCGTCGATCCCGCCGATCTGCCGCGCTTCAAGGCCCTGCACGCCGCGGTCGAATTCTCGCCCTATCTCTGGGATCCGCAGCCGATCAACGATGATATCACCACCGCCGTCGGTTCCCCGCGCATCGATCGGGTCTGGCCGATCCGCGAAGGCTTCGCCTCGGGCGCGCTGGTCGTTGCCGGGTCGGACTGGGCGGTTGTCCCCTCGCCCAATCCGTGGATCGGCATCGAAACCGCCGTCACCCGCCGCAACCCCGGCGGCGGCGCGCGCAGCTATGGCCTCGCCGAGGCGATCACCTTGCCGCAAGCGATCACCATGTTCACGATCAACGCCGCGCAGCGCATGGGGATCGCCGACAAGGCGGGCTCGCTCGAAGTCGGCAAGTTCGCCGATTTCCTCGTGCTCGACCGCGATCCCCTCGCCATTCCGGTGACCGAGATCCACAAGACCACGGTGCTTGAGACCTGGGTCGGCGGGCAGAAGATCTTCGCGCGGGCCAAGGGCTGAACGCCATGTGGCGGCATCTCGTCAGCGTCGCTCTGCTCGCCGCCACCACTGCCTGCCATCGCAGTCCCGACTTGCCCGCCGCCGCCGCCCGTGCAGATATCGCGGCCGTGGAGGCCGATGCCGCCGGTTGGCCGAGCTACGGCGGCCAGCCCTCCTCCACCAAATTCTCCTCGCTTGAGCAGATCAACCGCACCAATGTCGCCAGTCTTCGCCGCGTCTGGACCTGGCATTCAGGCGAAGTCTCGGTCGGCACCGAACAGGTTGACGCCACGGTCGGGGAAATGACGCCGATCTACGTCAATGCCCGGCTCTATGGCTGCACGCCCTTTGGCCGCGCTGTCGCGATCGATCCTGCCTCGGGCCGCGAGCTGTGGTCGTTCGATCCGAAGAAGCCGCGCACCGGCAACATGTACCACGAGAACTACTGCCGCGGCGTCGCCTACTGGCAGGCCGATATGCCGGCAGCCCGCGCACAGCCTTGCGGCAAGCGCGTCCTCTACGGCGCGCAGAACGCCGTGCTGCACGCACTCGATGCCGATACCGGCCGCGTCTGCACCGGCTTCGGCCAGAACGGCCGCGTCGACCTCGGCGCGATGGACTACAAGGGCGAAGGCAAACCCGCCAACACTTCGCCTCCCGCCGTATGGGGCAATATCGTGGCCTTGGGCACGGCGGTGCAGGACAACATGTACCGCAATTCGCTGGATGGCATCGTTCGAGCTTTCGACGTGGTGACCGGCAAGCCGCTGTGGACGTGGAACCCGATCCCGGACGATATCTCCGCTGTCACCGGCGCGGCCAATGCCTGGGCACCGCTCTCCGTCGATGCCAAGCGGGGCTGGCTGTTCCTCCCCACCGGCAGCGCCAGCTGGGATACGCTTGGCATCAACCGCCTGGACCGCATCCCCGATGCCAACGCCGTCGTCGCGCTCGATATGCGCACCGGCCGCAAGGTGTGGTCGTACCAGACCGTCCACCACGATCTGTGGGACTACGACCTGCCCGCTGCGCCCACTCTCGCCACCATCGACCACGATGGGCGCGCCGCCGAAGCAGTGATTCAGGCGAGCAAGACCGGCAATATCTTCGTGCTCGACCGCGAGACCGGCAAGCCGCTGTTTCCAGTCGTCGAACGCCGCGTGCCTGCCAGCGACATGCCGGGAGAGCGCGCCTCCCCCACCCAGCCCATGCCGCTCCTTCCCCATGCCGTCACATCGCAGCGCCTGCGCCCGGAAGACGCCTGGGGCCTGCTCGGCTATGATACGGCAGCCTGCCGCACCCGCATCGCCGGTTTGCGGAATGAAGGCTTGTTCACCCCGCCCAGCGTACGCGGCTCGCTGCTTCACCCCAGCTTTCTCGGCGGCACCAACTGGGGCGGCCTTGCCTATGATCCCGGAAGCGGGCTTGCGGTGGTCAATTCCTCGAATCTCGCCGCCTCGGTTCGCCTCGTCCCGCGCGCCAAGTTCGATGCCAAGCGCGATCTGAAGCCCGGTGTCTCCTACTACGAGATGCAGGGCTCGCCCTATGTCATGCTGCGCGAGGTGCTGATGTCGCCGCTTGGCGTGCCGTGCAATCCGCCGCCGTGGGGCCGCCTCACTGCCATCGACATGAAGACCGGGCAGACCCGCTGGCAAGTTCCTTTCGGCCGCCTCACACTCTCCAGCGGGATCACGTCCCCCGCCGCGTGGGGCGCGCCCAATCAGGGCGGCCCCATCGTCACGCGCGGCGGCCTTGTCTTCATCGGTGCCAGCCTCGATAGCCGCCTGCGCGCCTACGATATCCAGACGGGGCGCGAGCTCTGGCAAGCCTTCGTTCCCGCGCCCGCCACCGCCACCCCGATGACCTTTCGCCACACCGATGGCCGCCAGTATGTCGTCGTCTCCGCCGGAGGGCACGGCGGCTTCGGCACCCGGCTCAGTGACGCGATGGTGGCGTTTGCCTTGCGCTGAAGTCCTCACCGGCTGCGCGGCGATAAGCCTGCGGGGTCATCCCGAAATGGCGACCGAAGCGGCGGATGAAGCTCGCACTTTCGGCAAAGCCGACCGACAGCGCGATCTCGGCGACATCCCGGCGGCTCTGGCGCAGCAGCCGCGCCGCCGCCTGCATGCGCCGTTCGTTGACGAGATCGCGCCAGCGCAGCCCTTGCGCGCGAAGCCGCCGGCTCAGCGTCGCCGCCGAAACGCCCATGGTCTCGGCCACTTCCTCCAGCTGCGGCGCGTGGTCGAGCGGACTGGCCTCCAGCGCCCGGACCAGCGCGCCGAGAGACGTTCCGCGCCGGGCACTTTCCGCCGCGCGGCGGCGCAGATGCTCCTCCACGATCGGAAAGAGCTCCGGATCGATCACCGGGCTCGTGCACTCAAGAAAACGCGCCTCGAAGCAAAAGGCATTGGTTTCCTGATCGAAAAACACCGGGCAGCGGAAAAATTCCCGGTAGACCCGCTCGTCGCCCTCGCAGGAATGCTCGAAGCGCACCTCGACCACTTCGAACTCGCCGCCGACGTAGTTGCGGCACATGTTGTGCATCAGCGCGATCGAGAATTCCGCATCCTGCCGCCGCGATTGCAGCGTCTGGTCGGTGATGAGGTACTCGAACGTGGCAAGGCCCTCATCCGCGCTGAAGCGGTTGCGCACCGCGTCCTGGATCGTCGCGAGATAGGCCGCAAAGCCGGTGAAGGCTGCACGCAGCGATGGCGCGCTGAGGAACAGAAAGCCGAGCGCGCCCAGACTGTTGAGCGCACCCAATCGCCCCGCCTGCAGCCCGAGATAGGGATTGCCCGCCTCACGCGCCGCGCATTCCAGAAAGCCGAGGAACGCCTCGAGCGGCATGACAGCGCGCGCGTTGTCGAGGTCGTCACGCCGCAGGGCGATGCGCGCCAGCATCGGTTCGGGATCGCAGCCGACAAGGTCGAGGCAATTGACCACGTGGCGCAGCACGAGGACCGAGATCGTTGGCTTCAGCATGCCCGCCCGTGTCCCATGCGCAAAGACCCCGCGTTTGCCTCCGGATCGGACCATCCCGCATGGTGCGGGGCACGGGCAAGGGGGCTGCGCCAGTTTGGCCGCATCGGCCAAGCCGCACCGCGCCCAGTGCAGGCCTATTCGCTCCCGTCTCCCCATGGTGAAAGTTCGCGAAGCATGATCCGATTTGAAGCTCCGACGCTCCGTGCTGCCCTCCTGGCCGGGGCGCTCCTTGGCTGCGGCCCCGCCTTGGCGCAGCCCGCGTCGGTCGATCTGGTCTTCCTGCACGGCACCGTGATCACCCCCTCCGGCGCGGCGCAGGCCCTCGCCGTTTCAGGCGGAACCATCGTCGCGACCGGCACCGATACCGAGATCGCCGCGATGGCCGCGCCTTCCGCGCGCACGGTCGATCTGGCCGGCCGCACCGTGATGCCCGGCCTCTACGACATGCACGTCCACACCTACTTCGCCGGGCGCGACAAGCTTTCCTGCCGTTTCGCGCAAGGGGCCGATGCCAAGGCCATCGCCTTTGCGGTCAAGGCTTGCGCGGCCAAGGCGAAGCCCGGCGAATGGATCACCGGCGGCAGCTGGGTCGGCGCCGCGTTCAAACCGGGCGAGCAGAACAAGCGCCTGCTCGATGCCGCCGCACCGAACAATCCGGTCATGCTGAATGACGAGAGCCTGCACAGCGTGTGGGTCAATTCCCAGGTCCTGCGCATCGCGGGCATCACCCGCGCCACCAAGGACACGCCCGGCGGGGTGATCGACCGCGATGCCAAGGGCGAACCCACTGGCGTCCTGCGCGAAGTCACCGCGCGCGATATCGAACGCTTCATGCCCAAGGCCTCCACCGAGCAGCAGGTGCAGGCGATCAAGGTCGCGACCGACGAGATGCTGTCCTACGGCATCGTCGGCTTCACCGATGCCGCCGTGCGGCGCGAGATGATCGAGGGGCTTTCCGCCTATGCGAGGTCGGGCGGGCTCAAGCAGTACGCGCGCGGCTGCATCGTATGGGGGCCCAATTCGGGCGACAGCGAGGGCCTGATCCCCCAGCGCCAGGCATGGAGCGCGGGCCGGCTCCAACTCGATTGCGTCAAGATGTTCCTCGATGGCGTCCCACTCGAAGGCCGCACCGCCGTCATGCTTTCGCCCTATGCGCACCGCGGCGGGCCGCACGATGATCAGGGCCCCGGCGAGGGGCGCGGCCTCAAGCTGATCCCCGAGAACACGCTCTTCCCCGCCGTCGCCGCGTTTGACCGGCAGGGCATTCAGGTCAAGTTCCACGCGGCCGGCGACGGCGCAGTGCGCGAGGCGATCGAGGCTATTGCCGCAGCGCGGATGGCCAATGGCGATGCGGGTCCGCACCACGAAATCGGCCACAACACCTTCATCGATACCGCCGATGTCCCGCGCGGGCACGAACTGCATTTCACCTGGGAACTCTCGCCCTACATCTGGTGGCCCACCCCGATCACCTCGGTCGATATCGCCAAGGCAGTCGGCGCCGAGCGGATGAAGCGGCTCTGGCCGATGCGCGACGTGCTGGAGAGCGGTGCCAATGTCGTCACCGGTTCGGATTGGCCGGTGGTCCCCTCGGTCAATCCGTGGCTCGCCTTCGAGACGCTGGTGACGCGGCAGGTCCCCGGCGCGACCGGCGATCCGATCAACGAAGGCCAGCGCATCACGCGCGAGCAGGCCCTGGCCGTGTTTACGCGCAATGGCGCAGCGGAAATGGGCAGGCTCGACAAGGGCGGCACGCTGGAGTCCGGCAAGCTCGCCGATCTCATCGTGCTCGATCGCAACCCGCTGACCGTGCCGGTCGGCCAGATCCACGATACCCGCGTGCTGTCGACCTGGATCGCCGGTGAGCAGGTCTACGCCGCCCCGGCGGAAGGCGGCAGATAGCCGCCTCGTCCCGGATCAGAGAACGAAGTCGCCTGCCGCCAGCGCCGGCGCGCCATTGCAGCGGATCCAGAAGTCGGCAAGCCCGTCGCCGTTGGTATCGCCTTGCACGATGCTGAGGCCGGATATCACCTCCACGCGCAGCTGGCCGGCCACCTTGCTGAAGGCGCTGCTGCCGATGAAGGCAAAGGCATCGTTGCCGGAGCCGTTGGCGCTGTTGGCATCGACGGCAGAAAGATCGATCCGGTCGCCATCCGTGCGGCTGAAATCGCTGATGAGGTCGCAAGTCCAGATGGCGAGACCCCCGAAGTCGCCACCGGCAAATCGGAAGGTGTCCGCACCGGCACCGCCGATCATCACGTCGCGCGCCGCCCCGCCAATCAGGATATCCGCGCCTCCACCGCCCTGCAGCTGATCGTTTCCGTCGAGGCCCGAAAGCACGTTGTTCGCGGAATTGCCGTTGATCAGATTCGCCAGCTCGTTGCCCGTGCCGTTGATCGCCGCCAAGCCGGAAAGCGTCAGGTTTTCGACATTCGCGCCAAGCGTCAGGCTGATCCACGAAACAATCAGGTCGCGCCCGGCATCATTGGCCTCGCTCACGACGTCTCCGGCATTGTCGACAGCGTAGATATCGTTGCCAAGGCCGCCCGCCATGGTGTCGGCACCGGCATAGCTGTTCAGCACGTTGTTGCCGCTGTTGCCGGTCAGGGTATCGTTGAAGGCCGATCCGGAGAGATTCTCCACAGCCGTCAGCGTATCCCATCCGGCGGCTCCGGTGTTCTGCGCGCCCGTCAGCGCAAGGTTCACCGTGACCGGCCCGGTTGCCGAGGTATAAAGCACCGTATCGATCCCGCCGCGGCCATCGATCACGTCGTTCCCGGCACCGCCCACGAACACGTCATTCCCGCCGCTCCCGAGCAAGGTGTCGTTGAACGCGCTGCCGATCACGGCCTCGACTGAAACGAGTGTGTCCGATCCAACCTTCGCCACGTCTCCGGCAGCCGTACCCGAGGCAGTTCCTGCCGTCAGATCGACGGTGACGGCCGCCAACGCCTTGCCAAAGTTGACCGTGTCCTGCCCGCTACCGCCGTCGAAGCTGTCCTTGCCGCCATCGGTCCCGGCGTTGAAGGTGTCATTGCCGTCACCGCCCGCCTCGGTATCGTCGCCGGACCCGCCGTCCAGCGTATCGTTGCCCGCCCCGCCAGTCAGCGTGTCTGCCCCGCCATTGCCGGAAAGCACGTTGGCCGCATCGTTGCCGGTGATGGTGTCTGCGCCCGACCCGCCGCGCGCGTTCTCGATCGTGCAGCCAAAGGCAATGCCGATATTGGCATCGAGCAGGGTGTCGGAATACGTCAGCTGCGAATAAGTCCCCGGCACCAGCGTGACCGTGCAGCCCAGGCTGAACGCACTCACATCCAGCGTATCGGTTCCGCCCGCATCCCAGATCGTCTGGTAGACCGGCTGGCTCGGCGTGAATGCGTAGACGTCGTTGCCCGTGTGGTACGACATGTTCGCACCGTAGATCTTCTGCACCGCCGCGATGTCGTAGACCATCGGCGTGATGACGAGATATTGCGCCTGGGTCGATCCGGGTTTGAAGTAGAAGTTACCTGCAGGCTGGGTGTACGACATGATCGTGTAGCGCGCGTCGTCATAGCCCGCCGGGATCACATTGCCCTCGAACGGATGATCTAGCCCCAGCGCGTGGCCGATTTCGTGCATCATCGCGAGGAAATCGTAGGTGTAAGGCTGGAACGTCCCCGTCGTGACCCCCGGCTCGATCCAGATGTCGCCGTGCGCCGGGCCGGCCCCGTTGGAGATCCACTGGCAATAGCCCCAATAGTCCGGGCTTACGGCAGAGGAGTAGCCCACGCGGATGTCGCCGACATTGCCCGCAGCGTCTTCCGTGATCTTCGTGAACTTCACGTTGGCGACATCGGCCCAGCGCTGGAAGGCAAGGTCGATCCCCGGAATCTGCGCGCCAGTCACGCCGAAATGCTGGGTCGCGGTCGGTTCCGGGCCATAGCCGGTCACGAATTTCGAGGCGAATCCGTTCAGGAAAACGAAGCTGTAGCTGATCTGCGTCGAGCCGCCCGCCTGCCCGGCCCACTTCGTGCGAAACGCAGCGTCAGGTGAAAAGAGCGAATCGATGAATGCGTCGCCGGAGAGGGCAAAGGAGCCTACGCTGCCGTTGGATGTGTACTGCGTCATGACGCTCTCCCTCGGCTGGAAGTCCTGAATGGCCGAGCATGCATCATCGCGCACCGGACCTTGCCGAATAGTTCCACCGTAAGCTTAATCCCGCAAGTGCCGGGTAACTTTCATGAAACCTCCGCCAACGCTGCCGCAGCGGCGTGCGCGCTCGCCCAGGCCCACTGGAAGTTGTAACCGCCGAGCCAGCCAGTCACGTCCACTGCTTCGCCGATGGCATAGAGCCCCGGCACGGCATTCGCGCCCATCGTGCGTGAGGAAAGCCCCGCCGTGCTGATCCCGCCCGCCGTCACTTCCGCCTTGGCAAAGCCTTCGCTGCCGCTTGGCGTGAAAATCCATTGCCGCAGCCGCGCTTCTGCCGCGCGCAGCACCTTGTCCTGCGTCTGGCCAAGCTCGCCCGCCACGCCCACGCTTTCGGCGAGCCGCCCCGCCAACCGCTCGGGCAGCGCAGCGCCCAGTACCCGCGCCATCGCTGCACGCGGCCGCTCGCGCTTGGCCGCCAGCAGCCAGTCCGGCGCCTGATCGGGCAGGAAATCAATCGCCACGCTTTCCCCCGGCCGCCAGTACGACGAAACCTGCAAGATCGCAGGCCCCGACAGCCCCCGATGCGTGAACAGCGCCGCCTCGCGAAATGCCGCCTTGCCTGCGCGCGCAACCACGTCGGCTGAAACCCCGGAAAGCTCGCGAAACAGCACGTCCTCGCCGGAAAGCGTCAGCGGGACCAGCGCCGGGCGCGGCTGCACGACCTTGAGCCCGAATTTGCGCGCCAGATCATAGGCGAATCCGGTCGCGCCCATCTTGGGGATCGAGGGCCCGCCAGTCGCGATCACCAGTGCTGGCGCGGACAGGGTTTGAGCGCCAAATTCCACGCGGAACAGCCCATCACCATGCTCCACCGCGCCCACTGGCTCGCCGCAGCGCAAGTCCACCCCGCCCGCGCGGCATTCCTCCACCAGCATCGCCACGATCTGCTTGGCTGAGCCATCGCAGAACAGCTGCCCCAGCGTCTTCTCATGCCACGCAATGCCATACCGCTCGATCAGCGCGATAAAGTCCGCCGGCGTATAGCGGCTCAGCGCCGAGCGCGCGAAATGCGGGTTTTCCGACAAATAGCGGTCCGGCGCGGTATGGAGGTTGGTGAAATTGCACCGCCCTCCCCCCGAAATCAGGATCTTCTTGCCCGGCGCATCGGCATGATCAAGCAGCGCCACACGCTTCCCGCGTTGCCCTACAAGGCCCGCGCAGAACAGCCCCGCTGCACCCGCGCCCAGCACGATCACGTCATGCGCGGGCACGGCGGCCACTGGATCAGATATGGATCGCGCGCCCGTACGCCGCGAGCACGCTCTCATGCATCATTTCCGAAAGCGTCGGATGCGCGAAGACGGTGTGCATCAGTTCGGCCTCGGTGGTCTCGAGGGTCTTGCCCACAACGTATCCCTGAATCAGCTCGGTCACTTCCGCACCGATCATGTGCGCGCCGAGCAGTTCGCCGGTTGCCGCATCGAACACGGTCTTGATGAAGCCCTCGGCCTCGCCCAGCGCAATCGCCTTGCCGTTGCCGATGAACGGGAACGTGCCAACCTTGAGCTCGTAGCCCGCTTCCTTGGCCTTGGCCTCGGTCAAGCCCACGCTCGCCACCTGCGGGTGGCAATAAGTGCAGCCGGGGATGTTGAGCCGGTCCATCGGGTGCGGGTGCACTTCGGTGTTGCCCAGCGCCTGCGCGATGGCTTCCGCCGCAATCACGCCCTCATGGCTCGCCTTGTGCGCCAGCCACGGACCCGGCGTCACATCGCCGATAGCCCACACGCCGGGTACATTGGTGCGGCCATAACCGTCGATAGCGATGATCCCGCGCTCGGCGGCAACGCCCAGCGTTTCAAGGCCGATGTTCTCGGTGTTGGGCACGATGCCCACCGCCACAATCACATGGCTGAAATCGTGTTCGGCTGCCGCGCCATCCTTGCCCTTGATCTTCGCCTTCACGCCGCTCGCGCTGGTGGCAATGCTTTCCACGCCTGCGCCGGTCAGGATCTTGATCCCTTGCTTGGTCAGCGATTTCTCGAGGAAGGCGGAAACGTCCGCGTCCTCTACCGGCACGATCCGGTCCATCATCTCGACGACCGTAACATCCGCGCCCATATCATTGTAGAAGCTCGCGAATTCGATCCCGATCGCGCCCGAGCCGATCACCAGCAGCTTGGTTGGCATCGCGGGCGGCACCATGGCGTGGCGGTAGGTCCAGATGCGATCCCCGTCCGCCTTGGCAAACGGCAGATCGCGCGCGCGCGCACCGGTCGCCACGATCACGTGCTTGGCGGAGAGCACTTCCGTGCCCTTCTCACCCGTCACTTCGACCGCGCCCGCACCCTTGAGCACGCCCGTGCCCATATGCACGGTGATCTTGTTCTTGCGCATCAGGTGCGTGACGCCCTGGTTGAGCTGCTTGGCCACCCCGCGCGAACGCTTCACCACCGCGTCGATATCCGCGCGGATATTGTCCGCCGCCAGACCATACGAAGCGGCATGCTTCATCTGGTTGAACACTTCAGCCGAACGCAGCAGCGCCTTGGTGGGAATGCAGCCCCAGTTGAGGCAGATGCCGCCCAGCAGTTCGCGCTCCACGATGCCGACCTTGAGGCCCAGCTGCGCAGCCCGGATCGCCGCGACATAACCGCCGGGGCCCGAGCCGAGCACGAGAAGATCGTATTGGTCAGCCACGCAAATGCTCCTTGATGTCGGCGTCTGGTTTAGCCTGCTCGTGCAGGCGCGCCGCTCTCAATATGATCAGGCCCGGTTGTTCAGGCGACGAGCGCCAGCGGCGCTTCCACCAGCGTCTTGAACGCCTGCATCAGCTGCGCGCCTTCCGCCCCGTCGATGGCGCGGTGGTCGAAGCTTCCGGTGGCGGACATCACGGTGGCGATCCCCAGCGCATCATCGATCACATAAGGCCGCTTCTCGCCCGCGCCGATCGCCATGATCATGCCCTGCGGCGGATTGATCACCGCCTCGAACTGCTTGATGCCGAACATGCCGAGGTTCGAAAGGCTGGCCGTGCCGCCCTGATACTCGTGCGGCGCCAGCTTGCCCGCTTTCGCGCGCGCAGCAAGGTCGGCCATATCCTTCTGGATCGCCGAGATCGACTTGACGTCAGCCCCCGTCACGATCGGCGTGATCAGCCCGCCGGGGATCGAGACCGCGACGGCAATATCGGCGCGCGAATAGCGGATCAGATTGTCGCCTGCGAAGCTCACGTTCGCATCGGGCGCTAGAATCAGCGCCTTGCCCAGCGCCTTGATCAGGAGGTCGTTGACCGAGAGCTTGACGCCCTGGCCCGCCAGCGCCGAGTTCAGCTCCGCACGCAGCTTGAGCAGCTTGTCGAGGTTGATATCGACCGTCAGGTAGTAATGCGGGACGGTCGCCTTGGCTTCGGTGAGGCGGCGCGCAATGGTCTTGCGCATCGAGGAAAGCTTGACCGCCTCGTGCGGGATATCGGTGCTGAACGGCGCAGTCGCGGCAGCAGGTGCCGGAGCTGCCACAACCGGCGCAGCCACGGCTGCAAGCGTTGCCACTGCCGGAGCCACATCCAGATCGGCCTTGATGATCCGTCCGTGCGGGCCGCTCCCGGTCACCGTGTTGAGGTCAATGCCCTTCTCGCCGGCGATGCGCTTGGCCAGCGGGCTCGCCACGATGCGATCACCCGCAGGTGCCACCGGAGCAGGTGCAGGAGCAGGCGTCGCCGCAACTGGCGCCGGCGCAGGAGCAGGCACCGGTACAGCCGCTGCCACAGGTGCCGCGGCTGCTGCCGGAGCCGCATCACCCTCATCCTCGCCCACGATCGTCGCGATCACAGTGCCGACCTTCACGCCCTCGGTCCCTTCGGCCACGTCGATGGCCACCACGGTGCCCTCGTCGACTGCCTCGAACTCCATGGTTGCCTTGTCGGTCTCGATCTCGGCCATGATATCGCCCGAGGAAACCTTGTCGCCAACCTTCACCAGCCACTTGGCCAGCGTGCCTTCCTCCATCGTGGGTGACAGCGCGGGCATCTTGATCTGGATCGGCATGGGCAGCTCTTTTCCCTTATGGTTACCGGGCCTGGTTTGCGAGGCCTTGCGCCGGGAGGAGCCATCTGGCCTCCCCCGCCTTGCGCGCGCCTCTTGGCACATGGCGCGCCATTTCGCCACCCGGGCAAGGCCGGTCAAGTCTCTTGGCGCTTGCCCCGCATACGAATTAGGCCAATACGCATTACCCTGCGGTATAAGCGACATACGATCGGCGTGGACAATGACCATTTCGCAAGGGGGCAGGCATGGTTGGCATGGCAAGCGAGGCTGAGGGCACGCCGGGCGCTGCAGCGCGCGCGACCAGCCGCGTCTATCTCGTCATCATGGACGATACCGAGGAAGCCGCCCGCGCATTGCGTTTTGCTGCGCGCCGCGCCGTGCGCACGGGCGGCACCGTCCACATTCTTGCGCTCGTGCCCCGGCAGGAGTTCGTCGTGTTCGGCAGCATCCAGGCGACGATCGAGGCCGAAGCGCGCGAGCGTGCCGAAGATCTCGCCCGCGCCGCTGCTGGCAGTCTCGCCAGCGAATCAGGCCTCCAGCCCGCCGTTGCCGTACGCACCGGCAGCGGCCCACAGGTTGTGCGCGAATACCTCGGCGAGCATCCCGAAGTCTCCGCGCTGGTGCTGGGCGCAGCGGCCGATGGCAATCCCGGCCCCCTCGTCACCCATTTCACCTCGCACCTCGGGCAGCTCCCTTGCGTGCTGATGATCGTGCCCGGCGGCATCGACGAACGCGGCATCGATTCGTTCAGCTGACGGGCGCCGTTAGAGGCCCCCTCCCCCAGACCGCTCGTGCTGAGCTTGTCGAAGCATCTTGCACCACGGTCGCTCCAGCACCCTTCGACAGGCTCAGGGTGAGCGGATATGGAGAGAGCTACTTGCGCCGCCCCTGATGCCGGATATTGCGTGGCCGCCCTCGCGGCCCCAGCATGAAGCCGCCGGCTTTTTTCGGTCCACGGTCATGCGGCCGCCCCCCGCGCGGCTCGATCCGCCCGGCGCCATCGGGCAGTTCCACCGGCTCGAACTTCAGCGCGCCTGTCAGCGGATTGGCCTCGGCAAGCCGCAGTTTGAGGATCATTCCCATGGCAAAGGTCTCACCGGTCTCCTCGCCCACCAGCACCTGCCGCTTCTCGTCATGGGCGAACCGCTCGGATCCCAGCGTCGAGACCGGCACCAGCCCATCCCCGCCGAGCCCGATGATCGTCGCAAACAGGCCGAATTTCTGCACGCCAGTGATCCGCGTATCGAACACCTCGCCCACCCGGCCCGAAAGCCACGCCGCGACATAGCGGTCGATCGTCTCGCGCTCGGCTTCCATCGCGCGCCGCTCGGCCTTGCTGATCACATCGCTGATCCGCGCCAGATCGCTGCGGTCCTGGTCCGATAGCCCGGAGGTTGCCGGTATCTCGCGCGCTTCGGGCCGCGGCTGCTCCAGATGCCAGCTGTCCACCAGTGCGCGGTGGACCAGAAGGTCCGAATAGCGCCGGATAGGCGAGGTAAAGTGCGCATAGCTGCCAAGTGCCAACCCGAAGTGCCCAGCGTTGCGCGGACCGTAATAGGCCTGGGTCTGGCTGCGCAATACCGCTTCCATCACGAGCGCCTTTTCCGCCTCGTCGGTCACGTCCTTCAGCATCCGGTTGAACAGCCCCGGCGTGATCACCTGCCCCAGCGCCAGCTTTCGCCCAAACGTCGCAAGATAATCCTTCAGCGCCACCAGCTTCTCGCGGCTCGGCGGCTCGTGGATGCGGTAGACGACCGGCGCGACCTTGGCCTCCAGCGCCTTGGCCGCAGCTACGTTCGCCGCGATCATGAAGTCCTCGACCACGCGGTGCGCATCGAGCCGCTCGCGCAAGGCGATCTCGGCAATCTTACCATTCTCGTCGAGCATCACCCGCCGTTCGGGCAGTTCGAGCTCCAGCGGATCGCGGTTGGTGCGGGCCTTTTCCAGAAGCCGCCACGCCGCCCAAAGGTTCTGCAAATGCGGCGCAGCCTCGCGCGCATCGATCCGCCGCTGCGCTTCCTCATAGGCGATCACCTCGGCGATCCGCACCAGCGCCCGGGCGAAGCGCCAGCCCGTCACCCGGCCCTCAGCGTCAATGGTCAGGTGGCAAGCCATCGCCGCCCGGTCCGCGCCGACCTTGAGTGAGCAGACATCCGAGCTCAGCACATGCGGCAGCATCGGCACCACGCGGTCGGGGAAATAGACCGAATTGCCGCGCTTCCTTGCCTCGCGGTCCACAGCCCCGCCCGGCCGCACGTAGAAACTCACGTCCGCAATCGCGACGACGGCGCGGAAGCCGCCCTCGCCATCGGGCTCAGCCCAGATCGCATCGTCATGGTCGCGCGCGTCGGTCGGGTCGATGGCCACGATCGGCAGCGCGCGCAAGTCCTCGCGCCGATCTTCGGATAGCTCCATGCCCGCCGCCAGCGCCGCTTCGTCCTGCGCCTCCTGCGGGAATACGAATGGTATGCCGTGCTTGTGGATCGCGATCAGGCTGAACGCGCGCGGTGCCAGCGGATCGCCCAGCACTTCGGTCACCTTCAGCCCAGCGCGCGGGCTCTTGCTGACGGGCTCGCCCAACACCAGTTGGCCTTCCGCCGCCCCGCCCAAGTCGGCGATAGTCACAGCGTTGCGCACACGCTTGTCCACAGGCGCGAGCCACGGCTTGCCGGCCCCGTCGAACTCGACAACACCCAGCACCTGCTCGGTCCGCGTCGGCAGCTTCTTCATTACATGCGCAATGAGGCCCCGGCCCGCTTCCTCGGTCCGCGCCAGCACCCGGTCGCCCACTTTGAGTGCAGCCTGCGCGCTCTTTCCCTTGCCGCGCGGCTCGATGATCCGCACGCGCGGCGGCGGCGCGCCGTCATCGGGCTGCCATGTGTCGGGGATCGCCAGCGGCTGCCCGTCTTCGATTTCCAGCACGCGCAGCACCGTCACTTTGGGCACCCCGCCCATGCGGTGAAACGCGCTGCGGTTTCCGTCGATCAGGCCTTCTTCGGCCATGTCCTTGAGCAGCGCTTTCAGCGCGATCTTCTCGGTGCCCTTCAGCCCGAACCCCTTCGCGATTTCCCGCTTGCCTGCCGGTTCCTCGCTCGCGGCGATGAAGTCCAGCACTTGCTGGCGCGAAGGCAGGCCGTCTGGCCCGGTGGGTGTCTGCTTGCGAATTGCCATCACAAACCTGTGAGCGCTGCGCGGCTCAATAGCAAGGTCAGGGCTTGGCTGCGGCTTCCGGCAGATAGGCCCCGCCCGGCACCGCAGAAGCCACCGGGCTTTCCGCCCCGTCCGCGCTCACCGCACTCACGCCGAAGAACCAATCATCCCCGCGCACGCCTTCAAGCCGGATATGCGTCTCCGCCGTCTCGGCCAAAGGCTTCGGTTCCCAGGCCGGCGCATCGGTCCTGCGCTGCCATACGCGGTAGCGCGCTGCCCCCGGCACTGACGTCCAGTTAACCTCGGTAAAGGTCTGCACGGCCGCCATGACCTTGGCCACTGGCGGCATCGGGGCTCCCGCCAGCGCCGAAAGCGCGCGCACGTTGAGCTTCGTCACCTTGGCGAGATAGGGAAAGTCCATAGCCTCGGGCAGATCGCCGAACGGCCGCCCCGCCTCGGTCCGCACGTTCTGGTGCTGCCGCTCGTAATTCTCGACCGCCACGGTAAACCGCACCGCCGGATAGCCGAGCGCCTGAAACGGCAGGTGATCCCCGCCGCGCCCCATCCGGTCCGCACGCCAGACCTGCCGCACCGCCAGCCCGCTATCGCCGAGCCCCGCCAGCCAGCGCGAGAGATTGCGCGAGGGGCTGTCGTTCTCACCGCCGATGGAACGCTGCGCATCGCGCGCCTTCTCGCTCGCATCATCGCGCGGCCCTTCGGAAAACACGCGCACATGGGCGTCGTCCACCAGCCCGTCAGACCCGCGCGAATTGCCGACGATATCGTTGTTGAGCACGGCCTTGACGGTCCAGCCCTGCTGCTTCGCGTAGTCCGCCAGCAAGTTGCCGCCATAGAGCCCCTGCTCCTCGCCCGAGAGCACGGCATAAACGATCGTTCCGGCATACTTCTGCTTCGAAAGCACCCGCGCCGCTTCCAGCACCAGCGCGGTGCCCGAACCATCGTCGTTCGCGCCCGGCGCAGTGCCTGTGGCATCGAGCGGATCGGAGTTGCGGCTGTCGATGTGCCCTTGCACGATCACGACCTCATTGGGCCGCTCCGTCCCGCGCTGGATCGCCACGACATCGACAAGGCGAGTCGGCGAGGGCACACGGTCGCCCTGCACCACGGTCTCGGGCAGCACGATCTCGAGGCACCCGCCGCAAGCCGCGCCGGTCTTGCGAAACTCCGCTTCCGCCCACTTGCGCGCCGCGCCGATCCCGCGCTTGGTATCATCCTGCGAGGAAAGGGTATGCCGCGTGCCGAATGCGACAAGCCGCGCGATATCGGCTTCAAGTCGAGCCTGCGTGACGCCGTCGTCCGGTGCCGCAAAAGCAGCGGTTGGCAGGGTGGCGAAAAGAAACGGGAGGAGCTTTTTCATGCTCCAACCCATACCCCAACCTCCGTTCGTGTCGAGCCCATCGACTTCGCTCTGGATGAACTTCCGGCCCTATGGGCCGGAAGTCGAGACACCGAGCCCCCGACCCCGCCCCAAAGTTCAGTACGCGCGCGCCACCAGAATGCGCTCCACTGCCGGCTCGCCGGTAAACGGACACAGACCCTCAACCGGCGCCGCGTCCATTGGCGTGTTGCGGATCGTGAGCTTCAGGGACTTGAGCTGCTCCACCACCTTGTCGAGCGCCGCGCCGGTAGGCCGCGACCAGCACAACTCCACCCAGCCCGGAAACGCCTTGTCCTCCGAGAAATAGGCTTCCAGCCCCGCCAGATCGCTGATCCCGCGCTCGATCTGCGCATCGCGCCGATCCCGCGCCTCAAGGAACAGCGCGCTCTGGATCGCCTCCAGTTCTTCCACCGCCGAGGAGACGAAATCATCCTGCGCCATGCCGACGAAATTGGCCTTGCCATCCTCGCGCCACAGCCGGTCGCGGCGCAGCACTGAAACCTGCCCGCCTTCCGCATCGCGCCCGCCGATCTCGAGGATCAAGGGCACGCCCTTCTTGACCCAGCCCCAGCGCTTGGCGGTCGCCTTGCCCGGCCGCTTGTCGAGCAGCACGCGCACCTTCTCGTCAAACGCCGTGAGCGCCGCCAGCTTCGCCCGCAGCCCTGCGCAGTATTCCAGCAGCGCCGCATCGCCATCGTTGTCGCGCAGCATCGGCAGGATCACGATCTGCTGCGGGGCAATGCGCGGCGGCGTGCGCAGCCCGTCATCGTCGCCGTGCGTCATGATCACGCCGCCGATCATGCGCGTCGAAACGCCCCAGCTCGTGGTGTGGCACAGCGTCTGCTGGCCTTCCTTGTCCTGATAACGAATGCCGGCGGCTTCGGAGAAAGTGGTGCCGAGGTAGTGCGAGGTGCCCGCCTGGAGCGCCTTGCCATCCTGCATCATCGCCTCGATCGAGAAAGTCTCGACCGCGCCGGGGAAACGCTCGTTCTCGGGCTTGGGGCCCGCCACGACCGGCATCGCCAGCACGTCCTCGGCAAAGCTGCGGTACATTTCGAGCGCGCGCAGCGTTTCGGCCATCGCATCCGCCTCGTCGGCGTGCGCGGTATGGCCTTCCTGCCAAAGGAACTCGCTCGTGCGCAGGAACATGCGCGTGCGCATTTCCCAGCGCACAACGTTGGCCCACTGGTTGGTCAGCATCGGCAGATCGCGCCAAGACTGAATCCAGCGCGCCATGGCTGCGCCGATCACTGTTTCGGAAGTCGGCCGCACGATCAGCGGCTCTTCGAGCTTCGCCTCGGGATCGGGTACCAGTCCGCCCTTGCCATCACCGATCAGCCGGTGATGCGTGACGACCGCCATTTCCTTGGCAAAGCCTTCAACGTGCTCGGCCTCGCGCGCGAAATACGAAAGCGGGATGAACAGGGGGAAGTAGCAGTTCTCGACGCCCGCTTCCTTGATGCGTTCGTCCATCAACTTCTGGATGCGTTCCCAGATGCCGTAGCCCCAAGGCTTGATCACCATGCAGCCGCGCACGCCGGATTCCTCGGCGAGTTCGGCTTCGGCGATGACCGCCTGATACCACTGGGCGAAATCATCCTGCCGCAGGACGGGCAGGGCGTGCTTGATCGTTGCGTTCTGGCTCATGCTGGCCGGTTAGGGCGCAAACGGGATTCGGGCAATCCTCGTATCACGAGGATGCCCGGCCCTCTTCAGCCCGCGAGCTGGTCCAGCTTCTTCTGCATGTCGGCCATCTGCTTGCGCAGCGCGGCCAGTTCATCGTCAGCCGGTGCGGCCGCGGCTTTCTCCGCTTCGGCCGCCTGGACCGCGCCGGGCACGAATGCGGCGGTTGCGGCCTTGAACAATTCCATGTTGCGCTGCGCGATTTGCGCGAGCGGATTGGCACCGATGCTCTCCTCGATCGCCTTCCGCAGCTTGACCTGGTTCTCGCGGAAATGCTCCATCGAGGCTTCGAGATAGCCCGGAAGCAGCGCCTGCATGGAGTTTCCATACATGGCAATCAGCTGGCGCAGGAAGCTCGTAGGCAGCATCTGCTCCCCGCTGGCTTCTTCTTCCATGATGATCTGGGTGAGGATGGTATGCGTCAGATCGGCACCGGTCTTGGCATCCAAGACTTTGAATTCGATGTTTTCTTTGACCATCTGGGCAAGGTGGTCAAGCGTGATGTAGCTCGAGGTGCGCGTGTTGTAGAGCCGCCGGTTGGCGTACTTCTTGATGATGACGGTATCGCCGTCCTTGCCTGCGTTTGCCATTTTTATCTGCGCCCTGTTGGGATTATGCATTTGCTTTTAGCAGATGCGGTATGTGCAGCGCAATAAATCTTGGCGAGATAACGACAAATCATTCGTTGCGGGCAAATCTTCGCCCCATCAACGTCAGCAGTTCATATTGCGAAAGTCCGCTCGTCGCCGCAGCCTGCGGCAGCGCGTATTCCAGCCCCAGCCAGTCGCCTTCCCCGCAGTTTTCTGCGGTGGAGAGGTCTACGATCGTCATGTCCATCGAGACGCGCCCGAGCACCGGCAGCCGCCGGCCTTCCCAGAGCACATGCCCCCGGCCAGACCAGCACCGCAGATAGCCATCCGCGTAACCCACAGAAATTACACCCACACGCATCGGTGCTGGTGCAATGAAGGTCGCGTTGTACCCAACCGAGTCGCCTGCTGCGAGTGTGCGCACCTGGATCACTGCCGCCTCAGGCCAGGCCACTTGCGCGATCTGCCCGGCAAAGTCGCCGCGCGGCACCCCGCCATAGAGCGCAAGGCCGGGACGGGTAAGGTCGAAATGATAGTCACCGCCCAGCGCAATCCCGGCGCTATTGCACAAGCTGTAGCGTTCAGCCCGCACCGCACTCGTGACCTCGCGAAAGCGCGCGAGTTGCGCCGCATTCTGCGCGCAATCCTCGTCCGCACTCGCCAGATGGCTCATGCAGGTCTCGATCTCCAGCGCACTCACCGCCGCATCGCCGATTTCGCCGAGCGCCAAGCCTAGCCGGTTCATGCCGGTATCGACCATCAGGTCGCAGGGGCCGCCGCCCGTTGCCAGCCAGCGGCGCACTTGCGCCAGCGAATTGAGCACCGGCCTTGCGCCGAGCGCCCGCGCATAGGCCGCTTCCGCGTCATTCATCGGCCCATGCAGCACCGAGATCTGCCCCGCCTGGACAAGCCGTGCCGCTACCGCTGCTTCCTGCCAATGCGCAACAAACCAGTCGCGACAACCTGCCGCCGCCAGCACAGGCACAGCGGCTGCCACGCCCAGCCCATAGCAATCCGCCTTGATCGCCGCACCGGCCCGCGCCCCGCCGGACAGTGCATCGAGCGCCGTCCAGTTCGCCGCCAGCGCCGCGCTGTCGAGCCGCAGCCGCAGCGCAGCAGGTAGCGGCGGCACGTCTTCAGGCATCATCGTGGGCGAAGTCCTTCGGAGGACCGCCCTTCAGGCCCCATATCCCGACCACGAGCGCCACCAGCACCACGACCCAGGTGTACCACAACCCGGCATAGGGATCGCCGGTCTTGGCCACGATCAGTGCCGAAATCAGCGGCAGGAACCCGCCGAGATAGCCCGTGCCGATGTGATAGGGGATCGACATCGAGCTGTAGCGGATGCGTGCGGGGAACATCTCCGCCAGCACCGAAGCTGCAGGTCCATACGTCGCCCCGGTCAACGCCATCAGCACGACAAGGCCCAGCACGATGATCGCGCTGCGGCCAAAGTCCGGCTTCACCTTGGCAAAGTCATAGCCCGCTTCGCCCAGCATGGCCTGCAGCACCTTGCCGCGCGCAGCGCTCTTCTCGGCCCACGGATAGGCATCGAGCGCGGCCGGCTTCGCGCCGATGGTCATGGCCAGCGCGCTCGCTTCGCCCAGCGTGTAGCGCACGCCCGAGGCGGACAGGTCTGCCAGCAGCTTGCCGCAATTGGTCGCCTGCTCGGCCGCGAAGGGATTGTAGCCGCAATCGGGGCCGCTCACCGCCACCGGCTCGCGCCGCGCCATGTCGGCAAGGCCCGGATTGGCCGCCGCGCCGATCATCCAGAACACCGGAAACACCAGCGCCAGCATCGCGAGGTAACCGAGCACGATCGGCAGCTTGCGCCCCACCTTGTCCGAAATGTAGCCAAACAAAACGCTGAACGGCATGCCGATCACGCAGGCCAGGCCCACGATCAGCTCGGCGGTCATATCATCGACCCGCATCGGCCCTTTGAGGAACGACAGGCCCGTGAACATCGCGGTGTAGAAAATCACCGTCAGCCCCGCCGCCACGCCGAACAGCGCCACAAACAGGCGTTTGGCGTTGCCGGGATAGGTCATGCTCTCGATGAACGGATTGCCGGCGATCTCGCCGCTGTCCTTCATCGCCTTGAACACCGGGCTTTCCGAAAGCTTCAGCCGCATCCAAAGCGAAACTGCAAGCAGCGCAAGGCTCAGCAGGAACGGCACGCGCCAGCCCCATGCCTCCCAGATCTCCTTGCTCATCACGCCCTTGCACACCAGCACCACGGCAAGGCTGAGCACGAAGCCGCCGACCACGCTCGACTGGATGAAGCTGGTGAAGAACCCGCGCCGCTCCGGCCCGGCATGCTCGGCCACATAGACCGCCGCGCCGCCATATTCGCCGCCCAGCGCCAAGCCCTGCAGCACGCGCAGCAGGATCACGAGCGCGGGCGCTGCGTAGCCGATCGAGGATGCGGGCGGGATCAGCCCGACCCCCGCCGTGGCAATGCCCATCAAGGTGACGGTGACGAGGAACGTATACTTGCGGCCCAGCTTGTCGCCGAGATAACCGAAAAGCACCGCGCCCAGCGGACGGAACCCGAAGCCCACCGCGAAAACGAGCCAGAACAGCAGCATTTCGAGCGTGGCGTTGCCCGTCGGGAAGAAGGCCTTGGAGAGGATCGCGCCCAGCGTGCCGTAGATGAAGAAGTCGTACCACTCGAACACTGTGCCGACCGACGAGGCCGCAACCACCAGGCGGATTTCCGCGGCAGTCGGTTCGGGTGCGCCATTCACCTCATGCATGCCCAAGTTTTTCCCATCCCCTTGCCGGCAACCTTGAGACCGCCCGGCACTTCACCCTGAAACGCGGGCTGTAGCGAAGCCAGGGCCGCTGGGAAAGTGCGCCAATACAAAGAAATCTTGCCGTTCCGTCTCGTCATTGCGAAGAGCGCATCGACGAGGCAATCCAGAGCGGCAAGCGCTGCGGGACGGCGCCCCACATCACTCCAGCGCCGCCAACGCCGCATCCCAGGGGAGCATGATCGCGCCGTGCCGCGCGGGGTAGCCCAGCGCAGGCTCGACCAAAGCGATGCCCGGCCAGTCCGGCCTATCGCCAGTCCCGGCCAGCCAATCCGCCAGCGCGCGGCGCGCTTCGGCAATTTGCTCCCGGCTGCGGCCCTTTGCGGCGCTCGCAAAGGCAAAGGCCGCTGCCTGACCTATGGCACAGGCGTGCGGGCGCAGACCCAGCGCGCTGATCCGCCCTTCGGCATCCACCGCCAGCCCGAGCGCCAGCGTGCTCCCGCAGCGCCGGGAGCGCGCCTCGCCCCTCAGCGGCAGGCTCTCATCCCACGCGAAGTCGGCGAGCGCAGTCGCCGCACCAAGGATTTCCGGCGTGTAGAGCGTGCGCGTCGGCGCCTTTCCGGGCGCGTTCATTCGCCGTTTGCCGCCTTGCTGATGCGCCGCTGCAATTCCCGCCGCGCCGCTTTCTTTGCCGCGTCCCGCGTCGCCTTCTCAAGCTCGCTGTCCTTGTCGGCTTCCGCCTTCTTCGCCGCCTCGGCGGCTTCCGTGCGGCGATCGTCGATGATCGTCATCAGTTCCTCGCTCGCGGCGTTGAGGAACGGATAGGTCCGCGCGGCGGTAATCCATGTCGGCCGCCCGTCCGGCCCCCACACGATGTCATAGCCGAAGATGAGCAGCGAGAAGCCCAGGACCATGATCACAAAGCCCTTGATCGCCCCGAACCCGAAGCCGAGCACCCGGTCAATCGGCCCCAGCACCGAACTGCGGCTGGCGCTGCCCACCGAGGAGGCGATCATCTTCGCGGCAAAGAAGGGCACGATCGTCAGGATTGCAAAAGCGAGCACGCCCGCGCCAGTCTCGTTCTTGAGGTGCGGCGCAAGCAGGTGCGTCAACGGCTCGTGGCCATAGCGTATGGCGAAGAGCCCCACGCACCACGCCAGCAGCGAAAGCACTTCCTCGACAAAGCCGCGAAAGAACCCGCCGATCGCGCAGACCGCAACGATCAGGAATACAACATAATCGAAGCCGGTCATCGTAAGCGAAATCTACGAGCCGCCCATCACGCGGTCAACCAGGTTCGGCAGAAGTGTTATCGGGGCATAGGCGATCCCCGGCACCTTCTCCTGCGTACCGGCGGGACCGTGCGCCTTGTCGAACCCCAGCTTCGCTGCCTCGCGCAGCCGGATCGAGGAATGCGCCACTGGGCGTACTTCACCGGCGAGCGAAATCTCCCCGAACCACGCCGACGCGCCGGAAAGCGGCCTGTCCGAAAGCGCCGAAATCAGCGCCGCCGCCACTGCCAGATCGGCCGCCGGATCGGTCAGCCGGTACCCTCCAGCGACGTTGAGGTACACTTCCGCGCTCGAAAAATTGAGTCCGCAGCGCGCTTCCAGCACCGCCAGCAGCATCGCAAGCCGCCCGCTGTCCCAGCCCACCACCGCACGGCGCGGGGTTGCCCCGCTCTGAAGCCGCACCGTCAGCGCCTGAATCTCGACCAGCACGGGCCGCGTCCCTTCCAGCGCCGGAAACACCGCGCTCCCCGGCACCGGGCTCTCTCGCCCTGAAAGAAACAGCAGCGAAGGGTTGCTCACTTCCTCCAGCCCTGCCCCCGCCATCGCGAATACGCCGATCTCATCCACCGCGCCGAAGCGGTTCTTGAGCGCGCGGAGGATGCGGTACTGGTGGCTGCGCTCGCCCTCAAAGCTCATCACCACATCGACCATGTGCTCCAGCACGCGCGGCCCCGCGATCGTGCCGTCCTTGGTCACGTGCCCCACCAAGACCAGCGCCGCCCCGCTCGCCTTGGCATAGCGGATCAGTTCGAACGCACAGCCGCGCACCTGGCTCACGGTGCCGGGCGCGCCTTCGATCTGGTCGGAATACATTGTCTGGATCGAATCGATCACCACCAGCGCCGGCGGATCCATCGTGTTGAGCGTGGTCAGGATGTCTCGCACCGAAGTCGCCGCCGCGAGCCGGATCGGCGCTCGGCCAAGGCCAAGCCGGTCCGCCCGCAGCCGCACCTGATCCGCCGCTTCCTCACCGCTGATATAGACCGCATCGCCGCCTGCCGCCGCGACCCGCGCCGCCGCCTGCAGCAGCAGTGTCGATTTGCCGATCCCCGGATCGCCGCCCATCAGGATCGCCGAGCCGGGCACAAGGCCCCCGCCCAGCGCCCGATCAAACTCCGCCAGCCCCGTCTTGCGCCGCTCGGGCAGCTTTACGGGTTGATCGAGCGCCACGAATGCGACTGGCCGTCCGCCGCTCGACAAATCATGCTTGGAGGAAAACACCGTCTCCGGCGCATCTTCCTGCAAGGTGCTCCATTCCCCGCAATCGGGGCACTGCCCTTGCCAGCGGGGCGAAACCCCGCCGCAAGCCTGGCAGACATATCGGCGTTTGGGCTTGGCCATGGCAAAGGCCTAATGTGAACATAGCGAGAACGCAAGTCCTGCCTTGCTCTCAGTTCACTCGAAAATGGTGCCCCTGGCCAGACTCGAACTGGCACATCTCTCGATAACCGATTTTGAGTCGGTCGCGTCTACCATTCCACCACAGGGGCACTGCGCGGGGGTTTAACCGCCCCCGCTTGGGGCATCAAGCCGTCTTGATCGCCCCCACCACCAGCTTGTGCAGCTTGGAATGCAGCGCATCGTTGCCGGCCAGCACCGTCTCGTCGCAAATCGGCTGCGAACGCCCGCGATAGTCCGAAACGAACCCGCCCGCTTCGCGCACCAGCAGGCATCCCGCCGCTGTATCCCAAGGCTGCAGCGAACTCTCCCAGAACCCGTCGAACCGGCCCGCAGCGACCCACGCAAGGTCAAGCGCTGCCGAGCCATGGCGCCGGATTCCCGCCACGCGCGGCCCCAGCTCGTGATAGATCCGCGTCCACTCGCCCATGTCGCCACGTCCGGCGAACGGAATACCGGTCGCGATCAGGGCCTCATCAAGATAGCGCCGCGCCGAAACGCGCAGGCGGCGGTCCTGCAGCCATGCACCGCGGGCTTTCTCGGCCCAGAAGCTCTCGTCGGTGATCGGCTGATAGACGATCCCAGCGGTCACTTCGCCCCAGCCCTTGCCATCCAGCGTCGGCTCCTGCACCGCGATCGAGATCGCGAAGTGCGGAATGCCGTGGAGGAAGTTGCTGGTGCCGTCGAGCGGATCGATGATGAAGCGCGGCTTGCCCGGCTCCCCCTCGATCGTGCCGCCTTCCTCGAGCACGAAGCCCCAACCGGGCCGCGCCGCACGCAGCTCGTCCCACAGCGTGCGCTCGGCAGCCTGATCGGCCTTCGAAACGAAGTCCGCCGGCCCCTTGCGGCTCACCTGGAGATGCTCGACCTCGCCGAAATCACGGCGCAGCCGCTGGCCGGCCTTGCGGGCCGCCTTCTCCATCACCCGCATCAAGCCGGAAACTGCTGACATGATCGCTCAGCCCACCTTGCTGACGTACGAACGCTCGTAGACGTCGACGACAATGCGCGTCCCGCTCGCAATATGCGGCGGCACCATCACGCGCACACCATTGTCGAGGATCGCAGGCTTGAAACTGGACGAGGCGGTCTGCCCCTTCACCACGGCGTCGGCCTCGACGATCGTCGCCTCGACCTGCTCGGGCAGCTGCACCGAAATCGGGCGCTCTTCCCACATTTCAAGCAGCACGGTCATGCCGTCCTGCAGGAAGGCCACGGCTTCGCCAAGAAGGTCGGCCGGCAGCGTGATCTGGTCGTAGGTTTCCACGTCCATGAAGATCAGGTCGTCACCTTCCTTGTAGAGGAACTGGAAGTCCTTCGTATCAAGGCGCACACGCTCGACCGTGTCGGCGCTGCGGAAGCGGACGTTGGTCTTGCGGCCATCGATCAGGTTCTTCATCTCGACCTGCATGAACGCGCCGCCCTTGCCGGGCTGGGTATGCTGGGTCTTGGCAACTTTCCAGATGCCCTTTTCGTATTCCAGGATATTGCCCGGACGGATGTCCACGCCGCTGATCTTCATGATGGAAAGAGCCCCAGTGAATGGAGGAATTGGGATGCACGCCGAAAGGGTGCGGGAGCGCGGCCCTTAGCGCCAAGCGGCGATTGCTTCAAGTCGCCGTCGCATGCTAGCCACGCCGCCATGATCCGCGTTGCCACAATCGCCGCTCTTTCCGCTTTGAGCTTCCTCGCCGCCGCGCCAGCCATGGCCGCGCCGGGCGGCACGATGTTGACGGTGGCGCTAGGCCGCTGGACCTGCGAGCTGCCGGGGGACGCCACCACGCCGCCCGTCCCGCAGCCGGAAAACAACTTCAGCATCGTGCCCGATTCCAGCTACGTGGTCGGCGGGGTGCGCGGCACTTACCTGCTGCTCGGCACCAAGTTCACGATGACATCCGGCCCATTCGCAGGTCGCCGGTTCGACAAGGTCGGCCTCTCGCTCCTCAAGCTCGGCCCCGATGGCAAGCGCGAGGGGCTGCGCTGCGTTCGCGCCGGTGCGGTGCGCGATGAATACAGCGCGGGCGAAGGCGCGCCGGCGGAGTAAACCTTTCAGCCCGCGGCCCTGGCAATCGCTTCGTTCAAGGCGCGCACGCCCGCAGCCTCGTCTCCGCCCCATACGGCGTGGCTCACCGCAAGGAAGTCCGCGCCCGCCGCAACCAGCGGCCCGCAATTGGCTGCCGTGATCCCGCCGATCGCCACGCAGGGCAACTCGAACAGCCGCGACCACCATTGCAGCAATTCGGGCTCGGCTACGTGCTTGGTGTCCTTGGTCGAACTCGGGAAAAACGCCCCGAAAGCGACATAGTCCGCCCCCGCTTCGCCTGCTTCCATCGCCAGGTGCCGGCTCGCATGGCAGGTCACGCCGATCTGCGCCGCCTTGCCAAGCCGCGCGCGCGCATCAGCGACCGAGCCGTCGTCCTGCCCCAGATGCACGCCATCCGCGCCGAGCCGCTTGGCAAGGCTGATCGAATCGTTGACGATGAAGGCCACCTCGCGGTCGGCACAAATGCGCTGCAACGGCTCCGCCAACCGCGCCGCATCATGCTCGGCCACGTCCTTCACGCGAAACTGGAACGCCGCGACCGGCCCCGCATCAAGCGCGCAGGCAAGCCGATCAGGAAACGAACCGCCGACATCAAGCGGCGAGATCAGGTAAAGCTGGCAGGCAAGATCAGACATGTCGGGGCCTTAGCGGCCAGCGCGCCACAGCGCAAACCTCTCCCAAGACATCGTCATTGCGAGGAGCGCAGCGACGAAGCAATCCAGAGCGTTCGTACACAGCCGCTCTGGATTGCTTCGCTTCGCTCGCAATGACGAAAATTGGGGAGGACTTGAAGAGCCAGCCTCAGGCCGTCTTAACCGTCGATCCGTGATGGATCTCGTGGATCGCCGTGCCCAGCACCGCATCGAACTCGTCGTCGCTCATGTGCGCGCGCAGGTCTTCGAGCAGCGCGCGGCTGAAGCTCGCGATGATCCCGTGGTTCTTCGCCAGTTCGATCACCGCATCGCCGCGGCTGTAGCCACCAGAAAGCGCGACCACGCGCAGCACTGCCGGATGCGTGGTCAGCGGCGAAAACAGGCCCGGCTGAAGCGGCAGCGAGAGCTTGAGCATGACCTGCGTGCCATCGGGCAGCGCGTCGAGCGCCTTGGTCAGTTCATCGAGCAGGATCGCATCGCATTCGCTGCGCGTTTCGCTCTTGATGTTCACTTCAGGCTCGATGATCGGCATCAGCCCGTGCGCCAGAACCTCACAAGCCAGTTCAAACTGCTGCGCCACCACGGCGGCGATCCCCGTGGGGCTCGCCGAATTGATCACCGAGCGCTCCTTGGTGCCGAACACGCCGAGCGACTTGGCGTGGGTGAGCAGCGTATCCAGCCCCAGAATCGGCTTCATCAGCTGCACGCCGTCCGCCTCGGCCTCCAGACCCTGATCGATCTTGAGGAACGGCACCACACCTTGCTCGATCAGCGCAGTCGGCACCGGCATGCCATCGACATTGCCATTCATCGTGCGCTCGAACAGAATCGCACCGATCACTTTCTCGCCGCTGAACGCGCCCGAACGGATGATCCGGCAGCGCATGTCGTGGATCAGCCCGAACATTTCCTCGTCAGAGCTCCAGGCACCTTCCTCGATTCCATAGCCCTTGAGCGCCTTGGGCGTGGAACCACCGCTCTGGTCCAATGCCGCAATAAAGCCCTGTCCCGCAGCGATCTTGGACTTCATATCGGCAAAGTTCATGGTGTGCCCCTCTGGTGTGCGCATTCGTATGCGCGGCCCATAATGCGGTTCCTCCCGCACTGCAATATCGCAGCGCGGGACCATTGCGTTTTATTCGGTTGGGTTAGGCTTCGAGCGCTGCCACGCCCGGCAGCACGCGGCCTTCCATCCATTCCAGGAAAGCGCCGCCCGCAGTCGAGACATAGGTGAAGTCGCCCGCCACACCCGCATGGCTCAGCGCCGCGACGGTATCGCCGCCGCCTGCCACCGAAACGAGCGAGCCTTCGCGGGTGAGCGCTGCCGCCGTGCGCGCGAGCGCAACGGTCGCGGTATCGAACGGCGGCGTCTCGAACGCGCCCAGCGGCCCGTTCCACACCAGCGTCTTGCAGACCTTGAGCACATCGGCGAGCGCCTCGGTCGCCGCCGGCCCTACGTCGAGAATCATCTCGTCCGCCGCCACTTCATGCACGTTGCAGGTGCGCAGGGAGGGCGGATTAGCCGCGAATTCCTTCGAGACCACCACATCATACGGCAGATGCACCGTGCAGCCGGAAGCATCCGCCGCATCGAGAATCGCCTCGGCGGTGGATGCCAGATCGTGCTCGCACAGCGACTTGCCGACATCGACCCCGCGCGCGGCGAGGAACGTGTTGGCCATGCCGCCGCCGATGATCAGGTGATCGACCTTGCCGACCAGATGCTTCAGCACATCGAGCTTGGAGGAAACCTTGGCCCCGCCGACGACGGCTGCAACCGGATGCTCGGGATGATCCAGCGCCTTGCCCAGCGCCTCAAGCTCCGCCTGCATCGAACGGCCCGCATAGGCCGGCAGCACATGCGCCAGACCCTCGGTCGTCGCATGCGCGCGGTGTGCGGCGGAAAAGGCATCGTTCACATAGATGTCGGCGTGCTCGGCAATCGCTTTCACAAGCTCCGGATCGTTCTTTTCCTCGCCCTTCCAGAACCGCGTGTTCTCAAGGCAGGCGATCCCGCCTTCGGGCAGGATGCCGACCACTTGGCTCACCACCGGACCGGCAATCTCGGAAACGAACATCACCTCGCGGCCAAGGACTTGCTTCACCGCACCGATCACCATGCTCAGCGACTGGGTCGAGACGCGCTCGCCCTTTGGCCGCCCGAAGTGCGCCAGCAACAGCACCTTGGCGCCCTTGTCGGCGAGTTCGAGGATCGTGGGCTTGGCCGCCTGCACGCGGGTGTCGTCGGTCACCGCGCCGTCCTGCATGGGGAGGTTGAGGTCGACGCGCACCAGCACGACCTTGCCTCGCACATCACCGATATCGTCCAGCGTACGGAAGCTCATGTCTCGATCCTCACTTCATCGCCCAAGGCGATTTCGCCTTCGCTGATTACTCGCCCGCAAATGCCGCCGCGCCAGTCCGGCGTGAGTGCCGCGCGCAGTCCGTCGCGCAAGGCATCCATGCGGCTGCATGGATCACATTCGCAGCGCACCTCGATGCGCAGGCTCTTGCCGATGGCGATCACCCCGCCCGCCTCGCGCGGCAGGCGCACGCCCGAAACCAGCAGATTGGCGCGGCGATCAGACCAGACGAGGCCATTTGCACCGCCAAGGTCTTCAAGCGCCGCTGCCCAGCTCTCGGCCTCGATCACGGTGATCTGCCGATTGCCCTTCTTGCCTTCGGGCACCGGCCCACGGCAGTCGCCCTCCAGCCCCCGATCTGGGGTCACGGACGCGCGGTCCAGCGTCTCCATGGGCCCGCGGGACACCTTGTGCCGGGCAATCCCGTCAAGCCGTCCCGCAGCAGCCATGGCTTAGAGCAGCCCGCCCATCACGCCGGCGGTATCGACCATGCGGTTGGAGAAGCCCCACTCGTTGTCGTACCACGAAAGCACGCGCACCAGCTTGCCGTCGATCACTGCCGTTTCCAGGCTGTCGATGGTCGAGCTGTGCGAATCGTGGTTGTAGTCGATCGAAACCAGCGGCTCATCGCTGAAGCCAAGCACCCCCTTGAGCGCGCCTTCCGAAGCCGCCTTGAGCAGCGCGTTGACTTCTTCCTTGGTCGTGTCGCGCGCAGGCTGGAACGTGAGGTCCACCACCGAGACGTTGGGGGTCGGTACGCGGATCGCAGAGCCGTCAAGCTTGCCCTTCAGCTCAGGCAGCACTTCACCCACAGCGCGGGCGGCGCCCGTTGTGGTCGGGATCATGCTCATCGCGGCAGCGCGGGCGCGGCGCGGATCGTCGTGGATCTGGTCGAGGATCTTCTGGTCGTTGGTATAGGCGTGGACCGTGGTCATCAGCCCGCGCACGATCCCGATCTCGTCGTTCAGCACCTTGGCAAACGGCGCGAGGCAGTTGGTGGTGCACGAAGCGTTCGAGACGATGGTGTGCTCGGCGGTCAGCTTGTCGTGGTTCACGCCGTAAACGACCGTGAGATCGACATTCTTGCCCGGCGCCGAGATCAGCACCTTCTTCGCGCCCGCCGCAATGTGCTTTTCGCACGAGGCGCGGTCGGTGAAGAAGCCGGTGCATTCGAGGACGATGTCGATCCCCTGCGCGCCGTGCGGCAGGTTGGCAGGGTCACGCTCGGCGGTCACGGCGATGCGCTTGCCGTTGATCACGAGATCGTTGCCCTCCACCTCGACCGTGCCCGAAAACGCGCCGTGCACGCTGTCGCGCTTGAACAGCAGGGCATTGGCCTTGGCACTGGCGAGATCGTTGATCGAAACCAGCTCCAGCCCGCAGTCCGGACGCTCGAGGATGGCGCGCGCCACATTGCGCCCGATGCGCCCGAAACCGTTGATCGCAACCTTCGTCGCCATTGAACTAACTCCTTTGCAACAATCAGCTACCCGCCTTCGTCATTGCGAGGAGCGAAGCGACGAAGCAATCCAGAGCGTCATGCTCTTCAGCTCTGGATTGCTTCGCTGCGCTCGCAATGACGAAACACGGAACAAAACTTAGCCAAGCCGCGCGCGGATGCGCGGCAGGATCTTCTCGGCGGTCAGGCCGAAGTGGTCATAAAGCACCGGTGCGGGGGCCGATGCGCCAAAGCTGTCGATGCCGATGGTGAGCCCGTCGCCGACATACTTCTGCCAGCCCAGCGTGACGCCTGCCTCGATCGACACCTTGAGCGCGTCCGCCGGCAGCAGGTCGGCGCGGTAGGCCGCTTCCTGCTCGTCGAACAGCTCCCAGCACGGGAACGAAACGACATCCGCACCCACGCCTTCGGCTTCGAGCGCCTTGGCCACATCCATGGCAATCGCCACTTCTGAACCCGTCGCCATGAGCACGACCTTGCGCGGCGCGGACGCCGCCACAAGGCGATAGGCGCCCTTCGCGCTCTTCATCTCGGCATCGAAGCGTACCGGCGGGAGGTTCTGCCGGGTCAGCGCCAACACGGTCGGGCGGTGGGCATTGGCCAACGCTAGGCTCCAGGCCTCTGCCGTCTCGATCGCATCCGCCGGGCGGAACACAAGGAGATTGGGGATCATGCGCAGCGACATGACATGCTCGACCGGCTGGTGCGTCGGCCCGTCCTCGCCCAGCCCGATCGAATCATGCGTGAACACATAGACCGCGCGCACGTGCTGCAACGCAGACATGCGCACAGCATTGCGGCAATAGTCCGAAAACACGAGGAAGGTGCCGCCATAGGGGATCACGCCCCCGTGGAGTGCCATGCCATTCATCGCGGCGGCCATGCCGAACTCGCGGATGCCGTAATAGACATAGCGTCCGCCGTAGCTGTCCTTGGTCAGCGGACCCGTCGACTTGGTCTTGGTATTGTTCGAACCCGTGAGGTCCGCCGAACCGCCGACCATTTCGGGGATCACTGCGGTCATCGCCTCCAGCGCCATTTCGCTCGACTTGCGCGTCGCCACCGTCGGCGGATTGGCGATCAAGCTCTGGATGTAGGCATTCTGCGCGCCGACATCCGCAGGAAGCTCGCCCGCCATGCGCCGTGCCAGTTCGGCGCCCTGCGGATGCGCAGCCGCCCGCGCTTCCCACGCAGCCCGCGCTGCCGAACCCTTTGCGCCAGCAGCGCGCCAGTTCGCCAGAATATCTGCCGGGATTTCGAACGGCGCCGAAGTCCAGCCCAGATATTCGCGCGCCGCCTCGATCTCGCTCTTGCCAAGCGGAGAGCCGTGCACGTTGTGGCCGCCCTGCTTGTTGGGCGCGCCCTTGCCGATCACCGTGCGGCATGAAACCAGCGAAGGCCGCGGATCAGCGGCGGCTTCGGCCAGCGCGCGGGCGATATCGGCAAAGTCATGCCCGTCGCAGCTTGCCGTGTGCCAACCGCTCGCGGCATAGCGCGCCAGAATGTCTTCCGAGGTCGAAAGCGAAGTGTCACCGTCGATGGTGATCTTGTTGTCGTCCCACAGCACGTTGAGGTGGCCAAGGCCCAACGTGCCCGCAAGGCCGACTGCCTCGTGGTTCACGCCTTCCATCAGGCAGCCGTCGCCCGCGATCACCCAGGTCTTGTGGTCGACCAGTTCGCTGCCAAACGTTGTATTGAGGTGCCGCTCGGCAATCGCCATGCCCACCGCCATGGCAACACCTTGCCCCAGCGGACCGGTGGTGCACTCGACGCCTTCGAGCATGTCGTTCTCGGGATGCCCGGCGCAAGGGCTGCCCAGCTGGCGGAAATTGCGGATGTCGCCAATCGTCGGCGCGGCATAGCCAGTCAGGTGCAGCAGCGCGTAAATCAGCATCGAGCCGTGACCGGCCGAAAGCACGAAGCGGTCGCGGTCAGCCCACTTGGGCGCGGCGGGATCATACTTCAGGAACTGGCTGAACAGCACGGTCGCCACATCGGCCATGCCCATCGGCATGCCGGGGTGCCCCGAATTGGCGGCCTCGACCGCGTCCATCGCCAGCGCCCGGATGGCATTCGCCATCGGCGCCAGTACGGCCTGATCCCGTTCCCCAGCCAACGTCATCGTCTGTCCTAGCCTTCGATCCTGCGGCACGGGCCGCTTACGCGCGCGGCCGATTCGGCAGCGGGCTCTCTTTGGGAGCGACACTCTGTAGCGTCAAGGCTGGGGCCCTGGCGTCAAGGTTGGGGAAAGGCGGGCAGTTCCCGGCTTGCGGGCCTAGGCAATTGTGCTAGCGAAGCAGGCCATGACGACCGAGGCGCAGGATTCCCCGCTCGATGCGGCGCTGGACAGGATCGAGCAGGCGATTGCCCGGCTCGAGGCTGCCGTGGCCGCAGCCCCCGCCCCTGCTGAAGTGGCCGAGCTGCGCAGCCGCCACCGCAAGCTCAAGGAACGGGTGAGCCAGGAAATCCAGCAGCTTGATCTCCTGCTGGCCAATCTCCCGCAATGACCGCTATCTCATGACCAACGTCACCCTCACGATCGGCGGCCGCCCCTACACCGTCTCCGCGCCGGATGGCGAGGAACCGCATATCGAGATGCTCGGCCGCATGGTGGCCGAGCGCGTCGCGAACGGCGGCGGCGGCGCGGGGCAGAGCGAGACACGCATGCTGCTCTTTGCAGCACTCATGCTGGCGGACGAACTGCACGAACTGCATCGCCAGATGCCGCCCCCGCAGGAAGAAGCAAAGGCAAGCGTGCCCGAGGCGGCTCCGCCGTCTGCAGAAGTCCTCGCCCGGATCGAAACGCTCGCCGCGCGCGTCGAAAAACTCGCGGCCCATCTGGAAGAAACTGAAGGTTAAGACCGGCACTTGAGAAAGTGCTGCGCATTCCCTAGATAGGGAGCGACGGGTACTGCCCGGCACGTGCCACATGAAATCCCTGAGGCTATAAGCAAAATCCTTGGGGGCTGTCCCTGCTCGGGCCCTGGCCCTGGTATATGGTCCCCACCTGACGTGAACGCGTCAGAGGATTCTCCTGGAAACGACCCATGGTGGTCCCGTCACCCCGGCACGGTGCCCTTCTACCAAGGCCAGAAACTGCAACAGATGACCTTGGAACCTTCTGATATCGTCCGCGCCAAGGCTGCCCTGCGCAAATCGCTGCGCGCCACCCGGCGCGACCACGTCGCCGCGCTCGAACCGCGCATCAAGGCGCTGCTGTTCATGCGGCCGCCCGCAGCGCTTGGCGATCTGATCCCGGCCGGTGCCACTATCGGCCTGTATCATGCGATTGGCGATGAAGCCCCCACAGCGGCATATGCCCGGCATTTCCACGATGCGGGGCACAAGCTTGCCATGCCCTTCTTCGCCCGCCGCGGCGCGCCGATGGAATTCCGCCACTGGGCCTCGCCCTATCACGACGAGCTTCTGGAGCCCGATCCCTACGGCGCCCAGCAACCGCTTTCCGATGCGGAGCCGCTGGCACCCGATGTTCTGTTCGTCCCCCTCATCGGCTTTACCGCCACCGGCCATCGTCTCGGGCAAGGCGGCGGCTACTATGACCGTTGGCTTGAACAGTACCCCGATGCGCCCGCCATCGGCATGGCGTGGGACAGCCAGCTTGCCGAAAACCTGCCATTAGAGGCGCATGACAGGCCGCTCTCCGCGGTGGTAACGCCCACCCGGCTATACGGCCCCTTCTGAACGGACGCACGATGAACGAACCCGAAAGCTACAAGCCCACCTGGCGCAAGCCCTTCGGCATCCTCGCGCTGGTTCTGGGGCTGTTCGGCTATGCATTGATCGTGGCGGGCCTTGCTGGCCCCATCGGCAAGATGCCGGTGCTCGTGCAGACGCTGGTCTACGTGATTCTCGGAACCGTGTGGCTCCTGCCCCTTCGCCGCTTCCTGATCTGGATGGAAACCGGCCGCTGGGGCTGATTTGAAACGATTTTCCCCTGACGCAAAAATAGCCGCATTTTTGCCGATCTAGGGCGTTGACAGCCAGAGACTCCTCCCATAAATGCGGCGCTCCCAAGGCGAGCGGGTGTAGCTCAGTTGGTTAGAGTATCGGCCTGTCACGCCGAGGGTCGCGGGTTCAAGTCCCGTCACTCGCGCCATTGGGAAGA
>NZ_JAIXPP010000070.1 GCF_027486195.1 Novosphingobium sp.
GGCGTGCTCATCACCGAAGGCGCGCGCGGCGAGGGCGGGTATCTCACCAACTCCGAAGGCGAGCGCTTCATGGAGCGCTATGCGCCTTCCGCGAAGGACCTCGCCAGCCGCGACGTCGTGTCGCGCTCGATGGCGCTCGAAATCCGCGAAGGGCGGGGCGTTGGCCCTCACAAGGACCACATCTACCTGCACCTCGACCACATCGATGCGGGCGTGCTGGCCGAGCGGCTTCCGGGCATTACCGAGAGCGGCAAAATCTTTGCGGGCGTCGACCTGACGCGCCAGCCGCTGCCGGTCGTGCCGACGGTGCACTACAACATGGGCGGCATCCCCTGTAACTATCACGGCGAAGTGGTGACCATCGGCGCAGACGGCAATCCGGAAACGGTAATCCCCGGCCTCTTCGCAGTTGGCGAGGCGGCCTGCGTTTCGGTCCACGGCGCAAACCGTCTTGGCTCCAACTCGCTGATCGATCTCGTCGTCTTCGGCCGCGCCACGGGCCTGCGGCTCAAGGAGATCATCAAGCCGGGCTCGTCGCACAAGGCCTTGCCCAAGGACAGCGCCGACCTTGCGCTTACCCGGCTCGATACCTTCCGCCACGCCAATGGCGGTTCGCCCACTGCGCAAGTGCGGATCGAGATGCAGCGCACGATGTCGGCTCATGCGGCGGTGTTCCGCACCGATGAGCTGATGGACGAGGGCAAGGTCAAGCTCGCTGCGACCTACGAGCGGATGCAGGACATCAAGGTTTCTGACCGCTCGCTGATCTGGAATTCGGACCTCATCGAAACGCTCGAGCTCGACAACCTGATCTCGCAGGCGGCCGTGACGATGCATTCGGCCTCGAACCGCAAGGAAAGCCGCGGCGCGCATGCGCACGAGGATTACCCCGAGCGTAACGATGCCGAGTGGATGAAGCACACCGCCAGCTGGTTCGATGGCTGGGGCGGCAAGGGCGGCACGGTGAAACTCGATTACCGCCCGGTGCACGAATACACGCTGACCGACGATGTTGCGTACATCAAGCCGAAGAAGCGCGTATACTGATCATGCCCGCCCTGTTTGCGATGGGGCGCGGGACATGGCTTCTGATGGCCGGGCTTGCCCTTGTGGCAGGTCCGGCCATTGCCGTTTCTCCGCCGCAAGCGGGTGCCTTGCCCGATCCGCTTGAGGCGGGCTGGAAGGGCCAGCATGTCTGCGTCGTGCTCAAGGAAAACGAGCGCCTGCGCACCCTGCGCTGCACGTTCCCGCCGGGCTGGGGGCATGAACGGCACCATCATGCGCCGCATTGGGGCTATATCCTCCAGGGCTCGACCATGCGTATCACAACGGCGAGCGGCACCGTGGTGCGCGAGCTCAAGGCCGGCGACAGCTGGTGGAGTGACGGGATCGACTGGCACGAGGGCCTCAATATCGGGAAGACCACCGGGGTTTATCTGATCGTCGAGCCCAAGCCCTGACGGGAGATCGCCCGCTGTTCGTCCGGTTCCTGTCTGCCGTTTGACGAAGCGCGGCAGACGCGGGCGGCAGGGCTGGGCATACCGGGGGCATCAGACATCGAACCCCGAGAGGATCTGCCCGATGCATCTTCGCAAATGGACCCTGATCGCATCAGGCACCGCGCTGCTCGCGCTCGGCGGCGTGGCTGCGGCGCAGTCGTCGATGAACAGCGGCATGAGCCCGCCGTCACCGCCCGCGCCCCCGTCACCACCTGCACCCCCTGCGCCGCCGGCTCCTGCCGAAGCACCGACTCCGCCCGAAGCGCCTTATGTGGATCGCGCCGAAATCGACCGCGAAGTCGCCGAAGGCATGGCCGAAGCACGCGCCAGCATGGCAGAAGCCCGCGCCAGCATTGCCGAAGCGAGGAAGGAGATTGCCGAAGCGCGCAGGGAAGTCCTGCGCGAAAAGGACATGCCCGCAGGCGCCCGCGCCCAAGCGCTCGCCGCGCTCGACAAGGCCGAACGCGACGTGGCTAACGCTCTTTCCAGCGCGCGCGACTGATCTTCAGCGGCGGCGGCGGGCTTTTGCGCGCTTGGCGGGCTTGGCCTTTGGCTCGGGCGCAGGCGCGGCGGTTCCCGTCGCCTCTGCTGCCTGGAGCGCAGCGAGTTGCGCTGCGGTTGCCGCGCGCGCCGGATAACGGCAGCCGCGCGCCTGGCCATAGCCCTTCAGGAAGGCCCGGCGGCTTGCCCCGGCATAAAGCGCCACCTGCCACAACCGCTCGCGCGAGGCGGCACCCGTAACTTCGCGCAAGACCCCGCCGAACGGGATGAAGCTGCTGATCACCGATTTCGCCACCTGACCCACGGCATTGCCGCGCTTTTCGCCGCGCGTCTTGTCGGTGACGACATCGATATCGGGTCCGAGCACGGCGTCGAGCCGCCCGACTTCGGCTGCGATCGCGCGGCAGGTGCGCATGCCGGAAACGCCGTAGGTGTCCTCGCGCGCCGCGATCAGGATGGGCGGAATCTCTTCCTTCCTGAGGTTGAGGTTTTCGAGCGGCGACGCCGCGACATCGCCGGCGGTGACGTTCGACGGTGCGACCACCGTTTGCGCGGAGGCCGTGTTGGCCGCCGCTCCGAACAGGAGGGCGATGGCTAGATGGCTGTATTTCATGATTGGTCCCCGCTTCGCCATCACAATGGCTGAGGCCTTATTGTGTTCCCTGCGCTGACCCTGTGCTGAACGTATCGCAGGCATCCTCGTTGCCGGTTTCCAGCCCCTTGCGCAGCCACGCCATGCGCTGGGCGCTGCTGCCGTGGGTAAAGGCCGATTCCACCGGGGAGCGCCCGGCCGAGGCCATCAAGGTATCGTCGCCGATCTGGTGCGCAGCGCGCAGGCCTTCCTCGATATCGCCGGGCTCGATCTTGTCCTTGTTGCGCGCGGCCCAGACGCCTGCATAGCAATCAGCTTGCAGTTCGAGTTTTACGGACAAGCGGTTTGCCATCGGCGGATTGCGGCGCTGCGCCTCGGTCACCTGCTCCGAGGTGCCGACAAGGTTCTGCACATGGTGGCCATATTCGTGCGCCATGACATAGGCCCGCGCGAAATCGCCGCCCGCGCCAAGCTGCTTGTCCATCTCGGTGTAGAAATCGGTATCGATGTAGATGCCCTGGTCCGCCGGGCAATAAAACGGCCCCATCGCGCTTTGCGCCTCGCCGCAGCCCGATTGCCCTTCGCGCGAATAGAACACCAGCTTGGGCGCCTTGAAATCGATCCCTGCCTTGGCGAACAACGGGCTCCACGTCTTGTTGAGCGAGGCGAGGGCATTGCAACTCTCGCGGCTGAAGGCGTTGACCGTGCAGCTTTCGGCAAGGCTTCCGGGCTTGCCGGGCAGGGCCTGCGGGGGCGCAGACCCTTGCATGTTCTGCAAGGTGCCCAGCGTCTGCAGCGGATTGATCCCGAACACCAGCGCGCCCACCAGCGCGATGATCAGACTGCCGCAGCCGATCTTGCCACCCGGTCCGCCAAATCCGCCGCCACCGCCGCGCTGGTCCTCGACCTCGATCGAATTGTCGAAATCATCGAGCCGCATTGTCTGGTCTCCTGTTCCCTGCAAGGGATTGCCCACAACCTTGCCCGGCCTGCAAGAGGGTAGCGCCAGATTGCCCTCGCGGCAGAGGGAACTTGCGCAGGTCCGCCGCTTTTGCCAGCAAGGTGACCACGTTAGGCCGTTCGGGGATAGCGATGAGTCGTTGTGGGTGAACCGCTTGCCATGATCCCCTCTACCCTCACCGATTTCCGGCTTCGGCAGCGCAGGCGTTTGGCGGGGATTTGCCTTGCGGCGCTCTCGATCCTGCCCCTCATGGCCAGCGCTGCGGCACCCACCAAGCGCCAACTCCAGCAGATCGAGGCGCAGCTGCGCCAGCATGTCACCACTCTGTCCAGTGACGAATTTGGCGGCCGTGAACCGGGTACACCCGGTGAAACGCTGACCCTGCGCTACCTTGCCCGCCAATGGTTCGATATCGGGCTGGAATCGGGCACGAACGATCCCGGCAATGCCTGGTTCGCCCCGGTCGAACTGGTCGAGCGCGTGCCGCAGGGTTCGCGCGCGCAGTTCATGCGGGGCAAGCGGCGGGTTGCGGTTGCCGAGGGCGGCTACTTCGTTGTGACCTCCGGCCTGCGCAGCCTGATCGAGAACGCCCCGCTCGTCTATGTCGGCAAGACCACCGGCGGGGATGGCGCCCGGACCGAACTGGCGGGGCGCGTGGCGGTGATCCTTGATAGCGAAGCCCCGCCGCCCGAACCTGCAAAGCCCGGCCCCGGCGGCGCGGCGGCACGTCCGGTGGACCGCGCGGGCAAGCTGCTGGAGAGCGGCGCGGCGGCGGTGCTCACCGTGCTCGATGGCGAACGCACGCTTGAAGACGTGATGGCCCTCCGCCGCCGGGCCGGTTATGCGCTGTCCGGCGAACGCCTTGGCGGCGATATCGAAGTGTTTCTTTCGGCCGACACCGCGAGCCAGGTCCTCGCTGCATCCGGCGCGCCGGATCTTGCCGCGCTTCATGCCGCCGGTGCCGCGCCGGGCTTCAGCGCGAGGCCGCTTGGCATCACCGGATCGTTCGAGGCCACCAGCCGCGAAACGCGGATCAAGACGCACAACCTGATCGGCAAGCTGGAAGGCCGCCGCCCGGGCTCAGGCGCGATCGTATTGATGGCGCACTGGGACCACTTCGGCAAATGCGCGGCGCCGCCGGCCGAAAGGCTGATCTGTCCCGGTGCGGTGGACAATGCCTCCGGCCTTGCGGTCATCACCGAAGTCGCGCGCCAGCTTTCCGGCGGCAAGCCGCTGGACCGCGACGTATACCTTGTCGCAACCACCGGCGAAGAGCTTGGCCTGCTTGGCGCGCAGGCCTTTGCCGAGAATCCGCCGCTGCCGCTTGGCAACGTCGTCGCGGCGTTCAACGTCGACAGCACCGGGCTGGTTCCGGCCGGGCTGCCGGTCAGCGTGGTGGGGCAGGGCATGAGCCCGCTTGATCCGGGCATCGCCAAAGTGCTCAAGACGATGAAGCGCAAGCTTGCGTCAGGAGACGCGGCCAATGCGTTTGCGCGGCGGCAGGACAGCTGGGCGCTGATGCAGCACGATGTCCCCTCGGTCATGGTCAGCACCAGCTATTCGGACCCGGTGCGGCTCGAGGCCTTCATGGACAATATCTATCATCGCCCCGCCGATGATGCCTCGCGCGTCATCTATGGCGGGATGGTCGACGATGTGCTGATCCAGACCGAGCTGGTGCGCTTTTTCGCCGATGCAAAGGCGTGGCCGGGTGTTGGGCCAGGCACTGGACCGGCCCCAAGTGCAAAGTAGGCCCCCGGGGCTAGCCTAACCCGCCCTGCTTGATTACATGGGCCGCCACGATTCTCCCCTAACGGCAAGTGGCGCACCCCATGGATATCCCTCTCGGCCTTACCTTCGACGACGTCCTCCTGCGCCCCGGCGCATCGGACCTGGTGCCGACGCAGGCCGATACCCGCACGCGCCTGACCAGCTCGATCACGCTCAACATCCCGGTGATTTCCGCCGCGATGGACACGGTGACGGAAGCCGACATGGCGATCGTCATGGCGCAGCTTGGCGGCATCGGTGTGCTTCACCGCAACCTTACGGTCGAGCAGCAGGCCGCCGCCGTCCGTGCGGTCAAGCGCTTCGAAAGCGGTATGGTGGTCAACCCCATCACCGTAACCCCCGATGCCACGCTGGGTGATGCACAGGCGATCATGCGCGCCAACAAGATCAGCGGCATTCCGGTGGTGGAGGCGAGCGGCAAGCTCGTCGGCATTCTCACCAACCGCGATGTGCGCTTTGCCGACAATCCCCTGCAGCCGGTGCACGAACTGATGACGCGCGAGAACCTCGCCACGGTCAAGCTCGGCACCTCGGGCGATGAAGCGCGCCGCCTGCTGCATCAGCGCCGGATCGAGAAGCTGCTGGTGGTCGACGATGCCTTCCGCTGCATCGGGCTGATCACCGTCAAGGACATCGAGAAGGCGGTCACTTATCCCGACGCGACCAAGGATGCGAGCGGCCGCCTGCGCGTGGCAGCGGCCACCACCGTCGGCGAAAAGGGCCTCGAGCGCACCCGCGCGCTGGTCGAGGCCGAATGCGATGTGATCATCATCGATACCGCGCACGGCCATAACCGCGACGTTGCCCGCGCGGTCGAGGCGGTGAAGGCCATGTCGAACACCGTGCAGGTAATCGCCGGCAACGTTGCCACCGCTGAAGCGACACGTGCGCTGATCGATGCGGGTGCAGACGGCGTGAAGATCGGCATCGGGCCGGGCTCGATCTGCACCACACGCATTGTCGCCGGTGTCGGCGTGCCGCAGCTCACCGCCGTGCTCGAATGCGCTGCCGAAGCTGCGAAATCAGGTGTGCCGGTGATCGCCGATGGCGGCCTTCGCACTTCGGGTGATGCGGCCAAGGCCCTAGCGGCGGGCGCCAGCACGATCATGGTCGGCTCGATGCTGGCGGGTACCGAGGAAGCGCCCGGAGAGACGTTCCTCTATCAGGGCCGCGCCTATAAGTCGTACCGCGGCATGGGCTCGGTCGGCGCGATGGCGCGCGGTTCGGCGGATCGGTACTTCCAGCAGGACATCAAGGATTCTATGAAGCTGGTGCCCGAAGGCATCGAAGGCCAGGTGCCCTACAAGGGCCCTGCCAAGGATGTTGTCCACCAGCTCGTCGGCGGCATCAAGGCGGCGATGGGCTACACCGGCAGCCCGACGCTAGAGGATCTGCGCACCAATGCGCAGTTCGTGCGCATCACCAATGCGGGCCTGCGCGAAAGCCATGTCCACGATGTGGCGATCACGCGTGAGGCGCCGAACTATCCCTCGCGCTGACCTGCTGCTGAAGGCTCAGCCATGACCCCCGCAGCGCGGGTGCAATCGGCGATCGAAGTGCTCGATGCGGTGATCGCCTCGGTGCGGCGCGAAGGCGCCTCGGCCGAGCGTGTCGCTGCCGAATGGCTCAAGACGCGCCGCTTCATCGGCTCGAAGGACCGCCGCGCGATCCGCGATCTGGCGTGGAACGCGATCCGCCTGTGCGGCGAAGTGCCCGAGACCGGCCGCGCCGCCATGCTCGCGCTCGCCAAGGACGATCCGGTGCTAGCTGCGCTGTTTGATGGCTCGCGCTATGGCCCCGCGTCCATCATATCCGGCGAGCCTGTCGCGGCAAGCGGGCTGGCCCCGGCGTGGCTGGAGGCACGGCTCCTGGCCTCGGGCATCCCGCCTGAGCAAGGCGCTGCCCTGCTGGGCCGCGCGCCGCTCGATCTGCGCGCCAACCGGCTCAAGACCACGCGTGACCGGCTGATGGCAGCGCTGCCAATTCCGGCGACCACGACACAGGCGCCCGACGCGCTGCGACTACCCGGCGGCACCCCGGTCGAGACCTGGCCGGCCTTCGCCGAAGGGCTGTTCGAGGTGCAGGACACCGGCAGTCAGCTGACCTGCAGCGCGCTTGAGGTTTGTCCGGGTGAGACCGTCGTGGATCTTTGCGCCGGGGCAGGGGGCAAGACCCTTGCACTCGCCGCCGCCATGCAGGGCGAAGGCCACCTCATCGCTTGCGATATCGACCGCACCCGCCTTTCGCGCCTGGGGCCGCGCGCCCACCGGGCCGGTGCGCAGGTGGAGACGCGCCTCCTCGATCCGGGCAAGGAGGCGGCGGCGCTGGCTGAGTGGCAGGGCCGGGCCGATGCAGTGATGGTCGATGCGCCCTGTTCGGGCACCGGCACCTGGCGGCGCGGCCCCGAAGCGCGCTGGCGGCTCACCTCGCAGAGCCTTGTCCGCTATGCCCGGGTGCAAGCCGAAGTGCTGCAGATTGGCGCCGAACTGGTGCGGCCTGGCGGCCGGCTGACCTACGTCGTCTGTTCGCTGCTCGATGCCGAAGGGCCGGATGTAGTCGCCGCGTTCCTTGGCCGTAATGCCGGGTGGCGTGCAGCCGAGCAGCAAGTGGGTGCGGGAACCCCGCGCGGCGCTGGCCTGAGGCTTACCCCTTGGGACGATTCGACGGACGGGTTTTTCTTCGCAACACTCCACCGGCTATGATAGGCAACAGGATCATGGACGCCGGGGGACCACGCGCGCCGCATGGCCGGCTCTGGGAGTTGTTGATGCGCTACATGCCTTTGGGGGTTGCCTTGTCCCTTCTCGTGCTGGTTACGGGAAGCGCCGGAACGGCCGGTGTCTCGCTGCCGACAGACCCCCGCGCAAAGGCCCTCGTCGAAACCGGACGTGACCTTCTCGGGCGCGGCGATATCGAAGCCGCCACCGATAGCTTCGAAGCCGCCCTCGCAGTCGATCCGGGCAATCCGACCACCTTCCTCGCCCTCGGTGACGCTGCACGTGCGGCCGGCATGCAGGGCAAGGCGATCCACTACTACCGCGAAGCGCTGGAGCGCGATCCCAACAACCTCGCCGCGCTGTCCGGCGAAGGCGGCGCGATGGCCGAGAAGGGCGCGCTCGACAAGGCCAAGGGCAATCTCGCGCGGCTCGAGGGCCTGTGCGGCCGGACCTGCCCCGAAGCGCAGAATCTCGCCAATGTCATCGCCAAGGGCCCGATCGCGCGGGTGGTCTCTGCCGATGCAGTGAAGCCCGATCCGACCGTCGAGGACAACTGAGGCGCGGCTTAGATCAGCGCGCGGAATTCCTCGACGACCTGCCTGTAGACCCGCTTCTTGAACGGGACGATGAGGTCGGGCAGCTGCTCGGGCTCGACCCAGCGCCAGGCGAGGAATTCCGGGTGCTTGTGCGCATCGAGCCGGATCTGCTCGTCCGTACCGTTGAAGCGCAGCAGTAGCCAGTATTGGCGCTGGCCCCGGTAGCGCCCGCCCCATAGCTTGCCGATCAGGTGGTCCGGCAAGTCGTAGAGATACTCTTCGCGGCTCTCGGCAAGGATCGTGACGAGGTCGGCGGTGACGCCGGTCTCTTCCTCCAGTTCGCGCAAGGCTGCGGGATGGAGTTCCTCACCCTCGTCGATCCCGCCTTGCGGCATCTGCCAGGCGTCCCCTTCCTTGCTGTCGATACGCTGGCCGACGAAGACTCGGCCTTCGGCATTGACCAGCATCACCCCGACGCAGGGGCGGTAGGGGAGCCCGGCAGGATCCTTGCTCATCAGGCCCGGCCCAGCAGCAAGCGGACAGCGGCAAAGATGCGCTGCATGTCGCCATTGGCACTGGGGTACGCCTTGCGCAGCTGGGCAAAGGCGTGGGTCGTGCCCTTCATCTCGAGAAACACCACTTCGGCGCCTGCGCGGATCAGCTCTGCACCATAGACGCGGCCGCTGTCGCGGATCGGATCGAGGCTGGCGGTGACGAGCACTGTCGGCGGGGTATCGGCATGGTTGCCATAGATCGGATAGGCGCGCGGGTTGCCCAGTTCCGCCTTATAGGCGTCCGAAAACCATGCCATCGTCTCGGCAGTCAGCACGAAGCCGTCCGCGAACTGCTGGAACGAGGCGTGGTCGGGCTTGTCGTCGCTGAGCGGATAGATCGGCACCTGCAGCACCACCGGCACCGCTGCCGGGCTTTCAGCGAGCGCCTGCGTGATAACGATGGTGAGGTTACCGCCAGCCGAATCGCCCATGGGGATGAGGCCGGTAATGGTGCGGCCGAGCGCTTCGGGGCTTGTCGCGACCCAGCGCGATGCGGCTTCGCAATCGTCCGGCGCGGCGGGGAAGGGGTGCTCGGGCGCAAGTCGATAATGCACCGCGATCACCGGCAGATCGAGCTCCGCCGCGATTTCGGTGCAGAGCGAGTGGTGGCTATCGAGATCGCCGATCACGAAGCCGCCGCCGTGGAAGAACATGACCGCAGGGCCTGGTTCGCGTGTTTCGCGCGCATCATAGAAGCGCAGCGGTATCTCGCCCGCAGGTCCGGGGCAGGTGAGGTCCTTGATCACCGCCAACTCGCGCGGTTCGGCTTCCGCCAGCAGGCCCATCTGCACATAGCTCGCCCGCGCGCCTTCCGGGCCCATCTGCGACATGGTGGGGCCGGGGACCGAGGCCATGAAATCGAGGAAGCCCTTCACATCGGGCCGGACATACGGGCTGCTGGCAGTGTCTGACATCGGATTCCTCTTCCTCGTGGCGGTCTTGTTCGCTTGAGTCGGCAAGGCTGCCAACTGACAAGACTGTTATTTGCGAGCTTGACGGGCGGGGGCAACCGGATTCATGAACGAGTGCAAGATTTGCGGTGCATCAGTTTTTCTTCTTTGCGCACCGTTAGATGAGGGCATAGGCGCCCCAAGGCGAAGCAAGGTGCGCAAGAGGACGCGGCAGGCCTGAGACCGGCCGGCGCGGATAGCAGAGGATCATATGGCGACAGTTCTTGAGAGCGAACCCGAAGGCCACACCGGCGGGAGCGAGCGTTCCGCCGCGCCCGATGCGGTGGTGGTGCGTTTTGCGGGTGACTCGGGTGACGGCATGCAGCTCACCGGCGGGCAGTTCACGCTCTCGACCGCGCTTGCCGGCAACGATCTGGCGACCTTTCCCGATTTCCCTGCCGAAATCCGCGCGCCGCAGGGCACGCTGTTCGGCGTCTCGGCGTTCCAGATCAACTTCGGCTCGACCGAGATCGATACCGCGGGGGATGCGCCCGACGTGCTCGTCGCGATGAATCCCGCCGCGCTCAAGACCAACGTCGGCGCGCTCAAGGTCGGCGGCCTGATCATTGCCGACTCTGGCGAGTTCAACAAGCGCAACCTCGAAAAGGCCAAGTACGATGTCAGCCCGCTCGAGGATGGCAGCCTCGAAAAGTGGCAGGTCCTCGCGTTCGATATCTCCGCGCTGACGCTGGAAGCCGTGAAGCCCTTCGGTCTCGGCAACAAGGAAGCGCTGCGCTGCAAGAACATGTGGACGCTGGGCCTTGCGCTGTGGATGTTCGACCGTGACCGGCAGCCGCTGATCGATTGGCTCAAGGGCAAGTTCGCCAAGGCGCCGGTGCTCGCGGATGCCAATATCGCGGCGCTCAACGCCGGCCATGCTTATGGCGAAACGGCGGAGCTGTCCGGTCCGCTCAAGCAGTACCACCTCGCCCCTGCCGCCAGCGAGCCGGGCCTCTACCGCACGGTGACGGGTGCCGAGGCGATCAGCTACGGCCTTGTGGCCGGTGCGCAGCTTGCAGGGTTGGAGCTGTTCTTCGGCGGCTATCCGATCACCCCGGCCTCGGCGATCCTGCACAACCTCGCGCGGCTCAAGGAGTTCGGCGTCACTACGTTCCAGGCCGAGGATGAGATCGCCGCGATCGCCGCCGCAATCGGCGCCTCCTATGGTGGGCACCTTGGCGTGACCTCGTCCTCCGGCCCCGGCATCGCCTTGAAGGGTGAGGCGATGGGGCTTGCGATCATGACCGAGTTGCCGCTTGTCATCGTCAATTCGCAGCGCGGCGGGCCTTCGACTGGCCTGCCGACCAAGACCGAACAATCGGACCTCTATCAGGCGGTCTATGGCCGCAACGGTGACGCGCCGATGCCGGTGGTCGCCGCGCGCAGCCCCTCCGATGCCTTCGAATGCGCGATCGAGGCCTGCCGCCTTGCGGTACAATACATGACCCCGGTCATGCTGCTGACGGACGGCTATATCGCCAACGCTGCCGAGCCGTGGAAGGTGCCCGATCCCGCGGAGTTCGAGCCATTCCCGGTCTCGTTCCTCGAAGAACCCAACGGCCCCGATGGCGCGGTGCTGCCCTATGCGCGCGACGCGAAGGGCGCGCGGCCGTGGATCAAGCCCGGCACGCCCGGCCTCATGCACCGCATCGGCGGGATCGAGAAGAACCCCGGCACCGGCAACATCGACTATTCGCCCGCCAGCCACCAGACAATGACCGACGCGCGCAAGGGCAAGATCGACGGCATTGCCGCAGGTATCCCGGCGCAGGACATCACTATCGGCGAAGCCGGCGGCAAGCTGGCGCTGGTCGGTTGGGGCTCTACATACGGCCCGATCCATCAGGCCGTGCGCCGCGCCCGCCGCAAGGGCCTCGATGTGAGCCACATCCACGTGCGCCACGTCTGGCCGCTGCCGGAAAACCTTGGCGAATTGTTGAAGAGCTACGAGATGGTGCTGGTGCCCGAAATGAACACCGGCCAGTTCAAGACCGTGCTGCGCGACCAGTTCCTGATCGACGCCAAGCCGCTGAACAAGACGAGCGGGCAGCCGTTCACCATTGCCGAAATCGAAGCGGCGATTGCCGCGGCGCTGGCCTGAGGGAAGCGAAGCCATGAACGAGATGACCAAGATCGCCGTCCAGACCACTCTGAAGGACTGGGAAACCGATCAGGAAGTCCGCTGGTGCCCGGGCTGCGGCGACTATGCGATCCTAAAGGCGGTGCAGCGCACGCTGCCGGAAATCGGTGCCGATCCGGCCAAGACCGTGTTTGTCTCGGGCATCGGCTGCTCGAGCCGGTTCCCCTACTACGTCGAAAGCTATGGCTTCCACACGATCCACGGCCGCGCCCCGGCCTTCGCAACCGGCCTCAAGCTCGCCAATCCCGAGCTCGATGTGTGGCTGGTGACGGGTGACGGCGACGGCATGTCGATCGGCGGCAACCACACGATGCACGTGCTGCGCCGCAATCTGAACACGCAAATCCTGCTGTTCAACAACGAGATCTACGGGCTCACCAAGGGCCAGTATTCGCCCACCAGCCGCATGGGCACAGTCTCGCCCACCACACCGCTGGGTTCGGTGGACCGTCCGGCCAGCCCCTGTGCCTTCGCGCTGGGTGCAGGCGGGCGCTTCATTGCGCGGGCCTACGACGTCAGCAAGGAACTGCCTGCGGTGCTCAAGGCGGCGCATGCCCATCAGGGCGCGGCGTTCGTCGAAATCTTCCAGAACTGCATCGTTTACAACAAGGACGTCTTCGCCGATTTCACCGAGAAGGCCGGTGCCGCCACGGGCCAGCTCTGGCTGAAACACGGTGAGCCGATGCTGTTTAACAAGGGCACCAAAGGCATCGCGCTCGATACCGATACCTTGTCGCTCAAAGTCGTCGATGTGGTGGACGGTGATTGGGAGACCGCTGGCGTGCGCGTTCACGACGTGAAGAACCGCGCCATGGCGCATCTCCTTGTCGAAATGCCGTTCGGCCCGTTCCCGATGGCGCTCGGCGTGATCTACGACGATCCGCGCCCGACTTTCGAGGCGGCCGTCATCGAGGAACGCGCCCGCGCATCGGCCGGCAAGACCGCCAACCTCGCCGCCCTCCTCAGCAAGGGCCAGACCTGGACGGTCTCCGCCGATCAGGCCTGAGAAGGTAGCCGCCGCTGGACAACATAACGCACAGCCTCGTCGGGTGGGCGCTGGCTGAAACCGGCCTGAAGCGCCGCACCCGGTTCGGCACGGCGGCGCTGGTCCTCGCGGCGAATCTGCCCGATATCGACGTCCTGTTCGGGTGGGTGCCGTGGGAGCCGCTCGCGACGCACCGCGGCTTCACGCATGGGCTGCTCGGCGGCGTGCTTGTCCTGCCGCCGCTGCTGGCCTTGTCGCTCTGGGTCTGGGGCAAGCGCCTACCCGCGCCCGCAGATGCGCCGCCACTGCACTTTGGCTGGCTGCTCGTGCTGACTTGGATCGCCTCGCTCACGCATCCGTTGCTCGATCTGCAGAACATCTATGCTGTGCAACTGCTCTCGCCCTTCAGCGAGCGCTGGTTTCACACTGATGGCCTGTTCATCATCTCGCCGTGGTTGCTGGGCCTGCTGGGCCTTGGCGTCTGGGCCGCCCGGCGTAAGGGTTCGGGAAAGCCGGCCATGGCCGCGCTGGCCGCCAGCGCTGCATTCATCGCGCTCAACATCGGCATCTCGGCGCTGGCGTGGGACGCTCCCAAGGCCAATGCGCCCTATGCCAATCCGGACCGCGTGTTCGCCTCGCCCGAACCGCTGGCCTTCTGGCGCCGCGATGTGGTTTGGCGTGAGGGCGGGGCGATTACCTTCGGCACTTTTGATCCGCTTCAAGGCGGGGCTGGGCTGACGGAATTTGGCAGGACGGTGCCGGACAATATGGCGGATCCGCGCGCCATAAGGGCAGCGCAGGTGACCGCACAGGCGCGCAAGTTCCTCGCATGGTCGCAAATGCCCATGGCCAGAATCGAGACCGAGAGGCGCTGCACAAGGATCAGCTTTGGCGATGCCCGCTTCACCGGCCCGGCACTCAGCCGCAACTTCCGCGCTGTCGTCGATCCCTGCGGGGGCGATTGATCGCGTGCCCCAAGGTGCAGGTGCCCCCCGGAGCCCTGCAAGGTGCAGAGCGCGCTGATGACAACACCCTCCATCGTTTGGCTCCGCCGCGATCTGCGCCTTGCCGATCAGGCCGCCTTTGCCGCCGCCGCTGCTGCCGGGCCGGTGATTCCGGTCTATGTGCTAGATGACGAGATGCCCAAGCACCGCCGCATGGGCGCTGCTTCACGCTGGTGGCTGCATCACAGCCTGGCCAGTCTCGACGCCGACCTCCGGGCCAAGGGCTCACGGCTGATCCTGCGGCGCGGACGCTGCGAGGAAGTGCTGGCAGATCTCGCGCGCGAAACGGGGGCGAAGACCGTCCATTGCCTGCGCCACTACGAACCGTGGTGGCGCAATGCCGAGCGCGCGGTGGGCGAAGTTCTCCACCTGCAGCGCCATGACGGCAACTATCTTGCCCCGCCGGGTTCGGTCACCTCGGGCAGCGGCCAACCCTACAAGATATACACGCCGTTCTGGCGCGCACTCGAAGCCCGCATGCCGCCGATAGCGCCGAGCCCCGCGCCGAGCCATATCCCCGCACCGGAAGTGTGGCCCGCCTCCGACAACCTCGCCGATTGGCACCTTCTGCCGACGACACCGGATTGGACCGGCGGCATGCGCGCCGAGTGGACACCGGGCGAAGCAGGGGCCGCCGCGCGGCTCGAGGCCTTCCTGCCTCGCGCCCGTGCTTATGCCGAGCGCCGCAACCTGCCGTCCGTTCCCGGCACCTCGCGCCTTTCGCCGCACCTGCATTTCGGCGAGATATCGCCTGCAATGATCTGGCACGCGGCGATGGATCGAGGCGGCTCGGTCGGCACCTTCCTCGGCGAACTGGGCTGGCGCGATTATGCGCAGAATGTCATTTTCCAGCTGCCTGACTATGCCGGCAAGCCCGCGCGCGAGCCTTTCGCCAGCTTCCCGTGGCGCGAGGATGCTGCAGGCCTCAAGGCGTGGCAGCAGGGCAGAACCGGCTACCCCATCGTCGATGCCGGGATGCGCGAGCTTTGGGCGACGGGCTGGATGCACAACCGCGTGCGGATGATCGCGGCGAGCTTCCTGATCAAGCACCTCCTCATCGACTGGCGCGAGGGTGAACGCTGGTTCTGGGATACGCTCGTCGATGCCGACTACGGCTCGAACGCGGTCAACTGGCAGTGGAGCGCGGGGACGGGCGTCGATTCCAACATGTTCGTGAGGATCATGGCACCGCTCACCCAGAGCCCCAAGTTCGATGCGGCCGCCTATATTCGCCAGTGGGTGCCCGAACTCGCGCATCTCGGCGACAGCGCGATCCACGATCCCGAGGTCCGCCCGCGCGCCTATCCGCCGCGCATCGTCGGCCATGCTGAAGCCCGCGCGCGGGCGCTGGCGGCCTATGCCGAATGGAACGATCGCAGCTGAGCTTGGGACAAGTGACGTCATCCACCACCATTCCGCCGCCCATGAATGCACAAATGCCCGGGCTGGGCGGGCATCTCATTGCGGGCGGCAGGTCCCTTTCCGGCACGGGCCGAGCCTTCACGCGCCTGTGCGCGCCGGACCGTTTCGCTTGGCCGCATCCTTGAACGGATCGTCGAGCGTTTCGTGCGTCTCTGGTGCTTTTACCTCATGTAGGGCGGGACCGGCTTTGCGGGGGCGGCATCACAGTCAGCCAGTTGACCCTCCTCAAGCGAACTTGAGGTTCGTTGAAAAGTATTAAGAAAAGTTTTACCATCTGGTGTCAGACGACCGGCCGATAGACCCCGTCTCCGCGGTAGCGCAGGATAATGTTGTCGTAGACAATCGGGCTCAGAAGGTGGGCAAAGGCGCAGCCGACCTGCCCGCGCAGCCACCAGACGACCTCGGCCTGTTGGGATTCCAGCCCGGGCAGTGTGAGCCAGCAGGTCGTTCCGACATGCATGCGGTTGAGCGCGGTGGCGGAGAAACCGCCCAGCGACAGATCGTGCACCACGGTATGAAAGCTTTTCGAGCCTGAAGCGCGCAGGCTCGCGGGAATGTTGACCTTGTTGCGCGCCGCGCAGCGGTCTTCCTGAGTCGCGTGGAAATAGGCTTCGTTTGCGTAAGGATCCCAGTCCATGTGCATGGCGATTATCCTGAGCCGAGTCGCGCTTCCCCTGCGGGAAGTCGTGAGCAGACTATCGCCAGACGCGCTTAACCGTTTGTTAGGACTTGTGGTTCCCTGGGCTGGTTAACCGAAACGCGGCTCGGGCTGGCAAACGATTCACCAACAAGCTGGGTGATGAAATCGCCGACCACTTCGGGTGCTTTCACGCTCGCCGGATCTTCGCCCGGATAGGCCTTGGCGCGCATCCCAGTGCGGGTCGCGCCCGGATCGAGGATCGCGACGCGGATCGCCGAAAGGTTGCGCACTTCCTGCGCATAGGCATCGAGCAGGTTCTCGAACGCGGCCTTGGTCGCGCCATAAGCGCCCCAATAGGCGCGCGGGGCGGAGCCGACGCTGGAGGTCACGCCGATCACGCGCGCGTCGGGGCTTTTCTTGAGCATGGGATCGAAGCCCGCGATCAGCGACTGGGTCGCCAGCACATTGAGCGTCATCGCGCGGCTGAGGTCCTTGGGCTCGATCTGCCATACCGGGGTCAGCGTAGGCAGCACCGCCGCGTTGATCACCAGAATGTCGAGCGCCTCCCAGCGCCGGCCGATCGCGGCGGCGAGGCGGGCGATGCCGTCAGGCTCGGCAAGATCGACGGGCGCGATCGTGGCGTTGCCGCCCATCTCGTAGATCGCCTGCTCGGTCGCCTCGAGGTCCTTGCCCGCACGCGCGGTGAGGATCACATGCGCGCCCGCTGCAGCCAGCGCCTTGGCGGTGGCTGCACCGATGCCCCGGCTTGCGCCGGTCACCAGCGCGAGCTGGCCTGAGAGCGGTCCGGTCACGCTCATGCCACCTTGCCCACCGGCAGCGGCAACTGGTCGGCTCCGTCACGGCCGACAAGATCGGTCAGGCGCGTGGGATATTCCCCGCTAAAGCAAGCGTCGCAATACTGCGGGCATGTCTTGTTGCGCGAGGCTTCGCCGACAGCGCGGTAGAGCCCGTCAATCGAAACAAAGGCGAGGCTATCGGCGTGGATGAACTTCGCCATGGCTTCCACGTCCATGCGTGCGGCCAGCAACTTGGAACGCTCGGGCGTATCGACGCCGTAGAAGCACGAATGCTCGGTCGGCGGGCTCGCCACGCGGAAATGGACTTCGCTGGCGCCGGCATCGCGCATCATCTGCACGATCTTCATCGAGGTGGTGCCGCGTACGATCGAATCGTCGATCAGCACGATGCGCTTGCCCGCGACCAGCGCGCGGTTGGCATTGTGCTTGCGCTTCACATCGGCATGGCGCGCGCCGTCCGATGGCTGGATGAACGTGCGGCCGACATAGTGCGAGCGGATGATGCCAAGCTCGAAGGGAATGCCCGACTGGTTGGCAAAGCCGAGCGCGGCAGGAACGCCGCTATCCGGAACCGGGATCACGAGATCGGCATCGACCGCCGATTCCCGCGCGAGCTCCGCGCCGATCGCCTTGCGCACTTCATAGACCGAGCGGCCGCCCATCAGCGAATCCGGGCGGCTGAAATAGACGTGTTCGAAAATGCAAGGGCGGGGGCTGGGATGGCCGAACGGGCGGTGGCAGCGGATTGCGCCGTCGTGATCCACCTGGATCATCTCGCCCGGCTCGACCTCGCGCACGAAATCGGCGCCGATCACGTCGAGAGCGACTGTCTCGCTCGCGAAGACCACTGCATCGCCCAGCTTGCCCATGACGAGCGGACGGATGCCGAGCGGATCACGGCAGGCGATCATGCCTTCGTTGGTGAGGCAGATCAGCGAATAGGCGCCTTCGACCAGCCGCAAGGCGTCGATAAAGCGGTCGAGCAGCGTCGGATAGCGGCTCGTCGCGACGAGGTGGATGATCACTTCGGTATCCGAAGTCGACTGGAAGATCGCGCCCTTGGCGACAAGATCGCGCTTCAGCGTCATCGCGTTCGAGATGTTGCCGTTGTGCGCGATGGCAAAGCCGCCGGTGGCCAGATCGGCGAACAGTGGCTGCACATTGCGCAGGCCCGAACCGCCCGTCGTCGAATAACGCACATGGCCCGCGGCCATGTTGCCGGGCAGTTCGGCGATGGCCTGTCCGCTCGAAAAATTCTGCGCGACGTGCCCAAGGCCGCGGCGGGAGTAGAATTCCTGCCCGTCGAAGCTGGTGATGCCGACAGCTTCCTGCCCGCGATGCTGCAGGGCATGAAGCCCGAGCGCCGCGATGGCTGCTGCGTCACGCGCGCCCAGAACGCCGAAAATCCCGCATTCCTCGCGGAGTTTGTCGCCGTTCTCGTCGTAAAAAGGATGGGCCGCGCCGCAAAGGGGATCGGTGTGGTTCATGGGCGTTCCGGATTCTGCGCTGCGGCGCCCGTACCGACGCCTTCAGCGCGCCATGTGGCGAGCTTTGGGGCGTAACGCAAGTGTCTCCAAACCGCAGCACCGCCTCGTGGACACGGTTGCCACGCCCCGCGCTTGCGCCTAGATGGCGGCACACATGCTGAAGCGAGCCTGCACTTGATCCTCTCGCCCTTCGAATGGACGATCGCCAAGCGCTACATGCTGCCGGGCCGGGGCGAAGCTTTCATCGCTATGGTGGCCGGCATCAGCCTCGTTGCGGTCATGCTTGGCGTTGCCGCGCTGGTTATTGTGATGAGCGTGATGAACGGCTTCCGCGCCGAACTCCTCGACAAGATCGTCGGCCTCAACGGGCATGCGATCATCCAGGCCTATGGCGGGCGGCTCGATGACTGGCAGGATATCCTGAAGCGGGTCGAGGCAACGCCGGGGGTCACCCGCGCGAGCCCGCTGATCGAGCAGCCGCTGCTGGCCACCTTCAACGGGCGGGTCGAGGCGATTCTGGTGCGCGGCAATACCGCCGCCGATCTCAAGCGGCTTGCCGCCAAGCGCGTGGTCGGCAATTTCGCCGAACTCCGTGCCAGTTCGACCAATGTCGCCATTGGCTCACGCCTTGCCGAAAGTCTTGGCGCGCAGATCGGCGATACGATCACGATCATCAATCCGCAGGGCCGCTCCACCCCCTTCGGCACCGTGCCGCGCCAGATCGGCTACCGCGTCGCCGCGATCTTCGAGATCGGCGTCTACGATTATGACAACGCCTATGTCGTGATGCCGATTGCGGATGCGCAGACCCTGCTGCTGACGGGCGATACCATCGGCATGATCGAGGTGACCACGACCAACGCCGATACCGCCGCGCAGACGCTCGCGCCCATCAAGCAGGCGCTGGCGGGCCGCGCGCAAGTGACCGACTGGAAGACGATCAACGCCAGCCTGTTCGAGGCGCTGGCGGTCGAGCGGGTGGCGATGTTCGTGGTGCTTTCGATCATCGTGCTGGTGGCGGTGTTCAACATCCTCTCCTCGCTGATCATGCTGGTGCGCGCCAAGACGCGCGATATCGCGATCCTGAGGACCATGGGGGCGACGCGGAGAAGCCTGCTCAAGGTCTTCGTCACCATCGGCTTTATCATCGGCGCGCTGGGGACTGCGGTGGGCCTCGGCCTTGGTCTCGTGTTTCTCTATTTCCGCCAGAGCGTGGTCAACGGTGTGCAGTATCTCACCGGCCAGCCGCTGTGGGACCCGCAGATCCGCTTCCTCACCGAGTTGCCCAGCCGCAGCGATCCGGTCGAGATCACGGTGATCTGCGTGATGGCGCTCGTCCTCAGCTTCCTCGCCACGCTCTATCCCGCGCTCACGGCGGCGAGCACCGATCCCGTGCAGGTGCTGCGCTATGAGTGAGCCATTCGTGCGCCTTGCCAATCTGCGTCGCAGCTTCAGTCAGGGCGACGAGACCATCGAAGTCCTGCGGGGCATTGATCTGGCCATCCGCCCCGGTGAGATCGTCGCGCTGCTTGGTCCCTCGGGCTCGGGCAAATCAACCATGCTGCAGGCGGTTGGCCTGCTGGAGGGCGGGTTTACCGGGCAGATCGAGATCGCGGGTGTCGAAGCCAGCGCGCTTTCGGCGGATGCGCGCACCACGCTGCGCCGCGATCACCTTGGTTTCGTTTACCAGTTCCACCACCTGCTGCCCGATTTCAACGCGACCGAAAACGTCATTCTGCCGCAGCTGATCGCAGGCAAGAGCGCTGGTGAGGCGAAGGCGCGGGCGGAAGAGCTGCTCACCGCGCTCGGCCTCGGCCACCGCCTCACGCACCGGCCCAGCCAGCTTTCGGGCGGCGAGCAGCAGCGCGTCGCCGTCGCCCGCGCACTCGCCAACCGCCCCGGCCTCGTGCTGGCGGACGAGCCCACCGGCAATCTGGATGAGGCGACTGCCGACAAGGTGCTCGCCGAGTTCCTCAAGCTGGTGCGCGGTGAGGGCAGTTCCGCCCTCGTCGCCACGCACAACGAGCGGCTTGCGCTGCGAATGGACCGCGTGGTCCGCCTGCACGAGGGTTTGCTCGCGTAACGCTCTCCGCTTGATCCGCGCGCGGCCCCGTGCCAGCCTGCGATCAAAGCACATCAGGGGAGCCCGCAGCATGACCAGCCCGCAGACCATCGCCGATTTCACCGTCAAGGTTCCCGGCGGCAAGGACCTCAGCCTTGCCGACAAGGCTGGCAAGGTCCTCCTCGTCGTCAACACCGCCTCCAAATGCGGCTTCACCCCGCAATACGATGGTCTGGAAGCGCTCTGGCGCAAGTATGGCGAACGCGGCTTCGAAGTGCTGGCCTTCCCCTGCAACCAGTTCGGCGGGCAGGAGCCGGGCACGGCGGACGAGATCGAAAGCTTCTGCAAGGTCAATTTCGGCGTGAGCTTTCCGCTCATGGCCAAGATCGAAGTCAACGGCGACGCTGCCGATCCGCTCTACAACTGGCTCAAGGCCGAGGCGCCGGGCGTGCTTGGCACCAAGGGCATCAAGTGGAACTTCACCAAATTTCTGATCGGGCGGGATGGCAAGGTGGTGCGCCGCTATGCCCCCACGGATAAGCCGGAGAAGCTGGCGGCGGATATCGAGGCTTTGCTTTAAAACGGATGCCAGTGATGGATTCATAGATTTCATTGTTCAGAAATAGTTGCGGACAATTTTTCGCTATGTGGGTAATAATGTGAAGATTACTGAAGAGATAATTGCTCGAACGGGAGTTTTCATTCCGGTTCTACACGTATATTCATGCGCTCTATACATGGCTGGATATTCACTAGGTTTCGGAGATCACATTAGCGGATTTTTTACGGCAGGTGATTTTTTTACAATCACAATCAGAAACCTATTATCGGTTTATTTTTTTGGATTGGGACTTCCCTTTATAGTTATCTCTATACGAAACTTTCGCGAGAGTGCGCCGGAGAGTGCTAAGAATATAGATTTAGATGATGAGTGCGGCAGTGATCGTTTGGGAAAAATTTTGGAAATTTTTTATATAAATCCAAGTTTATTTATAGATATTTTTGCGATATATAATCTTATTATTCTTATACTCTGTCTATACTTTAAAGTTCCACCTTGGTATCAATTGACTTTTATTTTTGTGTTTTTTGCTTTTTCTTCTAGATGGTGGAAAATTGCTGTTCAATTAAGTTTATCAAATTTTATCACTGAACTATTATGGTGCATGTTGGTATTTTCGATAAGTGTGTTTGGATTATCTTTGGATCAAGGTTTTTTGGATAGGCATGCGCCATATAAAAGTCTGAGTTATAATAGAGTGAGTTGTGATAAATTTACTGTTCTAACACCAATAGGCAGTAGGTTCATAGCGGTCACATCTGATGATAAACGCCATCTTATTGATGATAAGTGTCAGGTGGTTTTTGAATTTTCGCCTTCATATATTGCGTCATCAGAACCATTATTTGCGACAATGTATAGAATATATAAATATTGACCGTGAGTTTGGCAAATTTTTCTGATAAGAGCTATCTTATATTTCTGAGAAGCGGGCGAGTTATTTGATTTTTTGATCTAAAGCCTCAACTGCTACTGGGGAATTTTCTCGACAGGTTTTGTGGGCAAGCTGCCCCTATGTCCCTCGTAGAATCGCTCTCCACGCCCTAGCGTCTCCTAATGCCCCACGCCTCCTTCGTTCCCCTTCGTGTCTTCTCCTCCTACACGATGCTCGATGGCGCGATCGATCCCAAGGCGATTGCCAAGACGGCGGCGGAGCGGGGATTTCCGGCGGCGGCGATTACCGATCGCAACGGGCTTTATGGCAGTGTTGCCTTTGCCAAGGCCTGCTTCGATGCGGGCGTCCAGCCCGTCATCGGCACCATGCTCGCGGTGGCCCGCCCGGCGCGCGAAGGGGCGGCTAACACCGGCTTCGGGGCCAGTGCGCCCACTATCGACTGGCTCGCGCTCTATGCGCAGGATGCGGCGGGGTACGACAACCTCTGCCACCTCGTCAGCCAGGCGCACCTTGCGCGCCCGCTGGAATTCGCGCCGCATGTGCCGCTGGCCGAACTCGCGGGCCATACCGACGGCCTGCTCTGCCTGACGGCGGCGGGGGAGGGGGCACTCACCCGTCTGCTCGCCGATGGCCAGCAAACCGCCGCCGAGGCCTATCTCGCCGAGATCGAAGCGCTGTTCCCGCAGCGTCTCTATATCGAGCTCGCCCGCCGCAATGATCCCGCGGAAATGGCTGCCGAGGACGCGCTGATCGATCTCGCCTATGCGCGTGATCTTCCGCTTGTCGCGACCAATCCGGCCTGCTTTGCCGAGCGTGCATTCTACGATGCCCACGATGCGATGCTCTGCATCGCCAGCTCCACCCACGTCGATTCCACTGATCGTCCGCGCTCCTCAAAGGAATGGTGGATCAAGCCCGCGCCGATGATGGAAGAGATCTTCGCCGATCTTCCCGAAGCGCTCGCCAACACCCTCGTCGTCGCGCAGCGCACCGCCTACAAGCCGCCCTACCGCAAGCCGATCCTCCCCAGCCTCGCCGGCGACAAGGAAGGCGAGGCGCGGATGATGGCCGAGGATTCGCGCACCGGTCTCGTCGTGCGCCTCAGGCCCTACTACCCCGATGCCGCCGCCGAGGAACTCGCCGCAGCGCTCACCTGTCCGGTCGAGGAGATGGACAGCCTGCCTGCCGAAGTCCTGCGCGCCGAGGGGCACTGGGACGAGGTGAAGCAGTACCGCGACCGGCTCGAATTCGAGATCGGCATCATCAACCGCATGGGGTTTGGCGGGTACTTCCTGATCGTGGCCGACTTCATCAAGTGGGCCAAGGAACAGGGCATTCCGGTGGGGCCGGGGCGTGGATCCGGTGCGGGCTCCCTCGTCGCCTGGGCGCTCACCATCACCGATCTCGATCCAATCAAATTGGGCCTGCTGTTCGAACGCTTTCTCAACCCGGAACGCGTCTCGATGCCGGACTTCGATATCGACTTCTGCGAAACCCGGCGCGGCGAAGTGATCCGCTATGTCCAGCGCAAATATGGCGACGATCACGTCGCGCAGATCATCACCTTCGGCAAGCTGAAGGCCCGCGCGGTGCTGCGCGATACGGGGCGCATCCTCCAGATGAGCTACGGGCAGGTCGACCGCCTGTGCAAGATGGTGCCCAACCATCCGACCGACCCCTGGCCGCTGCCCCGCGCGCTCAATGGCATCGCAGACCTCAAGCGCGAATACGACCGCGATCCCGAAGTGCGCCGCCTCATCGACCTTGCGATGCAATTGGAAGGCCTGCCGCGCAATAGCTCTACCCACGCTGCGGGCGTGGTGATCGGTGATCGGCCCCTTGCGCAGCTCGTCCCGCTCTATCGCGATCCGCGTTCGGACATGCCGGTCACGCAGTTCGACATGAAGTTCGTCGAGGAAGCGGGCCTCGTGAAGTTCGACTTCCTTGGTCTGAAAACGCTCTCGGTGCTGCGCAAGGCGGTCGATCTGATGGCCAAGCGCGGTATCCAGATCGATCTCGACCGGCTCGCGTGGGATGACGCACAGGTCTACAAGCTGCTCCAGTCGGGCGACACCGTCGGCGTGTTCCAGCTGGAATCGGAAGGTATGCGCCGCACGCTGGCGGCGGTGAAACCCACCAATTTCGGCGACATCATCGCGCTCGTTTCGCTCTACCGCCCAGGCCCGATGGACAATATCCCGCTGTTCGGCCGCCGCAAGAACGGTCTGGAAACGATCGAATACCCGCACGAAAAGCTCTCGGTCATCCTCGCCGAGACCTACGGGATTTTCGTCTATCAGGAACAGGTCATGCAGGCCGCGCAGATCCTTGCGGGCTACTCGCTGGGCGACGCCGACTTGCTGCGCCGCGCCATGGGCAAGAAAGTCCAGGCCGAAATGGACGCGCAGCGCCAGCGCTTTGTCGATGGTTGCCTGACCGTTTCAGGGATCGACGCCAAGAAGGCCAATGAGCTGTTCGACTTGATCGACAAGTTCGCAGGCTACGGTTTCAACAAGTCCCACGCCGCTGCTTACGCGCTGCTCGCCTATCAGACGGCCTGGCTCAAGACGCACTATCCGCACGAATTCTACGCCGCCTCGATGTGCTTCGATATGCACCAGTCGGAAAAGCTGGCCGTGTTTGTCGACGACATGCGCCGCTCGGGGATCGCGCTCCATGGGCCGGATATCAACCGCTCCGAAGCTGAATTCACCGTCGAGCGTACCGAAGATGGCTATGCCGTGCGCTATGCGCTCGCCGGGCTGCGCAATGTCGGCGAAAAGGCGATGGACGCCATCGTCGCAGAGCGCGAGGCCTCCGGGCCATACACCAGCCTTGATGACCTTTTTCGCCGCCTGCCTGCGGGTGCGATGAACCGGCGCGGGCTCGAAGCGCTCGCCGCCGCGGGGGCGTTCGATGCGCTGGAGCCCAACCGCGCGCAGATCACGGCCAACGCGGAGCTGCTCATGGCCGTGGCGGACGAAGCCGTCCGTTCGCGCACATCGGGGCAAGCTGGGCTGTTCGGCGCAGAGGACCATGCCGTCCCGGCAACGCGGCTTTCGGAGGCCGCACCTTGGTCGCGCGCCGATCAGATGGCAGCCGAACGTGATACCTTCGGGTTCTATTTCGCCGCGCACCCCGTCACCGAATACCGCGCTGTTGCCTCCGCCAATGGCGCACGCAGCTATGGCAGTCTGATCAGCGGCGACGGAGACGCTGCCGGGGGCCGCACCGGCGCCGTCATGGCCGCGCTCGTCGAGAACGTGAACCGGCGCAAGACGAAGAAGGGCAATGATTTTATTGCCGCCGATTTCTCGGACAGCACCGGCCAGTTCTCCGCCTCGTGCTTCGAGGAAAGCCTCGTCGAGCCCTTCCAGCAATGGGCGCGTGAGGGCACCTGCGTCCTCCTCAATGTCGAGCTGGACCGCCCGAACCCGGATGAGCCCCCGCGCATCACCGTACGCGGCGCGCGCCCGCTGGCCTCGGTCAGCAGCGCCGCGCGCATGCTTTTGAAGCTTGATGTGACCAGGCCCGAGGCCATGTCCGAACTCGCGCTGCTGCTGCCGCGCGCGGAAGGGGCAAGGGGTGAAGTGATCGCCCGCCTGCGCACGGGTACGTCGCGCGAACCGGTCATGCGGCTCGGCAATGATTTCTCACTTGATTCGGATGTAATCGAGCGATTGATTCCGGTGGAAGGGCTTGCCAATGTGGCCCTCACCGCAAGGCCGGACCGGCATCTGCGGCTCGTCGAATAGAACAATCAACGTAAAAGGGGAGTAAGGCATGCAGCTGGGCGCCATGCAGGATTGGTCGCTGCGCGTTACGCGTTTCATCGACCATGCCGCGCGTGAACATGGTGGCCGCGAGATTGTCTCGCGCTGGGCCGATGGCAGCGAGAGCCGCACCACCTGGGCCGGCATCCGCCACGATGCGATGCGGATGGCGCAAAAGCTCGCAAAGCTGGGGATCAAGCCGGGCGACCGCGTCGCGACCCTCGCCATGAACCACCACCGCCACCTCGTGACGTGGTACGGCGCGGTCGGCGTCGGCGGGGTGCTTCACACGATCAATCCCCGCCTGTTCGATGATCAGCTCGATTACATCGCCAACCACGCCGAAGACCGCGTCCTGCTGTTCGATGCTGCCTTCGCGCCGATCATCGAACGGATGAAGCCGCGCTGGAAGACGATCGAGCACTACATCTGCTTCGACAGCAGCGGCCCGGCCGAGCACTTCGAGGACTGGATCGCCAGCGAAGACGGCGAGGGCGAATGGGCCGATGGCGACGAGCGCGATCCTTGCATGCTCTGCTACACCAGCGGCACCACCGGCAATCCGAAGGGCGTGCTCTATGAGCACCGCTCGACCGTACTCCACGCCATGACCGCGATGACCCCGCAGGTCTTCGGCATGGATTGTCGCACCGTCGCGCTGCCGATTGTTCCGATGTTCCATGCCGCGAGCTGGGGTCTACCCTGGGCCGGGGCAGCGGCGGGCGCCAAGTTCGTCTACAGCGCTGTCAACGAGGCATCGGTGCTCTGCGAGTTGATGGAGCGCGAGAAGGTCACAACCTCGGCTGGCGTGCCCACGGTCTGGCTCAGTCTGCTCCAATACATTGACGCCAACAGCAAGGACATCCCGTCCTCGCTGCACACGGTCGTTTGCGGCGGCTCAGCGATGCCGCGCGCGATGATCGAGCGCTTCATGAAGAAGGGCCTGCGCGTCGCCCATGCTTGGGGCATGACCGAAACCTCGCCCATCGGCACGACCGGCACCGAAACCTCGAACTGGGATGAGCTCTCCTTCGACGAGCAGGTCACGGTGAAGGCGATGCAGGGCCGCGTGCCCTTCGGCGTCGAGCTGCGCTGTGTCGATCTCGATGATTACAGCAAGGTCCTGCCCCGCGATGGCAAGGCCTCGGGCGCGCTGCAGGTGCGTGGACCCTGGGTGGTCGGTCGCTACTTCAAGGCCGAAAGCCCCGCGACCGACGCCGAAAACTGGTTCGACACCGGCGATGTCGCGGTGATCCACCCCGACGGCACCCTGCAACTGACCGACCGCACCAAGGACGTGATCAAATCGGGCGGCGAATGGATCAGCTCGGTCGAGCTCGAAAACGCGGCCATCGGCTTCCCCGGCGTGGCTGAGGCCGCCGCCATCGGTGTCTACCACCCGCGCTGGGACGAGCGGCCATTGCTGGTGGTGGTAAAGAAGCCCGGCGTGGATGTCTGCCCGGATGGTCTGCGCGAGTATCTGGGCACCCAGGTCGCCAAGTGGTGGCTGCCCGATGCGGTCGCCTTCGTGGATGAAATTCCCCACACCGGCACCGGCAAGATCAGCAAGAAAGACCTGCGGGACCAGTTCCGCGACTGGCAGTGGAGCGCCTGATATGACCGAAGTCTATATCGATCCAAGCCGCGAGAACTTCGCGAAGTTCAAGGCCCTGCCGCGCGACACGCCGATCCATATGCTCAACCTCGTCCGCTTCCGCGAACTTGCCGCCTATCCCGAAGGCCATCCGTTGGCTGACAAGGGGCTGACGGGTGCGGAGGCCTACCGCGAGTACATGCGGACGATCCAGCCTGTGCTGGCCCGTTCCGGCGGACAGATCGTCTGGGCAGGCGGGTTCGAGGCGATGGTGACCGGGCCTGCCGAATGGGAGTGGGACGAGACCTTTGTCATGGCCTATCCTGATGCCGCATCCTTCATGGGCATGGTCAAGGATCCGGACTATGCTCCGGTCGTCGTCCACCGGCAGGCAGCCGTCGCCACATCGCGGCTCGTTCGCTTTGCTCCAAGGGAAAGCCTGGCCTGATGATCATCGCCACCACCGAAAACGTCGCTGGCCGTGAAGTGACCGAATGCCTTGGGCAGGTCTTCGGCGTGGTGGTGCGCAGCCGGGGCCTTGGCGGCAACATCGTCGCCGGGCTTCGCTCGATCATTGGCGGCGAGATCAAGGAATACTCGGCGCTGGTGGAAGACACGCGCCGCCATGCGATCGACCGCCTTGTGATGAACGCGGCGCTGATGGGCGCGGACGCTGTCGTGATGATGCGCTTCGATTCAGGCTCCATCGGTCAGACGATGAACGAAGTCGTCGCCTATGGCACGGCGGTCAAACTGAAGCCCCAAGGGTGATGGCGTGACGCCGAATGGCCGCATCGCCGCGCTGGTCCTTGCCGGGCTTGCCGCAATCGGCGGCGTGCTGATGCAGGCGGCCGGCAAGGATGGCGGCGGTTTCCCGCTGTTCGTGCTTGCCGCGCTGATCGCGGTCGGCACCGTGTTTGACGCGGGTTACCTCGAGCGTAGACGCCGCCCTCGCGGCACCTGGCAGCTGACGGCTGAGCGCGAGATCGATCACCAGTCCGGCCAGATACTCGAAGTCTGGTACGATCCTATCTCCGGTGAGCGGCGCTATCTCCCCACGGGCGAGCGACCGGATTAGAACAGGTCCAACTGTCCGTCGCGGCTGGGGGCGCGGAACTGGCTGCAATCGAGCACTGGCTTGGCCTGCGGGATACCTGCGCGCTTCATCCCCAGCCGGAAGCGGCCCCGCACCAGATCGGCCCAGACGCCCTTCGGCTTCATCCGGCTGAAAAAGCGCGCGTCGTTGTCCTTGCCCTCGCGCACCGATTGCACAATTCCCATGACCTTGGCGGCACGGTCCGGAAAATGCAGATCAAGCCACTCGCGAAACAGCGGCGCTACTTCGTGCGGCAAGCGCAACATGATCCAGCTCGCCGACTGGACCCCGCGCGCACCCGCTTCGGCGAGGATCTCCTCGATAAAGCTGTCCGTGATCGCCGGAATGATCGGGGAGACGGAGACATTGGCATGCACGCCAGCCTTCGCCAGCGCTTCGAGCGCGGCAAGACGCTTGGCCGGGGCGGAGGCGCGCGGCTCCAGAATGCCCGAGAGCCGCGGATCGAGGCTGGTCACCGAAATCGAAACTGCGGTGAGGCCGCGCTGCGCCAGCGCAGTCAGCAGATCGAGATCATCGAGGACCCGCGCTGATTTGGTGGTGACGGTCACCGGATGCCCGGTTTCGAGGCACACTTCCAGCACGCGGCGGGTGATGCGGTAGCGCGCTTCGATCGGCTGGTAGGGATCGGTATTGGTGCCGAGCGCCAGCGGGGCAGGGCGGTAGCCGCGCGCCGCGAAGGCCTTGCGCAGCAGATCGGGCGCGGAAGGCTTGGCAAACAGCTTCGTCTCGAAATCGAGGCCCGGCGAGAGATCGTGCCAGGCATGCGTCGGCCGCGCATAGCAATAGACGCAGCCATGTTCACACCCGCGATAGGGATTGAGCGATCGATCGAATGGGATGTCGGGCGAAGTGTTCCAGGCGATTGCCGTCTTGGGAAACTCCTCGGTCACCGTCGTGCGCAGCTTGGGCCCCGGTCCATCGACGCTGGCCGCGGTATCGAGCCAGTCGCCGTCAGCCTCCCGCGTGTTCAATCCGAAGCGCGTGGGCACCCGTGCCGATTGCGCCCCGCGTCCGCGTACAATGGAATCGGATCTGCCCATGAACGGAACATATATAGAACATGTATGGATTTCCAGCGCTTTTCCAGCACCCGCGCTGCTGCTCTAGCTCCATTTCGGGGCCGACTGAGATTGCGACGCTGGCGTCAGTCCGCTTCTGTCGGCGAACGGGTGGACGGAGCATGGAATGGAAGACGGCTATCTTCACTATCAGGCGCTCAAGGGCTGGGATGACGCACCGTTCATGCAGCCCTCGCCGACCGATGCGCAGTTCTTCGCGCACTATCTGGGCGGTGCGGTGGCGGCGGGTGCGCTGGTGGCCGAAGTCGGCTTTGGCAATGGCAATTTCCTCGGCTGGGCAGCGGGTCGGGGTGCGCAGGTCTTCGGTTCGGAAGTCCAGGCCGCCGCGCGGGAAAAGGCCGTGGCTGCCGGCGTGGGGCTCCTTCCGCTGGACTTCACCGCGTGGAAGGACGTCCTGCCGGGCCGCCTTCGCGTGATCGCCGCGATCGATGTGATGGAACACCTGACGCGCGCTCAGAACAGCGAACTGCTCGCCGCCGCCGCGCGCCTGCTGGAGCCGGACGGATTGCTGTTCGCCCGGTTCCCGAACGGGCAGAGCCCGCTTTCGCTGCCGATCCAGCATGGCGACCAGACGCACGTATCCGTGCTGTCGGCCCCGATTGTCGAACAGATGGCGCAGGGCCTCGCGCTCGAGGTGGTCTATGCCGGGCGGCCATTCAGGCCCTATGCCGGTGGCCTTCCCGGCCGCATCGCGCGCAAGGCGCAAGATGTTGTGCGCGGCGGATGCGACCGCGCGATCCGCATGGTCTACGGACCGCTGCAGATGCATGCCAACACGGTCATGGTGCTGCGCCGGACGTGACGTTTTGCCGCGAGGGCTCGCAGCGGTCCTAGGTGCGGTGAGCCTACTTTTCGAGCAGGCGGGGCATGAGCTCGACGAAGTTGCAGGGCCGGTTGCGGCTGTCGAGCTGCTCGGCAAGGATTCCGTCCCAGCCGTCCTTCACCGCCCCGTTGGAGCCGGGGAGGGCGAAGATATATGTGCCCCGCGCCACCACCGCGCAGGCGCGCGACTGGATGGTGCTGGTGCCGATAGTCTTGAAGCTGAGCCAGCGAAACAGCTCGCCAAAGCCCGGAATATCGCGGGTCTTCACGCGGTCGAGAGCTTCGGGCGTCACGTCGCGGCCGGTCAGGCCCGTGCCACCGGTGATCACCACCGCATCCACGCTGCGGTCGTCGATCCAGTTGTTGAGGCGGCTCGCGATGCGGCCAGCATCGTCCTTCTCGATCGCCCGCGCGACGAGATGGTGGCCTGCGCCCTTGACCCGTTCGGCGAGGATATCGCCGGAGGTATCGTCCTCCGGCCCGCGCGTGTCCGAAACGGTCAGGACCGCGATGTTGATCGGCTTGAAGGTGCGCGAAGTGTCAATTGCCACGCGAAGCCATCCTCACGCTTTCCGCGCCGGTCAGGCCCGGAAACTTCGGCCACATGCCCTGCGCAAGGCCGATGCGGCTTTCTGAAGGGCCGCCGGCCTGGCGCTCGTACATCCAGTAATTGCGCATCACGATTGAAACGTAGCCGCGCGTTTCCCAATAGGGGATCGATTCCATCCACAGCAACGGATCGCCATTGTCGCGGATCTCGCTGTTCCAGCGCGCGATTGGCATCGGCCCGGCGTTGTAGGCCGCGATCACCTTGGGCAGCAGGCCGCCGGTCGCGCCCGAATCCTTGAGCTGCACCAGATACCCCTGGCCGAACGCCATGTTGACGTCTGGCAGGTCGAGCTGCTTCTCGCGGCCGACCATGGCCGGTTCATTGCGGGTAAGGCCGCGGGCGGTGCCGGGGAGGACCTGCATCAGCCCGCGCGCGCCGGCAGGGCTGACGACTGCCGTGCGGAAGTTCGATTCCTGCAGCGAATGGGCAAACAGCAGCGCCGGATCGACCTTCCAGCCCGTCGCCGGCACCCAGCGCGGCGCAGGGAAGCGCGCGGCGGCATCGGCCTTGGCGCCGGACGGCGCGTTGTAGGCCATCCACAGCTGCGTTGCAGGCAGGCCGAGATCGCGCGCAAGGCGCGAAAGCGGCGCGTATAGCGAGGGATCGCCGATCCGGGCCTGATGGCGCAGCAATTCGTCGGCAAGGCCATCTTCGCCGATCTCGGCCAGTTCCACCGCAAGGCGCACGTTGCTGACCTGACGGAGTTGCTGCCAGTCTTCCGAGGTGAAGTCCGGCGCCGAGGCGAGGCTGGTTTCCTTGAGGCCGAGCGCTTCGCTGGCGATCATGCCATAAAGCGTATCGCGCAGCCGCGCCGCGCTGCGCAGCGCGGTGGCAACCTTTTCCGGCGCCCGGCAGCGCATCCACGCGCGCCCGGCCCAATAGTTGGCGGCGGCGTTCAGTTCATCGTTCTGCGCAGCGCTGGCCGCTTGTTCGAAGCTTGCCGCTGCGTTCTGGCAATCTCCCTGCCGCCAGGCGGCAAGCCCGGCCGTCCACAGCGCTTCGGCTACCCACGGCCCGTTTGCCCCTTGCAGCGCGCCGAGCGAGACATTGCGCGCATTAGCGTCGTCGTTCTCGATATAGAAGGCCCAGCCCACGCGCTGGTGCCATTCGGCCCGTGCTTCGACCGAGAGGCTGGACTCGATCCCGTCGAGCAGCACGCGCGCGCCAAGTGGATCGTCGTTCTTGATGCGGTCCTGGATCGCCAGCGCCACGCTGTCAGGCATCGTGCCGTCTGCCACGGGGCGCGGCTTGATGCGCTTGGGCAGGCCGGGAAGCGAGACCATCGGCTGTGCGCTGGGGAGGGCGGGTAGCTCGGTCGCGCCGCGCTTGAGGGCAAGGCGGCCCAGCTGCTCCGCCCAGGGCAATTCGGGTGCGGTGGACAGAACCTGCGTCAGCGGCGCCAGTTCGGCACGCGGCGAACTCGCCGCGAGGTAGTATTGTGCCCGCGCCACGGCGTGGAGCGGGCCATCGGCGCGCTGCGTGAGCAGCGTCTGCACAGTGGTCCAATCCTCGCGCTCGATCGCGCCGAACATCTGCTTGTAGTAGGCGCGGTCTTCCTGGCTGAGCAGGGCAGGGACCGACGTGCGGTCAGCGCGCGAACGGAAATACTCGGCGGCAGCGCTATTGGCGGCAGCCGGGGCGGCCGTACCGATCGCAAGCACGGCGGCCGCAGCAAGCATGGCGGTGCGGCTCACTTTCATTAATGATTGGCCCCGCACGAATATCCCACTCCGGATCTCTTCCCGTTTCAGTCTGCCAGCTCTTGTCGTCATGCCGCAGCAGCATCCGTTGCTGCCCCGTCCAACCATCGCTGCCAGACCCCCGCCTTCCAGCTCGGCTTGGCCAGCAAAGTCTCGAGATCGTATTCGAAACCCGCCATAACTGTGCCAGTCTCATGGTTAAGTGCGCGTAAATGGTGAGCATTATGCGCTGAGCCGTGCCCCAATAGCGCCGAGATGTCGCCGCGGCCGAATACCAGCATACGCTGCGGTGCGGCGAGCGCGACATGTCGTTTGAGCACGTCACCAAGGCCAGCGCTGCCCAGTCCTGCCCAATCGGGCAAGGCGATTCGGGCGGGAAGAGCGGAGGCGCGGTAGACTTCGCCCGGATCGATGCCCATGGCGGATAGCATGGCATCGAGCAGTTTGCCGCACCGGCCCGAAAGCAGCGCCTCGCCATCGTCCTCGGCCGGCATCGGCACCAGAACCATGAGTTTAGCACCATGTCGCCCAACCGGTGCGAGCCGCTTTGCACCGCGCGGCGCAAGCGATGGTTCGGAGAGCCACCAGGTAGCAAAATCTTCTATTTTTTCGGGCCATCCGCTGCGATCTTCAGCAATTGGCCCAGGTTCTGCCACCTGCGCGGAGACGCGCGGCGGCCGCTTCTCGGTCGGCGGAAGGGCTGGCGCCGCTTTGGCCGCAGGCGTCGGAGCCTCAGCCGCCAGCCAGTCCTGCGGCGCATCGACAAAGGCCATGTCGACCCCGGCCTCGGCCCACCAGCCAAGCGCGGCTTCAAGCGCCTTGCCCAATGACCTGTCACTTGTGTCTTGCAGTCCCATCACCAAGCGGTCTTGACCTTGCTGGCCGCAGCTTTCAAGGCAGGGGCTTGAGCTTTCGGGGCACAGCGTGCCCAATATGGGGTCGGAGCGAGAGAGAATGAGCGAACGGGAATCGATGCCGTATGACGTCGTGATTGTCGGCGGCGGGCCTGCCGGCCTCGCAGCGGCGATCCGCCTCAAGCAGGTCAATTCCGAGATATCGGTCTGTATCCTCGAAAAAGGCTCGGAAATCGGCGCCCACATCCTCTCGGGCGCGGTGGTCGATCCCAAGGCGCTCGATGAACTCCTGCCGGAATGGCGAGAGGCGGGCTGCCCGATGGCGGAAACGCCAGTCACCGACAACTGGCACTGGGTGCTGACCCGCTCCGGCAAGACGGCGCTGCCGCACTGGCCAATGCCTCCCTTCATGTCGAACCACGGCAACTACACTGGCAGCCTTGGCAGCCTCTGCCGCTGGCTGGCCGATCAGGCGACCGAGCTCGGTGTCGAGATCTTCCCGGGCTTCCCCGCCGCCGAAATTCTCTACGACGACAATGGGTCGGTGCGCGGCGTCGCCACCGGCGACATGGGCATCGCCAAGGATGGCAGCAAGAAGCCGGACTATCAGCCGGGCATGGAGCTGCTTGCGAAATATACATTGTTTGCAGAGGGTGCGCGCGGACACCTCACAAAGCAGCTCAAGGCCAAGTACGACCTTGAGCGCGATTGCCAGCCGCAAGTCTACGGCATCGGCATCAAGGAACTGTGGGACATCGATCCTGAAAAGCATGTGCCCGGCCGCGTGATCCACACGCAGGGCTGGCCGCTTTCGGAGAGCAATGCGTGGGGCGGCGGCTTCCTCTATCATCAGGCGAACAATCAGGTCGCCCTGGGCTTTGTTACCGCGCTGGATTACGCGAACCCCTACGTCTACCCTTACGAGGAATTCCAGCGCTGGAAGCAGCATCCGGCGATCCGCGCAATCCTCGAAGGCGGCCGCCGCGTGTCCTACGGCGCGCGGGCGATCAACGAAGGTGGCTGGCAGTCAGTGCCGCGCCTTGCTTTCCCGGGCGGTGCGCTCATCGGGTGCTCGGCAGGCTTCGTAAACGTGCCGCGCATCAAGGGCAGCCACACCGCGATGAAGAGCGGCATGCTCGCCGCCGAAGCGATTGCCTCTGCCATGGCCAATGGCCGCGAACAGGATGAGCTTGGCGAATACGACAGCGCCGTGCGGGAAAGCTGGATCGCCAAGGAATTGAAGCTCGTCCAGAACGCGCAGCCGCTGGTTGCCAAGTTCGGCGGCTCGCTCGGCACCGTGCTGGCCGGTGCGGACATGTGGGCGCGCGTGCTCAAGGTGAATCCGATCGGCGCGATGAAGCACCACAAGGACAGCGAGCACACGATGCGCGCCGACCTGTTCAAGCCGATCGAATATCCCAAGCCCGACGGCGTGATCAGCTTCGACCGCCTGACCTCGGTCTCGTTCTCCTACACAAATCACGAGGAGGACCAGCCGTGCCACCTCGTGCTCAAGGACCCGAGCGTTCCGACCGCGATCAACCTGCCGCTTTACGCCGGGCCTGAAGCACGCTTCTGCCCCGCTGGTGTCTATGAATTCCTCACCGGCGAAGACGGCAACCCGCGCCTCCAGATCAACGCCCAGAACTGCGTCCACTGCAAGACCTGCGACATCAAGGACACGACGCAGAACATCGAATGGGTGACGCCCGAAGGCGGCGGCGGCCCGAACTATCCGAATATGTGATGGAGCGGAGGCCAGAGCTTCTCCAACTTTCCAAGCAAACAGGGTGACCCATGGATGATAGCGCTCAAGGTGCATCCTCATCACTGAGGAAGAGCATTGGGACACTTTCTGGTTTTTTGAGGATATCTATTCCGAGTTGCCGGGTTTTGAGTTCTGGCCTCAGGGGGCAACTCGACGGACTAATCTGGGAGATAGGACGAAGGGGTTTTGAAGCCGGCTTTAAAGCAGCGCATGAAGAATGTGCGAGGAGGGCAGAGAGCACCGGTGAATTTCCAACCTCTATCACGTTTCATGGAAGTCCGCGCCTTGCGCCTCAAGCTGACGGGGCAGTCACAGTTCGCTCATCAGTTCAGAAAACCAAAATCTTTAAAATGCCTAAGTTTGCTCGTGAGGTCTCTTTCTGGGATCGGTTCGACTTTCGTCGCAAGTGACGAAAACAGGAATAAGTCACGATGCGCGAAACCGCCTACGCCAAGATCAACCTTGCGCTCCACATCAGGCGGCGGCGCGAGGATGGCTATCACGAGCTCGAGACGTTGTTCGCGTTCGTCGATGCGGGCGATGAACTGGCAGCGGAACCTGCGGGCGCAGACAGCCTTCATGTGGTGGGCGAGTTTGCCACAGGACTCTCCGATCCTTTCGGCAATATCGTCGCCAAAGCCTTGAATTCCTTGCCCCATGGCAAGGGCTGGGCCGTGACGCTCGAAAAGCGGCTACCCGTTGCGGCAGGTCTCGGCGGCGGTTCGGCCGATGCCGGTGCGGTTTTCCGCATGGTCGAGCGGGAGCACGGGCTGCCGGATGATTGGCACGCCCGCGCTGCGAAGCTTGGGGCAGATGTGCCTGCCTGCGTGCTCAGCACGGCCTGCATCGGGCGCGGCACCGGCACCGAGCTTGAACCTGTGCCCAACGATCTCGCCGGAACCCCGGTCCTCCTCGTCAATCCGCGCATCCCGCTCGCCACAGGGCCGGTGTTCAAGGGCTGGGACGGGATCGACCGCGGCCCCATGCCACCAGGCGATCTGCGCACCATCGCGCTCGAAGGCCGCAACGATCTGGAACCCAGCGCCATCGCGCTCGTTCCTGAAATCGCTGACGTCATCGCCACCCTCGCTGCCAGCGGCGCATGGCTTGCCCGCATGTCCGGCTCCGGCGCTACCTGTTTTGCGCTCTACGACACGCCGGAGGCGCGCGACGCCGCTGCCAAGACAATGCCAGCGGCATGGTGGCATCTTGCTGGCAAGCTTCGCTAACCCCAACCCGTTCGTGTCGAGCGAAGTCGAGACACTATGCGACGTGCGTGGTGTCTCGACTTCGCTCGACACGAACGGCTAAAGGAAATCATGAAGTCTGAAGCCTACGAAATTCTCGGTACACCGCGCTTTGGCGGCATTCTCGTCGTGTCCGATCACGCATCGAACCGGGTTCCTGCCGATATCGATCTCGGCATCCATCCCGCGCTGCTGGATCAGCACATTGCCGTCGATATCGGTGTTGCCGGTGTGGCTGCCCATATGGCCCAGCGCCCCGGAATCGCCGCGTTCCTGGGCGGGGTCAGCCGTCTCGTATGCGATTTCAACCGCGATGAGCATGGCCCCACCGTCTGCCCCATTGCCAGTGACGGCCATGCCATTCCCGGCAATGCGCTTGATCATGCCGGCCACGAAGCCCGCCTCGCACGCTTCTACCGGCCCTACCATGAAGCGCTCGCGGCGCTGCTCGACTCGGCACCGCCAGCGCTGATCCTGTCGCTCCACAGTTTTACGCCGCAGCTTGCGAGCGATCCCGCGCAGCAGCGCCCCTGGCAGGTCGGCGTGCTCTACAACGAAGATGACCGCGCCGCGCGCCTCGCGATTCCGTTGCTTGAAGCCGAAGGCCTCGTCGTCGGCGATCAGGAACCCTATTCGGGCCGCCTTCTCAACGCGACGATGAACCGCCACGCCGAGGCCGAAGGGCGGCCCTATTTCGGCATCGAGGTGCGGCAGGACCAGATTGCGGACCCTGCCAACCACGCCTTGTGGGCCGAACGCCTCGCCCGCATCGCCAATCAGGTTGCCATCGCGCTCGGCGCATAAGGGTGATCCGCAGGATGGTTGCGGAGATTACTTTCGACCCGAAAGCCCGCTTGCGGTAGGTGCGCTGCATGATCGCCTGCGGGCGAATCCCAATCTTCGAGAGAGAATGCCAATGCCGGTCTATCGTTCCAGAACCACCACCCACGGCCGCAACATGGCGGGCGCGCGCGGCCTGTGGCGCGCTACGGGCATGAAGGACAGCGATTTCGGCAAGCCGATCATCGCTGTCGTCAACAGCTTCACCCAGTTCGTGCCCGGCCACGTCCATCTCAAGGACCTCGGCCAACTCGTCGCGCGCGAGATCGAGGCGGCAGGCGGCGTCGCCAAGGAATTCAACACGATCGCGGTCGATGATGGCATCGCCATGGGCCACGACGGGATGCTCTATTCGCTCCCCAGCCGCGATCTCATTGCCGACAGCGTGGAGTACATGGTCAACGCGCACTGCGCCGATGCCATGGTCTGCATCTCGAACTGCGACAAGATCACCCCTGGCATGCTCATGGCCGCGATGCGCATCAATGTGCCCGCGGTGTTTGTTTCGGGCGGGCCGATGGAGGCGGGCAAGGTTGTCCTCAATGGCAAGGAAGTCGCGCTCGATCTCGTGGACGCGATGGTCGCGGCTGCGGACGACAAGTATACCGACGAAGAAGTCACGGCGATCGAGCGCTCTGCGTGCCCGACCTGCGGTTCGTGCTCGGGCATGTTCACGGCAAACTCGATGAACTGCCTGACGGAGGCGCTCGGCCTCTCGCTCCCCGGCAACGGCTCGGTGCTGGCAACGCACGCCGACCGCGAGCGGCTGTTCCGCGAAGCGGGTCGCCGCGCGGTCGCGCTGTGCCGCAGCTACTACGAAGAGAACGACGAGAGCGTGCTCCCGCGCCAGATCGCCAGCTTCCGCGCGTTCGAGAACGCGATGAGCCTTGATATCGCGATGGGCGGGTCGACCAACACCGTGCTCCATCTGCTGGCGGCTGCGCACGAGGCCGGCGTCGACTTCACCATGGCGGATATCGACCGCCTTTCGCGCCGCGTGCCGTGCCTCTCCAAGGTCGCGCCGGCCAAGTCCGACGTCCACATGGAAGACGTTCATCGCGCTGGCGGGATCATGGCGATCCTTGGCCAATTGGAGCGGGCAGGGCTGCTCCATACCGACTTGCCCACCGTCCACAGCCCGACCATGGCGGCGGCGATCGAGAAGTGGGACATTTCTCGTAGCAATGACCCGCAAGTGCATGAATTCTTTAAAGCGGCACCCGGCGGCGTGCCGACACAGGTCGCCTTCAGCCAATCGCGCCGCTGGAAGGAACTCGACCTCGACCGCGAGACTGGCGTGATCCGCTCAGCCGAGCATGCCTTCAGCCAGGATGGCGGGCTTGCCGTCCTCTTCGGCAATCTCGCCAAGGATGGCTGCATCGTGAAGACGGCGGGCGTCGACGAGAAGATCCTCAAGTTCAGCGGTCCAGCCAAGGTTTACGAAAGCCAGGACGCTGCCGTCACCGCGATCCTCACCGGGCAGGTCGAAGCAGGGGACGTCGTCCTGATCCGCTACGAAGGCCCACGCGGCGGCCCCGGCATGCAGGAAATGCTCTATCCCACGAGCTACCTCAAGTCCAAGGGCCTCGGCGCTGCCTGCGCGCTCGTTACGGATGGACGCTTCTCGGGCGGCACCTCGGGCCTCTCCATCGGCCATTGCTCGCCCGAAGCGGCCGAGGGCGGCACGATCGGCCTTGTCGAAACGGGCGACCGCATCGAGATCGATATTCCCGCCCGCTCGATCAATCTCATGGTCGATGACGCCACGCTCGCCGAGCGCCGCAAGGCCGCCGAAGCGCGCGGATGGCAGCCGGTGAAGCCGCGCCCGCGCAAGGTCAGCCTCGCGCTTCAAGCCTATGCCCTGATGACGACCAGCGCCGCGCGCGGCGGTGTGCGCGATCTCTCCGGTATTGTCCGCACGAGCGGCACGCAGGATGCCGGCTGACCTAGACCAGGTCCTCGATGTCGCCGCGATGCGCGCCGCCGAAGCGGCCCTCATCGACGGCGGCATACCTGCGCAGACGCTGATGGAAGTGGCAGGCCGCGCGCTCGGTGAGTGGGCGCGGCGGCTCGGGAGCGGGCGTCCGGTCACGGTGCTCTGCGGTCCCGGCAACAACGGCGGCGATGGTTACGTTGCGGCGCGCTACCTCATGGAACAGGGCGTTCCCGTCACCGTGATCGCCGCGCGTGAACCCCTGACGCCGGAGGCCCGCACGGCGCGCGCGCTCTTCTTGGGCGAAGTCCATGCGCCCGGCGCGTTCCCAGCAGGCGCGGTGCTGCTCGATTGCCTTTTCGGCAGCGGCCTCTCGCGGCCCTTGCCGGACGACTTGTTCGCCCTACTCACCGGCCTCGCCGAGGGGCATACCCTGCGCATCGCCGCAGATCTCCCCAGCGGAATCGAGGCGGATAGCGGCGCTGTGCTCAATCCCGGCCTTCCGACGTGTAACGTAACGGTTGCGCTCGGCGCCTGGAAGCACGCGCACTATGCCATGCCCGCCGCTCCGCTGATGGGTGCGCTGCGGCTTGTCGAAATCGGCGTGGCGGCGGTGCCGGGCGCAGCGCGAGTGCTCGCCAAGCCCCGCATATCGCCGCCCGCGCCGGATGCGCACAAATACAAGCGCGGCCTGCTCGCGGTTGTCGCCGGCATGATGCCCGGCGCGGCGCTGCTCTCGGCCGAGGCCGCGCAACGCTCCGGAGCGGGCTACGTCAAACTGCTCGCCCCCGCGCGGCCCGAAGGCGTCCCGCCTACGCTGGTCTGTGACGTCAGTGATCTTGCCGCGCTTGCCGATCCGCGCATTGCCGCCCTGCTCGTCGGTCCGGGGCTGGGGAGGAGCGCCGAGGCCGCGGCCCGTCTTGCCGCTGCTCTTTCCGCAAATCGTCCCATCGTGATCGACGCGGACGCGCTGGTGCTGCTGCGCCCGGAAAGCCCAGGCATGGCACCACGCGTCCTCACCCCGCACGAAGGCGAAATGGCTGCGCTTGAAGCTGCTTTCGGCCTTGCCGCCACCGGCACCCGCCGCGCCCGCGCGCTGGCCTTGGCAAAGGCCGCGAAGGCCGTTGTCCTCCTCAAAGGCCCGGACAGCCTGATCGCCAACCCCGGCGGTGACGTCATCGTCAGCCCCCGCGCTTCCGCCTGGCTTTCGGTCGCGGGCAGCGGCGACGTCCTTGCCGGGATTATCGCCAGCCGCTTGGCCGTCCACGGAGATGCCTTCCTCGCCGCGCAAGAAGGCCTGTGGCTCCATGGAGAAGCCGCGCGGCGGTGCGGGCCTGCCTTTACTGCCGGAGACCTTGCGGCTGCCACGGGTTATGCCCTAAGCGCCGCGTGTCCATGAACAACCTCGGCCTTATCATTCGCGTCGCCGCCAAGGGCGAAGGCCAGACGGTTGACGGCCGTTACGTTGCGCTTGCCGCGCCCGGTGACGTGCTCGAGGCGGACGGCACGCTGACGCCCGGTCCGGACCATGCCGCGCCGTCATGCCGGCACTTTCCGACCTGCGGGGGCTGCCAACTCCAGCACCTCTCGGAAAGCGCGCTCACCGCTTATGTCGGTGGCCGGGTTGAGGGCGCTGCACGCGGGCAGGGCCTCGATCCGGGCGAAGTCGCGCCGCCGCACTTGTCCCCGCCCGCCACACGCCGCCGCGCCACGCTCCATGCGCAGGCCATCGGCAAGCGCGTCGTGCTGGGTTTTCGCGAGCAGGGTTCGCACAAGATCGTCGATTGTAAGGAATGCCCGGTCCTTGCGCCCGAGCTCGCCGCACTGATCGGCCCCTTGCGCCGCCTGCTCGAAACGCGCAGCGAGCGTAGCCTTTCCGTCGATGTCGCGCTGACTTTGGCCGATCAGGGACCGACCGTCGATATGGCCGGCCTCAAGATGGAAGGGCTCGCGCAGACCGAACGCTTGCTCGATTTCGCGCGCGACAACGGCGTCGCCCGCCTCACGCTCGATCAGGGCGATGGGCCCGAGACGGTTTGGGAGCCCGATCCCGTTACCGTAACGCTCGGAGGCGTGCCTGTCGGCCTGCCGCCCGGTGCGTTCTTGCAGGCCACGCATGATGGCGAAGAGGCGCTCATTGCCGCCGCCCGTGTGTGGCTAGCGAATGCGCCCACCATCGCCGATCTGTTCTCCGGCCTTGGCACTTTCGCCTTCGCGCTGGCGGGGCAGGGGGCAGGCACCAAAGTCCTCGCGGTCGAGGCTGCGCGCGATGCGCATATGGCCTGCCAGGCTGCCGCCCGCATGCACGGAAGGCCGGTCCACGCGCTTCACCGCGATCTGTTCCGCAATCCGCTCCAGAAGGCCGAGCTGGACCGGTTCGCAGCCGTCCTGCTCGATCCCCCCCGCGCCGGTGCGCGCGATCAGGTGGTGCAACTCGCCACGTCGGTGGTCCCGCGCATCGTCTATATCAGCTGCAACCCGGCCAGCTGGGCCAAGGATGCCGTTACTCTGATCGAGGGCGGGTATCGGCTCGCCGGGCTCGTGCCGGTGGGCCAGTTCCGCTGGTCCACCCACGTCGAGCTGGCGAGCCTATTCGTCAGGCCGTAAATACTGCCATCGCGGCGTGCAGGATCAGCGCCATCAGCGCCAAGCTCGAAAGCGCAAATAGCGCAAAGCGCGGCGCCACCTTGTTCACGGTCGACTGGAAGATCGAGTGGACCACACGCAGTCCCACATAGGCCCAGGCGATCATCAGATTGACCCCATCGCCCTGCTGAATCAGCGCCAGCACCAGCGCCACTGCATAGAACACTGTAGGTGCCTCATGCAGATGATTGTAATTGTGCGCTTTCCACTGGATGCTTGGCGATAGCAGGCCTTCCAGTTTGGCACCCGTCCAGCCCACATCAGCCTTGGGATCATCCGTTTTCGGCAGTGCCGTGATCGCGGGGATGCGGGTGGCATACATCCAGAACCACATCACCATCGTCCAGATCGCAAGCGCGACCACCGGCTTCAGGATTTCCATTCCCGTCATGTTTTGCTCCCCACAGTATTGCTGACACTGTGGTGAATAGGCCCGATTCGATTGTCAATTGCAACCGATCATCCCTCCGCGATCACTTTGGCAAACGCAGCCGGATCAACGTTCCCGCCGGAAAGGATCACCGCCGTCCGCCCGTCCGCCGGGACTTTGCCTGCCAGCACCGCCGCAAGTGCCGCCGCGCCGCCCGGCTCGACCACCAGGCGGAGCTTGCTGAAGGCATAGCGCTGCGCCGCGCGCACTTCAGCCTCGCTCACCGCCACGCCGCGCATCCCGTGCGCGGTCATGACGGCAAAGTTGATCGGGAACGTAGCCAAGGTCTGCAAGGCATCGCAGGCCGTCGGCGGCGGCGCGCTGCCGACACTGACAATGGCGCCTCCCGCCAGACTGCGGGTGACGTCATCCCAGCCTTCGGGTTCTACCGGCACGACCTCAGCATCGGGGCACGCCAGCGCCAGCCCCGATGCGAGCCCGCCGCCGCCACACGGCGCAACAATTCTTGTAGGCGCGCCGCCGGCAAAGCATTCCATCTGGCCTGCAAGCTCGATCCCGGTCGATCCCTGACCCTCGATCACCCAGGGATCGCCATAGGCGTGGACCAGCACCGAGCCCTGCTCGGCGCAAATCGCGGCGGCAATGGCATCGCGCGATTGGGTCAGCCGTTCGTATTGCACGACCTCAGCCCCCAACCGCCGCGTCTCGTTCAGCTTCACCGCAGGTGCATCGGCGGGCATCACGATCGTCGCGGCAATCCCCAGCCGCCGCGCTGACCAGGCTACGCCCTGCGCATGGTTGCCGCTCGAAACTGCGACCACGCCGCGCGTGCGCTCTTCCTCGGTCAGGTCGGTCATCCGGTGCCACGCGCCGCGGATCTTGAAGGCCCCCATCGGTTGCAGGCATTCGGCCTTGCACCAGACGGTTGGGCCGCCATTCGGCAGCTCCAGCGCCAGCAGGGGCGTATGCGGGACCAGCGCGCTCACTTTGACAGCCGCGCGCAGCACGCCTTCTCGAGTTGGGGCGCGCGTCGGTTCGCGGACCAAGGGGGCAGGGTTCATTTCGGGACTTGGGTTTGTCATGCCCATACCCTAAAGGCACCGCTTTCGAAGCGCCAGCAGACGCTGTGCCGATCCGGATTGGAGTTTCCCTATGGCCAAGGTCCTTGTCATCGGCGCAGGCGGCGTCGGCTCGGTTGCCGTTCACAAGATGGCGATGAACCCTGATATCTTCAGCGAAGTTGCGCTCGCCAGCCGCACGCTGCCCAAGTGCGAGGCGATTGCCGCCTCGGTCAAGGAGCGCACTGGCCGCGATGTCGCGACCTACCAGCTCGACGCCGACGACGTCGCCGCCACCACCGCGCTGCTGAACGAACTCAAGCCCGCGCTCGTCGTCAACCTCGCGCTGCCCTATCAGGACCTCAACATCATGGAGGCCTGCCTCGCTGCCGGGGTCAACTACATGGACACAGCGAACTACGAGCCGATCGACGAGGCCAAGTTCGAATACAAGTGGCAGTGGGCCTATCAGGAGCGCTTCAAGGCTGCCGGCCTCACCGCGCTGCTCGGCTCGGGCTTCGATCCGGGCGTTACCTCGGTCTTCGCGACCTGGCTCAAAAAGCACAAGCTCGATACGATCCGCACGCTTGATATCCTCGATTGCAATGGCGGCGATCACGGCCAGCCCTTTGCGACCAACTTCAACCCGGAAATCAACATCCGCGAAATCACCGCCCCGGCGCGCCGCTGGGAAAAGGGCGCGTGGGTGGAAACGCCGGCGCTCACCATCCGCCAGACCTTCGATTTCGAAGCGGTCGGCCCCAAGAACATGTACCTGATGTACCACGAGGAGCTCGAAAGCCTCGCGCATCACCTGCCTGAGATCGAGCGCATCCGCTTCTGGATGACCTTCGGTGATGCCTATATCACTCACCTCACCGTGCTGCAGAATGTCGGCATGACGCGGATCGACCCCGTCCTGTACGAGGGCAAGGAGATCGTGCCGCTCCAGTTCCTCAAGGCCGTCCTGCCCGAACCCGCCAGCCTCGGCGCGCTCACCAAGGGCAAGACCAATATCGGCGATATCGCGACGGGCCTGAAGGACGGGGTGGAAAAGACTTTCTACATCTACAACATCTGCGATCACGAAGAGGCCTATGCCGAAACCGGCAACCAGGCGATCAGCTACACCACGGGCGTCCCGGCGATGATCGGTGCGGCCATGCTGGTCACCGGTACATGGGGCGGCGCTGGCGTGTTCAACATCGAACAGTTCGATCCCGATCCCTATATGGACATGCTCAACAAGCACGGCCTGCCGTGGCAGGTGAAGGAGCTTGAGGGGCCGCTGGAGTTCTGAGGGCATGCCGACTTCGCTCTGGCTTCCGCCGTTGATGCTGGTCGGCTCCAACATCGTGATGAACATTGCCTGGTACGCGCATCTCAAGGCGCCGCACCGGGCGCTGTGGATCGCGGTCCTCTCCAGTTGGGCGCTGGCGCTGTTTGAGTACATGCTCGCCGTGCCGGCCAACCGGATCGGGGCGAGCCGGTACTCGCTGGCGCAGTTGAAGACGATGCAGGAAGCGATCACCCTCGTGACCTTCGTGGGTGTCGCCTATTTCCTGTTCGGCACGCGGCCAAATCTGTCGCAGCTGGCAGGTTTTGTGTTGATCGTGGCCGGCGCGGCGCTCGTGTTCCGCTCGCCGTTTGGATGAAGGGACAGGACCGATGGAAACCAGAGCCGGCGATCCGGGCGCCTTTGCCCATTTCGACCTGACGCGCGTCGACAGCCCGGCCTTCGTGGTCGATGCCGCGCGCCTCAGGCAGAATCTGAGCATTCTCGTCGATGTGCGTGATCGGGCTGGCATTAAGGTCCTCGCCGCGCTCAAGGCTTTCTCGATGTGGCGGGTCGCGCCGCTGATCGGGGAATACCTTGACGGAGTGTGCACCTCTGGCCTGTGGGAATCGCGGCTTGCTGCAGATTACTATGCCGGTGAGATTGCCACCTACTGCGCAGCCTACAAGGCGGAGGACCTGCCCGAAATCTTCCAGCACTCGGATCATGTGATCTTCAATTCGCCCGGCCAGCATGCCCGCTTTGCCGCTGAAATCGCGGCCGCACGTGCCGCAGGTGAGCCATTCGATATCGGCTTGCGTATCAATCCCTTGCACGCGGAAGGTGAAGTGCCGCGTTATGATCCCTGCGCGCCCCATTCGCGCCTTGGCTTCCCCATCGACCAGTTGAAGCCCGAGCACCTCGAAGGCGTCAGCGGCATCCATTTTCACACCTTGTGCGAGCAGGATTTCGAGCCGCTCGCACGCACCTGGGCCGCGCTGAAGCCCTATCTCGCGCCATACTTCGGCCAGCTCAAATGGCTGAACTTCGGCGGCGGCCACCACATCACCCGCGCCGACTATCAGCGCGACGAACTTGTCGCGTTCCTGCAAGCAGTTAGGGCCGAAACCGGCTGCGAGATCTACCTTGAGCCCGGCGAGGCCGTCGCGCTCGATGCGGGCATTCTCGTCGGCACCGTGCTCGATACCCACGTCAACGGCATGCAACTTGGCGTGACGGACATTTCCGCCACCTGCCACATGCCCGATGTCATCGAGGCGCCCTATCGCCCGGCCATGCTCGGCGAACTGCCTATTGATGAATACGAGGATGGGGAAGGTGATGTCCCGGTTCGCCTCGGCGGCCCCTCGTGCCTCGCGGGTGACGTCATCGGCGATTACCGCAAGCCGGGCCTTGCCGAGCCCGGCGCGCGCTTCGCATTCCTTGATCAGGCGCATTATTCGATGGTCAAGACCACGACCTTCAACGGCGTGCCGCTCCCCTCGATCTGGCTGTGGGACAGCGAGACCGACGCGCTCGAATGCGTGAAGCGTTTTTCGTGGGAGGACTTCCGCGCCCGCGTTTCGTGAGGCAATCTCGCCGCGAAGAACACAAGGCGGAGAGATGGAAATGGCGGATGTGCAACTGGACGGCGTGACCAGTGACCCGGTGGCAATGGGATGGATGGTAGGCGCCCCGCCACCGCCTGAAAAGCGCATCCTTGGCGCGCGCGCCGATCACATGCGCTTCCCGATGATCCGCTGGTCCTATTCCAACATGCGCAGCTTCTGCCCCACCGCGCGCGTCGCAGCGAGCGGGGAGGGTACGCCGTTCGCGCGCGGACTGCGTGAGGAGCTGGGCACTGTGCGCTTCACCCCGCTTGGCCTGGACGCCGAAATCAGTTTCGACGACTCGCTGCTCTCAGCCTTCACCGATGGCATTCTCGTGCTCCACAGAGGCGAAGTCGTGTTCGAACGCTGGTTCGGCGTAACCGGCCCGGAAACGCGCCATATCGCCTTCTCGGTCACCAAGAGCTTTGTTGGCACGCTGGTCCAGATGCTGGTCGGGGAAGGACGGATCGACCTTGCCGCGCGGGTGGACAGCGTGATCCCCGAACTCGCCCCCAGCGGCTTCGGCAGCGCCACCATCGGCCAGGTCCTCGACATGACGACCGCGCTCGATTTCTCCGAGGAGTACGGCAATCCCAACTCCGGGATCGGAGCCTACAGCGCCGCGCTCGGCCTCACCCCGCGCCCGGCCAGCTACACCGGCCCGCACAACCTGTGGGATTATCTCACCACCGTCCCCGGGCAGGGCACCCACGGGGCAGGTTTCGTCTACCGCACGCCCAACACCGATGTGCTGGCCTGGATCATCACCCGAGTCACCGGCAAACCCTTCACGCAGGTCCTATCAGAGCGCCTGTGGCAGCCGCTCGGCATGCTCGGTGATGCAGACCTCATTGTTGATGAAGCCGGCGCGCCTTTTGCCGGCGGGGGCCTCAATCTGCGGCTCGAAGATCTCGCCCGCTTCGGCGAGGCGCTGCGCCTCGGCGGGCTCGGCGTGATCCCGGCGGCGGATGTCGAACGCATCCGGCAGGGCGGCGATCCGGAGCGCTTCCACAAGGCGGCCTACCCGCTGCTGGGCGGGTGGAGCTATGGCAGCCAGTGGTGGCATGCACACGATAACCACGGCTGTTTCAGCGCGCGCGGCATTCACGGGCAGACGCTTTGGATCGACCCTGTGGCCGAAATGGTCGTCGCGCGATTCGCCTCGCATCCCACGGCGGCAAACGGCGCGAACGACCCGCACTCGCTCCCGGCATGGCGTGCGCTCGCGCAAGCCTTGATGGCTTAAGGTTTTCCGCGCCTCGCCCCGAAAGTGTTTCACCTTTGTGACATCAACGTGAGGTGCCCATTTTTTCACTTGATGTTCAGGGCGGGGGGGCTATTTACCCCCTCGCTGCCCCATGGGGACTTCCAAACCGCAAGGCAGCTTTGTCGCATTTTTCCGTTTGGGGGTCCCTTGAGTTGCACATCCATCCTGATGCATTGGCTGTAGTCGGCGCAGCCGCGCCCGACCAACCTGCCATTCTGAACCGTCCGCACGCTGCGGCGCGCGCTGCCCGTTTCTTCGTCGAGAAGTTTCCGGGGCGCTCGCTCTATGCGGTCAAGGCCAATCCCTCACCGGAATTGCTCCGCGTGCTGTGGGATGCCGGGATCACGCATTACGACGTGGCCTCGGTTGCCGAGGTGCGCATGGCGCGCGCGGCGTTGCCCGATGCCACGCTGTGCTTCATGCATCCGGTCAAGACGCCGAGCGCGATCGTGGAGGCTTACCGCGACCACGGCGTGCGCGTGTTCAGCCTCGATTCGATCGAGGAACTGGAAAAGATCAGCGAAGCGACCACGGTGGCCAATGGCGGCGTGCTGCCCGAGGATCTGACGCTGTGCGTGCGCCTGCGCGTCTCGTCTGAAGGCTCCGAGCTCAGCCTCGCCTCGAAGTTCGGCTGCGATCTCACGGGCGCTGGGGAGCTTTTGCAGGCCACGCGTCAGGTCGCCGATTCGCTTGGTGTGTGCTTCCATGTCGGCAGCCAGTCGATGAGCCCGCACGCCTATGTCCAGGCGCTCGAGCGCGTGCGCGCGGCGATCGTCGATGCATCGGTTACGGTTGATATCATCGACGTCGGCGGCGGCTTCCCCTCGATCTACCCGGGCATGGAACCGCCCCCGCTGGAAGATTACTTCGGCGTGATCGACCGCACCTATGAATCGCTGCCGGTGTCCTACTCGGCCGAGCTGTGGTGCGAGCCGGGCCGCGCGCTTTGCGCGGAGTACAACTCGATGATCGTGCGCGTCGAACGGCGCCGGGGCACCGAGCTGTTCATCAACGACGGCGCTTATGGCGCGCTGTTCGATGCCGCACACGTGGGCTGGCGCTTTCCCGTCCGCCTGCTGCGTGAGAGCGCGGCGAACGAGGACGGCGAGACCGAACAGGCGGACTTCAGCTTCTGGGGCCCGACCTGCGACGACATGGACCACATGGAAGGGCCCTTCGCGCTTCCGGCGGACATCAAGGCTGGCGATTTCATCGAGATCGGCATGCTCGGAGCCTACGGCGCGGCCATGAAGACCGCGTTCAACGGTTTCGGCGCGACCGAGGTCTTCGAAGTCTCGGACGAGCCGATGGCCAGCCAGTACCGCGGTGATCGCCGCGATCCGCGCGTATCGGACAACGTCGTTTCGCTGCGCTGACAATCAAGAACACCGGTTGAAGTCCGGGTCGCAAAAGAAAGGCCCCGCGATCGCTCGCGGGGCCTTTCTCGTTTGGGGTTGTGCCGCGCGGAGAGCGGACTTGTGGTCCTCTCCCCGTATGGGCAGAGTATCAGAACTTGGCGCGGAAGCCCGCGTAGAACGACGTCCCGCTCGTTTCGGTCGGATAGGTGGTCGAACCGAGATCGGGCTGCTGGTTGAACAGGTTGTTCACGCCGCCGTAGAACTCCATCTTCTTGTTGACGGTGAGGTTGGCCGAGATGTTGTGCACCCAGCGCTGCTTGTACCAGGCGTACTTGGGATCGACGTAGTTCGGATTGCCCGCCAGACGGTCGGCCGAGTAGCGCAGGGTCTTGTCCCACCAAGAAAGGCTGTAGTTGAAGCCGAACGCCCCGCGCTGGTAGCTCGCGCTCACAAAGGCCTGGTACTGCGGCTGATAGGTCTCGCCCAGCGTGCTGCGCGGCTCGGCTCCCGGCGAATCCACGAAGGTAAGCTTGTTCAAATAGTTGCCGACGAGCTTGAGCTGGAACTCGCCCAGCTTCTCGATCGAGAAATTGTAGTTGATGTTGAGCTCCAGGCCCGAGGTCCGGAACGCGGCAACGTTCTGCGGGGAAACCGTGTAATCGACGATCAGACCGGTCCCCGGCTGCCGCTTGATCGCAGCGCAGAAAGGGTTGTCGATCGTTGCCTGATCAACGCAGAGCTCCGCCAGCTTCTGGGCGTCGACCGTGTTGATCGCCTGCTTGAGCTTGATGTCATACCAGTCGATCGCGATGGCGAGGCCGCGGATGAAGCTCGGCTGCAGCACCACACCGGCAGTCCAGGTCCGCGCCTTCTCCGGTTGCAGATTGGCATTGCCGCTGCTGATGCCCGGGACGTTCACCGTACGGGTGTCCTCGAACCCGGCGATCTGCGGTGGGGTAAGGCCTGCAGCGGTCAGGACCGCCTGACAGTTGGCTGGACGGGTCGATTTGCCCAGCCCGAGGTTCGAGGGCAGGCAGGGATCGTCGAAGAAGGTGAAGGTCTGCCCGGCCGCGCCATAGAGTTCGCCAATATTGGGCGCGCGGACAGCCTGCGAGAGTGTGCCACGGAAGCGGATATCACGCACCGGCGCCCAGGCTGCGTCGACCTTCCAGGTCGTGGCGCCACCGGTCGACGAGTAGTCTGCATAACGCACCGCGCCGCTGATATCGAGGACGTAGGCCAAAGGCTTGTCCTTGAGCAGCGGCAGGTCGAGTTCGCCGAACACTTCCTTCACATCGAACTTGCCTTGACTGATCCCCAGCTTGTTGGAGAACGTCAGGCCTTGTTGCTCCAACTCGTCGGGAACGAACCGCGAGCTTTCTTTGCGGTATTCACCGCCAACCACGAAGCCAACCGGTCCGCCGGGGAGCGAGAAGAAGCCGCGCGTATCTCCGGACAATGAAGCGTTCACAACATGCTGGGTGATGCGCGAACGCTCGGTCGTGTTGGCGCGTACAAAATCGACGCCGGCCGGGTCGCTTACGCCTTCACCGAAAAGATTGATGGGTCGGCACTCACCCGGTTGGAACGTCACCGCGCTTCCGGCGGTGGGATCGAGGTTGATCCGGCAAGTAACCTGACCAGTCGCCGGATCGCGTACCGCATCGAGCGCGGCGTTGAAGCGGTCGGTGTAGCGGTCGTTGACGAAGCGGTTGGTCACGGTCGTGCGACCGAACACATAGGACACTTCATAGTGCAGCGAGGATGAGAGATCGCCCTCGGCCCCGATTACCGAGCGGAAGGTATCGCGCTTGATGTTTTCGCCGCGCTGGCCAAGGTCGAAGTTATCCCGCGTGACCAGCACGCCGCCGAGTTCCGGATCGATCGCCGAACGAATGCTCGCCGGGATGTAGGGGTTATCTTGCGGAACATAGATATAATAGTCGAACGTCGGCTGACCGAGCGAATACGACTTGGTCGCTGCGTACTTGGCTTCGGCAAAGACCTTGAAGGCGCTCGACACTTCGTAGCGCGCGTTGAGATTGACCACATGGCGCGTGATCGCGGGCAACAGATCGTTGCCATAGTCTGAGACGAGCGTGTCGTCGCTCCCGCGCGAATAGCCGCCGGGAATTGATTGGCCGAGGTTGTAGGGCTTGCCGTCACCGCGGTAGTCCGGCTCGCCGTTGAAGTCGACATCGACCGCGCCCATGCGCGACGACCATTCGTAGCGCACGTCGTTCAGCGGGATCCGGCTGTAAACGCCCGGGGTATTGGGCGTGTAGTCCGGGTTGCGGTAGAAGCCGATCGAACGCGATCCCGTGTACTGCGGGCGATCCCGCGTCTGCAGCCGGTCGCTGTCGCCGAATTCATACGCCAACGTCACGTTGCCGCGCCCGCCATCGAAATTGTGCCCGGCGGTGATGGCTGCGAACCGGTCGCCAGAATCGCCGTACCTGCTGATCCCGGCCTGTGCTTGCGCGCTCACGCCCTCGAAGTTCTGCTTGAGAACGAAGTTGACCACGCCGGTCACGCCGTCCGCACCGTAAATGGCCGAGGCGCCGCCGGTCAGCACGTCCACGCGCTCGATCAGGCTGACGGGGATCGTGTTGATGTCGACTGCCTGCGACCCTTCGACACCGGCAACCTGGCGGCGGCCATTGATCAGCACCAGCGTGCGATCGACACCCAGATTGCGCAGGTTGAGCAGATTCAGGCCGGTGTAGCCGATGCCGGCCCGATCACCTGAGTTGTCACGCGAGGTCGATGAACCGACAAGCGCGGGCAGCGCAGTGGTCAGGAAGGTCGTGACATTGGTGACACCTTGCTTTTCGAGCAGGTCTTTCCCGAACGAAATTGTCGGGCTCGCGGTCTGGTAATCCGGGCGGCGCAGGCGCGTGCCGGTCACCACGATGCTCTCAGGTGGCGGGGCATCGGCTGCCGCAGCCGCATCGGGCTGCGGCTCTGCCTGTGCATAGGCAAGGGTAGGTAGGACGCCGACGAGAGCTAGCGTGGAAACGGCAAGATTGAGCGCGGTGCGTGACGAACGATTGCGGAACATGACTTCCCCCATGCAGAAGATCCAAAATGGCTGGAACGTGACGGTCGTTCAAGTCATTGAATCTTATCAACTGCTTTAACTTACGTAAGTGATGCATCCCTGCCACATGGCAAGGGTACTGCACGAACGCAGCAACAGTTTGTCGCAGTGGGAAATTTCTCCAGCCACCCGGCCTTAGGTGCAATTACCTATCGGCCTGGCGGCGCAGGCAAGGCGGGTTCAGGCGGCCTTGCGCTTCTCCAGCTCAAGGCGCTGCCAGATCTCGACCAGCGCATCGGTCAGTTCGATCATCATCGCTTCGGTGTGCGCCGGCCCCGGCGTGAAGCGCAGGCGCTCGGTCCCGCGCGGCACGGTGGGATAGTTGATCGGCTGCACGTAGACGCCGTACTCGGCGAGCAGGATGTCGCTCACCTTCTTGGCGCGCACGGGATCGCCGACCATCAGCGGCACGATATGCGTGGTTGAAGGCATCACCGGCAGGCCCGCATCGGCAAAGGCCTGCTTGAGGAACGCTGCGGCGGCCTGCTGGCCTTCGCGCTCGACGCTTGAGGCCTTGAGGTGGCGCACCGCCGCCAGCACGCCCGCCGCCAGCACGGGCGAAAGCGAGGTGGTGAAGATGAATCCCGGAGCATAGCTCCTGATCACGTCGATGATCCGCGAATCCGCCGCGATATAGCCGCCCATCACACCGAAGGCCTTGCCCAGCGTGCCTTCGATGATGTCGATGCGGTGCGCGGCCTCGTCACGCTCGGAAATGCCGCCGCCGCGCGCACCGTACATGCCGACCGCGTGGACTTCGTCGATGTAGGTGAGGGCGTTGTACTTCTCGGCCAGGTCGCAGATCGCGTGGATCGGGGCGACGTCGCCGTCCATCGAATAGACGCTTTCAAACGCGATCAGCTTGGGAATCGCTGGATCGCACTCGGCCAGCAGTTCTTCCAGATGTTCCACGTCATTGTGACGGAACACGCGCTTTTCTGCGCCCGAATTGCGGATACCGGCGATCATGCTGGCGTGGTTGAGCTCATCGGAAAAAATCACGCAGCCGGGCAGGATCTTGGCAAGCGTCGAAAGCGTGGCGTCGTTCGAGACATAGCCGCTGGTGAACAGCAGCGCGCCCTGCTTGCCGTGCAGATCGGCAAGTTCGGCCTCAAGATCGACGTGATAATGGGTGTTGCCGCCGATGTTGCGCGTGCCGCCGGAGCCTGCGCCGACATCGTGCAGCGCTTCCTCCATCGCGCCGATGACCTTGGGGTGCTGGCCCATCGCAAGGTAATCGTTCGAGCACCACACGGTGATCGGCTTGGGGCCATTGTGCCCGGCAAAGCAGCGGGCATTCGGGTAGGCACCCTTGTTGCGCAGAATGTCGATAAAGACGCGGTAACGACCTTCCGTATGCAGACGCTCGATCGCGGAATCGAAAACCTGATCGTAATTCACCCACGGCTCCCTATGAACCAGTTGTCACGCACATCTGCGCCATGCGCGCCCTGAAACCTGTCTCCATGGTGCGCCAGAACGACCGCCAGACCATGTCGGGCCGGAGCGGCGAGCGGCGCTTTACGCCGCTTGCAACGCCAATACCAGCGGCATTTGGGTCATATTCCCGCGTGGGAAAGCAGCTTACCGTGCGGCCTTTCGCGCCGGTGCGGGGAGCGGGCCGGCAGGCGCTGCGGCAAATTGCAACTGCTGCGCGTTGTCCTTCAGCCAGCCGAAGTCATGCCCGTAGACCACCGTCAGGCCGGGCTCGCGCTGCTTGAGTGAGGCGAGTCCCTTGATCCAGCCGAGGGTGGCGGCGCGATCCTCACTGCCGAGCCATTCCGCCACATACCGCGAACGGGGGCGCTGCCAGGTGACATTCCGGCGCATCGGCGCGGAGTCTCCGGCAAACAGAAACTCCCGGCCATTCTGGAGGCGGACGTAGATCATCTGCGTCCCGTCAAGATAGCCGGGCGTGCGCATGACCGCGATGCCTGGGGCGATTGCGGCATAACCGGCCGGATCGGCCAGAGCTGCGGGCGGGGGACCGAGCGAATCCATGAGCACCGGCGCCAGCGCTCGCAGCGCATCGATCTGCCGGGGATTGCCGATCAGCTTTCCGGCGATCTTCCGGTCCGCGAGCACGAGCGAAACCAGTCCGCCGATGTGATCGATATCCTCGCTGGTAAAAATGATCCGCTGTGAGGAACGCAACCAGCTGTTCGCGGTCTGCTGCATCTCGGGGTGATAAGCCTCGTAGCCGGTCGCAAGGGACTGGTCCCTGGTGAGGCCCGAATTGATCACGGTATCGCCGCCCGGCGTGATCAGGCGCCAGATGAAGACCGCCGTTTCGTCGGTCCTCAGGCCGCCGCCTGCAACCAGCAGCGTGCCGGGTTCATTGTCCGTCGCCACTGCGGCATACTGGATTCCCACCGGCCGCTGCCCCTGCTGGCTCTCGGCCAGACTGCGCAGACGCGCGATGTCGATTGTGCGCGGCGCAACCGAGGTCGGGCCGGGGTCCATCAGCAGCCAGTAATAGGGCACCGCGACAAGCAGGATCAGCAGCAGGGCAATGCGGGTAAACATGGTCAGTCCGATATCCCTGATACGGTCAGAACGCCAGTCGCCGGGCGATGCCATAGTGTGCCAATGCGGGCATGAGCCGCTCATCCTCGGGGTCATCCTTGGTGAACAGCGCTAGGTCTCCGGTTTTACTAGGTGCCCAGGCCTGACCTTGGGTCAGAAACGCGATCCGCCGCGCGATCCCGTCGGAGCCATCGATAAAGCGTACGTCAGGTCCGAATGCCTCGGCCAGCTCCGCTTCGAGCAACGGGAAGTGCGTGCAGGCCAGCACCACCGTGTCGATTCGCTTGCCGTCCGGCATGGCGCGCAGCGCGGCGGCGGCGCGGGCGAAAACGGCAGGATCGACCCGCTCACCGCGCAGCTTCGCCTCGGCCGCTGCGACAAGTTCGGGCGCGCCGTGGCGCAGCAAGCGCTTGTCGGCGGCGAATTCGGCCTCCAGTCGGTCGACGTAGCCTTGCCGGATCGTCGCCTCGGTGCCGAGCAGGCCGATCACTCCGGTTTGCGTCATCGCGGCTGCGGGCTTGATGGCGGGAACGGTGCCCACGATCGGCACTTCCAGCACCTCGCGCACCGAAGCGAGCGCGATCGTGCTGGCGGTGTTGCAGGCAATGCAGACGAGACGTGGGCGAAAGCGCTCGGTCAGCCGCCCCAGCAGGCCCGAAACCCGCGCCGCGATCTGCGCCTCGGTCTTGCTGCCATAGGGCAGGCCCGCATTGTCGGAAACGTACATCAACGGCGCCTGCGGCAGCAGCTTGCGCACCTTGCCGAGCACCGAGAGGCCGCCGACACCGGAATCGAAGAGCAGGATCGGTGAGGCTGGATCTGCGGAAGCGGGGGCAACGGTCATCGGGCACCCTTCTATCGGGAACGGCGGCAAAAAGGAAAGCATGCCTCTCCCCTTTGTGCCCGGTGGCGGTTAAGACCGGGCGCATGAACTCTCCATTTCTCTTGATCGCAGCCGTGTTTCTCGCTGGCTATCTCGTCGGCTCGGTGCCGTTTGGTCTGCTGCTCACGCGCCTTGCGGGCGGGGGAGACATCCGCGCCATTGGCTCGGGCAACATCGGCGCGACCAACGTGCTGCGCACTGGCCGCAAGGGGCTAGCTGCCGCCACCTTGCTGCTTGACGCTGGCAAAGGGGCGCTGGCGGTGGTCCTGGCGGATTGGTGGTTCGCGGATGATTTCGGTTTCGCCACCTTGGCTGGTTTGGGGGCAATGGTCGGCCACTGCTTCCCGCTATGGCTCGGATTCAAGGGCGGGAAGGGCGTTGCCACTATGCTGGGCATCAGCTTTGCGCTGGACTGGCGGATCGGGGCCGCCGCCGCCGCAACATGGCTGGTGATGACGCTGCTGACCCGGATCTCATCGGTGGGAGGGATGAGCGCCGCACTGGCCGCGCCTGTAAGCGCCTTGGTCCTGCTCCGCATCCCCCGCACCGATATCGGCAATTTCACGGTCGGTCTGGATTTGTTTTTTGCGATGATTGGCCTTTCAATCATGGCGGCCATCGTGCTGTGGCGGCACCGCGCCAACATCGCCCGCCTGCGCGCCGGGACCGAGCCGCGCATCGGACAAAAGGGATGAGCCTCCCCGGGCCTGAGCTGTCTGACGCTGACGTTTTTGCGCGCATCCGCCTGCTGCGCTCGCCCGGCATCGGCCCCGTCAGCTATTTCCAGCTCCTGCGCCGCTTCGGCGATGCCACCGCTGCGCTCGATGCGCTGCCCGATCTCGCCGCGCGGGGCGGGGCGCCCTACCGCCCGATCCCAGCCGACCGGGTCGAGGCTGAGATCGCCCGCCTGCACGCCGCTGGCGGAGGCTATCTCTTTCACGATTCCCCGGCCTATCCGCGGCTTCTGTCCGCGTTGGAAACGCCGCCGCCGGTGCTCACCTGGCGCGGCGACCTCTCGCTGCTGGGGCAAGGCGCGGTCGCCCTCGTCGGTGCGCGCAATGCTTCTGCCGGGGCGTGCCGCCTTGCGCGGGACTATGGCGCTGCGCTGGCGGCGCGGGGCTATGCCGTCGTCTCCGGCCTTGCGCGCGGGATCGATGCCGCCGCCCATCGCGGCGCGCTCGCGGCCATGGGCCAAGGCGGCGGCACGATTGGCGTCATCGCCAGCGGGATCGATGTGACCTACCCGCCAGAACATGCCGAACTGCAGGAGGACGTCGCCCGGCGCGGGCTGCTGCTTGCCGAAATGCCTCCGGGCACCGAGCCGCTCGCCCGCCATTTCCCCTTCCGCAACCGCATCATCGCCGGGCTCGCCGCAGGCACGGTTGTGGTGGAAGCCGCGCCGCGCTCAGGCTCGCTGATCACCGCCCGCCTCGCTGCCGAGGCTGGGCGCGAAGTCATGGCCGTCCCTGGCTCCCCGCTCGACAGCCGCTCGCGCGGGTGCAACGAACTGATCCGCGACGGGGCAATCCTCGTGCAGTCCGCTGACGATATCGCCGAGCTACTCGAACGCTTTGACGGACCGTCGCGGCTCAAGCTGCGCGAGCCGGTCTGGGCCAGTATGAACGAGCATTCCGTGCATTTTGCCCCTGAACCGGACGACGACGACGGCCCTGCCGAGATCGCCCATCTCCTCGGCATAGCTCCTGTCGCCACGGATGAGCTCATCCGCCAGAGCGGTGCCAGCGCAGGTGCCGTGCAGATGGCGCTGATCGAACTGGAACTCGCCGGCCGCCTGATACGCCATGCCGGCGGGCGCGTCTCGCTCGCCTGAAGCGGCAGAACCTGCGCCGCTGGTTGGCAATAGTTCGGCATCAATTGACGCTACCGATTTTTACCTATTATGATCCGATTCGGACTTTGCCGGACGGCGAGGACAGGGGGACAGGATCATGAAAAGCCGCAATTCCATTGCCTTGGCGCTTGCGTTCACTTCGCTCACGCTGCCCGGTTTCGCCCATGCGGGAGATACACCGCCAGTTAAGATTTCCGGCAAGGAAGCCGTGAAGGGCGCCACGGGCGTCGCCGTCGCGGCTTTCAACGTGGGTTTCATTTTCGAATCGACCGATCAGACCAAGGCGACCGGCGGGCTGATGGGCGCGTTCGGTGGCACCACCAAGGCCAAGTCTTCGCTCGTCGGCGTTACGCCTGAAATGATGCAGAAGATCGCCGATGCCGCCTACGCCGATTTCACCGCCAAGCTTGCCGCGGCGGGCCTTGTGGTCAAGGATCCCAGCACCGTCTTCGCTGCCCCGGAAATGGCCAAGCCCCATGGCCAGACCTCACCACTCGATGTCGGAATCGCGCTTGAAAAGAACAGCAAGGGCAAGGCGACCTATGTGAAACCCGCCGTGCTGCCCACGCTGATCATGGTTGCAGGCGATTTCCAGGGCAGCGGCCTTTCCAGCATGGGCCTTGCGATGGATGCCGGCCAGGCAGGCTATGCCCTTTCGCAATACGCCAAGGCGGCAGGGGTGCCGGTGGTCGACGTCACCTACCTGATCGATTTCTCGGACCAGAAGCGCCCCGGCGCGTTCAGCTTCGGCGGGCTTGAGGTCAACGCCAATCTCTCGGTCGTGCCGGGCTATAGCCGGATGACCGTGTTCGGCGCCAACGGCAAGACGACGACGGTCACGCTCAATCAGCCGGTCTCGGTCGATGGCGATTTCATCGACAAGCGCGATGCCTCCAGCGGCACGGCCAAGACCACGCAGGCCGCCGCCAACGTTGCGGGTGGACTCATGGCGGCGATGGGCCATGGCGGCATGATGTTCGGCAAGACCCGCAAGTTCGAATTCAAGGCCAAGCCCGGCAATTACGAGGACGGCGCGGGCAAGGCAGCCGGTCTCGCCAACGATGTGCTGATAGGCCAGATCAACGCCTTGAAGTGACAGGGGGGAAGTGACAGCGGGCGTTCCGGACTGGACTTTCCTGAAAAGCTGCGCAGAACGCGGCGCTTGACGCGGGGCGCTTAGGGTCTCCACCCTCGCGCGTACGTGAAGCAGGAAAGTTCAGCCACACCCCATGCAGCTTGTCATCGTCGAATCCCCGGCCAAGGCCAAGACCATCGAGAAGTATCTCGGCCCCGGCTTCAAGGTCCTCGCGTCCTATGGCCACGTCCGCGATCTCCCCGCGAAGGACGGTTCGGTTCGCCCGGACGAGGACTTCGCGATGGATTGGGAGCTCTATGGCGACAAGGCGGCGCGGGTGAAGGCCATCGTCGATTCGGCCAAGGCCGCCGATCGCCTGATCCTCGCCACCGACCCTGACCGCGAGGGCGAAGCGATTTCGTGGCACGTGCGCGAGCTGCTGGCCAAGCGCAAGGCGCTGCCCAAGGAAGTCGAACGCGTCACGTTCAACGCGATCACCAAGGCCACCGTCACCGAGGCTATGAAGCACCCGCGTGAGCTCGATCAGGACCTGATCGACGCGTACCTCGCCCGCCGCGCGCTGGATTACCTGTTCGGCTTCACGCTTTCGCCCGTGCTTTGGCGCAAGCTTCCCGGCGCCAAGTCCGCTGGCCGCGTCCAGTCGGTCGCGCTGCGCCTGATCGTTGAGCGCGAGCGCGAGATCGAGACTTTCAAGACTCAGGAATACTGGTCGGTCGTCGCCACACTTGAGCAGGGCGGTACCCCGTTCAAAGCACGCCTCGTGCGCTTCGAGGGCGAGAAGCTGGAGCGCCTCTCGTTAGGTAACGAAGGGATTGCCCTGCGCGCCAAGGCCCTCGTTGAGGCCGCGACCTTCCGTGTCGAGGAAGTTGATACCCGGCCGACTCGCCGCAATCCTTATCCGCCGTTCACCACCTCCACGCTCCAGCAGGAAGCCGCGCGCAAGCTCGGCTTCTCGGCCAGCCACACCATGCGCGTCGCACAGACGCTCTACGAGGCGGGCGCGATCACCTACATGCGTACCGACGGCGTGCAGATGGATTCCAGCGCGATTCAAGCCGCGCGGGCGGCGATCAGCACGCGTTATTCCGGGCACTACCTCCCCGAGAAGCCGCGCATCTACGAAACTAAGGCCAAGAACGCGCAGGAAGCGCACGAGGCGATCCGCCCGACCGATTTCAGCCACGACCGTTACGGTAACGGGGATGAGGCCCGGCTCTACGACCTCATCTACAAGCGCGCGATGGCCAGCCAGATGGCCTCGGCGCTGATCGAACGCACCAGCGTTACCTTGCGCGAGGGCACCGGCAAGCACGAGCTGCGCGCGACCGGCCAGGTCGTAAAGTTCCCCGGCTTCCTCGCGGTCTACGAGGAAGGCCGCGACCAGAAGGCCGACGGCCCGGACGACGGTGAGGACGAGAGCAGCCTGCTGCCGATCATGAACCCCGGCGATACGCCCGCCAAGCGCGGGGTGGATGCCACCCAGCACTTCACCCAGCCGCCGCCGCGCTATTCCGAAGCCAGCCTCGTCAAGCGGCTTGAGGAACTCGGCATCGGCCGCCCCTCGACCTATGCTGCCACGCTGCAGGTCCTCAAGGACCGCAACTACGTCCGTACCGAGAAGAACCGCTTCTTCGCGGAGGAAAGCGGCCGCCTGCTGACCGCCTTCCTCGAACGCTTTTTCGAGCGTTACGTTGCGTACCAGTTCACCGCCGGCATGGAAGACGAGCTCGACGACGTCTCTGGTGGACGCGCCGCGTGGAAAGCCGTGCTCGAAGCGTTCTGGCGCGACTTCAAGCCCAAGTCCGACGAGGTGATGGAGAAGAAGCCGAGCGAGGTGACCGCCGAGCTCGATACTTTCCTTGAGGACTATCTCTTCCCCAAACGGGAAGACGGCAGCGATCCGCGCCTGTGCCCCAAGTGCCAGGCCGGCCGCCTCTCGCTGCGCGGCGGGCGCTATGGCGCCTTCGTTGCCTGCTCGAACTATCCCGAGTGCAAGTTCACCCGCAAGTTTGCCCAGGGCGGCAGCGAGGGTGAGGGCGGCGAAGGTGAAGATTCCGGGCTCGGCAAGGATCCGGTCAGCGGCCTTGAAGTCTCCCGTCGCACCGGCCGCTTCGGGCCCTACATCCAGCTCGGCGATGGTAAGGAAGCCAAGCGCGCTTCGATTCCCAAGGACATTCCCGAGCTCGATCTCGAATGGGCCCTCAAGCTGCTATCGCTCCCGCGCGAGATTGGCGTGCATCCGGAAACGGGCAAGATAATCACTGCAAGTATAGGGCGTTATGGCCCATACCTCGCGCATGATGGTAAGTATGGCCGACTTAAGTCGACGTCTGAAGTGTTCGAGACCGGTATGAACGCCGCCGTGGTCAAGCTCGCCGAAGCCGCCGCCGGGGCAGGGGCGCGGGGCAACCGCACGCCGGTTGAACCGATCAACACCTTCGGCCCGCACCCGACCTCGGGCGGTGAGATGAAGCTGCTGGCGGGCCGCTACGGTGCTTATGTCACTGATGGCACCACCAACGCCACGCTGCCCAAGGACGTGAAGCCCGAGGAACTGACCCTCGAACAGGCCATCGCCCTCATCGACGCCCGCGCCGCCGCTGCGCCCGCCAAGGGCAAGAAGAAGAAGGCTGCGCCGAAGAAGGCTGCCGCCAAGGCTCCGGCCAAGAAGCCTGCCGCCAAGAAGGCGCCTGCCAAGAAAGCCGCAGCGAAGAAATCCGCAACGTAACGCCATCCCAGCCCTCTCTCCTTCAGCGGGAGAGGGCTTGGATGAGGTGGATTTCAGCGCGGTGTAGCAAACCAGATCGTGTGCTTCGGCCCCTTGCCGTTAGAGCGCGCCGCGACGCGGATATCCTCGACCGCGAAGCCGTTCTTCTCCAGCCGCCGGGTAAACGCCGGGTCCGGACCCGCCGACCACACCGCCAGCACCCCGCCGGACGTGAGCGCCCGCCGCGCTGCCCGCAGCCCTGAACTGCTGTAAAGCGCGCCATTGCCATCGCGCACCACGCCGTCCGGGCCATTGTCGACATCGAGCAGGATCGCATCGTAATCGCCTTGCGCCCCGTCGATCACGCTGCCCACATCGCCCATGATCAGCCGCACGCGGGGATCGTCGAGGCATCCAGCTGCGACTTCCGCCATCGGCCCGCGCGCCCAGTCGATGATCTCGGGCACCAGTTCGGCCACCACGAGCTCTGCCTTTGGCCCCAGCACCTCCAGCGCGGCGCGCAAGGTAAAGCCCATGCCATAGCCTCCGATCAGCAGCGCCGGAGCAGGCCGTCCTTTCAGCCGACGAATCGTCTCTGTGGCGAGCGCGATTTCCGATCCGCTCATCCGGCTGCTCATCAGCTCGTTCTGACCCATCACGATCATGAAATCGCGGTCGTGGCGAAAGAGCCTGAGTTCGGTGCCGCCCGGCACTTCAGCCGTACCGAGCAGTTCACGCTGTATCATGTAGTAGTCCTTCCAGGGCGCCTCAGCGCAGGCTTTGCGCCACAGTATCCAGCTCTTCCTGCGGCACGATGATCGCGCCGCTGCGCGGGCTGTCGAGATCGAGGATCGTTACGTAGGCTGCCGCCAGCAGCGTGAAGAATAGCACAGAGCTGATCCCGCTGCGCCAGTCCGCGCGTCCGGTGGTGAAGCCCAGCAGCGCCGTGCAGGCACAGCAGTAAAGCGCCAGCAGCGCCAACACTTCGCTGGGAAGCCGAGCCGATCGCGCGGCATGGCGCTCGGTCGTGATGTCGCACATCGCGTTGTAGGCCTGCACCAGCACCGGCCCGCGCGTATCAGGCGGCATCGAGCGCAGTGCGGCAAACAGCGCATCGCCAAACGTACCGCATTCGCGCGCACTGGCCGAGTGCGCCGCCTGCCACGCATCGTCGGGCGCATTCCGACCGACTGCCGCACGCGTTCTGGCGTAGTGCGCCAGTTCTGCAGCAAGTGGCACGCGCTGGCGCTCCTCAAGCAGCGCCAGCCGGGTCGACATCGTGCCGATCGCATTTGCCTCCTCGATCACCAGCAGCCGCCGCGTCTCGTATCGGCCGATGGCAAGGCTGAAGGCAAAGGCCATGAGCAGCGCAAGCAGTCCGAATGCGCCCGAGAGCACATAGCTTTCGCCAGCTGTCTCGGTGCCCGTTCCCGCCCGCCGGTGCAGCGCCACGCCCAGACGCCACAGCGCGATCATTGCAAGAAGCAGTCCCACGCCCGGAAGCACCAGTGCAAACGCCGCCCCCATCGCCGCCTCCCTTACTTCACCCAGTCGAGCCCGATTTCCTCGTAGATTTCCTTGGCCTCGGCCCAGCCTTCCTCCACCTTCACATGGAGGAACAAGTGGACCTTCACGCCCAGCAATTCGGCCAGTTCCTTGCGTGATGCCTCGCCGATCGCTTTCAGCTTCGAGCCGCCCTTGCCGAGCACGATCGCCTTCTGGCTGTCGCGCGCGATCACGATCTGCTGGTGAATCTCGATCGAGCCATCGCGCCGCGTCGCGTAGCTCTCGGGCCGCACCGCGCTGTCATACGGCAGTTCGTCGTGCAACTGGCGGTAAAGCTGCTCGCGGGTGATTTCGGCGGCGAGCAGACGCTCGCTCGCATCGGAGACCTGATCTTCCGGATAGTGCCAGGCGCCCACCGGCATCCGTTCGGCCAGCTTCATCTTCAGCTCCGGCACCCCGTCACCGGTCAGCGCCGAGACGAAGAACACCTCATCGAACCCGCCCTGCGGCGACAGCTCCGCTGCCATCTCCAGCAGCGGTTCCTTGGCAATCGCATCGACCTTGTTGAGCACCAGGATCTTGCGCTCAGTGCGATCCTTCAGGCTCTCCAGGATGGGTTCCAGATAGTCGCGCTTCTTCTTGCGGCCATCGACCACCAGCAGGATCGCATCCGCACTTTCTGCGCCTTCCCACGCGGCGTGAACCATGGCGCGGTCCAGCCGCCGCCGCGGCTCGAACAGGCCCGGCGTGTCGGCCAGAATGAGCTGCACCCGCTCGCCGCCCGGCAGATCCTGCAGCGCGATCCCCATCAGCCGCGCGCGCGTCGTCTGCGCCTTGGCCGAGACGATTGCCACTTTCTGGCCGACGAGTGCGTTGACCAGCGTTGATTTACCCGCATTGGGCGCGCCGATCACCGCCACGAGTCCGCAATGTTCCGTCATGTTCGTATCACCCATAGCGCGCCATGAACGCCGCTGCTGCGCCGCGCTCTGCTTCCTGCTTGCTTGAACCTGTTGCCTGTTCGGCGCCGACGCCGGCCACTTCGACCCGCACGGTAAACACCGCCGCGTGATCCGGTCCGCTGCGCTCCAGCAGTGTGTAGACCGGCGGCTTGCGGCGATTGCCCGCCGCCCATTCCTGCAGCGCCGCCTTGGGGTGCTTGCGCTGCCCTGCGCCGCCCGCCATCGCCGGTTCCCACGACTTGCGCACAAAAGCGCGCGCGGCATCGAAGCCGCGTTCGAGGAACAAGGCCCCGATAAGCGCTTCCATCACATCGCCCAGCACATTGTCGCTCTGCCCAGCTCCATCGCCGCGGGCCTGCTTGCCGAGCCGGATATGCGGAACCACGCCCAGCGTGCGCGCGACCTCGGCACAAGTCTCGCGGCTGACGAGCACGTTCAAACGCTGCGAAAGCTTGCCTTCCGCCGCGTCGCTCAGTTCGTGCAGCCATTCCGCGATAGCGAGGCCGAGTACGCGGTCGCCAAGGAACTCGAGCCGCTGGTAATCGCGCACTTCGCCCATCGATCCGTGTGTCAGCGCTTCGTGCCACAGGTCGGGCCGGGCAGGGGCCTTGCCGGTCAGCGTGGCGATGAAGCCCGCGGTCTCCTCCGTAAGATTGGCGATCAGAACGTGCCCCCGATGCGGTCCGCGCGCAGCGCGGTGAACCATGTCCAAGGCAGGAACCAGTTGGCGCTGCCGTCGGTCGACCACATCACAATCGTGGCGCGGCCGATCAGGTTATCCTGCGGCACGAGCCCGATCCCGCCGCCCTCGACCGCCGGGAAGCGGCTGTCCATCGAGTTGTCGCGGTTGTCGCCCATCAGGAACACGTGCCCCGCTGGCACCACCACCGGCGGCGTATCATCCTGCGGCCGGTAGCCCAGATCGAGCACGTTGTACGACTTGCCGCCGGGCAGGGTCTCGCGGAACTGCGGATAGTGGCAGCTCTGGATCCCGTTCGGCTCCACCGCCTCGAACTCGGGCGCGATGCAGCTGGTGTTGGGCGACTGCCGGATCACGAAATCCGCAACCTTCACCTTGGGCACCGGAACGCCGTTGAGGTGCAGCTGCCCGCCGATCATTTGCACCGTATCCCCCGGCAGCCCGATGACGCGCTTGATATAGTCAACGTCATTGCCCGGCGGTGCCTTGAAGATCACCACGTCGCCGCGCAGAGGCTGGTTCGCCAGTATACGCTTCGGCAGCAGCGGCAGGCTGAAGGGCAGCGAGTAGGACGAAAAGCCGTAGGGCCACTTTGCCGCCAGCAAGTAATCGCCGTTCTCCAGCCGTGGCAGCATCGATTCCGAAGGGATGTTGAAAGGCGAGAACACGAAGCTGCGGAAGAATGCCACGATCAGCACCAGCTTGATCACGAACACCGGGAAGCTGTCTTCCTTGCGTTCCTTCTTCTTGTTCGCAGCCGGCGGCGGCGCATCCTGCACCGCAGGCGCCACGGTTGCCGTGCTCTCAGGCGTGTTTTCGGAGGGTTCAGTCATCGCAGCGGTCATGTGGAGGGGCCTCGCATCCGTCAAGCGCAGACTGCACGGATAGGGCCACGCAGACGAATTTAGCAGCCGCGCCGGTCGGCGATACCTTGCGCTTGGTCGAATGGGCGGGGTACGCCCGCATATCCCCTGGAGACGACACAATATGGCCGCCACCGATACCGCCCCGCTCTGGACCGCGCTTGAAAGCCTGCCTCGCCCCACGTTGACCGAGCTTTTCGCGGATCCTGCGCGGCTCGAGCGTTACGCGACTGTGCTCGATCTCCCCGGCGGCCCGATTCGCTTTGACTGGTCGAAGACGCACCTTTCGCCCGAAGTCGAAGCCGTGCTTGGCCAGATCGCGGAAGCGGTCGATCTTGCAGCCAGCCGCGAGGCTCTGTTTGCCGGCGCGCTCATCAACAACACCGAAGGCCGCGCCGCCACCCACACGGCCGAACGCGGCGTCGGCAATCCCGCCGCAGCCGAGGAAGCCGAGCGCTTTCATGAGCGCATGGCTGCGCTGGTCGAGGCAATCCACGAAGGTCTGCTGGGCGAGGTGAAGAGCCTCATCCACATCGGCATCGGCGGTTCCGCCCTCGGCCCCGCGCTCGCCATCGACGCGCTCGCGCGCGAGGATGCGAAGGTCGCGGTCCACGTCGTCTCCAACGTCGATGGCGCGGCGCTTGCGGCGGCCGTCGCCCAGTGCGATCCCGCCACCACCTTGATCGCGGTCGCCTCCAAGACTTTCACCACCACCGAAACCCTGATGAACGCCACCAGCGCGCTCGACTGGCTGCGTGAGGGCGGGGTGGAAGACCCCTATGGCCGCGTCGTCGCGCTCACTGCCGCGCCCGACAAGGCCGTGGCCTGGGGCGTCGACGAAACGCGCGTCCTGCCCTTCGCCGAAACGGTGGGCGGGCGTTATTCGTTGTGGTCCTCGATCGGCTTTCCCATCGCCCTCGCGCTGGGCTGGGACGGGTTTGCCGCGTTCCTCGCCGGCGCTGCCGCGATCGACCGCCACTTCCTCGAAGCCGCGGCCGCTGAAAACGCCGTGATCCGCGCCGCTTTCGCCGATCTCTACTACACGCAGGCGCGCCACTGCGGCAGCCGCGCGGTCTTTGCTTATGACGAGCGCCTCGCGCTGCTCCCCAGCTACCTCCAGCAGCTTGAAATGGAATCGAACGGCAAGCGCGTGACGGCTGGCGGCACCCCGCTCGTGCGGCCCAGCGCCCCCGTCACCTGGGGCGGCGTCGGCACGGATGCCCAGCACGCCGTGTTCCAGCTGCTCCATCAGGGCACGCACCTGATCCCGGTCGATTTCCTCGCCGTCAGCGTACCGGGCCATGATTTCGACCCGGCGCACCATCGCACGCTTCTTGCCAACTGTTTTGCGCAGGGTGCCGCGCTGATGGCCGGCAAGGCGGGCGGCGACGATCTGGCGCGCGACTATCCTGGCGACCGCCCCTCGGCCACGATCCTGTGCGACGAGCTCGGTGCCGCTACGCTCGGAAGCCTGATCGCCTTTCACGAGCATCGCACGTTCGTCTCGGCAATGATGCTCGGCCTCAATCCGTTCGACCAATTCGGCGTCGAGCTCGGCAAGGCCATCGCAAAGTCGATCGAGGCAGGTGATGCCACCTTCGATGCCTCGACCACGGCGCTGCTCGCGGCGGCGGGCATCGACGGTTAGCTCTTGGGCTGATCAGGGCGCGGCGGTCGCCTCGGCGGTCGGATGCGCCTGATCGAACCGCACTGCACCTGTGATCCAGACCGCCGACAGCAGCCCGATCGCCAGCAGCGTGCCGATCACTACCATCTTGATGAGGCTCCTGTCCTTGTCGCCGCCGCTGACTTCTTCGGTGTCGATATGCACCTCTTCGCCTTCGTGTTGCATGACAGGCCTTCCCGGAGCGGCCGGATTGGCCGCGTGGCGCAATAACGCGCCAGCCGCCGCCGATGTTCCGCGTCCATGCCGTGCGGGCTGCGAAACCTTGGCAATGGGGCATTGTCGCGGCGCCCCCCGATACCCCATATGGGCGCACGCCTGAGGAGCCTTTTGCATGACCGATACCCAGTACGATTATGATCTCTTTGTCATCGGTGCCGGGTCTGGCGGCGTGCGCGCCAGCCGCGTTGCCGCCAGCCACGGCGCGCGCGTTGCGGTGGCCGAGGAGTTCCGCGTCGGTGGCACATGCGTGATCCGTGGCTGCGTGCCCAAGAAGCTGCTCGTTTACGGCTCCCACTTCGCCGAGGAACTGCAGGACGCGGCCAACTACGGCTGGACGGTCGAAAACACCACGTTCGACTGGCCGACCCTGCGCGACGCTGTCCTGCGCGATGTCGACCGGCTCAACGCCGCCTACACTTCCACGCTCGAAACCCACAAGGTCGAGCGTTATCTTGAGCGTGCCGTCATCACCGGCCCCCATTCAGTCCGGCTTGCCTCGGGGCGCGAGATCACCGCGAAGCACATCCTCGTGGCGACAGGCGCCTGGCCGGTCATGCCTGAATTCGAAGGGTCCGAGCACTGCATCACCTCGAACGAGGTCTTCCACCTCGAACAGTTTCCCCAGCGCGTGGTGATTTCCGGCGCGGGCTATATCGCTATTGAGTTTGCCGGTATCTTCAACGCGCTTGGCAGTCACGTAACGGTGGTCAATCGCTCGGAGACGCTGCTGCGCACCTATGACGAAGCCCTGCGCGACCGGCTGCTCCAGATCACCATGGCGCGCGGCATCCAGTACCGCTTCAACTGCCCGTTCGAGAGGGTCGTCAAGCGTGAGGATGGCCTGCTCGAAGTCTGGCTCAAGGGCCAGATCGATCCGATCCTGGCCGATCAGGTCCTCGTCGCCACCGGTCGCCGCCCCAAGACGGACGGGCTCGGTCTTGAAACGGCAGGCGTCAAGCTGGGCGAGAACGGAGAGATCCTCGTCGATGAGCGGGCCCAGACCAGTTGCCCCAGCATCTATGCAGTGGGTGACGTAACGGACCGCGTGCAGCTCACTCCCGTCGCCATCCGCGAAGGCCAAGCCTTTGCCGACCGCGTGTTCGGCGGCAAGCACGTAACGATCGACTACAGCTGCATCCCGAGCGCTGTGTTCTCGCAGCCCCCGCTTGCCGGAGTTGGCCCGACCGAGGGGCAGGCGCGCAACAAGTACGGTTCGATCAAGGTCTATTCGTCGGATTTCCGCCCGATGAAGAACATCTTCGCCCATCGGCCCGAGCGCGGGCTCTACAAGATGATCGTCGATGCCGCGACCGATCGGGTGCTGGCGATCCACATGATCGGCCCCGAAGCGCCGGAAATCCTGCAGGCTGCCGCCATCGCGGTGAAGGCCGGGCTGACCAAGGCCGATTTCGATGCCACGGTCGCGCTGCACCCGTCGATGGCCGAGGAACTTGTGCTGATGAAGTGAAGGTTGCACAATGCAACCGACCCGTTAGTCTTCCCGGAAAGATATCCGGGGAGCACTGCGTGAACTTTCAAGGCAAGACCATCCTGCTGACAGGCGGCACCGATGGCATCGGCCTGCGCCTTGCCCGCCAATTGCGGGGCAAAGGCGCCAACCTGATCATTACGGGACGGACACCGGAGCGGATCGCGGCCGCCGGGGCAGAGGGCTTCGAAGTCATCCCAGCTGATCTCGCCGGGCCGGAAGGGGTGGAGGCCGTCATTGCGGGTCTCGCCGGCCGGCCCATCGATGTTCTCATCAACAACGCCGGCATGGGCGCGGCGCATGATTTCCGCGAGGCGCCGCCGCTCGAAGCGGACGACGAGCGCACGCTGTGGCTCAATGTGCACGCGCCGATCCGCCTGATCGGCAGGCTGATGGATACCTTGCGTAGCCGCCCCGAGGCGATGATCGTCAACGTCACTTCGGGCCTTGCCATCGCCCCCAATGCCGGCTCGCCGCTCTACTGCGCAACGAAGGCCGCTTTGCGCAGCTACACGATGGCTCTGCGCGCCCAGCTCAAGGGGACCGGCGTGCATGTACTCGAGGCGATGCCTCCGCTCGTCGATACCGCGATGACCGCCGGGCGCGGCAGCAGCAAGCTCAGCCCGGAGGAATGCGCCCGCCAGATCATCGCCGCAATGGAAGGCGGCAAGAATGAGGCCAATGTCGGCATGGTGAAAGTGCTGCGCGCGGTCTATTCCGTATCGCCTGCACTAGCCCGCTCCATCATGCTCCGCTTCTGAAGGAAACAGCCATGAGCAAGACAGTCCTCGTCTCCGGTGGCAGTGGCTACATCGCCGGGTTCATCATCCAGCAGCTGCTGGCCGAAGGCTGGACGGTCCACGCCACCGTGCGCAGCCTGAAGCGCGAAGCAGAGCTGCGCCCGCTGCTCGGCGGCACGGCGGAAACGCTGAAGTTCTTCGCTGCCGATCTTACCGCCGATGCCGGCTGGGCCGAAGCGATGGAGGGCTGTAGCCATGTGTTGCACGTCGCCTCGCCGTTCAGCAGCAAACCGCCGCGCAATCCCGATGAACTCATCATCCCCGCTCGCGAGGGCACTGTGCGCACGCTGCGCATCGCCAAGGCTGCCGGTGTTACGCGTTTCGTCCAGACGTCATCGGTCGCGGCCATCGCCTATGGCCACGGCAAGGGTCACCACCACTTCACCGAAGCCGACTGGACCAACATCCACAGCCGCGATGCCTATGCCTACGTCAAATCCAAGACCGTTGCGGAACGCGCTGCGCGTGAGTGGATGGCGAAGGAAGGAGCCGGCATGGAGTTCCTCTCCATCAATCCCGCCGCCGTGCTCGGCCCGGTCTGGAGCCCTGATTTCTCCGCCTCGATCGAGATGGTGAACCAGTTGCTCTCCGGCGCGCTCCCCGGCTGTCCCGATCTCGGTTTCGGCATTGTCGATGTGCGCGATCTGGCCGATCTCCACGTCCGCGTGCTCACCGAACCGGGGCTGGATGGCGAACGATTCATCGCCTCGGGCCCGTTCCTCAAGATGATCGAGGTTGCGCAGATCCTGCGCGCTGGGATGCCGCTGGAGGCGCGCAGGGTACCCACCCGGCGTCTGCCTGATTGGCTCGTCCGCTTCGCCGCAAAGTTCAATCCGCTGATCCGTCAGGTCGTCGGTGAGCTTGGCAATGTGCGCGATGCCAGCGCCGCCCACGCGCTCGAACGCCTCGGCTGGAAGACCCGCCCGGCAGAGGAATCGATCATCGATTGCGCAAAGAGCCTGATCGAACGCGGTATCGTGAAGGTCTGACGGGGGGTAGGGGGCTCGCCCCTCAGATCCCCGCGAACCACTGATACCCGCGGTGATCCTCCCAATAGCCACCGCCGCCACCGTGGATGCCATCAAGCGAGGCGACTGCCTCCACGCGCATCACATACTTGGCCTGCTTGTAGCCCAGCTGCCGCTCGACCCTGAGGCGCAGCGGCGCGCCGTGCCCCACGGCGAGCAGTTCGCCGTTCATGTGCGTCGCCAGGATCGTCTGCGGGTGGAAGGCATCAATCATGTCGATGCTCTCGTAATACGGAATACCCCCGGTGCTGTCCGCGCAATGGAACACCACGTACTTCGCGTTGGACGACATTCCCGCGCGCTTCAGGATCAGGCCGAGCGGCACGCCCGACCATTCGCCGATCGCGCTCCAGCCTTCCACGCAATCGTGCCGGGTGATCTGCGTGCGGCGCGGTGCCGACATCATCTGCGCCAGACTGATGCGCAGCGGATGTGCCACCATGCCGTCCACGCTCAGCGTCCAGTCGGCGAACTTGTTGGCGGCAAGCGCGTTGTACGCGCTCGTCCCCGGGTTCTGATTGCCGTTTTGGCGGAATACCGGCGACATTTCTGCCCGGCTGAACTCCTCCGCCAAGGCATTGCGGTCCGTTACGAGACGCTGGGCGCCATGGGTGGCCTTCTCGCCGAGGCTCAGCGCCGCTTTCACCGTGGGGGAGGCGTTGATCTGGTCGCAGCCCGCCAGCAGGAGCCCCGCGCCGCCCATCAGCGCGTTGCGCCGGGTGATCAGCGATGAGGGCGCGGGCATGATGATCCCTGACTTGTCGTCGCTCATTTCGAACGCTCCTTCGGCAGACGGTACCAGCCCGTGATGATCGAGCGCAGCTCGTTCAACGGCCCCGCCAGCACCACCGCCAGCAGATGAACCGTAATGAACAGCGCGAACCCGGTCGCGCAGAGGAAATGGATCGAGCGCGCCGAGGGCCGCCCGCCGAACACGTCCGCCAGCCACGGGAAGGCCGCGTTCAGCATGGGCGACATCGTGCAGCCGGTCAGGATCACCACCGGGATCAGCACGAAGAGCACGCCCAGATAAGCGATCTTCTGGAGCGGATTGTAGGCCCGCGCCGCATCACCGGTGGGAAAGCGCAACCGGGCATGTTCCTTGATGTCGTGCCACAAGTGCGAAAGGCTGCGCTCTTCACGCTTCAAGGCAAGATCACGCCGCAAGTGTCCGGAAACAATGTTGTAAAGCATGAACAGCGTCGCGCTGATCAGCAGCACCCAGGCAAACGCGAAGTGCCACTGGCGCGCATCGGCAAGGCTGTAGGTCGAAGGGATCGTCACCAGCGGCGGGAAGGCGTTCGCCGTGTTCTGCGCATAACCAAGTACGCCCGTCGTCGGGATCTCGATCCCCAGCACATAGAGGAAACCGCTGGTGCCGCGGTTGCCGATCACCAGCCACGGCGTATCGAGGTTCGCGCCGTACTCGCCCCAATAGAGCCGGGGATGTGCATTGAAGATCATCATCCCGCTCATCAGCATCACGAAGATGGAGAGGGCATTGATCCAGTGCCAGATCCGCACCGGCAGTTTCGTGCGGTAGATCAGCGGCGAAGCGCCCGCCTCTGCCCGGCTTGTCGGTCTGCCAGCCTCGCTGTCAGCAGTGTGTGTCGCCAAGTTCCCGCTCCCGCCAAGCCGCGCGCAGGCGTCAAGCATGCCCTACCGGGATGGAAGAGCAAGCGCCGCACAGACCGGTTCGGTCCGGCCTCGCAAAACGTTACATCACGCAGAAAAAATCACGTCAGTCTTCGTACCACCCGACGTCGACCGTCGCCACCTCGCCAAACCGGGCGCCTTTGGTGATCGATTGCCAGATGATCGGCCACGAGGTGCCGATCATGCTCAGGAATGGCCAGGGGTCCCGCTTGTCCCAGCTCACATCGCGTGTGGTAACGAGGGTTCTGAGCGCGGGGAGGAACCCCTTGCGCCGCAGCATCGCCCCCTGCGTCTCGGTCAGGCAGGCATAGAACTGCTGCAAGGTCCGCTCTCGCCGCACCCGCACCGGCCCAGTCCAGCCGGGCTCCAGCACTGCGCGGGCAATGTCCGCGCCTTCCCAGAAATGCACCCCGCTCGTCGCGCGCGGATTGCACTCGATGGCGTAGGGCACACCCGCCGCGTCGATGATGAAGTCGAAGGAGATGAACCCGCTCCACCCCGTTTCCGCCACAAAGCGCGTGACCCATGCTTCGATTGCCGGCACGTCCACCCGCTCGAACGCCACCGCGACCGAGCCGGACATCAGTGCCCCCCGGTAGACCATGGTAGCCGCCACGCGGCCGCCTTGAGCAATCGTGCAGGTGCTGTGCTCCTGCCCCTCGACAAACCGCTGCACCACCATCGGCTGCGCCGGATTGGCCGGGGGCAGGGGCTCGCCGCCGCGCAAGATGCTGAGGCCATTGCCCGAACACGAATAGACCGGCTTCACCACCACCGGACCGGACCGCGCGAGCGCCTCCGCTTCCGCGCTCCCCAGCGGAGCGCTTTCGGGAACCGCCAGCCCCATCGCCGCCGCCTTTTGCACAAAGCTGGCCTTGTCATGCAGCGCCAGCACTTCGCGCGGCGGCATCGTGAACAGCCGTGTGCCATCCGGCAGCATGCCCGCCAGATGCGCCACATGCATGGTCTCTTCCGAGACAGGCACAACAAGGTCCACACCCTCACGCTCCGCGATCTGAGCGAGCGCCGCGAGATAAGCCGTCTTTCCGGCGCTTGGTGGCGGCACCTTGAATTCGCGCGCTGCGTGCCGCGAAGCCCCCGCCAAGGTCCAGCCATAAGGCTCGGCCACCAGCACCCGGCACCCGGCCTTGCTGAAACCCCGAGCCAGATCGAGCGCCTTGGGCAGCCGTCCCAGCGTGAGCAGCACTGTCGTCATGACCTCACGCCCGCTTGGTCACTGGCGCCACCCGCACCATGATCTGCTTGGCAGGACGCGTCGTCAGCCGCGCCGCCGGGCGCACGGCGCCTGCGTCCTCGATATGGAAATCAAACCGGCGAAACAGCCGCGCGATCAGCAGCACCGCCTCGGTCAGCGCGAATGCTGCCCCGGCGCAGACGCGCGGGCCCTGTCCGAAGGGAATATAGGCCCCCGGCGTCAGCTCGCTCTCGCGCGCGGGCAGGAACCGGTCGGGATCGAACACATCCGGGTCTTTCCAGAAGCGCCGATGCCGATGCAGCACCCACGGCGCCACCATCACCAGCGCCCCGCGTTTCACGCGCCTGCCGCCGATCGTGGTCGCTTCGGTCGCCACGCGCGGCAGGAAGGTGATCGGCGGATAGAGCCTGAGCGTTTCACGAAACACGTTGCGGATCGTCGGCAGGTGCTTGGTTTCCTCGAAACCGATGGGGCCATCCTCGCCCGCCACCACGCGGATTTCCTGCCGCACCCGCGCCACCAGCTGCGGTTGCATCGCCAGCAGATAGAAGGCCCAGGTCAGCGCGCTTGCGCTCGTCTCGTGCCCCGCCAGAAACAGCACGCCCAACTGGTCGATAAGCTCCTCGCGCGTAAACGCCGTCCGCGTGAAATCATCGCGCGCCGCGATCACCGCCGCCGCGATATCGTCAAAGTGCTCGCCGTTCGGTCCCACATGGGTATCAAGCAGATCGCCCAGATGCCCCCGGATGCGTCGGCAAGCCTCCAGCACGAAGTCCTTTTGCGGCACCGGAGTCCAGGCCGGCGCCATGATCAGCCGCCGGATCTCGACTTGCGCGACGCTATGCTCGAACAAGGTGAAGGCATCGAACACATCGTGCGCCGCCCCGGTTTCCAGCCCGGTGCTGAACACCGTGCGGCAGATGATGTCCGCCGTCAGGTGGCTCATGGTAAGGTCGAGCGAGAACGCTGCGCCGTCCGCCGCGCGCGCTGCAAGCATCTCCTCGCAGGCCTGCGCGCCTTCCTGCATCGCCGGAAACGCGCGGTTCACCCGCATCATCGTGAAGGCCGGATCGATCATCCGCCGCTGCCGCTGCCATACCTCTCCGGACGAGACGAAGATCGAATCACCGATCAGCGGCGCGAGCGCATCGACCATCAGGTCGCTCTTGGGAAAGATGCCTTCCGGGTCAGACAGCACCCGCCGCACCTCGTCGGGCCGGTTCACGATCAGGATCGAGCGCCGCGAATAGCCCAGCGGGCCGACATCGCAGCGATAGGCGCTGGCCGGAAGCAGGCTCAGCAGATCGCCATCCCCGCGCAACGCCACGCGCAGCAGCGCGGTCACCGCGCCCAGTGAAGTCGGGCGCGGTGGCCGATAGCGGACAGGGCTTGCAGTCTGGCTCACAGTCTCGCTCACAGGGCTCCCCACTTGCTCTCCCGGTGTAATGTTATGTTTACACGGGGCGTGTCCAGTGGAATAGTCGCATGAAGACGAACCGGGGGACGTGATGGAACTGCTGCTGTTCCGCTGCCTGATAGCGGCGCATATCGCCGCCGGGGCAACCGGGGCTATCGCCTTCTGGATTCCGGTCGTCGGCCGCAAGGGCGATGTGAACCACCGCAAGTGGGGCCGCATTTTCACCAAGGCCATCCTGATCACCGGCTGCCTCGCGCTCGTGATGAGCCTTTTCACGCTCTACGATCCGATGGCCGTCCATCCGCACCTTGTCGGCAAGTTCGATGCCGATTTCGTGCGCGGCATTTTCGGCGTGATGATGCTCCACAATGCCATCCTCACGCTCAATCTCGCCTGGTATGGCTGGCTCTGCGTGCAGAACCGCCGCAACGTCGCGGCCAATCGCACCCCGCTCAATGTGGCGCTGCAGGTCCTTGTGATGATCGCCGCCGTCGTCTGCGCATGGGACGGCGCGCGCATCCATCAGCCGCTGATGATGCTCATTTCGGTCGTCGGCATGGCGACGGGCATTACCAATCTCGTGTTCCTCTTTTCGCGCAATCCTTCGCCGGTGATGTGGCTGAAGGAGCATGTGAAGGCGCTCGTCGGCGCTGGCATCTCGGTCTACACTGCCTTCCTCGCGTTTGGTTCGGTGCGGCTGTTCCCCGCGCTCGCGCTCCATCCGGCGATGTGGTCGGTCCCGCTCGTCACCGGCCTCATCATCCTCATCTACCACCGCATCCGCATCGACCAGAAGGCGGGCATCAGCGTGATCCCGAGGCTGCGTTCGCGCCGCGTCGCGGCTTCGGACTGACGTGGCGGCGAGAAAGGTCGTTGTTGTCGGCGCCGGCATGGGCGGCCTTGCCGCCGCTGCCGATCTTGCCCGGCAAGGTCTCGATGTCACCGTCGTCGAACGCGCCGCGAGCGTCGGTGGCAAGATGCGCCGGGTGGAAAGCGGCGGTCTGTCGATCGATGCCGGCCCCACCGTCTTCACCATGCGCTGGATCTTCGATGGCCTGTTCGGCGATGCGGGTGAGCGGCTGGAGGACCATCTCGGCCTGATCCCGGCCGAAACCCTCGCCCGCCACGCCTGGCAAAACGGCGGCAACCTCGATCTTTTCGCCGATGTGAACCGCTCCGCCGATGCCATCGGAGACTTTGCCGGGGCCGCCGAAGCTCGCGCCTATCTCGATTTCTGCGCCCGCAGCGCGGATATCTACAAGACGCTCGCCGCTTCGTTCATCGCGGCGGAGCGCCCCTCGATCCCCGGCCTCGTCGCGCGGCTTGGCCCCTTCGGAATCCCCGCACTGATGCGCACCGTGCCCATGCGCACCTTGTGGGGCGCGCTGGGCGATCACTTCAAGGACCCGCGCCTGCGTCAGCTGTTCGGGCGCTATTCCACGTATGTCGGCTCCTCGCCCTGGGCCGCACCTGCCACGCTGATGTTGATCGCCCATGTCGAACAGCAAGGCGTCTGGCTGGTGCGCGGCGGCATCCACGAAGTCGCGCGGGTGATTGCCGGGCTTGCCGCAAAGCACGGGGCGACCTTCCGGTTCGGTGCGCAGATGGACCGGATTATCGTCGAAGGCGGCCGCGTTGCCGGGGTAGAGCTGGGGGGCGGTGAACGCCTCGCCGCCGATGCCGTGGTGTTCAACGGCGATATCTCCGCGCTGACCGACGAGGTCCGCCCGGTTCCCGCGACGGCACCGCACAAGCGCTCTCTCTCCGCCGTCACTTGGTGCATCTCGGCGCGCACTTCGGGCTTCGATCTTGCCCACCACAACGTCTTTTTTGCAGACGATTATGGCGCAGAGTTCGATGCCATCTTCAAGGATCGCCGCATTACGCAAACGCCCACTGTGTATCTCTGCGCGCAGGACCGGGGGGAGGGGAGTGACCACCACGCTGGCACGCCCGAGCGCCTGCTAGCGCTGATCAATGCGCCTGCTGATGGTGACAGCGGCCCGCTGCCCGATACCCGGATCGCCGATCTCGCCAGCCGCTGTGTCGGCCTCATGAAGGATTGCGGGCTCGAACTTACGGCAACCGACGAGCCCGTCATCACCGACCCGTCCGGGTTCCACGCGCTCTTCCCGGCCAGCGGCGGCGCGCTCTATGGCCGCGCCAACCACGGCATGATGGGCAGCTTCGCGCGCGCCGGGGCGCGGGGGAAGGTCCCGGGGCTCTACCTCGCGGGCGGCAGCGTACACCCGGGGCCGGGTATTCCGATGGCCACGATGTCTGGCCGCATCGCCGCTGCGCGCCTTATCGCCGATCTCGCCGGTGACCGGCGCACGGTCATGCTGCCGGCCGACCAGCCCCCTTTGCGTTGACCAGGGCCTTGAGGCTCATGCGCGACCACTTCGGATGCGGCACGGTGTCCGGCCTCCCCAGAGCTTGAAGCCCCGCACGCAGCACCCAGCCGAGCTTCTCCTCGCGCGACGTGAACACGCGGGCATCCCACACGCGCGGGCCGCCCGCCGCCACCTTGCGCGCTATCGCGCCATAGATGCCCGCCGCCGAAAGGATCGCCCAGCGCTGGCGATACCCTAGCCGCGCCGCGCCGACCCGCGCCGAAGCTTCGTAGTCCGCCGCCAGCGCGGCAAGCCGCTTGGCCACATCGACGAGCGCAGCGCGGTAGCACGGGCGCAACTGCTCGCCCGGTGGAATGTCGGCCTCCGCCAGCCATTCGGCGGGCAGATAGCAGCGCCCGCCGCGGTCATCCTCCGCCACATCGCGCGCGATATTGCCGAGCTGGAAGGCCAGCCCCAGATCGCAGGCGCGGTCGAGCGTGTCGTCATCATCGGGCGCCACGCCCATGACAACCGCCATCATCACGCCGACGGCACCCGCGACATGGAAGCAATAGCGCAGGAGGTCCGCCTCGCTGCGCGGGGTCCAGTCCTCGGCATCCAGCGCAAAGCCGTCGATCACGTCCTCCGCCATGCCCCGCGTCAGCCCGCATTCGCGCGCGACCACGCCCAGCGCATCGAAGTTGGGATTGCCGGTCGGCAGCCCCGCCATGGCAAGATCGGTCAGCCTCCGGATCTGCGCGAGCCGCTCTGCGGCATCGCCCCCCGGCGTCGTCCCCAGTTCGCCGCCCAGGTCCTGCTCGTCAGCAATGTCGTCGCAGGCGCGGCACCAGGCATAGAGCAGCCAGACCCGCTCCCGCGTCGTCTTGTCAAACAGCTGCGAGGCTGCCGCAAAGCTCTTCGATCCCCGCGCGATGGTCTCACGGGCATGGGCAACAAGGGCAGCGCGATCCGGTTCCGGCAGCGCTGCAGCAGGTTCAGCCACGCCGCCTCACAAGTCTTTCGCGGACATCTGGATGATCGGTGTATGCGGCACATGCGCCGCCATCCGCGCCAGCAGGACATCGAGCGCATGCTCGGCCAGAATGATCCCGCCATGCACCGGCCGAATGAAGCCGACTTCGATCATGTGCGTCTGGAAAGCGAGCAGCTTGTCGTAAAACCCGAAGGGATTGAGCAGGCCTACCGGCTTGCTGTGATAGCCGAGCTGTGACCAGCTCACCGCTTCCCACAGCTCGTCCATCGTGCCCACCCCGCCGGGGAGCGTCAGGAATCCGTCCGAAAGGTCGGTGAAGGCCTGCTTACGCTCGTGCATCGTCTCCACGATGGTCAGACTCGTGCAATCGGGATTGGCAACCTCGGCTTCGGCCAGCGCGCGGGGGATCACGCCGATCACCTCGCCGCCCGCCTCCAGCGCACCTGCAGCGACCGCGCCCATCAGGCCCAGCCGTCCGCCACCGTAGACCACGCCGATCCCGCGCGAGGCCAGTTCGGCCCCCACATCGCGTGCCAGCGCAACATAGCGCGCATCTGCCGGCGATGCCGAACCGCAATAGACTGCCAGCCGTTTCACGCTGCTCTCACGCCCCCAGCAAATCCTCGATCATCAGCCCTGCGGTCGCCTTCGCGCTGCCGACCACGCCGGGTATGCCTGCACCCGGATGAGTGCCCGCGCCGACCAGATAGAAGTTCTTGATCGCGTCGTCACGGTTGTGCGCGCGGAAATACGCGGATTGCGTGAGCAGCGGCTCAAGACTGAACGCGCTGCCCTGATGCGCCGAAAGATCGATCGAGAAATCCTTGGGCGTATAGGAGAACTTCGTCACGATCCGGCTGTGGATATCCGGGATCAGGCGGCGGCCCACCTCGTCGAGCACGCGCTTTTCGAACTGCGGCCCGATTTCGTCCCAGTCGATCGGCAGCTTGCCCATATTCGCCACCGGCACCAGCGCATAGAACGTGCTCATCCCCGGGGGCGCCATGCTCGGATCGCTGACCGAGGGGTGGTGAAGATAGATCGAGAAATCCTCGGGCAGCACGCCGTGCTTGTAGATGTCGTCGAGCAGGCCCTTGTAGCGCGGACCGAACAGGATCATGTGGTGCGCAATACCCGGCCAGGTGCCTTCCACGCCGAAGTGCACAACGAACAGGCTAGGCGAGAACTTCTTCTTCTTCAGCGACTTGGCCCGCCTCTGCGCATGTCCGTTATCGGGCATGAGATCGGCATAGGAATGGACGATATCGCCGTTGGAAGCGACCGCATCGAAGTTTTCCTGCCAGCCGCTTTTCGTCCGCACGCCCGTCACCCGGTTGCCCAGCGAGTGGATGTGCTCCACTGCATCGCCCATCCGCACCGTGCCACCGAGGCGCTCGAAGTGCTTGACCATGCCGGCGATCAGCTTGTTGGTGCCGCCCTTGGCCCACCACACGCCGCCGTCCTTCTCCAGCTTGTGGATCAGCGCATACATCGCGCTCGCGGTCATCGGGTTGCCACCGACCAGCAGCGAGTGAAAGCTGAACGCCTCGCGCAGCTTTTCGTTTTCGATATAGCTCGAGACGATGGAGTAGACCGAGCGCCAGGCCTGATAGCGGATCAGCGGCGGCGCGGATTTGATCATCGACGCAAAGTCGAGGAACGGCACCGAGCCGAGCTTGACGTAGCCTTCCTCGAACACCCCGGCCGAGAACTTCAGGAATTCGGCGTAGCCGGCCACGTCGCGCGGGCTCAGCTTGGCGATCTCGGCGTTCAGCACGGCCTCGTCGTTGGTGTAGTCGAAGTTGGTCCCGTCGGCCCAGTTAAGCCGGTAGAACGGCTTGACCGGGACCAGCTCGACATCCTCGGAAATGTCGTGGCCTGAAAGCGCCCACAACTCCTTGAGGCACGGCGGATCGGTCACCACTGTCGGCCCGGCATCGAAGGTGAACCCGTCGCGCTCCCAGTAGTAGGCGCGCCCGCCCGGCTTGTCGCGCGCTTCGATCACGGTGGTCTGGATCCCTGCCGACTGCAGGCGAATTGCCAGCGCCAGTCCGCCGAAACCGGCACCGATGACGGCTACTTTCTTCATGATGAAACTCTAGGCTCCTGAAAACTTGAGCGGGGCTGGCTGCCGGCCCAGCCCCGTGATGGTGCCGAGCGCCCGCGGGATCGGGATTGGCGGAATGCCCGCCAGAATGCGAAACTTGTCGTACGAGGTTGATCGCCCCGAATAGAACCGCTCGATGAGTTGCGGCTTCATCGTGTAGAAACGCTCCAGGATGCGAAGACGTTCCTGCGGATAGGCCCCGCCGAACAACAAGGCGGAAAGCATGCGGTAGTAAGACTGGTTTTCCCAGTGCCCTTTAGCCCACTTGGCAGAGAATGCCTTGAGGCCTGCACCATCGAGCACATCATGGTGCGCCAGCGCGAGCGCGAAGCGCACCGCATCGGGCACCGAGTAGCTCGTCAAAGAATGAAACAGCCCCGCGCGCGATCCGGCGCGCGCCGTATCCTCGCCGCCATCGCGCCAGAAACCGGCAAAATCGCCGCCTGCCACTACCGGCAGCACGCCGTGCTCCTCGCCCAGCAGCGCTTCGACTTCCCATCCCCGCGCCGCGAGATAGGCGTCGATCCGCTGCTCGAGCAGCGGCCGGTCCAGCGCGCTGCTGTCCGAGTAGTAGGTGTCCTCCAGAAACACCACGTCGGGCGCAAAGGGCAGGGCGTAAATGAAGCGATAGCCGTCGATCTGCTCGACCGTCGCGTCCATCACGATCGGCCGTTCAAGGCCGTGCGGCGCCTTCAGCTTGAACTTGCGGCCGACGAATTTCTGCCAGCCGCCGGTGAAGTGCGAGACATCGCGCAATCCTCGCGTGTCGATTACCCCGCCGGCCTCGACCAGCGTGCCATCGCCCAGCATGACTTCAGTCTCGCTGCAACTCTTCACCGCCTGTCCGGTCAGGATGGCATCCTCCGGAAGTGCCGCGCGCAGCGCCGCGTCGAACTTCTCCGAGGTCATGGCGCTGTAACTAGTGCGCAGGTGGCGGCTGTGGCGCGGGAAATGGACGTTGTAGTCCGCCCAGGTCGCCTCGATCATCGGTGCGAGCAGTTCGGTCGCTTCGTGATCGGTATCGGTCGCAAAGAACGACCACACATGATTGCCGCCAAGGCAGGTGCCTTGCTCCACGACCAGCAGCGAAAGATCGGGACGATAGCGAGCAAGCGCAAGCGCAATCAGGCCACCTGCGAGGCCCCCGCCCAGGATCGCGATATCGCAGCGCCGTGCATTCATCACCTCTGGCGATAGGCGCTGGGCTGCAACGGTGCAACCTGCGCGGGCCTGCCCGTTCGTGAAGATGGGGGATAGACGAAGCGCCGCAAGGCAGGTGGGGTCCCGGGGATGGCCGTGGAGGTGGCCATCCCCGGGATCTTGCAAAGGGCAACCGGGGGAGTTGCCCTTCTCCCAGGGATTGTCGCGGCGGTCGGCCCTGAACGTGTGGAGTAGAAGGCAGGCCGGCAAGACAATGCCTATCTGCCGTTTTGCAGATTTCGGCGACCAAACCGCCACGTGAACAATCGGCAATCTTTCGCTTTCACCGGAAGGACTCAAGCGAGAATCCTGTTGCGTTTTGATGCGGATCAAGGCCTCCTTGCCGTCAGATGGCGAGAACCGCCGCAATCGGTCCAGTTGGCCCCACGAACGCACGCGGCAGGCACGCGGGCGACGCAAGAAGGGTCAAGGCCGCCAACAAGGAGAGTGTGATGGCAGAGCAGGTTGCACAGCATGTCGACGTCCTGATCGTCGGAGCCGGCATTTCCGGCATCGGGTCCGCCAAGCATCTGCAAGACCAATGCCCGGGCAAGACCTACGCCATCCTGGAAAGCAAGGACACATTCGGCGGCACCTGGGAAACTCACAAGTATCCCGGCATCCGCTCCGATTCCGATCTCTACACCTTCGGCTACCGCTTCAAGCCGTGGACCGGTGCTCCGATCGCTTCGGCCGAGGCCATCCTTACTTACATGGGCGAAGTGATTGAGGAAAACGGCATCACCCCGCACATTCACTACGGCCACACGATCACGTCGTGCAGTTGGTCGAGCGCGGACAGCCTGTGGACGGTACATGCCCGCCGCAAGGATGGCAGCGAGGTGATGTTCACCGCTGGCTTTCTGTGGATGTGCCAGGGCTACTACGATCACAAGACGCCTTACATCCCAGACTGGCCGAACAGGGCGAGCTACAAGGGTCAGTTCGTCCACGCCCAGCTGTGGGACCCGCAGACCGACGTTGCCGGCAAGCACGTCATCGTCATCGGATCCGGCGCCACGGCGGCGACGATCGTCCCGGCGCTCTGCGAAGCCGGTGCCAAGGTCACCATGGTCCAGCGCTCGCCGACGTGGTTCTACTGCGCGCCCAATGTTAGCGAACTGGCCGACCGGTTGCGTACGATCGGCGTTGACGAGCCGACGATCCACCGCGTCGTGCGGCAGGACTACATCTACAATTTCTACGAGATGGACCGCCGCAGCCGCGAGGAGCCCGAGGCCATGGCCGAAGACCTGCGCGCACTGATTCGCGGCTATGTGGGTGAGGATTTCAATTTCGAGCCGCACTTTACGCCGAAGTATCGCCCCTGGCAGCAGCGGCTTGCCCAGCTTCCCGATGGCGACATGTTCAAGCAGGTCGTCGCGGGCAATGCTTCTGTGGTCACGGACACGATCGAGACTTTCACCGAAAAGGGCCTGCGCGTCAGCTCCGGGCAGGAAATCGAAGGCGATATCGTCGTCGCCTGCACCGGATTCCGCCTGTCCGTGCTGGGCGAAATCCCCTTCGAGATCGACGGCGCGGCGGTCAACTGGGCCGATACCGTGAACTATCGCGGCATGATGTTCACCGGGGTACCCAATCTCGTCTGGGTCTTCGGCTACTTCCGCGCCTCGTGGACCCTGCGCGTAGACATCGTCGGAGATTTTGTCTGCAAGCTCCTCAATCACATGGATTCTGCAGGTGTCCATAAGGTCGAGGTAGCGCTGCGTGAAGAAGACAAGGACATGAAGATCCTGCCGTGGATCGATGCGGACAACTTCAATCCCACCTACCTCATGCGCGATCTCGACCGCATGCCAAAGCGCGGCGACAAGCCCGAATGGCAGCACAATCAGGACTACTGGAGCGAGAAGGAAGAGATCCCCTTCATCGATCCCGCCGCGAGTGAATTCGTCTACGACGGCCAGCGCGCCGAAGCCGCCGCTCTGGAAGCCGCGGAATAAGCGATTTCAGATCCTCCCCATTTTTCCCGCAGGGACAAATGGGGAGGTGGCCTGCCGAAGGCAGGTCGGAGGGGTAATTCCTCCCCGGCACGGGGAGGGAATAGAGGGCCACGCTCGGAGAAACGCAACGCCTGGCGTTCGAACAGCCGAAAAAGAAGAAAGGGGTTTCGCGCAGAGACGCAGAGGAAGCAGAAGGCGCAGAGGGGTTGTGTCTTCGGCGAAGCCGCTTTTGATTCGGATGCTGGGCCGGGATTGAAGCGGCCTTCGGCCGGGGAATCCTCTTCCCTTTCCCTTCTTCTCTGCGCCCTCTGCTTCCTCTGCGTCTTTGCGCGAAACCCCTTCTTCCTGTGCCCCTCAGGCTGCCTTCTTCCGCCCCATCCCCCGCGCGATTTCCTTCTTCAGATCGCGCACATAGGCATCGAAATCGAGCTGGATCGTGTGCCGCCGCGCCGCGTAGTAATGCCCGGTGTGGTATGCCTCATCGGCCTTGATGATCCGGTGCATCTCGTCCGCCGGCGGAGGGGCGTAGGCGCCCGCCAACGTGGCCGCGATCAGCTTCGATTGCTGTTCGGCAAAGTTTACCAGTGTCGGCAGCGGCTGGCCAAGCCCCGCATAGAACAGGTCCGGCACCTCGGGCTTCATGATCCGCTTGAACAGCGGCGGCGGCCGGTTGTCGCTATCGGCGCAGAGCGCGGGGTCGTCGAAGAAGGGGAAACGGATGTCATAGCCGGTCGCCCAGACGATGACGTCGATCTGCTCCCGGCTGCCGTCCTGAAACACCACGCCGTCGCCGTCCAGCCGCTCGATCCCGCCCTTCATCACCACATCGCCCGATCCCGCGCGCAGCAGGAACTCGCCAGAAACCGTGGCGTGGGCGTCAAACGGGCCGATCTCGGGCTCGGGCAGACCGTAGTCGCTCATCTTGCCCACCAGACCCTTGATCAGCCGTGCACCGATCGCGTTACGCACCTTGCGCGGCATCCACGCCGGGGCGGGGTTCTTGTCGATTGGCTGGCCCTTGTAATACTTGGGCAGCACCCAGACCCCGCGCCGGGTCGAAACGAACAGACGCGAAGCAATCGCGCGCTGCGAAAGCTCGGAGGCGATATCCATCGCCGAATTGCCCATGCCGACGACCAGCACGCGCTTGCCCCGGCAGTCCACCGGCTCGAACGCGCTGCGATAGGAATGGCTGTGGAGCTGCTCACCATCGAACGTGCCCGGATACTCCGGAATCCGAGCCGCCCAGTGGTGCCCGTTCGCCACCACCAGCGCCTCGTACGTCCGCGTCTCGCCGCTGGAAAGCCGCACTTCCCAGCCGCCGCCCGCCAGCCGCGTCGCCTTTTCGACCCGCGTGTTGAAGTTGATCGCCTCGCGCAGCCCGAAATGATCGGCGTAGTCGCGGAAGTACTGCAGGAGCTGCGAGTGGTGCGGAAAGTCCGGCCAGTCCGCCGGCACAGGATAGTCCTCGAAGGCCAGCCGCCACTTCGAGGTATCGATATGCAGGGTCTGATAACAGGCCGATAAGCCATTGGGATTGTTGTAGTACCAGTTCCCGCCGATATCGTCGGAGGCATCGAACTCCTCGTAAGCGATGCCATAGTCCTTCAGCCGCTTGGCGACCGTTATCCCCGAGCAGCCCGCCCCGATAATGCAGACCCGTGCATTGGTCATGGCGGCTCAATCCTGCTCGAGGCGCACCGGCATTGCGCTGAAGCCATGCAGGAACGGGCTCGCCAGCCGCGTCGGCGCGCCCGTGGGCACCACCCGCAGCCGCCGCGTCACGATCTCGTCGATCACCGCCGCGATCTGCACTTCGGCCAGCCGCGCGCCCACGCAGCGGTGGATGCCATGGCCAAAGGCGATATGCCGCCGCGCGTTCTCGCGGGTCACATCAAACCGCTCGGCATCCGGGAACACGCTCTCATCGCGGTTGCCTGAAATGTACCACATCACGATCTTCTCGCCCTCGCGGATGAGCTGCCCGCCCACTTCCACATCGCGCGTCGCGGTGCGGCGCATATGCGTCACCGGCGATTGCCAGCGGATGATTTCCTGCGCGGCATTGGTGCTCAGCGTCGGGTCCGTGCGCAGCCTTTCCAGCTCCTCCGGATATAAGTGAAGAGCCTCGACCAAACCACTGATCGAATTACGTGTCGTATCATTCCCCGCCACGATCAGCAGCGCAATATTGGCCAGTCGCTCCAGCGCCGGTAGTTGCCCCATCGCTTCGGAATGCACCATCCGGCTCAGCAGATCGTCCGTCGGCGGCAACGCGCGCCGCGCATCGAGTTCGCGGTCGAAGCGCTGCAGCATCTCGCCCATCTGCTTCATCCATTCCGCGCGGTACTCCGGCGTCAGGTTGTCCGCCGAAACCCCGCTGCCATAGTCCGACCAGCGCTTGAGATCGCGCCACTCCTCGAACGGGAAGTCGAACAGGCTGCACAGCATGCCCAGCGTCTGCGGGATCGCCAGTTGCTCCACCCAGTCGAACGTTTCGCCAAGGGGCAGCGCATCGAACAGCATCTTTGCCCGCTCGCGGACTTGGGCTTCCAGCTTGATCATCTGCCCCGGGCTGAAGGCAGGCGCGATCACCTTGCGCTGCGCGGTGTGGATCGGCGGATCCTGCGCGATGAAATTCGGGAACTCGCTTTCGTTGATCGATTCGGCAATCGTAATGTTGCCGCGCTTCCACGAGGAGGAGAACACGTCCGGAATCAACTCGATTTCCTGGATGTGCTCCAGCGTCACCGCCGACCAGTACCCGCCGAACGGGCTCTCCGGCCGCCAGCTGATCGGCATTTCTCGCCGCAGGAACGCAAACGGCTCGCGCCACGTGTCCTGCGTGTAGAGCGCATCGGCGCTCACGTCATAAGGGTTGATCGCCCGTTCACGCGTGAGGGTCTGGCTCGCCATGTCCTGCTCCTTGGGCCCGCTCGCTTGCGTGGCGGGATGTTGTGCGCAAGTATGTTTAATCGCCTGATTAAAGTCCAGCCCCGATTGCGCCCGGCCTTGGCAGTGGACGCACGGTGGATTTGGTTCTAAACCGCTGCCATCCCCGGGGAGCCAGTGCGGCTGAGAGGGGCTGGTCACGCAGCCCGACCCGTCGAACCTGAACCCGTTAGCACGGGCGGAGGGAGCGGTCGGCCTTGAGGCCAAGCGCCCGCTTTCCGCCCGCTCAAGGAGCGTGAAAGATGGCCGATATCAATTCCCGTCTCGAAAATGGCCCGCAGGCCACGCCCATCGGCGTCACCACTGGCCCGATCCGCGGCAGCCGCAAGATCCACGTCGAAAGCCCGCGCTTTCCGGGCCTCACCGTTGCCATGCGCGAAATCTCGCTCGAACCCTCTTCGGGTGAGCCGCCCTTGCGCGTTTACGACACCTCCGGCCCCTATACCGACAGCAATGCCGTGATCGATATCGCCAAGGGCCTCCCGCAGCTGCGCCGCGAGTGGATCATGGGCCGCGGCGATGTCGAGGAATACAGCGCGCGGGAAGTGAAGCCCGAGGACAACGGCCAGCTCGGCCCTGATCGCTCCGGCGGCGTCCCCGGCTTCCCCAATGTCGTCCAGAAGCCGCTGCGCGCCAAGGCCGGCGCTAATGTCAGCCAGATGCATTATGCCCGCCAGGGCATCATCACCCGCGAGATGGAATATGTCGCCATCCGCGAAAACCTCGGCCGCCGTCAATTGAAGGAAGCCCTCGTTCGCGATGGGCAGGACTGGGGCGCCGCGATCCCGGACTACGTGACCGCCGAATTCGTGCGCGACGAAGTCGCCCGCGGCCGCGCCATCATCCCCAGCAACATCAACCACCCCGAATCCGAGCCGATGGCCATCGGTCGCAACTTCCTCGTCAAGATCAACGCCAATATCGGCAACTCGGCCGTCGCTTCCGACGTTGCGAACGAGGTCGAGAAGATGGTCTGGTCGGTCCGCTGGGGTGCGGACACCGTCATGGACCTCTCGACCGGCCGCAACATCCACGACACGCGCGAATGGATCCTGCGCAACAGCCCCGTGCCGATCGGCACGGTGCCGATCTACCAGGCGCTCGAAAAGGTCGGCGGCATTGCCGAGGACCTGACGTGGGAAATCTTCCGCGATACGCTGATCGAGCAGGCGGAGCAGGGCGTCGATTACTTCACGATCCACGCCGGCGTGCGCCTGCCTTACATCCCGCTCACCGCCAAGCGCGTGACGGGCATCGTCAGCCGCGGCGGCTCGATCATGGCCAAGTGGTGCCTCGCGCATCACAAGGAATCGTTCCTCTACGAGCACTTCGACGAGATCACCGAGATCATGAAGGCCTACGACATTGCCTATTCGCTGGGCGATGGCCTGCGTCCGGGCTCGGTGGCGGATGCCAACGACGAAGCCCAATTCGCCGAGCTCTACACCCTGGGCGAGCTCACCAAGCGCGCGTGGGAGCAGGACGTTCAGGTCATGATCGAAGGCCCCGGCCACGTGCCGATGCACAAGATCAAGGAGAACATGGACAAGCAGCTGGCGGCCTGCGGCGAAGCCCCGTTCTACACCTTGGGGCCGCTCGTGACCGACATCGCGCCCGGCTACGACCATATCACCAGCGGCATCGGCGCCGCGATGATCGGGTGGTTCGGCACGGCGATGCTCTGCTACGTCACGCCCAAGGAGCACCTCGGCCTGCCCGACCGCGATGACGTCAAGGTCGGCGTCGTCACCTACAAGCTCGCCGCCCACGCTGCGGACCTCGCCAAGGGCCACCCGGCTGCCAAGCTGCGCGACGATGCCCTCAGCCGCGCCCGCTTCGAGTTCCGCTGGCGCGACCAGTTCAACCTCAGCCTCGATCCGGACACCGCCGAGCAGTACCACGACCAGACGCTCCCGGCCGAAGGCGCCAAAACCGCGCACTTCTGTTCGATGTGCGGTCCCAAGTTCTGCTCGATGAAGATCACGCAGGAAGTGCGGGAGTTTGCCGCCAAGCAAAACGCGGAGATCGCGACGTTCGTGGCGAACGAGGCCGAAGCCGAAGCCGGCATGGCCGAAATGAGCGAAAAGTACCGCGAAGCTGGCAGTGAGCTTTACCTGCCGGCTGCGGAATAACCTCAATCCCTCCCCGAGCTTGTCTCGGGGAGGTGGCAGCCCGCAGGGCTGACGGAGGGGTTGGGGCTGGAGGGGCACACGCGCCTGCGCAGCTGTCCTTATTGCCAATTCATCCCCCTGGCGTTATAACCTCCGTATGAACGCGACCCTCAAGATCACCAAGATCGGCAACTCCGCCGGGATCATCCTCCCTCGTGAGGTGCTCACGCACCTCGGCGCAGAGGTGGGTGAGACGCTCTCGGTCGTGACCACGCCGGGCGGTATCGAACTGCGTGCCGAAGAGCCAGACTTCGAAGCGCAGATGGCAGCGGCGCGCGAAGTCATGGCGCGCCGCAAGCGGGCCTTGCGCGAACTCGCCAAGTAACCATGCCGACAGGCTGGATCTGGGTTGCGCCCGAAGTGGCGCGTGCGGCGCATGCCGAACAGCTTGCCGAACATGGCGGGGCAGAGGGTGCGCGCGATGATGGCCTGCTTGAAAGCGCTTTCGCCCGACCACGCAATCTGGCCGATTACGGCAATCCCGATGTCACCGCGCTAGCCGCGTCCTATGCTTACGGCATTGCTCGTAACCATCCCTTTGTTGATGGTAACAAGCGCACCGCAGCGGTCGTTGCGGAAACCTTTCTCATGCTCAACGGCTTTGTGCTTACCGCGACCGACGCCGAATTGGTCATCGCCATTCTCGCCCTCGCCGCCGGCGAACTCACCGAGGAAGAACTCGCCGACTGGTTCCGCCAGCACGTCCGCGAAGCCTGAACACGCAGGCTACAGGCGCTTCAGCCGCACCAGTGCCGCATCGAGTGCGGAGAGAAAGCGCGAGCGGTCGGCCTTGGAGAACGGGGCCGGCCCACCGATCACATCACCCCCCGCGCGCAGGTCCGCCATGATCGCGCGGGTGGCGATCTGGCCGCCGATGGAATTGGCGGTGAAGGGTTTGCCGGTGGAAGACAGCACTTGCGCACCTGCCTTGAGGCAGCGATCCGCCAGCAGGATATCGGCGGTCACCACCACGCAGCTTGGGGTGGCTTCCGCCGCGATCCAGTCGTCCGCAGCATCGAATCCGTCGCTCACCACCACGCGCCGCACCAGGGGATGCACCGGAACGCGGAAGGGGGCATTGCTCACCACCACGACGGCGACTTCATGCCGCCACGCGACTTTGTAGATCTCGTCCTTGACCGGGCAGGCATCGCCATCGACCAGAATACGCAGCGGGGCAGGGGTCTCGCTCATCGTCGGCCCTTGCCACAGCATTTCCGCTGGTGACAGGCCCGATCGTTCAGGTGCTGCGCTTCATGTTGTCGAGCCCGGCGACCACACCCGGCTTCTGGCTGGGATTGGAGGCGTTCTGCTTCTTGGGTGCTTCCGCCTTGGGCTTGCGCACTTCGCGGTTCGATTTTTTCTGGCTCTTGGCCATGCTCGCTCTCCGTCCGGACGGTATGGCCGGAGATCAGCTCTAGGCCTTTGGGCCTTGCTTGGCCAGCAATCCCGGCGGGCCATGGCGAGCGGGCACGAAAAAGCCCCCGCAGAGCGCCGGAATGGCGTTCGTCGGGGGCTTTGTCAGCGTCTTCGCCATCAGGGCAGCTACTGCCCCGTCAGGATCAGTTCGAAGCGACCTGGATGCCGAGCGCGCGGGCTTCGGCCTGCGTGAATTCGACCGCCTGGTTGTTGAACGTGCCGGTCACGTAGCGGCCACGCACGTGCAGTTCGAACGGGGCCTTGCCGTTGAAAGCGGTGCCGCGGATCACTCGCTCGCCGCCAGCCACTTGCGTGGTGTAGGTGTAGGTCACACCCTCGTGGGTGAACTTCGCGGCAGTCTCGTCAGCATGAGCGAGGGCCGGAGCAGCGATCAGGGCAGCAGCGGCAGCGATCTGGAAGGACTTGAGAAACATGGCAAAATCTCCTTGAAAATCGGAAGAATTTGCCTTCGAGCACCCCTGTTTTCTTGTTGAGAGCGATATGGTGCAGCGCACAATTGCCCGCAAATGTAATGAACGCCGCTCCAGTTGCAAAACACGCAACTTGCCTGTTCCGTCCTCCGATCTACGCGCGCACCGAGGCCGAACAAGGGCAGCGAAGATCAGCGCTTTTTCACGAACTCGGCGCGCAGCACGAGGCCTTTGATCCCGTCGAACCGGCAGTCGATTTCCTGTGCGTCGCCGGTCAGGCGGATCGACTTGATCAGCGTCCCGCGCTTCAGCGTTTGCCCCGCGCCCTTGACTTCAAGATCCTTGATCAGTGTGACCTGGTCACCATCCGCAAGAAGGTTCCCCACCGCATCGCGCACCTCAACAGTGCCTTCCGCCGCGCGCTTGGCGGCAAGCTCGGATGCCGGCAGCCACTCACCACTGTCTTCGTCGTAGACGTAGTCTTCATCGCCGCTCATGACTTGTTCGCTTCCCGAAAGGGCAGGACGCCCGAAACCCATAAGGCCAGCCACACGAGGACCGGCTGCAGAAACATCCGCGGCACATGATAGCCAAGGCCCAGTCCGTGATCGGGCCGCGCCATGTCGCGGATGAAGTGAACGATGTTGGCCGGGAATACGCAGACGGCATAAGCCGCGAGGCCCCAGCCTGCAGCCCGGCGCAAAGCCGGAGACCACGGTTGAAGCAAGCCCGCCGCACCCGCCAGTTCGGCCACGCCGGTCAGCGCGATCACCAGTTCGGGCTGCGGCACCCATGTCGGCATGATGCCGAGGAATGGGCGGGGGGCAAGCAGATGCAGCACCCCGGCCAGCGCGTAGAGCAGCGCCAGAACCCAGCGCGTCAGGGTGCGGATGCGGCTCAGTCGCGCAGCAATTCGTTGATACCGGTCTTGCTGCGGGTCTGCGCATCGACCGTCTTCACGATCACGGCGCAGTAGAGCGACGGCCCGGGCGTACCATCGGGCAGGGGCTTGCCGGGCATGGCGCCGGGCACGACCACGGCATAGGGCGGCACGCGGCCCATGTGGACCTCGCCCGTCGCCCGGTCGACGATCTTGGTCGAGGCACCGAGGTACACGCCCATCGAAAGGACAGCACCTTCGCCCACGATCACGCCTTCGGCGACTTCGGAGCGCGCGCCGATGAAGGCGCCGTCCTCGATGATCACCGGGCCAGCCTGCAGCGGTTCGAGCACCCCGCCGATCCCGGCGCCGCCGGAGATATGCACGTTCTTGCCGATCTGCGCGCAGGAGCCGACCGTTGCCCAGGTATCGACCATCGTGCCTTCATCCACGCGGGCGCCGATGTTCACGAAGCTCGGCATCAAGACCACGCCCTTGGCGATATGCGCCCCGCGCCGCGCGACCGCACCGGGAACCACGCGGAAACCCGCCTCGCGGAAGCGGTTCTCGCCCCAGCCTGCGAACTTCGAGGGAACCTTGTCGTAGGCCGGCGCGCCGCCTGCACCATGCTCGATCACCGCGTTGTCATTGAGGCGGAACGAGAGCAGTACTGCCTTCTTGAGCCATTGGTTGACGGTCCATTCCCCGTCTACCTTTTCGGCCACGCGGACCTTGCCGCTATCCAGCAGTTCGAGAGCGGCATCCACCACTTCGCGCACCGCAGCACTCGCGGGCGTGACGTTGGCGCGGTCCTCCCACGCGGTTTCGATGGCGGCCTGCAGCTCTGCGGTCATGATCGGGGCTCCCGGGGAAATCAGAGCGCGCGGCCTAACCGAGCGCACGCTCGCGGGCAAGCGAATCGAGCCATTGCGGCAGATCGTCGATGACGAGATCGATCGCGGCATCGTCCTTGGCCCGGTCGCCCCATTCGCTGGCGCAATCGATCCAGACAGTCTGCATGCCCAGCGCCTTGGCCGGCGGCAGGTTGCGCGCTGAATCCTCGACGAAGACCGCATGCTCGGGATCAAAGCCGAACGCCTCGATCAGCCCATGGTAAGCGGACGGTTCGGGCTTGGGCTTGTAGTCCATCGCGATGACATCCCACATGCCCTCGAACAGACCATCGAGGCCGAGCGCGGACAGCACCCGTTCGGCATAGGGTTTGTCGCCATTCGTGAAGATCAGCCGCCGCCCGGGCAGGGCAGCGATACGCTCGGCAAGGCGGGGGGCCTGCGCCAGCACCGACATGTCGACATCGTGCACAAAATCGAGGAACTCGCGCGGGTCGATAGAGTGGTAATGCATCAGTCCGGCCAGCGTGGTGCCGTGATCGTGGAAGTACATCTTCTGCACCCGGCGCGCCTCGGTCGCATCGCAGCCGAGCAGATTGGCGATGAACTGGCCCATGCGCTGGTCGATCTGGCCGAACAGGCCGCAGGCTGGGGGATAGAGCGTGTAATCGAGGTCGAAGATCCAGCAATCGACGCGGCCGGGGTCAAAGGGCAAGGGACAAGCTCCCGGCCAGCTTGAGATTGACGGGCTTTTCGGAGAAGAGGGCGGCCATGGCCAAACCCGTCGAGACTGATCTTTTCATGCCGGCCACCATGCCAGCGAACGGGATCGCTGTCAGCGCCGGAAACGGACCGGCTTTGCAATCCGGGTTGGTCGTGGGTGTCGACGAAGCGGGGCGCGGGCCGCTCGCGGGGCCAGTTGTGGCCGCCGCCGTCGTACTTGGGGCCGCGCCGCCCAAGGGACTGGCCGATTCCAAGGTGCTCAGCGCTGCGCGCCGCGCGAGGCTAGAGCCTGCGATCCGGGAGACCTGCCACTGGGCCCTTGGCATCGCCGAGGTGGAGGAGATCGACCGGCTTAACATCTTCGCCGCGACGATGCTGGCGATGACCCGCGCCGTGGCCGCGCTTGCCGCGCAGCTGGGCGAAAGCGGGATCGGCATCGTGCTGGTCGATGGTAACATGACACCGGCTAAGCGCTGCGCGGACTGGGTCTGGCCCGCGCGGGCCATTGTGAAGGGTGATGCCAGCGAACCTTGCATTTCCGCCGCATCGATCCTTGCCAAGGAGCACCGGGACCGCTTGATGCGCGCCGCAGCCGAGGTGTTTCCGCACTATGGCTGGGAGCGCAACGCGGGGTATGGAACCGCGGAGCACCTGTCCGCCCTGCGCCTCCACGGTGCGACCCCCCATCATCGCCGCAGCTTTGCTCCGGTGGCGGCGGTCATCGGCTGAGCCCGCCGAAACTTTTTTCGCCGGTGAATCCGGCCAGCCACACCCACCAGATATGGCGTGCGGCGGATCAGGCGGACTCCAGATATAGACGCGGACTCGTTCCGTTCTCACCCTGCTAGGTGTCGCGACTCGCCAAAATCCGGCGAGTCGCCGCTTGACGGCGAGTCCCGGATGATTCACCAGTCGGGCTGCATCAGCAGGGGACAAGGCAGCGATGGTGGTTCTGGCAAAGGAACGTCAGGCGAAGGCGGCAGCGCGTGCGCTGCGCAGCAATGCAGCGGCAGCGGTCAGCAAACTGGCGCTTCCGCTCGGGCAGATCCTGCGCGGTGACTGCATCGAACGGATGCGCGAACTGCCTTCCGGCTCGATCGACCTGATCTTCGCCGATCCGCCCTACAATCTGCAACTTGGCGGCGATCTCGCGCGGCCCGATGGCAGCCATGTCGATGCCGTTACCGACGATTGGGACAAGTTCGACAGCTTCGAGCGCTATGACACTTTCACCCGCGAATGGCTCACCGAGGCACGCCGGCTGTTGAAGCCCGATGGCGCGATCTGGGTGATCGGATCGTATCACAACATCTTCCGCGTCGGCGCGCTGCTGCAGGATCTGGGCTTCTGGATCCTCAACGACATCGTCTGGCGCAAGGCCAATCCGATGCCCAATTTCAAGGGCACCCGCTTCACCAACGCGCACGAAACGCTGATCTGGGCCTCGCGCAGCGAGAAGGCGAAGTACACCTTCAATTACCGGGCGATGAAGACGCTCAACGACGAACTGCAGATGCGGTCTGACTGGGTACTCCCCATCTGCGGCGGCCCGGAGCGAATCCGCAAGGACGGCGTGAAGGCGCACCCGACGCAGAAGCCCGAAGCGCTGCTTTACCGTGTTATGCTGGCGACGACCAAGCCCGGCGATGTCGTGCTCGATCCCTTCTTCGGCACCGGCACCACCGGTGCGGTCGCCCGCCGCCTCGGCCGCGAATGGATCGGCTGCGAGCGCGAAGAAAGCTACATCGCGGTGGCCGAAGAACGCATCGCGGCTGCGCTCCCGCTCGATGAAAGCGCGCTCACCACGATGATGAGCAAGCGCAGCGCACCGCGCGTCGCGTTCGGCCAGCTTGTCGAAAGCGGCATGATCGCGCCGGGCGCACAGCTGTTCGATCGCAAGCGCCGCTGGACCGCGAATGTACGCGCCGATGGTTCGATCCTCTCCGAAGCCGCGTCCGGCTCGATTCACGGGGTCGGCTCGGCGGTGCAAGGCGCGCCGGCCTGCAATGGCTGGACCTTCTGGCACATCGAGCACGAGGGCGAGGTCAAGCCGCTTGATGCGCTGCGCCAGCTCTATCTGCTTGCGGTCGAGGACTGACATGCTGCCGCTGCTGGGCTTGATGCCCGATCCGCTGGTGCTGCGCTGCCATGCGCGCTGGACCAAGGGGATGGTCCTGCTTGCGGTTCGCCTCGCCGCGCGCCGCCGCGCGCGCTAGACCGCTGCCATGGCGCAAAAACTCTACATCCGCCCGATCGCCTTTGCCGAGAGTCCGCAGAGCGAGGAGGGCGGAGCGATCCGCCTTGCCGGCGGGCTTGTCTATGTGTCGCGCTTTGCTCTGATCGTGCGCGATGGCGGCAAGGTCGTCTCGCGGCGCCGCTTCAGTGCTGACGAGGCGAACGCCGTGCTGGGCGCGCTTCCCGACGCGCTGGCGGCCGAAGCCGCAGCGCAGTGGGCCAATCTCAAGGCCCTACACGGCCCCCTTATCTGCGGCGCGCGCATGCTGCGGCTCGATCAGCCGCAGGTCATGGGCATTCTCAACGTCACGCCCGACAGCTTTTCCGATGGCGGCAAGTTTCTCGACAAGCCGGAGGCCGCGCTGGAACATGCCGCAGGCATGCTGGAGGCAGGCGCGGCGATCATCGACGTTGGCGGCGAATCAACTCGTCCCGGCGCCCCGGCCGTCTGGGAAGGCGACGAGGTCAAGCGCGTCGTTCCGGTCATCGCCAAGCTGGCCGCAAGCGGCGCTGCCATTTCCATCGACAGCCGCCGCTCGACCGTGATCGCCGAGGCACTCGCGGCGGGTGCGCATATCGTCAACGATGTCTCCGCGCTGCGCCACGATCCGCGCTCGATGGAAGTTGTCGCGGCCAGCGGCGTGCCGGTTGTGCTCATGCACGCGCCCGGCGCGGAAAAGGACCTTCATGCCGATGGCCACTATGCCGACGTGGTCCTCGATGTGTTCGATGGCTTGCGCGAACGCCGCGATGCGGCGGTGGCAGGGGGCATCGCGCGCGAGAAGATCCTGCTCGATCCCGGCATCGGTTTCGGAAAGTCGCTTGCCGAGAATCTGGCGCTGATCAACGCGCTGCCGCTGTTCCATTCGCTCGGCCAGCCACTGCTGCTGGGGGCCAGCCGCAAACGGATGATCGGCGCGCTGTCGGGCGAGGCACCAGCGCACCAGCGGCTTGGCGGCTCGCTGCTGCTGGCGGCGAAAGGGTTCGATGCGGGCGCACAGATGGTCCGCGTCCACGATGTGGCGGAGACGGTGCAGGCCCTGCGCGTCTGGCGCGGCCTGCGCGATGCGGCGCTGACGGACTTCAGCCAGCTCGGCGCTTGACCGGCAGCGGCGGCGCGCCAAGCGCCTCGTTGTCCTCGCCGATCCGCGGCGCGGGCTTCACCTCGAAGCTCCCCACCGAGAAGGTCACCGGGCTGCGCATCTTGAGGTATTCGCCCTCGGTCGGGTGGGTGCGCTGCTGGAAGAAATCGACCGCCTTGAGGTGCGGATCCTCGGTCACGTCATCGAGATCGCGCACCGGCATCGCCGGGATCTGGTGCTCGGCCATCTTTGCAGCCCATTCCGCCATGGTCAGCTTCGGCGTGCGCTTGGCCATTTCCTCGTAGAATTCGCTGATGTTGCGCATGCGCGAGGGGTAGTCGATGAAGCGCGGGTCCACGGCGAGCTCGGGCGCTTCGAGCAGTTCGATCACGGTATCGATCGCATCGGGCGTATAGGGCACGATCACCACATAGCCGTCCTTGGCGGGGAAGGGCTGGCGGAACGGATCGAGCTGACGCGGATAACCGGCGGGTTCCTTTGGTGGCACCAGCGTCTGCCCGTAAAGGTGCTCCTGCATCATGAAATGCGTGAATGCTTCGAACATCGGCACTTCAACGAACTGCCCTTCGCCAAAGCGCAGCTTGTGGATCACCGCCGCCATGACGGCGTAGGCGCCGTGCAGGCCTGACACCTTGTCGGCGATGAGGGAGGGCAGAAAGCGCGGAACCGGATTGCCGTCGACCCGCCCAAGTAGATTGGCCGTGCCGGTCGCGGCCTGGATAACGTCGTCGTAGGCCTGCAGATCGCTATAGGGCCCGCCCGAGCCGAAGCCGGTGCAGTGCACGTAGATAATGTCGGGCTTGATGGCTTTGACCGCTTCATACCCGAAGCCCAGCCGCTCGATCGCTTTGCCGCGCACATTGTGGATGAACACGTCCGCCTCGGCGAGTTGCGCGGCAAGCGCTGCCTTGCCGTCCTCGCTCTTCAGATCAAGCGCGAGGCTGCGCTTGCCCTTGTTGAGATTGAGCGTGCACGGCCCCATGCCGGGCGTCGCGCCAGGCTTGCCGGCATGGCGGAAGATATCGCCCCCCGGTACCTCGACCTTGATCACATCCGCGCCAAGATCGGCTAGCGTTTCTGTGGCATAGGGGCCGAACACCACGCTGGTCAGGTCAACAATGCGAATGCCTTCCAGCAGCTTCTGCCCAGCCATCATGCTCTCTCCTCGGGATGACCCGGTTTCATGCCGGGCTCTGGCCATTGCGGATCGATCCTCAGAGCGAGAATCCTCCATCGCTTACCAGCACTGCGCCGGTGGTGGAGGCTGCCATATTGGAGAGGAGGAAGCCGATCTGGCCGGCAATTTCCTCCGCGCTCGCAAACCTGCCGAGCGGCGAAGTCTGCTGCGCCAGGGCAGCAAGCACCGCTTCACGGCTGCCGAGACGCTCGCTTTCCTGGCGAATGAACTCCATCTTGTCCCAGATCGGCGTGTCCACCCCGCCAGGCGCGATCGCGTTGACGCGGATGCCATGGGGTGCGCCTTCGTTGGCAGCAATCCGCGCCATCTGGGCCATCGCGGCCTTGGACGCGCCGTAATCGATGGGGGCTTTCCCGCTGATGCCCGATACCGAGCTGGTCAGCACGATCGAGCCTGCGCGCGCGGCTTCGTCCGGTGAGGCGTGCATCATGCTCTGCATGGCACAGCGCAAGGCAAGGAACGCGCCATCGAGGTTTACCGACATGGTGTCGCGCCAATCGCTGAAGTCGAGATCCACGATGGGCTTGCCGGGGCCGGGCACGCCGGCGTTGATCACGGCGTGGTCGAGCCGCCCGATCTCGCTGGAGATCAATGCCCACAGCGCCGGATCGCTCACATTCCCGCCGTATGGCCGCACCTTGCACGAGAGGCCAAGGGTATCGAGTCCGGGCCGGTCGAGATCGACCAGCACCAGTTCGGCCGCGCCGCGCGCATCAAGCCAGCGGGCGCAGGCCGCGCCGATGCCGGACGCGGCACCCGTGATGAGGATCGTCTTGCCCGAAAAGTCGAAGTCGCCTGCCATGACGGCAAGCTAACCTCCGGGACGCATCCGCATCAAGCGACGTTGTCGATCCCGAGCTCCGAAAGCTTGCGATAGAGCGTCGAGCGTCCGATCCCGAGCCGCCGCGCGACTTCGGTCATGCGCCCGCGATAGTGGCCGATGGCGAGGCGGATCACGTCGGCCTCGATCTCTTCCAGCGGGCGCAAGTTGCCGTCCGCAGCATAGAGCGTGACCCCCGCGCCTTCGCTCTGGGCGGGCGCGGATCGCGGCGTTTCGCCGATCATGTTCGACAGGTTGGGGAAGTCCTGAGCGGTCAGCGCCTCGCCGTCGCAGAACACGGCGGCGCGGAACAGGGTCGCTTGCAGCTGGCGGACATTGCCCGGCCAGTCGTAGGCCGCAAGCAACGCCAGCGCGCCATCGGTGATGCCAAGCGGCCTCAGGCCAGGCTGTTCGCCGATGCGTGTCAGGAAGTGGCGGGCAAGCGCCGGAATGTCCGCCGCACGCTCACGCAGGGCCGGAAGGTGCACGTGAACCGTGCTCAACGCTTCGAGCAGAGCCGGATCGAACAACTGTGCTTCGACCAGATCATCCAGCGCGGCGTTGCTGCACACGATGACCCGCACGTCGAGCCGGAAGCTGTGGCGCGCGCCGATGGGCTGGATATCGCCGCGTTGGAGGAACTGGGCGAGCCGGGCCTGCGCCGAAAGACACAGCCGATCGATCTCGTCGATCACCAGCGTGCCGCCATCGGCATGTTGCAGCGTGCCGACATGGCGCTCGAACGCGCCGGGGAAGGCGCCTTTCTCGTGGCCGAAAAGCACCGATTCGATCTGGTTGGCGGGAATGCCGCCGGCATTGACGATGCGCAGGGGCGCCTTGGCGCGCGGGCTGGCCGCATGCATCGCCCGCACCAGCATTTCCTTGCCGGTGCCGCTTTCGCCCTCGATCAGCACGGTGTTCTGGGTCCGCGCGGCCTTTGCCGCGACGGCCAGCGCGGCGCGGAAGCTGGGGGCAGCACCGATCATCGAATCGAAATCGAGCGTGCCGGTGAACTTTTCGGTGAGCGGTTGCAGCTCTTCGGGCGATTCCTCGCGCCGGGTCGCCGTGCGCAGAGCCTGGAGCAGCCGGTCGGGCGCAACCGGCTTGATCAGATAGTCCGAAGCACCCGCACGCATCGCCTCCACCGCGAGCAGCGGCGAAGCGCTGGTGGTGATCATGAGGATGGGCAGCGCGGGCCGACGCGCCTTGAGCTCGGCGATCAGGGCGCACGCGCTGTCACCCGGAACCCATTGATCCAGAATGATTGCGTCGAGCTGCATGCCCTGCCGCGTGCCGAGCGTGGCAATCGCCGTCTCGGAATCGCGAGCGATGATCGTGCGCCAGCCTTCACGCGCGGCCAGTGCCGAGATGAGGCGGCACTGCGCTGGTTCGTCGTCAATCAGCATGAGCAGCCGATCAGTGGGCTCTGCCATGGCTTTCCCGGTCCTTTTGCATAGTGCCGGGGTCTAGCCCAATTGGGTAAAGACCAGATTAAGTGCAAACCCTCCGGTTCCGCTTGAGCCGGGGTTGCGCCGCCGCTAGAGGATGCGATCAATTGGTCGTTTAAACGCAATCAGGAAGGGTTTGTCATGGGCGCCACGAACAATGCCGGGAACAACATGAAGGCAGCGACGGCCACCTACGAAGGCTTCGTCGGCATGGTCAAGATTGCCACGCCGGTGATCGCAGTGATCGTGCTCTTCGTCATGTACCTGATCGCCTGAGCTCGCGCATGGGGGCGACAACAACGATCGCGGTCCTGCGCGAGCGGGCCAGCGGTGAGAACCGGGTGTCGGCGACGCCCGAGACGGTGAAGAAATTCATCGGTCTCGGTGCTGCCGTGCGCGTGGAAACGGGTGCAGGCATGACCGCCTCGATCAGCGATGAGGCCTATCAGGCCGCTGGCGCCGAGATCGTGGCGAGCGGGGCGGCAGCCGGCGCGGATATCGTGCTGGGCGTGCAGGGGCCGGAAGTCGATCTTCTCGCCGGGGCCAATCCCGGGGCGTGGATCGTCGCCGGGCTCGAACCCTTCGCCAAGCGCGAGCGCGTCGATGCCTATGCCGCTGCCGGGTACGAGGCGCTGGCGATGGAGTTCATGCCGCGCATCACACGCGCGCAGTCGATGGATATCCTCTCCTCGCAATCGAACCTCGCCGGTTACAAGGCGGTGATCGTGGCGGCGGACCTTTATGGCCGCGCGTTCCCGATGATGATGACCGCGGCAGGCACCGTTTCGGCGGCCAAGGTCTTCGTCATGGGCGTCGGCGTGGCCGGCCTTCAGGCGATCGCCACCGCGCGCCGCCTTGGCGGGCAGGTTTCCGCCACGGACGTGCGCTCGGCCACCAAGGAGCAGATCCAGTCGCTCGGCGCCAAGCCGATCTTCGTGGAGAACGTCGCGGGGATCGAGGGTGAAGGCGCGGGCGGCTATGCCACCGAAATGAGCCCGGAATACCAGGCGGCGCAGGCCGAACTGGTTTCCAGCCACATTGCCAAGCAGGATATCGTGATCACCACCGCGCTGATTCCGGGCCGCCCGGCACCGCGCCTGATCACCGATGCCCAGATCGCAACGATGAAGCCCGGCTCGGTGATCTTCGACCTCGCCGTCGCATCGGGCGGCAATGTCGAGGGATCGGTCGCGGACGAGGTGGTCGAAAAGCACGGCGTCAAGATCATCGGCTATTCCAACACCGCCACGCATCTTGCCGCAGACGCCTCGGCGCTGTTCAGCCGGAACCTGTTCAATTTCCTGTCCGCCTTCTGGGACAAGGAGCAGGGCAAGCCCGTGCTCGACGAGGAAATCGGCAATGCGATCCGGCTGACGCAAGGCGGCAAGGTCGTCAACGAACGACTGCTCGGGTGAGGGGGCTTTAGAACATGGACTTCATTTCAATCCTGAGCGTGTTCGTGATGGCCTGCTTCGTGGGCTATTACGTGGTATGGTCGGTCACGCCCGCGCTCCACACGCCGCTGATGGCGGTTACCAACGCCATCTCCTCGGTCATCGTCGTCGGCGCGCTGGTTGCCGGCGCTGCTGAGGGATCGGTCGTTTCCAAGTGGCTGGGGCTGCTGGCCGTGGTGCTGGCCAGCGTCAACATCTTCGGCGGCTTTGCTGTCACCGAGCGCATGCTGGCGATGTACAAGAAGAAGGAGAAGAAGTGATGGAGCACATCACCACTCCTCCCTGGGCCATGCTCGCCTATCTGGTTGCGGGCGTCCTGTTCATCATGGCGCTGCGCGGGCTTTCGAGCCCCGCCACGTCGCGTGCGGGCAACCGCTATGGCATGATCGGCATGACCATTGCGATGGTCACCACGCTGGCAACGCACGGCCTCGCCAGCCTGCCTGAGATCGCGGGCGCGATTGCGGTCGGCGGCGGCCTCGGCTTCGTCACGGCGCGCAAGATCAAGATGACCGACATGCCGCAGCTCGTGGCTGCCTTCCACAGCCTCGTCGGCATGGCTGCCGTGCTCGTCGGCCTTGCTGCTTACCTCAACCCCATCGCGTTCGGCATTGCCGGGCCGGACGGGGTGATCGAGGTGCAGAGCCGCATCGAGATGGGCCTCGGCATCGCTATCGGTGCGATTACCTTCTCGGGCTCGGTCATCGCGTTCCTCAAGCTCAACGGCAACATGAGCGGTTCGCCGATCATGCTGCCCGGTCGTCACGCCATCAATTTGGGCACCTTGCTCGGGATCATTGGCCTTGTCGGCTACTTCACCGTGGACCAGAGCCCGTGGGTGATTGCGGTGATCACCGCGCTCAGCTTCGCCATCGGCTTCCTGCTGATCATCCCGATCGGCGGCGCGGACATGCCGGTCGTCGTCTCGATGCTCAACTCCTACTCGGGCTGGGCCGCGGCGGCGATGGGCTTCACGCTCCACAACACCGCGATGATCATCACCGGCGCGCTCGTAGGCTCGTCGGGTGCGATCCTCTCGTACATCATGTGCAAGGCGATGAACCGCAGCTTCATTTCGGTGATCGCAGGCGGCTTTGGAGCAGCGCCTGAAGCAAGCAGCGGCGGCGCAGCCAAGGTCCAGCGTCCGTGGAAGCGCGGCGCAGCGGAAGACGCGGCCTACCTGATGAAGGAAGCCGAAAACGTCATCATCATCCCGGGCTACGGCATGGCGGTGGCGCAGGCCCAGCACGTGCTGCGCGAGATGGGCGATCTGCTCAAGAAGTCCGGCGTCAACGTCAAGTACGCCATCCACCCTGTCGCGGGGCGCATGCCCGGCCACATGAACGTGCTGCTCGCCGAAGCGAACGTGCCTTATGATGAAGTCTTCGAACTCGAGGACATCAACGGCGAGTTCGCGCAGGCCGATGTCGCGTTCATCATCGGCGCCAACGACGTGGTCAATCCGGCGGCAAAGACCGACAAGTCCTCGCCGATCTACGGCATGCCCGTGTTCGACGTCGACAAGGCCAAGACGGTCATGTTCATCAAGCGCTCGATGGGCGGCGTGGGCTATGCCGGCGTCGACAACGATGTGTTCTACATGGACCAGACCATGATGCTCCTCGCCGACGCCAAGAAGATGGTCGAGGACATCAACAAGGCGCTTGCCCACTGATGCGGTGCTGGTCGGGGATCGCAGCCGTGCTGGCAATTGCGCTGGCAGGCTGCGCCCCGGCCAAGCTGGCCGAAGGGCGCGTGCGCTCGGCCTTGATGGACGCAGGCCTCTCGCAGCCCAACGCAGCCTGCATGGCTGAGCGGATGACCGACCGACTCACGCTCGGCCAGCTGCGCAAGTTGCAAGCGCTGCAAAGCCCCAAGCGCTCCATTGCGGACTACGTGATAACCGTCCGCCGCGTGGGTGACCGGCAACTGGTCGAAGTCACCGTCAGTTCCGCGCTGCTTTGCGCCAGTGGTCTGGCGCCCGAGAGGAAGCCGGGCTAGGGCGCGACATCCGCTTAGCCTGGAGGTCTAGCTCGAACATGCAGGTCACGTCGTGACGGAGCGCGCACCCTGGGCCTGCGATCCCGAACGCTCGCGCGGCCGCGAATTCACGCTGGCCGGAGAAACCGTACGCGGCCCCCGCAGCGTGTTCCAGCGCGACCGCGACCGCATTATCCACTCCATCGCGTTCCGCCGCCTGCGCCACAAGACGCAGGTGTTCATCGCGCCCGATGGCGATCACTACCGCGTGCGTCTCACCCACAGCCTCGAAGTCGCGCAGATCGGCCGCGTGATTGCCCGCGCGTTGGGGCTGGACGAGGATCTCACCGAAGCGCTCTGCCTTGCGCATGATATCGGCCATCCGCCGTTCGGCCATGCAGGCGAGGATGCGCTGGAAGAAGCGATGGCCGAGCACGGCGGCTTTGATCACAACGCGAACACGCTGCGCGTTTTGATGCGGCTCGAAAGCCCCTATCCCCGCCACGATGGCCTCAATCTCACCTGGGAACTGCTGGAGGGCCTCGCGAAGCACAATGGCCCGGTCTACCATCCGACGTGGGCGCTCGCCGAACTCGACGCCGCCCTCCCGCTCGATCTGGCGCAACACGCCTCGCTCGAGGCGCAAGTCGCGGCGATTTCCGACGATATCGCCTATGATAACCACGATATCGACGATGGTCTGCGCGCCGGGTTCCTCACGCTCGATACGCTGCTCACACTGCCGTCGCTCGAAGCCCAGTGGCGCGATATCGAGGCCCGCTTCCCCGGCGCCCCGCGCGACCGCCTGCTGCGCGAACTGGTGCGCGGGCAGATCGGCCGCATGGTCAACGACGTCATCGGCGAAACGCAGCGGCGGCTGAAGGAGAGTGGCGCGCAGACCTGCGATGAAGTGCGCACTGCAGGCCGCACACTTGCTGGCTTCTCACCCGCGATGGCGGCGGAAGAACGCACCTTGAAGGCCTTCATGTACAAGTCGCTCTATCTGCATCCCGAGCAGGTCGGCACGGCCGACCGCGCGCGCGCGGTGATCGCGCGCCTCTTTGCGACCTATCGCGCCGCGCCGGAAAACCTCCCCGAAAGCTGGCGCGAGAGCCTGCCGGAGAGCGAACCTGCACGCAGCCGCCATATCGCCGACTTCATGGCCGGCATGAGCGACAAGTATGCGATGGATTGCTACGCGAGGCTCTTCGGAGAGCGGCCCGAAGGCCTCAGCAACGTCTAGTTGTGGATTGCATCGGAACCGGCCTTACCCACCGATTCGATATCTCGTCCCGCGCCTTTCACGGTGTTGCAGGCGGCCGTGCCCAATAGCAGGCTGGCAAGTGCCACGGAAAAAATCACCTTGCGTACCATGTTCGTTATCCCTTTAATCGGCTGATTAAGCCGCGCGCCCAAGCAGGGCTGCATGTGCCCTGCATGAGGCAGGATAACGTGTGGAAACCCCCAAGGTTCCGACGCGGCATGAGGGTGAGGACCGGTATATGCGCGAGACAGCAGGCTTCGAGACTTTCGACGCGTTCTTCCGATATTGGACCGAGCAGACGCCGGACGCAGTCTCGCACGAGCAGGATGGCCGCAAAACGACCTTTGCGCAGCTCGAACTGTTCTCACGTCGGTATGCAGCGTTCCTGCGCGAACACGGCGTGGCGAAGGGGGACCGAATCGCCTGGATCGGCAAGAACTGCGATCTCTATTTCCAGATGCTGCTGACCTGCGGGCGCATCGGCGTGGTGATGGTGCCGATCGGATGGCGGCTCGCCCCGGCCGAGATGGCCTATATCCTTGAGGACACGCGCGCGAAGCTGGTGTTTGCGGGTGAGGGATTCGAGGCCGTCTCGCATGAACTCGCCGCCGCTGCACCCCAGAAGCCCGGCGTGATCGAGGAAGGCGAAGCACGCGCTGCGATCCCCGCATGCCCTGCCGACCCGATTGACGCGGCTGAACCGGATGCGGCATTTCTCCAGCTCTACACGTCCGGTACCACCGGCAAGCCCAAGGGTGCGGTGCTGTGCCAGCGCAATTTCATGGGGCTGCGCGGGCCCGCGCTCGAGGCTGAACTGCCGTGGGCGCAGTGGACCCCGGACGATGCTATTCTTGTCTGCATGCCTTGCGCGCATATCGGCGGAACGGGTTTGGGCACCATGGCCTTCTGCGGCGGCGCGCGAGCGATCGTGCAGGCTGAATTTACCGCCGAGGGTGCGCTCAAGGCTATCGGGCAGGGAATCACCCGGTTCTTCATCGTGCCCGCCGCACTGCAGATGCTGATCCAGCATCCCAAAGCCGCTGAAACGGATTTCACCCACCTCAAATACGTTATGTACGGCGCCGCCCCGATCCCGCTCGAACTGCTGCGGCAGGCGGTCACCACGATTCCCAACGCCGATTTCATCCAGATGTACGGGATGACCGAGACGACCGGAACCATCGCGGTGCTGCCGCCGTGGGATCATGATCTGGCTGGCAATGAGCGGATGCGCTCGGCGGGCAAAGCCTGCCCGGGGGTGGAAATCCGCATCACCGATCCCGCCGGAAACGAAGTGCCTCGCCGCACGGTGGGCGAGATCCAGATCCGCTCCCCCGCCAACATGCTGCATTACTGGCAGCTACCCGAGGCGACCGCGAAGACGATGACCGCCGATGGCTGGATCTGCACCGGCGATGCTGCCTACATGGACGAGGATGGCTACATCTTCATCCAGGACCGCATCAAGGACATGATCATCTCGGGCGGCGAGAACGTCTACCCGGCCGAAGTCGAAAGCGCGATCTATGGCCATCCGCAGGTCGCCGAAGTTGCGGTGATCGGTGTGCCCGATGCGCGCTGGGGTGAGGCGGTGAAGGCCTGCGTCGTCCCGCGCGAGGGCTGCGAGGTGGATGAGGCCAGTGTGATCGCCTGGGCCCGCGAGCGCATCGCCGGGTTCAAGGTGCCCAAGTCGGTCGACGTGATCCCCGCGCTCCCCCGCAATCCTTCGGGCAAGATCCTGCGGCGCAATCTGCGCGAACCCTATTGGGAGGGCATGGAGCGGCAGGTCAACTAGGCAGCGGGAGAGCGCTCCCCGGCGCGGCTGCCGCGCACCTGTTCGCGCCAGGCGATGATCAGCCCCGCCGCGATGATCGCGGGGGCGCCGATCCAGGTCTGCGCCGGGGGCAGGTGCGCGAAGAACAGCCAGCCCCACAGCGTCGCCCATCCAAACTGCGAATAGTCCATGACGATGACGCTCGAGACGCTGCCATAGCGCAGCGCCGCCGTCATCAGCAGCTGCGCCATGAGCCCCGTCGCACCGATTCCGGCAAGCATGGCCCAGCCCGCAAGGTCGTGATGCGGCAAGCCAGTGTGCAGCATGAACAGCGCGAACGGCGGGGTGCAGAAGGCGGAAAACCAGAACACCACGCTCACCGGCTCTTCGGTGCGGCCGAGATCGCGCAGCTGGATCGAGATGAGCGCCACCATGAAGGCGGCGCCGATCCCCGTTGCAAGGCCCAGCAGCGGAAGGTGTGCGCGGTCGGGGCCGGCGATGATGACAACACCGGCGAGCCCGAGGAGCACGGCAGTCCACCGCCAGATGCCCACCTTTTCGCGCAGCAGCACGACCGCCAGCAGCACCGCGAAGATCGGTGCGGTGAAGCCCAGTACAGTTGCTTCCGCCAGCGGCAGTATCTGCACCACGCCGAGCGTCAGGAACATGCCGAGCCCGCCGATCAGCGCGCGCCGCGCGTGAATCCAGGGGCGCTTCGTGGCCAGGCGGCCGATCTGTCCCCGCGCCGCGAGCCAGCCCAGCAGGGCAATGCCGGGGAAGAACTGGCGCCAGAACAGGGTTTCGGGCAGCCAGATGCCATGTTCGCCGCTCAGCTTGACCAGCAGCAACATGACCGAAATTGCCGCCATGGCCAAAAGGCGCAGGGCGAGCGCATAGATCGGGCGTTGCGTGGGCGGCATGGCCCCCGCCCATAAGGCAGGGGCTACGCGGATCAAGCGTTTACGCTGCCAGGTTAGAGGCAGGCCTCGAGGTAGGCCTGATCGAACCCGAACTGGCGGGCCTTTTCGAGCGTATAGGGACGCAGGCCCGAGGGGCGGAATTCGCCGATGATCTTGCCGTCCTCGTTCTCGTCGAGATACTCGAACTTGAACAGTTCCTGCGTCACGATCACATCGCCTTCCATCCCGATCACCTCGGTGATGTTGGTGGTGCGGCGCGAACCGTCGCGCAGGCGCTTGACCTGCACGATGAGATCGACCGATTCGGCGATCTGGCGGCTGATGGCTTCCTTGGGGATCTTGATGTCGCCCATCAGGATCATGTTTTCCATACGGCCAAGGCATTCGCGCGGGCTGTTGGCGTGGAGCGTACACATCGA
>NZ_JAIXPP010000061.1 GCF_027486195.1 Novosphingobium sp.
AGCCACCAGACACAATTTGGCGGACAACCATCGATCCCCGATTTTCCTACCGGGGGACATGGCGTCCGTCTATGTTGGCGACCGGTGGAAGAAGAAGCAAAACCGCATCTCCCTGCCGGAGGCCGGTCAGATACGGACGAGCTTGTGAGTCGTCAAACGGTTTTTGCATTTTTTTTGAAACTATCTGGATATCGCCCAAACCTTGGCCTCCACCTTGGCCTCAGGCCGCAGCCCCGCCCGCCATCAGCGTATAGGGATCGATGTTCCGCGAACGCCAGATCTGGTGGCACCGGTTGTAGAGCACGGTATCCCCGATCCCGAGGCGCTGGCGCACTTCGGACACGCGCAAGGGGAGGAGTTCAAGCACGGATTCCTCGATCAAGTGCTTGCAATTGCGGCCGAGCCGCTGCCCTTCATGGATCGCACGCAGCACTGGCGCGCCCCAGCCGCCGCCGGTCAGGATGGTCAGCCCGACCGGATAGGCGATGAACAGATTGCCCAGCGAAGGCTCCTGCCCATAGGTAAACGCCAGCACGCAGGCCTCGCCCAGCGCATCGCGTCCATAGCCTGTCAGCACGTGCAGCAGATCGTGCGTGTCGCGCGTGCGGTCCTGGGTCCATTCGGCCAGGTCATCGTGGCGAAGGCCCGGCTCGGCGAATTTCTCGTATTCCTCGACCAGCCCTTGGGCCGAAAGGTTCTCGCGCTCCATGAAATCGCAATAAGCATGGGCGAGCGAGCCGAGCGGCATGCGCCGCAACCGTTCGTGATCATCGAGGATTGCGGGCAACCAGGGCTCTTCGGCGCGGATGCGGCGCAGGCGCTCATCAGTGGCAAAGCGCTCGGCGCAATCACGCAGCCCCGTCCAAGGCAAAGCATCGAACACGCGGAAGACGGCAGCGGTATCGTCCTTGTCCCGCGCGACATCGGCAAAGTGGCGCAGCGCGGCAATCGGGCGCTGGCGCGGCGCCGGCCGAGCGGGGCTGTAGACTGGCAGATCGGGGCGCAGGCCAATATAGTCCGCAGGGATCATCGCTTCGTCCTTCCTTGGCGGAGAGTCCGGCTGCCGTGAGGCGGCGGATACTCCCGGGCTTGCTCGTCGGTCTGCGCTCATTATGATGGATTGCTCGCAAAACTGGACTCGCATTTTCCATGCCCGCACCCTCCCCTTCCCCCGCCCGGCAAACCGCCCCGAATCCGCGCAAACGCCCCAAGCAGGCGCGCGCGCAAAATACCGTGGCGGTCATCCTAGAAGCGGCTGCTCGCATTCTCGAGGAACAGGGACTCGAAGCCGCCAACACCAACGCAATCGCCGCGCTCGCCGGCATCAGCGTGGGCTCACTCTATCAGTATTTCGGCAGCAAGGACGCCATCCTTGCCGAACTTGCGCGCAGCACAGAACTTGCCACGGCAGACGAACTGGAACAGGCGAGCGCCGGCATGGCCGGCCTGGCTTTCGAAGAGCAGGCGCGCACGCTGATCCACCTCGCGTTCGGGATCATCTATGCCCGGCCGCAGCTGGGGCGGATTCTTTCGTATCATGAGGCGCGTATGCGCAAGGATGAAGCGTTCGTTTCCGCCGGAGAACGCATGGCCGAGACGATCACCCGCCTGCTCGAGCATAACCGCGCCGATCATGCCCGCTGCGATTGCGTGACTGCGGCGCGGGATGTCCTCGGAATTGTGGAGGGCATGGCGCTTTCAGCCAACCGGCGCGGCGAAGCGGACATTGCTCTGCTGGAACAACGGGTGGCGACCGCCGTACTCGGCTATCTGACCCATCCCGGCCCGGCCTGAACGCCCGCAACAGCCAGCCCCGGGAGCCGACCTTGTGCGCTCCTTGGCATGGGCCGCCGCCGGCCATTGCCGATGCGGAAGGAATTGCTTCGAAAACCGCTGCATCTCTCCTGCCGGTTTCTTGTTTGCATAGTTTGTTAACCTTAAGGGTTCAGGAATGTGGCTCAGTCTTGCCCGGGCAAGACCAAACTTCTTGAGATCGTGGAGAACAGTGTGGGTCTGGGCGAATCCTTGAAAGGCATCATTCGCAAGAGCGATACCTTGAATATAGTCGCGACCCAGCTCTACACTTCCGTCGTTCAGCCTTACAAAATCGTCAACAAGGCCAAGTCCAAGGGCCTCAAGGTTGAGTATGGCGATCAGAGCATTGATGTCTTCAATGTGCATAGTCGCATACGCATTTCCAAGGGCCATGCTATCTATCTGCAGGATGTGATTGGAAACTTTGATTATTTCTCTGAAGCCGTCGAAGCGTGCGAAGCCGGCCTGATCGATTATTCCAAGCCCAATCTGCACCAGGTCAAAGGGTTTGATCTCCACCCGATCCGCTTCCCTTCGCTGGCGGAGCCGACCGCCACGACCGAGCAGTATCTGGGCTTTGCCAATCTATCGGAGGGTTCGGTTGCGTTGGACCTCGGCGCCTATTCAGGCCTCACTTCGATCATGTTCCGCGAACTGTGCGGGACCAACGGACGCGTGATCGCCGTCGATGCCGATGACGGCAATATCGCCGCCATCCGCGAAAACTTCGAGATGTATCGGGAGCGGACCGGCCGCAAGATCGAGTTGCTTGAAGGCGCGGTTTGGACCCACGGCAACGGGATCAGCTTCTCCAGCGAAGGCAACATGGGTTCGTCTGCCGTCGAGATTGTCGGCAACCGCGTCGGCGCGGCCAACCTTGTCCCCTCGTTCACGCTGTCGGACATTGCCGATCGGTTCAGCCTTGATCGCATCGACTTTATCAAGTGCGACATCGAAGGCGGCGAAGGCGTGATCTTCACCGACGGCGCCTTTTTCGTGCGCTTCAAACCGCGGATCATCGTGGAGGTGCACCCTGTCGGCGGCAAGATGACCACCGATGCCGTGCAACGCGCCCTCTCGCCGCATGGCTACCGTTTCCGCCTGATCGAACAGGCGGGAGACAGCCTGCCGCTGATGGAATGCTGGACGGACTAACCGCTGATCGGTGATGCGCAGGTTCGGGACCCCCTAAATCCGCCCCTTGGGCGTTATCGCAGGCGCGAGCGCTGATAGGCGATCTTGCCGTCCATGATCGTCATGTCGACGTTCAACGCGCCGATCCTCGCCTTCGGGATCGTCAGCGGATCGGCATCCACCACCACGAAATCGGCCAGCTTGCCCACTTCGATGGATCCCATGTCCTTTTCGAGGAAGTTCGCCTCCGCGCTCCAGATCGTGAACATACGGATCGCGTCCATCACGGGAATCGCTTCGCCCGGCTGGACGATCGTCCCGTACTTGCTGTCGCGGTTCACCGCCCGTGCGATCGAGAAGAACGGGTTGGTGGCGAAGTTCTGCGTCCCGATCGTATCGACCCCGCCCGCCGGATGCATGCCCTTCGCGATCAGCATCTTCAGCGGAAAGAACGCGACATCAGGCTCGGCGGCATTGGTCGCATCGAGCCGCCAGAGAAACGCGACCTGCATCGAGGGGATCACGTGGTCCGCCACCATGCGTTGCAGCCGCCGCTCGGTGCGCTGCGGATCGAGGCTGAGGAAGTGCGCGAAATGCTCGATCCGCAGGCGCGCATCGGCACGCGGCCAGCGCGCCTGCGCCGCTTCATAGGCATCAAGCACCATGTCCTGCGACCGGTCGCCATTGGCGTGAATCTGCACTTGCCAGCCGCGCCGATAGGCATCGCCGACCAGCGTATTGAGCTCGTCCTGCCCATAGGTCACACCTCCCACATTGTCCGGCTTCCACGTGGTGGCCGAACCCTTCCAGTGCGGCCGGTAGACCGCCGAGGTCGTGCCCCAGACGCCGTCCTGAATGAACTTGATCGCTCCAACCTTGAGCCATTCGGTGCCCCCGCCCGGCGTGTAGCCCATCGCCTCGATCCGCCCGACCGGATCGGGCACCTTCGAGGAAGCGACCGTGATCCCGGCGTGCATCAGCGGCCCGATCAGGAAGTTCATGCGCACACGCGTCGGCAGGCGCCCTTCAGCCCTTAGCTCGGCCATCGCGGTATAGCTCGGGATGTCCGACATGTCCGAGACCATCGTCACGCCGCGCTTCAGGTAGAAGTCATCGAGGATGGCGCGGACTGCCTCCTTGCGTTCGGGCGCAGTGAAGGCGGGGATCATGTCCTTCGGCCAGGGCACCTCGGCATCGCGGATGATCGCGATCTCGCCATCCGCCGTCCGCTCGAAGCGCGCGGCAGAGCCGGCCGGGGGATCGGGGAAGCTGCGATCCAGCCCCATGATCTGGGCAGCCTTGTGGTTGATCAGGTGATCATGTGCGCTCCAGCGCAGGTCCACCGGATGTTCCGGGAAGGCGGCATCGAGCGCCTGACGCGTGGGCATCGGCTGGTTGTAGGTGCCGTTGCCGATCAGCCAGGCCCCCGGCGGCAGATGGGCTGCCTTCTCCTTCAGCCGTGCGATCACCGCCGCACCGTCCTTAAGCGGCGGCACCTGGATATCGACGGTATGTGCTTCCACTTCCGCCATGCCGCCAACATGCGAATGGGCATCGATGAAGCCGGGCAGCATCGTGCGCCCCTTGAGGTCGATCACGCGCGTCCCGCGCCCGCGATAGCGACGAACATCGCCGACCGCGACAATGCGGCTGCCCCGCACCGCCACCGCGCGGACCACGCGGCTCCGGCTGTCCACCGTCACGATCTTGCCGTTGAGGATCACCAGATCGGCCGGAATGACGCCCTTGGCTTCGACCTTGCCTGAAAGCACCAGCACCAGCGCCAGCGCCGCACCCATACCCCACATCCGTTCGGTCCGCATCCTGCCGTTCCCCCTCGCAGTATCCCGTTCCGCTGCAGTGTGGCGCGCGCAGCGGGCAAAAAGCAAGGCGCCGGAGGTTACCCCCCGGCGCCCGCCTCAGACCGGCTGGCACCTTTGCAGGCGCCGGGCCGGTTCCCCCCGAACGATCAGAACTTGAAGCCGGCGGCGATGCCGTAGCGGCGCGGTTCCAACGTAAAGACGTTGGTGAAGTTACCCGAGGACTGGTCGGTCACGTAGAGACCGGTCACCGAGTTGTCGTTGGTGATGTTCTGGATAAAGCCGCGGATGAACCACTTCTTGTCCGGACCATCGAGCTGGAGCTGGGCATTCAGCTGGGTGAACGACGGAACCTTGTCGACCACCCCGTTGAAGATCGTGCCATCCGAATTGCCGGTGAAGTTGAGGTCGAAACGCGGCGTCAGCGTCAGGTTGCCGATCGGCGCAGCATACTGCACGCCGGCCGAGAACTTCACGTTCGGCGCGCCGGGCAGCTTGTTGCCACGGATATTGGTGGCGATACCCGACGAGTAGACCGTCACGCCGCCGATGCCGGGCGCATTGCCAAGCGTCGGAGCGAGCGCGCTGAGCACGGCGCAGATCGAGTAGGCACCGGTCGATGCAATGCCGCCGCCAGCCGGGAACGCCGTCGTGCCCTGAAGACCGGCACCACCAGCAACGCCGGGGATCGCCCCGCTGTTGATCAGCGTGTTGGCCGTGTTCACGAAAGCATTCACGCCTGCGACGTTGCCCGAGTTCGAACCGACAGCGCAGTTCGCGGTGTTGGTGATGTCCTTGATGATCACCGCATCCTTGCGGCCATTGCCGAAGTCACGCGGGTTCGAGAGGAACTTGTCTTCCGACACCTTGGTGTTGAGGTAGCTGAAGTTCATGTTGATCGTCAGCTGGCGGACCGGGCGGATGATCGCTTCGGCTTCCACACCCCAGATGTTGGCGCTCACGTTGTCGTTGACCGAGGTACGGGCGACGATGCGCGTGAGCTGCAGACCCTTGTACTGGTAGTAGAACCCGGTGAGGTTTAGCTGCAGCGCGCCGTTGGCGAAGGTGTTCTTCGAACCGATTTCGAACGAGTTCACGAATTCAGGCGTGAAGCTTTCCGGAACCGCGAAGATCGGCGACAGCGGCGGGTTGATACCACCCGACTTGTAGCCGCGCGAATACGAGGCATAGACCAGGTTGTCCGGCGAGATCTGGAAGTCGAGCACCGCGCGGCCGGTGAATTCGCCGAACTTCACGTTGCGCACCTGGAACGGCTGGTTGCCGGCGATGGCCGAGTCCGCATCGTAGCTGGCGGCGAGGAACGGCGAATCATAGGCATTGGCAATGCCCACCGGCGCGAGGAAGTTGAACAGAGTCGTGCGCGCCTTCACCGACTTCTTGTCGTTGTTGTAGCGCAGACCGAGGGTCAGCTTCACCTTGTCGTTGAACTTCCAATAAGCTTCACCGAAGATGCCATAGGTCGTCAGCCTGTAATCAGGCGTGTTGTTCCGATAGGTCGGCGTGGCGAGGTAGGCCGGCGGCGCACCGGCGCCAAGCGCCGAGAACGCGCCCACCACGCCAGCGAAGTAGTCAAGCCCGAATGAGTTCACATAGTAGCTGTTCTCGGTCAGGGTGTACTTTCCGTAGATGCCGCCGAGCAGGAAGTTGAACGGACCGTCGAACTTCGAGTTCAGAACCGCTTCCGCCGTCCAGCTCTTGTTGTTCTGGACCGAACGGTCGAAGTCGAGCGGGGTCGAGGCGCAGACGCTGTGTCCGCCGAAGACGCCGGTGCCGGTCGGCTCGCCAATCGAGGTGCAGAGTGCTCCACCCGGGCCTTGCGGGATCAGCGCATTGGCAATCGGGCCAAGGTAGCTCTTGAGGCCAGGCCCGAGCAGGCCTGCACCTGCCGCAGCAAGGGCGCTGAGGCCCGGCGTGAAGCCCGAACGATCGGCAACGGCGTTGTTGTAGTCCTGCTGCGAATCGACCTTGACGTTCTGGTAGTTGCCTTCAACGCGCAGGCTGAACTTCTCACCAATGTCCTGCTTGAGGACGCCCTGGAGGATGGTTTCCTCGGTGAAGTAGCTGGGCTTGAAATCGGTGTTGACGACGCGCGGATCAGCCGGGTTCACCTCGTTGCGATAGACCTGCGGGCCATAGATGCTGCCCAGCGCGAAGGCGGTCGGCAGGCCGCGGATCGCGAAGAATTCCCTCGAGGTCAGCACGTTGGCGAGCAGCGCATTGCCGTTGGTGGTGCTGGTGCCGCGCGTGGTGTTGAGGCAGCCCAGGATACCGGTCGGATCCTCCTGGCAGTACTGCTTCTGGATGCGCATGCGGCTGTCCTTCTCGCGGAAGTACTGGCCCATGAGGTCGATCGTGGTCGAAGAGGACGGCTGCCATGTCAGCGAGCCGCGGAACCCGTAGATATCGCGATCATCGATCTTGGAGTTGTCGAAGAGGTTCTTGGTGTAGCCGTCGCGCTTCAGGTAGAAGCCGGCTGCGCGCACCGCGAGCGTCTCGCTCAGCGGCACGTTGATCATGCCGCGCACGCGGATCGAGTTGTAGTTGCCGTATTCCGCATCGCCCGAGGCGCTGAAGCCGTTGAGGTCAGGCTTGGCAGTGCGGAAATTGACCACGCCCGAGGTCGCGTTGCGGCCGAACAGGGTGCCCTGCGGACCACGCAGAACTTCGACCTGCTGCAGATCGTAGAATTCGCCTTCGAACAGGCGGGTCGCGAAAAGCGGCGCATCGTTGATGTGAATCGCGGTCGCGCTGTCGCAGGTCACGCCGGTGCAAAGGTCACCGATGCCGCGGATCGTGAAGCTCGACGTGGTGAAGTTTGTCTTGGTGAAGGTGATATTGGGCAGCGAAAGTTGCAGATCGAGCGGGTTGCGGATCTGCTGCCTGTCGAGGTTTTCCTTGGTGAACGCGCTGATCGCGATCGGCACCGTCTGCAGGCGCTGCGACTGGCGCTGTGCGGTAACGATGATTTCCTGAACACCCGGGCCGGTATCGCCGCTGGCTGCGCTCTGCGCGTTCTGCGCGAACGACGGCGTTGCTACGGCTGCTGCGCACACACCTGCGAGCAGGGTAAGTTTGCCCCTCATATCAATATCCTCTCTCTTCAGCGGGCGCCCATCATTTTTGAGGGTCGACCTTCTGCCTACAGAACATAGCGGAACACTGGCGTTGTCAACCGCTCAATTAAATTTTGCCCATTCCGTAGCGGCAGGCTGCACCAAGGTGTGACCTGACAGCAACCCTCTGCCGGCGGAAATGGTTGGAATCGCGAATCAACTTCGCAAAATCGCATCGTGATGTGATGCGCCTTCTTGCATATCACATTGTGATGTGAGATATGCGCTGCATGTCCAGCGAACTCATCGACCGCATCCGCCACCTCGTCATCGAGGGCGGAATGTCCCGCTCCGGCCTCGCCCGCGCGGCGGGGCTCCATGCCAACACCCTGCGCGATGCGGGCCTGCCCGGCTGGAATCCCACCGCCGATACGCTCGCCAAGCTCGAACGCGTCTTGAGCGAGAGCGACGACACCCCCGCGCTCGTGCCCATCGAGGAAATCATCGACGAGGCGCGCAACGGGCGCATGTTCATTCTGGTGGACGACGAGGACCGCGAAAACGAGGGCGATCTCGTGATCCCGGCGCAGATGGCGACACCTGACGCGATCAACTTCATGGCTACGCACGGCCGTGGCCTGATCTGCCTCACCCTCACCCGCACCCGCACCGAACAGCTCGGCCTCGAACTGATGAGCCGCAACAACGGCACGCGCCACGAAACCGCCTTCACCGTCTCGGTCGAGGCGCGCGAGGGCGTGACGACCGGCATTTCTGCGGCCGACCGCGCCCGCACCGTGGCGGTTGCCATCGATGCCTCCAAGACGAAGGACGATATCGTCACCCCCGGCCACGTCTTCCCGCTGATCGCCCGCGATGGCGGCGTGCTGGTGCGCGCCGGCCATACTGAAGCGGCGGTCGATATCTCGCGCCTTGCCGGGCTCAATCCTTCGGGCGTGATCTGCGAGATCATGAAAGACGATGGCACGATGGCGCGGATGGACGATCTCGTCCCCTTCGCGCGGCGCCACGGCCTCAAGATGGGCACGATCCGCGATCTCATCGAGTATCGCCGCCGCCATGACCATCTCGTCGAATGCGTCGATCAGCAGCCGTTCCATTCGGACTACGGCGGCGACTGGACGATCCGCACCTATCGCAACAAGATCGACGGCGTCGTCCACCTCGTGCTGCAGAAGGGCGCCGTCCGCGCCGATGTGCCGACACTCGTGCGCATGCACGGCATTTCGATCCTCTCCGACGTGCTCGGCCAGCCAGGGCCCCGCAAGCGCAGCCTGCAGCGCGCGATGAGCGAGATCGGCAAGGCCGGCGCGGGCGTGATCGTGCTGCTCATGCCCGGCGGCAGCGAGCATCTCCAGGCCGAGATCGCGGGCCGCACCGGCGATATGGACTTGCGCAGCTACGGCATCGGCGCGCAGATCCTCGCGGATCTCGGCATCCACGACATGATCCTGCTGACCAATTCGCATCGCAACATCGTCGCCATCGAAGGCTATGGCCTCAACATCGTCGGCGAACAGCCGATCACCGCGGAGTAAGCGCGCATGGCAAAGTTCCTTATCGTCGAAGCCCGCTTCTACGATCACCTCAACGACATGCTGGTGGCAGGCGCGCGTGCTGCGCTCGAGGCTGAAGGCCACAAGGTCGAGGTGATCACCGTCCCCGGCGCGCTGGAAATCCCCGGCGCGATCGTGTTGGCAGATACGTCCGGTCAATATGACGGCTTTGTCGCGATCGGCGTGGTGATCCGGGGCGAAACCTATCACTTCGAAATCGTCGCGGGCGAAAGTGCGCGCGGCGTGATGGCGCTGACGATGGACGGCCTTGCGGTGGGCAACGGCATTCTCACCGTCGAAAACGAAGCGCAGGCACTCGTCCGCGCCGATCCGGCGCAGAAGGACAAGGGCGGTGAAGCGGCCAAGGCAGCCCTTGCCCTCCTTGCCCTGCGGACAAAATTCGCCTGATCAAGGGGCGCAGGCGATCCGGCGATTCTTGCCGGATCGTGAATCCTGCCTCTTTGGGCAGGATGCGGCCCTGCAATCGTTAACATCACGCTTTGCGAGGCTAGGCAAAGTACCTTCGAATCCGTGCAAGCCTTTGGTTTGCCTGACGGCGTTATGTCCTCCCCACACTGCCCGGAAAAACGTCGCCCGGCAGCAAAATGCAGGGGAGTATCGTAGTCATGTCCATCCGAATCCAGAGTCGCCGCAGCGGCTTGGCACTGGCCGGAACAGTGACTGTGCTACTCCTGCTGATCGGCCTTGCGGTGCAGCACATCCGGGTCGGCGGCACGGTGCAGAACCGCATCGACAGCGTGACCGGCTTCACAGCCGAATTCCTGCCTCCGCCGCTCTACATCGTCGAACCAGCGCTCAAGGCGCGGCAGGCAATCGATGATCCGGCACACCTCGCGCAGAACCGCGCCGACCTTGCCGAGCTCGAAAAGCAGTACCGCGCCAGCCTTGCGCACTGGACGGCAGACGATGTCGATCCGGCGCTGGCAGGTGAGCTGCGCACGTCAGTGGCACAGGAAGCGGATGCGTTCTGGCAGGAAGTGAACACCGTGCTGCTGCCTGCACTCGGGCGTAGCGATGCGGCGGAGGCAGAGGCCAGCAAGCAGCGGCTCGATGCGATCTTCGCGCGCGAACGCAGCGCGATCCTGCTCCTCACCGAGCACGCGATGGCTGCACGCAATGCGCTCGTATCGACCAGCACGACGACCGTCTCTGCCTTGCTCGTGGTGATGGCGCTGGCCGGCGCCGGCACGGTCGCGCTCATTTTCACCGCTATCCGCCTGCTCAGCCGCCACGTCCTCGATCCGCTTTCGGAAACAGCAGAGGTCATGTCCGCGATGGCCGCCGGCGATCTCGAAACAGGCCGGCGCACTGATCACCGCGCCGACGAGATCGGCGATATGACCCGCGCAATCGAAGTGTTCCGCCGTGCCGCCAGCGCGCAGCGCGAGGATGCCGAGAAGCAGGCCATCGTCGTCACGCGCATGGGAACAGCACTCGACCAGCTCGCCGAAGGCAATCTCGTCCACCGCATCGAGCCCCCCTTCCCCGCCGAGTACGAAGAACTACGCGGTGCCTACAACGCTGCTGCCGAACGGCTCGACAGCGTGCTGGCCCGCGTCGGCGGTACGGCCAGCAGCGTCAGCACCGGTGCCGCAGAAATCCGCAGCGCTTCCAGCGATCTGGCCAACCGCAACCAGAACCAGGCCGCCAGCGTGGAGGAATCGAGCGCGGCGATGCAGCAAGTGGCCACCCTCGTTTCCGCGACCGCCGAACGCACCCGCGAGGTCGAGTCCGAGATCGGCATGACCACGCAGGATGCCGAGGCCGGCGGCATGCTCGTCAGCGAGGCGATGGCGGCGATGAGCGCCATCGAACGCTCGTCACAGGAAATCGGACGGATCGTCAATCTCATCGATTCGATCGCTTTCCAGACCAATCTGCTCGCTCTAAACGCCGGGGTCGAAGCCGCGCGCGCCGGGGATGCCGGCAAGGGTTTCGCCGTCGTTGCCACCGAAGTGCGCGCGCTTGCCCAGCGCAGCGCCGATGCCGCGAGCGAAATCCGCGCGCTCATCGCCACCAGCTCGCGCGAGGTTGCCGGCGGCGTCTCGCTCGTTGGCCGCACCGGCGAAGCACTCAATGCCATGGTCGGGCGCGTCGGGCACCTCGCCCGGCTGATGGGCGAGATTGCGCTCGCCACGCAGGACCAGTCCACCAGTCTCGATCAGGTCAGCGCGACCGTCTCGGGCATGGACACGATGACCCAGCGCAACGCCGCCATGGTCGAGCAGACCGCCGCCGCCGCCCGCTCACTGGCGGACGAAGCGGGCGAGCTGGCTACGGCGGTTTCCCGGTTCCGGACGTCCGCCCGCACCGCCGCCGCGCGGCCCCGTGCCATAGCAGCCTGAAAGGGCGCAGTTCAGCTTGCTTTTTCCCCGTTCCTGACATAGGGGCCGCACGTCCGTACCGGGGCATCGCTCCGGTGTGGATATCTGCCATGGCATTCGGCCCGGCAGATGGTTCGGCCCCTTGCCCCGGGTCCGCATGGTGCGGAAGCTCGGTGAAAGACCGGCGGAGACAACCGCCTGGCCGGAAACAGCGATAACAGGACTACCAGCAATGGCATCTCATCCCACGCGCGACGATTTCGCCGCGATGCTCGACGAAACCCTCGGCGGCGCCGCAAACGGCGGCTTTGAAGGCCGGGTCGTCAAGGGCACCGTCACCGCCATCGAAAACGACAAGGCCGTCATCGACGTCGGCCTCAAGAGCGAAGGCCGCGTGCCGCTTCGCGAATTCGCGATGCC
>NZ_JAIXPP010000104.1 GCF_027486195.1 Novosphingobium sp.
CCTCGGCCTTCTCGGCGCCGACGCGTTCGCCCAGCATCATCATCTGCAGCGCGCGCACCTTCGCGGTCAGGCACCGCAGGACCGACCTGGCGCCGCCATCGGGCACGAGGCCGATGTTGACGAAGGCCTGCAGGAAGTAGGCGCTCTTTGCCGCGAGCACGAAATCGCCCATGAGCGCGATCGAGCAGCCGACACCGGCGGCGGGGCCATTGACCGCAGTGACCAGCGGCACGCCAAGGCGCGAGAGCTTGGCGATCATCGGGTTGTAGTGCTCGGTCAGCGCCTTGTAGCTGCCCGCGCCGCCTGCCACGCTGCGCTTGCCGGTGGCGGCAAGATCCGCGCCCGAGCAGAAGGCGCGGCCTTCGCCGGTGATCACGACCGCGCGCGCACCTTCGAGGTCATAGAGCGCATCGCCGATCTCGACCGCCATGTTGGGCGGGCAGGCGTTGAGCCGCTCCGGACGGTTGAGCACGATGCGGCGGACATTGCCGACCATTTCGACGCGGATCGTTTCGTAGGACATCGCTCTTTCCCTTAATCGCTCGGTTAAGGGCATGGCTAAGCCAGCCATGCCAGCTTGGCAAGCGGGTTCAGCCGGTCCTCATAAAAGCGCCAAGGTTCAGGCCAGGTATCAGGAATGCGCCTGCGCGAAGGCCGCTGCCGCCCCGAACAGGCCCGGCTGCGGGTGGGTGATGAGCTTGACCGGCATCGCGGCCATCATGCTTTCAAACCGGCCCTTCGAGGTGAAGCGTTCGGCAAAGCCCGAGCGCACCAGCGTATCCTTGATGCGCAGGCCAAGGCCGCCCGCCATGACCAGCGCGCCCGCCCCGTGCGCCAGCGCCAGATCGCCCGCAACGCTGCCGAGCGAGAGACAGAAGCGGTCAACGGCTGCAGCGGCGAGGCTGTCTTCCCCGCTGGTGCCGAGCGCCCAGAGTTCCTTGTCGGTGAGCGAAGTGATCGCGCGGCCTTCAATGCTGGCCAGCGTCTCGTAGATATCGACGATGCCGGGGCCGGCCACGACGCGCTCTGCCGAGACGCGGCGATGCCGCCCGCGCAGGCGCGCAAGGATGGCGTCCTCTATCTTGTCGAGCGGGGCGTAATCGATGTGGCCGCCTTCGGTCGGCTGGACATGATAGGAGCCGCGCTGGCGCCAGAGCTGCGCGACGCCAAGGCCAGTGCCGGGGCCGACGATGCTGATCGTGCCTTCCTCGGGCAGCGGCACTTCGGGGCCGCAGAGGTGGAGGAAGTGCGCATCGTCTGCCTGCGCAACGGCATGAGCGACCGCCGCGAAGTCGTTGACGACAACATAGTCCGGTGCCCCCAGCTTCTCGGGGATCAGCGCGGGGCGGATGATCCACGGGTTGTTGGTGAAGCGGATGATCTCACCGCCGACAGGACCCGCAACGGCAATGGCGACTGCCGGGGGCAGCGTGCCGCCGGAGAGGCGCGCAAACTCTTCCCAGGCGAGCTGGAAGCTGGGGTGGTCGGCTGTCTTGAGCGTGACCGCCTCGCCCAGCGCGACGACGCGCCCGGCCTCGACTTCGGCCAGCGCAAAGCGGGCGTGCGTTCCGCCGATATCGACCGCGACCAGTTGCATGTCCCTCGTCCCCCTCTTCGCGTCCGGCTTGTCCTGCCGGTCCGGCTATCCTGCGCTCAAAGCCCGCCCAGCGCCAGCATGGCCGAACCGCCGCGTTCGGCGGGATCGGCAAAGTGGCGCATCATGGCGAACAGCTCGCGGCCCACGCCGATTGCCTCTTCCGGTGCCTCGGCAGGCTGGCGGGCAGCCCATTCGGCTTCATCCACCAGCGCCACGAGTTCGCCGCTCTCGGCACAGACGCGCACCAGATCGCCGTCCTTGAGCAGCGCGAGCGCGCCGCCCTTCATGGCCTCGGGCGAGACGTGAATCGCGGCGGGAACCTTGCCTGAGGCGCCCGACATGCGGCCGTCGGTGACGAGCGCGACGCGGAAGCCGCGGTCCTGCAATACGCCGAGCGAAGGGGTCAGCTTGTGAAGTTCGGGCATGCCGTTCGCGGCCGGGCCCTGGAAGCGCACAACCACGACGACATCGCGCTCGAGTTCGCCGGCCTTGAAGGCTTTCAGCACATCGTTCTGATCGGAAAACACGCGGGCTGGCGCCTCGATAGTCCAGCGGCTGCGGTCAACCGCACTGACCTTGATCGTACCGCGCCCGAGGTTGCCGTGAACGAGCCGCAGACCGCCCTCAGGCTGGAACGGCTCGGCGACCGGGCGCAGCATCGCGGGGTTGAGGCTTTCGCGCGGCGCAGGCTCCCAGCGCAGCGCATCGCCATCGAGCACCGGCTGCTGCGCGCCTTCAAGCAGCGATGCGCCGTAAACCGTGCGGATATCGTTGTGGGCCAGACCCGCCTCGACCAGTTCACGGATGACATAGGGCATGCCGCCCGCTTCGGCGAACCCGTTCACATCGCCCGAGCCATTGGGATAGATGCTGGCGATAAGCGGGACGGCGCGGGAAAGCTCGTCCATGTCGTCCCAGTCGATCTGCACACCTGCGGCGCGCGCGATGGCGGGGAGATGGATCACGTGGTTGGTCGAGCCGCCGGTTGCGAGCAGGCCGACGATGGCGTTGACGATGGCCTTTTCATCGACGCAATGGCCGAGCGGACGGTAGTCGTCGCCATCCCAGGTGATTTCGGACACGCGGTGCACGGCGGCGCGGGTCAATTCCTGGCGCAGCTTGGTGCCGGGATTGACGAAGCTGGCGCCGGGCATGTGGAGCCCCATCATTTCCATCATCATCTGATTGGAATTGGCGGTGCCATAGAATGTGCAGGTACCGGCGCTGTGATAGCTCGCGCTTTCGCTTTCAAGCAGCTCGTCGCGGGTCGCCTTGCCTTCGGCGTAGAGCTGGCGGATTCGCTGCTTTTCCTTGTTGGCGAGGCCCGTCTGCATCTGGCCCGCAGGCACAAGGATCGTTGGCAAGTGGCCGAAGCGCAGGGTGCCGATGAGAAGGCCGGGCACGATCTTGTCGCAGATGCCGAGCAGCAGCGCCGCCTCGTACATGCCGTGGCTGAGGCCGACCGCGGTGCCCATCGCGATATTGTCGCGGCTGAAGAGGGACAGCTCCATCGAAGCCTGGCCCTGCGTCACCCCGTCGCACATCGCGGGCACGCCGCCCGCGACTTGCGCGGTGGCGCCGACTTCGCGGGCGAATACCTTGATCTGCTCCGGGTAGCGGCCATACGGCTGATGCGCCGAAAGCATGTCGTTGTAGGCGGTGATCACGCCGATATTGGTGCTCTTCCCGGTGCGCAGCGCGATCTTGTCGTCACCCGCCGCGGCAAAGCCATGCGCGAGATTGCCGCACGACAGCACATCGCGGTTGACCCCGGCATCGCGGGCGCGGGCGATGAGATCGAGGTAAGCCGCGCGCGTCGCGGCGCTGCGGGCGATGATCCGGTCGGTGACCTTCGCGACAATGGGATTGAGGGGCATCATTCGCTCCAGTAGATCGTGACAGGCGGTCCGTAGCCGCGCAGGAAATCGGAGACAGGATAAGCGTCGGACCCGGCGAGGACCTTCTCGAGCAGCGCCCTTTTTGACGCGCCGGTCACGACGAGGATGATCTCTGTGGCCGCCTTGAGCGCGCGCTTGTTGAGCGTCAACCGGTCGAACGGCGCTTCGGGCGGCAGCGGGATCGGAGTGGTGGCAATCACCGTGGGGCCCGGGCGGACCAGCGCGTGCATGTGCGGAAAAAGCGAGGCGACATGGCCGTCTTCGCCCATGCCGAGCCATACGAGATCGAAGGGGGCCACCGCCGCGCCTTCCTCCAGACGCTCGAACACCGCGCCGGTTCCGGCAAGTGCGGCGTTGAGCTTTCCGAAATTGCTGGCGGGGTGATCATCGGGCACGCAGCGATCATCCGTCAGCGCAATGGTTGCGCCGGTCCAGTCGAGCTTCTGCTGCGCCAGCAGCGCGAAGACCTTGAGCGGGGTCGATCCGCCGGTGAAGGCGAGCCGCTTCGGGCCGGGCTTTGCCAGCACGCGGGCGATATGCGCGGCGACCGCGGCAGCATCGCCCGGATTGGCCCATGTGACCTCAGTCATGCCAGCTGCGCCCGTCGCGCTCGGTGAGAGCAATGCCGGCGTTGGGGCCCCAGCTGCCTGCGGGATAGGGCTTCACTTCGAGCTTGGTATCGGCCCAGACGCGGCGGATCGCATCGACCCAGGTCCACTGCGCCTCGACCTCGTCACGCCGCACGAACAGCGTCTGCTCGCCTTCGATCAGATCGAGCAGCAGGCGTTCATAGGCAATGCGGCGGCGGGCCTTGGCAAAGGCGGTGGTGAGCGAGAGATCGAGATTGACCTCGCGCAGCACGATCCCGCCGCGATCAAGCCCCGGCTCCTTGGCCATGACCTGCAGCCGCACGTATTCCTCAGGCTGGAGGCGGATGACAAGGCGGTTGGCCGCGAGCTTGCCGCCGCGCTGCGAGAAGATGTTGTGCGGCACGCCCTTGAACTGGACGACAATCTCGCTCCGCCGTTCGGCAAGGCGCTTGCCGTGGCGCAGATAGAAAGGCACGCCCTGCCAGCGCCAGTTGTCGACATGCGCCTTGATCGCGACATAGGTCTCGGTGTCCGAAGCGCCGCCGAGATCGTCGAGATAGCCAGTCACCGCGCTGCCGCCGACCGCGCCTGCGCCATACTGGCCGCGCACCATCTCCTCGGCCTTGACCGGGCGAAGCGCGCGCAGGACCTTGACCTTCTCGTCGCGGATCGAAGTTGCGTCGAAATCGACCGGCGGCTCCATCGCGGTGAGCGCGACAAGCTGGAGCATATGGTTCTGCACCATGTCGCGCAGCGCGCCGGTATCATCGTAGAAGCCCTTGCGTCCCTCGAGGCCTACGGTTTCGCTTACCGTGATCTGCACGTGATCGATCCCGGCGCTGTTCCACAGCGGCTCGAACATCATGTTGGCAAACCGCAGGGCGAGGAGGTTCTGGACCGTTTCCTTGCCGAGATAGTGATCGATGCGGAAGATCTGGCGCTCGCTAAAACCGGCAGCGACCGCGTCGTTGATCCGGCGGCTGGAGGCCAGATCGTTGCCGAGCGGCTTTTCGAGGCCGATGCGCACGCCTTCATGGGCGAGGCCGGCGAGGCGCAGGCCCTCGATGGTCGGTTCGAACAGCGCGGGCGCGGTCGAGAGGAAGATCGAGAGGCCGCACGAGGTATCGCCGAGCTTTTCGGCAAGGCCTGCAAAGCCTTCGGGCTTCGAGGCATCGAGTGTCTGGTATTCGAGCCGCTCGAGGAAGCTTGCCAGCTGCGTATCGTCGCGGCGGTCGGCTGGCAGAAACTCCAGCAACGCCGCGCGCGCCATCTCGCGGAACTCGGCGTCGTCATGGACCGAGCGCGCGGTGCCGACGATCCGCAAGGTGGGATCGATCAGGCCATCTTCGTGCAGCGCATAGAGCGAAGGCAGCAGCATGCGCCGCGACAGATCACCGGTCGCGCCAAACAGGAGCAGGGCGGAACAGCTGGTGGCGGCCATGGGCGGCAAACTCCTCATCCGGGCTGCTTCACGAGAGCGCCCGAAGGCTCCCTAGACCCGAATGCCTTGGGCTTCAGCACGCATAAGTATGCAAGTTGGAATGGACAAGCGTCAGCGCCGAAAGAGCCAGGCGAAGATCTCCGGCAGGCGCGCGGCCCAAGCGTTTTCCTCGTGCTCGGCGCCCGGGTAGATGCGGCTCTCGAAATCGGTGCCGCGCTGCCAGCCCAGCCTGACGAACTCGGCGTCGATGGGTTCCTGATAGGGCGCGTAGAAGGCATCGAGCGTGGCGGTGCCGTGGTCCATCCAGATGCGCCGACCGGCAGGCGCGCCAAGTGTGCGGTCGAAGAAGCCGGTCCACACGGCAAGCGTATCGGGATTGAAGCCCTTCACCGTGTCGGGGCCGATGGCGGGCCAGTGCGAACTGACGCAGGCGGCCTGCCCGTAGACATCGGGGCGCGCGGCGATGGCGTAGCAGCTCATCAAGCCGCCCATGCTGGAGCCGGCAATGGCGGTATCTTCGCGGCCCGGGCGCGTGCGGAAAGAGGCATCGACCCAGCTCTTGAGCGGCCCTGCCAGCCACGCAAGATAGACGTCCGAGATCACCGGGCCGCCCGCCATCTCGTCCATCCTGGCCTTGAGCGCGGGCGGCGCCGCATCATAGGCCGGGCGCGGGAGATACTGGCGGAAGCGATCCTTGCCCGGTGCCCAGATGGCGACGATTACGCGGGGTTCGATCCCCTGCGCCATGACCTTGAGCATGGCCTTGTCGGCGGCCCAGATCTTGTTGAAATTGCTGGCCTTCAGATCAAACAGATTGTGCCCGTCGTGCATGTAGAGCACCGGGTAGCGCTTGCCGGAGGTGTCGTAGCCCGGCGGCAACCAGATGGTGAGGCGCTGGGGCGGGAGGCCCGCCGCCTGCACTTCGGCATATTCGATGCGCCGCCCGATTTCCGCCTGCGCTGCCGCTAGCCCCGGCAGAAGCAACGCGGCGAGCAGGAGGAGGAAGCGCCGCACGGTCACTTGCCCGGATGGAGCCGGATTGCCGCACCGCCGCCGGGGGCGAGCCAGAGCGGAAGCTTGTCGCCCCTCTTCACCGTCATCGTCGCATAGGCGATCCTGTGGCGGGCGTCGGTTGCGTAAGTCGCCCCTTCCCCGTCCTTCCAGATCGTCGCCGTGTAGGTCTTGCCCGCGTCGAGGAAGTCCATCGCGAGCGTGACGTCGCGCGCGGTGGCATCGTTGACGCCGCCGACATACCAGTCCTCGCTATTGCGGTCCTTGCGCGCGAAGATAGCATAGTCGCCCACTTCACCGGCGATGAGGTGGCTTTCGGACCAGTCGGCGGGGACAGCGCGGATGAACTCCAGCTCCTTGGGATGCGCGGCAAGGCTCTCGATGAAGTCCGAGGCCATCTGGATCGGCGAATAGATCGCCAGATAGAGGCCGAGCTGCTTGGCGAGCGTGGAGGCGAGCGGAACGTGGTTCGCGCCTTCAAGGCTCAGCATGCCGGGGGTGAAGTCCATCGGGCCTGAAAGCATGCGGGTATAGACCAGCGTCGGCTCATGGTCCGGCCCGTTGGCGAACTCGCCCCAGGCATTGTATTCCATGCCGCGCGCGCCTTCGCGGTCGATCCAGTTAGGATAGGTGCGCCTTAGGCCGGTATCCTTGACTGGCTCATGCGCGTCGATGGCGACCTGATACTTTGCTGCGGTCTCGACGACCTTCAAATGGTGCTGCACGGTGCGCTGGCCTTCGTGCCATTCCATGCGCGTCTCGCCGGGCTTGTCGCCGGGGGCAATGATCCCGCCCGCATCGGCGACATAGCCGGTCTTGACCGAATGCATGCCGAGCGACTGGTAGAGCTTCATCGCCGGTTCGAGCTGGGCTTCGTAGTTGGCGATATTGCCGCCGGTCTCGTTGTGGCCGATCAGCTGGACCTTGTTCCTTGCAGCATAGGCGGCCACCGCCTTGAGATCGAAATCGGGCACGGCTTCGGTGAAGCTGAAGTCCTGCCCGTGGCCAAACCAGTCGCCGTTCCAGCCCTTGTCCCAACCTTCGACGAGGAGACCGCCGAAACCGTTCTTGGCGGCGAAGTCGATATACTGCTTGGCACGCGCGGTGGTGGCGCCGTGGCGCGGTCCCTCTGCCCAGGTCCAGTCACCGCGGATCATGCCCCACCAGATGCCGATGTACTTCATCGGCTTGAACCAGCTGACATCACCGATCTTGTTGGGCTCGTTGAGATTGAGCTCGAGATCGTTCTCGACAAGGCCCGCCGCGCTGTCGGCAATGCGGATCGTGCGCCAGGGGGTGTTGAACGGCAGATCGCGGATCACTGCCGCCCCGCGCGAGGATGGCGCAAGCGTCGTGCGGAACAGCTGGCGTTCGGCGCGCTTGAAATACATCGCCGAGTAATCGACCAGCGCGGCCTCGTGAAACGCGAGGTGGGTGCCATCGTCAAGCCGCATGGTGATCGGCGTCTGCGCAGTGGCGACGGCATCGATCGGCGTGCGCTGATAGATCTGTTCCTCGCGGTTCCACTCAAGGCCAGCGACCCAGAACGCAGTGCCCGGCTGCGCGATGTCGAACTCGGTCCATTCGTCGCCGATCTTCATCGTCTTTAGGCCGGGCTGCTCGGGCAGTTCGTAGCGGAAACCGAAGCCGCTATCGAACAGGCGGAAGCGCACGTTCATCTTGCGGCCGGCGTAGTCCGCGTTCTGTTCGAAACGTACGAGCACTTCGTTGTGATGATCACGCACGAAACGGCGTTCACCCCACGGCTGTTCCCATGTGCTGTCAGCGCTCGCGGTTTCAGAACCGGTGATGCGGAAGCCGCGCACCAGATTGAGCCCGTCGGTCAGCGTGAAGCCAAGCTTCGACGCGCCGATCAGCAATTTGCCCTTTCGCGTGAGCGAATAAACCGGGCGATCCGAGCCATCGGTGGTGACGGTGAGCACGAGCGTGCCATCGGGCGAGGCGGCGGTTACCTGTGCCTTTGGCGGGGCGGCCTGCGCCAGTGCGGCGGAAGGAAGCAGCGCAGCGGCGGCGAGCGCCGAAAGAGTGGCCTTGACGGTAAACCGGAGCATGGTCTGGGTCATTCCTCGATCAAAAGCGCGCCAAAGGGCGGCAGTGTTCCGGGTACGGCACCGTTGACGGCGCTCAGCACGCGACCAGCAGGAGAGGCTGCAGCGGGCCAGGGCGCAGCCAGATGCCCCATGTTGAACACGCCCGTCACGCGCGAGCCTTCGGCGCTGCGGCGAATTGCGAGCACATTGCCACCTGCATGAAGCACGGTGAAATCACCGGCGCGCATGGCCATGTTTTCCTTGCGCAGCGCCAGCAGTGCGCGCGTCAGGTTGAGTAGTGAAGCGGGATCGGCGTCCTGCCGGTCCACCGCGCGCGCATGATTCTCGGCACCCAGCGGCAGCCACGGCGTGCCTGTGGTAAAGCCTCCCTGTTCGCCCTGCGCCTGCCACGGCAGCGGAGTGCGCGCGCCATCGCGCGAAAGCGTCAGCGGCCAGTTGGCGATCGCTTCCGGGTCCTGCACCTGCTCGAAGGGGATCTCGACTTGCGTGAGGCCCAGCTCCTCGCCCTGATAAATGATGATGTTGCCGCGCAGCGAGGCGAGCAGCATGGCCTTCATCCGCGCGAAGGCCTCCACATCCTGCGGTGCGCACCAGCGCGACAAGGCACGCGGCGCATCGTGGTTCTCGAAGGCCCAGCTCGGCCAGCCCGTGCCCGGCGCATCGGGCCATTTGGCCTGCGTATCTGCCACAAGCTGCGGTGTCAGGCGGTCGGCGTAGAGGAAATCGAAGCCGTAGGCGCTGTTGAGCCGTTCGTCACCGGCGGTGAATTCCTTCATCTCGGTTTCGGCCAGATCGCCGCCGACTTCAGCCAGCGTGAACACGGCGCCATAGCGGTTGCACAGCGCCCGCAGTCGCTCGATGAAGCCGACAATGCCGGGGTGCGACTGGTTGTAGATCTTGAGTTGGTAATCGAACGGGCGGGTGCGGCGGCGACCGTCGTAGGGCGCGGGCGGATTGTTGCGCAGGCCCGGGTCGTGCATCAGGAAATTGAGCGCATCGATGCGGAAGCCGTCGACGCCCCGGTCCAGCCAGAACTTCATGACCCCCAGCAGCGCATCCTGCACGGCGGGATTGTGCGCGTTGACCTGGGGCTGGCTGCTCAGGAAATTGTGCATGTAGTACTGGCAGCGGCGGGCGTCCCACGTCCATGCGGGGCCTCCGAACACCGACTGCCAGTTGGATGGTGGCGAGCCGTCTTCTTGCGGATCGGCCCAGACGTACCAATCGGCGCGCGGATTGTCGCGGCTCTGGCGGCTCTCCTCGAACCACGGATGCTGATCGGAGGTATGGGCATAGACCTGATCGATGGTGACCTTGAGGCCAAGTTCGTGCGCGCGCGCGACCATCTTGTCGAAATCGGCGAGCGTGCCGAAGATCGGATCGACGTCGCAGTAATCCGCGACGTCGTAGCCGAAATCGCGCATCGGCGAAGTGAAGAAGGGCGAGACCCAGATCGCATCGACACCGAGCGCGGCGACATGATCGAGCCGCTGGGTGATCCCCGGCAGATCGCCGATCCCGTCCCCGTTCGCATCGCAGAAGCTGCGCGGATAGATCTGGTAGATGGCAGCGCCCCGCCACCACGGCAGATCGGCCGGTGCGGGGTTTGGCTGAGCAAGGCGTTTTGCTTGAGTCATCGGGTAGTCTGTGTCCCTGGGGAGGAAGGGAGAAGGCGGCACACCGCGCTGCCGAACGCGGGAAGATCGAGCGTGACGCTGCCCGGCGCAGCAACGCGCGCCGGGCAGGCGCCGAACAGCGTTTCAATCGCTTCAGCCGAAGTACCGACGACGCTGGCGGCATGGATCGGAGCGTCCGAGGTGTTGAAGGCGATGAGATACTCCTCGCCCGTATCGGGATCGAAGCGCGAGACGCTGAACAGGCCCGGCTTCTCCTCATATCCGCGCACCACCTGCCGTCCGCGCGCCAGCGCCGGATGCGCGGCGCGCAGGGCGGCGAGATCGCGGATCAGGCGGTAGAACGGGTGCGCGGGATCGAAGTGGTCCGCGCTGGCCGGGCGGGTTGTGTCAAGCACGGGATTGTCGAGGTAGCTCGCCGTTCTGCTCGGGAACATATCCTCGCGCGAATCCGTGTCGTTGCCATCACCGATAAAGCCCTGTTCGTCGCCATAGTAGATCACCGGCGAACCGCGCAGCGTGAGCAGCATGACATGGGCGAGGCGGACGCGTGCTTCGAGTTCAGCCTGGCTGATCCCGGGCCGGTCATGGCGGACGAGCGAGGAAAAGCGGCCCATGTCGTGATTGCCAAGGAACGTCGGCATGGCGAGCGCCGCCTGCTCGCCCCCTTCGTAGAGCACGTCGCCATCGAACAGTTCGGCCAGCACGCTGGTGCCCTTGCCCTGCCCCAGCACCGCGCGGACCGAGCCTTCGAAGGCGAAATCGAGCACAGCCGGGTAGCCGTCGCGCCGGGTATACTGCGCGATATAGCCGTTGCTCGGCTCCTCCCGCGCGACTTCGCCGAAGATCGTGAAGTTGGGAATGCCTTTGGCTTTGGCAGTCTCAAGCATGGCCGGGATGAACGCCTGCCAGAATCCGGGGTCGACATGGCGCGCGGTGTCGATGCGGTAGCCGTCTATGCCGAAGTCTTCTATCCATTGCCGGTAGATAGCGATCATGCCCTCGCGAACGCGGGGATGTTCGGTGAACAGATCATCCAGACCGACGAAATCACCGAAACGGGCACTTTCACCGGTGAAGGTGGTGTCGCCCCGGTTGTGGTAGAACGCCGGATCGTTGAGCCATTCAGGCACTTTGACGTGCGCTTCACCGGCGGGAACGAAGGGCGTGTAGGCGAAGGCGGGATCGGTGAGTTTTGCAAAGTTGGCGGGCGAGGAATCCTGATCGCCCGCGAAACCTGCATTGATCGCCGGCCCGTTCACGCCGGCCTTGCGCGAATAGGGGTAGTCCGCGCGGGACCGATAGGGGAAGCCGCCGGCGGCATCCGGCTCGCGGAACTGGATCACATCAGCCGTATGGTTGGCGATAATGTCCATGTAGACCTTGAGCCCGCGCGCATGGGCGGCATCGACCAGCGCCTTGAAATCGGCGTTGGTGCCGAAATGCGGATCGACGCGGGTAAAGTCGGTGATCCAGTAGCCGTGATAACCGGCACTCTCCAGCCCCGGCACGCCCTGCACCGGCTTGTTCTTGAACACCGGACCGACCCAGACCGCGGTCGCGCCGAGGCCTTTTATGTAGTCGAGCCGCTGGATCAGGCCCTTGAGATCACCGCCATGGTAAAAGCTCTTCGAAGCAGGATCGAAGCCGGTCTTGAGCCGGTCGCCCTTGAGGCCGCCGCGATCGTTGGCGGGATCGCCGTTTTCGAACCGGTCGGGCAGGAGGAAGTAGATCACCTCGCCCGCCGCCGGGCGCGCACGCACGGCATCGAGTGGCACATCGGCGCGGGCAGGCGCGCTGGCTACAGCGAGCACGGCCAACGCGGCAAGGCTTGCCCAGCGCTTCACGCGGCGGCCCCGAGATTGAGCGGCGGCGCGGCGCAATGGCGGGCGATGAAATCGGCATGGCCGGGATAGCGCTCCACCTCGCGGACGTAGAGCCCGTTCAACGTTTCGAGGTAGGATTTGAGATCGGCCTCGTCGATTGTCTCGGCCAGCGCGTGGCTGCGCTGCGGGACGATCCCCTGCCCCGCCATGACCTGGAACCAGCCCACTTCCCCGAACAGTTCGTCACCGTGGCGGAAGATATGGCCGTTGGCGCGGAACAGCTCGATGCGGTCGCTCAGCGTGTCAGGCAGCGCCATCTCGCGCATCGCCTGCCAGAACGGTTCGGGCCGCTGGTTCACGTGGTAGTGCAGCACGATGAAATCACGGATGCGCTCCATCTCGAAGGTAAACTGGCGGTTGTATTCATTGCGCGCGGCCTGGGTCTGGTCCTTGCCGGGCAGGAACTTGAGGATGCGCGAGATCGCGGTCTGGATCAGGTGGATGCTGGTCGATTCCAGCGGTTCAAGGAAGCCGCTGGCAAGCCCGACCGCGATCACATTGCCGCGCCACGCCTCGCTGCGGCGCCCGGTGGTGAAGCGGATGGGCCTGGGATCCGCAAGCGCAGGGCCATCGAGGTGGGCAAGCAGGCTGTCAGCCGCCTCGTCGTCCGAGGTGAAGGCGCTGCAATAGACGCGGCCATTGCCGGTGCGGTGCTGGAGCGGAATGCGCCACTGCCACCCTGCGGTGTGCGCGGTGGCGCGGGTATAAGGAGTGAAGTCCGGGGCACGGCCGCTCGGCACGGCCAGCGCGCGGTCGCAGGGCAGCCAGTGGCTCCAGTCGACATAACCGCTGCCCATGGTGCCACCGATCAGTAGGCCGCGAAAGCCGGTGCAATCAATGAAGAGGTCGCCGGAAATTTCCTCGCCAGAGGCAAGGACAAGCGTTGTGATATCGCCGCTCAGCGGATCCTGCCGGACTTCGGAAATCCGGCCTTCGCGCCGGGTGACGCCCCGGCCTTCCGCGAACTGGCGCAGGAAGGCGGCATAGAGCCCCGCGTCGAAGTGAAACGCGTGCGGCATTTCGGGGATGTTGCGACTGGTCAGCGGAGCGCCGCGATGCATGCGGCCCGCGCGTGCGGCGACATCGTTGATTGCATAAGCGCCATGCGGCCCGGCAATGCCAAGGCGGCGGCCCCGCGACCAATAGTGGTGGAAGGCGCAGAGCCCCACATCGCGGCCGACATCGCCGAATGCATGCATGTAGCGTTCGCCCGGCGCGCCCCAGCCCACGAATTCGATCGCGAGCTTGAAAGTGGCCTGCGTGGCACGGATGAAAGCGTCTTCGTCGATCCCGAGCGCCTGATTGAACATGCGGATCTGGGGGATCGTCGCCTCGCCCACGCCGACGGTGCCGATCTCTTCGGATTCGACGAGCGTGACGGTGAAGCCGGCATCAAGGAAATGGCCGAGGGCAGCAGCTGTCATCCAGCCCGCCGTGCCGCCACCGGCCACGACGATACGAACGGGGTCGGTGTTGGGTCCGCTACCGCTGGTCTCAGTGCTGCGCATCGCAGTCTCCCTGTGGCCCGACTGACGGGGCGGTCCGGATGGTGAAATCGGGCGCCGGGCGGCCATCGACAGACATGGCAGGCGCGGCGGTTCTGTCGCGGCTGCCCGGTGACCGGGCAGCCTGGCGACAGCTCTTCATCGTTTCAGGCATGGGCGGAAGGTACCGGGCGGATGGACTTGCAGCAAGCCATCCGCCCGAACCCCGCATAGCTATTAGAACTTGTAGCTGAGCCCGATGTAGAAGTCCCGGCCGTAGCGCTGGTAGTCGATCACCTGGCGCGGATCGTTGTTCTGGTAGGTGATGAACGGACGATCGGTGAGGTTGCGCGCCTGGAACAGGATCGAGAGGCCTTCGAGCGCCGTACCGGGCTGGAAGTCATACCCGATCTGGGCGTCGAGGATGCCTTCCGCCTTCGCCGTGCGGTAGGTCGGGTTGGCCGAAAGACCAGCGACCTCGGCGAGGAACTTCGAGCGGTAGCGATACGAAGCGCGGACCTGGAGGCCGTGCTTTTCGTAGTAGACCGAGGCGTTGCCCACCCAGTCCGACAGGCCCGGCAGGGTGATCGGGTTGGTCGGATCGCTGTTCAGGCGGATCGTGCTGTCGGTGTACGAGCCGCTGCCATAGAAGCCGAAGCCGTCAAGCGAAGGCGTGAGCAGCGAGAACGGCAGCGAGAGCGTGAACTCTGCGCCCTTGAGCGAGCCGCCGCCATCGTTGAGCGGCTGCGAGACAACGCCAACCGTGGTTGCGAGCTGGTTGCGGATAGCTGCCGGCAGCGAGGCCGCGACGGTCGCGAAGTCGAACGGCAGGTTGCGCTGAGGATTCACGAAGTCGGTCAGCTTCTTGTAGTAACCGGCCAGCGACACGTAGCCGCCCTTCGGGAAGTAGTGTTCGACCGAGACGTCCACGTTAGCCGCACGGTAGGGACGCAGCTGCGCGTTACCGCCGTTCGACTGGAAGAACGGCCGGGTCGGATCGTTCGAGCCAAGGTTCTGGAAGTTGAAGCTCAGCTCCTGGTTCACCCGCTCCTGATCGAGACGCGGACGAACCATGCTGAGCGAGCCGGCCAGCTTGACGTAGGTGGCATCGGCAACTTCAAGCGAGAAGTTCGCGCTCGGCAGGACGCGCCAGAACTTGTCGCCGCCCGTGGCAGGAACGACGAGCACGGTTCCGGTGGCCGAGTCGAAGTTCGAGATCGAACCGGTCGAGCTCTGGTCGGTGTAGACCGCCTGCACGCCGATCGAGCCGGTGAGCTTCTTGCCGCCGACGTCGCCGTCAAGCTTCACCATGGCGTAACCGGTCCACACCTTCTCGGTCACGCTGTTGTCGCGCACCAGCGAGACCGGACGGTTGTCGTAGACCGAGGCCAGCGAGTTGTTGAGGAGGTAGACAGGATTGAGCGCGAGCATCTGCGGCACGCCGAGGTAGGCGAGCGGCACGGTGCCGACGACGGCCTGATCCGGAATGGCGGCAAACTTCGGAGTCCCGCTGTCCACCGAGCAGTCGCTGCCGGCGCCCTTGGGGCACAGGAAGAACGAGGTGAACGCCGAGGTCTTCTTGCGGCGGCTGAAGTTCGCGCCGATCTGCCAGCCCGCGAGCGGGCCCGCACCTTCGAGCGAACCGTCGAGGTCGGCCCGCAGCGAAAGCAGATCGTCCTTGAACTTCGGACGGTTGAGGAAGCCCGCCTGCACGACGGCCTTGGTGCCGTTGTAGCCCCAACCGCGCGGGTCGGTCAGGCCGAACAGCGACTTGTCGGCATAGTTGAGGGTCGGGACGATATCGAACGTGCCGTTGGGATTGGCCGAAATCTTGAGCGTGTCCGAAGCACCCGTCGCGCCGTAGCCGGTGCCGGTGTAGGTCTCGAGCAGATCGTCGGTGCGCTTGGCAGTGCTGTAGGACGCGTCGACGGTCAGGTGCATCGTGTCGCTGAGACCGATGACGTTGTTCCAGCCAATCGAGAAGTTGTCTGCCTCACGCTTGTTGCGGTCGTTGCGCTGCACGGCGTGAACGCCGGAAACAGTGGCCTGCGTGACGAGGCCGTTGTCGACCGTGTAGCCGGGCTGCACCGTGGCGCCCGAACCCCATGCCGGCGCGATCGGGAATTCGATGCCGCGCAGGATCTGGGTTTCCTTGAAGTGCGAATAGAGCACGTCGAGGGTCGAGTGGAAGTTGTCGCTCGGCTGGTATTCCAGCGTGGCGACAGCGCCGTAGCGCTGCAGCTTGTTCGACTGGACGTAGGGCTTGGCGCCGCCGAGGAACAGGTTGCCGCCGGCTGCGCCTTCGTTCGGGAAGCCCCAGGCGTTGTAGCGCTCGTTCTGCGAGGGCGCGTCGGTGGCCGAGACGCCGATGGCGATGCCGAAGGTGTCGTTTGCGAACTTGTCGACGTAGGCGGCCGAAGCGCGGTAGCCATAGCGGCTACCATCGGGGTTGAGCTTCTTCTGGCCGTTCATCTGGCCGCGCAGCTGCACCGAGACGATGCGGTCCTTCTGCGCAAGAGGGCGCAGCATGCGCAGGTCGACCGTGCCGGCGATGCCGGCGGCGACCAGCGACGGGGTCGGGGCCTTGTAGACGACGACGTTCTTGAAGAATTCGGCCGGGTACTGGTCGTACTCGACGCCGCGGTTGTCACCGACAGTGACCTGCTCGCGGCCGTTCAGCAGGGTGGTGCCGAAATCGGGGCCGAGGCCGCGGATCGAAAGGCGCTGGTCGCGGCCTTCAAGACGCTGCGAGGTGACGCCGGGCAGACGAGCGAGCGAATCCGCGATCGACACGTCGGGCAGCTTGCCGATGTCTTCGGCCGAGAGCGCTTCCACGATGGTCGGCGCGCCGCGCTTGATCGAGGCCGAGGCATTAAGCGAGGCGCGGTAGCCGGTGACGACAATGGCGCCATCATCGGCGGCGGGTGCTTCGGCAGCGGCCTGCGGCGCGGCATCCTGCGCGAAGGCGGGTGCAGCAAGAGCGGCAGCGGTCAGCGCAATCGCCGAACTGCCCAGACGGATAGCAAAAAGGGTGTGCTTAGCCATGGAAATCAGATCTCCCCCATGCGGCCAGATCGTGGCCTCGACGTTGTCGGAACGCGGTTTTTCCGGGTTCAGTACGAGGCGCTGGGTAGGCCCGGCATGGCAAGGAACGAATATGGCATACGTATACCATCGGAATTCCGGGCGTTTGGAGCACTGCGGTGAGGCCGATTTGTCACGCATGGCGCCTGCACAATGCGTTGAACGCCATGAGTCCTCCGGGGCAATTGCTTCCATGCATTTCCATGCGTAGACTGCAGCCATGCCGACCATGCGGGGGAAAACCGCGGCGGTGCGGAGGAGGTTGCACGCGATGGGCCGCAGGCCTTCCAACAAGCCGACCAGTTTCGACATCGCCTATCTGGCGGGGGTCTCGCAGCCGACGGTGAGCCGGGCGCTGCGGGGCAGCAAGTCGGTCAGCCTCGCCACGCGCCAGAAGATCGAGGCGATCGCGCGCCAGCTTGGCTACACGGTCGACAAGAACGCCTCCTCGCTCCGCTCGCAGCGCTCCAACACGTTGGCGCTGCTGTTTTTCGAGGATCCGACGCCGGACGAATCCGGCATCAATCCGTTCTTTCTCGCCATGTTGGGGTCGATCACGCGGCATTGCGCGGCGCGCGGGCTCGATCTGCTGATCTCGTTCCAGCGGCTCGATGATGATTGGCACAAACGCTATCAGGACAGCCACCGGGCCGATGGGCTGATCCTGCTCGGCTATGGCGACTACACGCTTTACGAAAGCCGCCTACGCCAGCTCGTGCGTAGCGGCGCGCATTTCGTGCGCTGGGGCGCCGTAGAGCCAGATGCGCTAGGCGCGACGGTCGGCTCGGACAATTTCGGCGCCGGGCGCCTCGCGGGCGAGCATCTGCTGGCGCGCGGACGGCGCAAGATCGCGTTTCTGGGGCAGGCAGACAGCCACTATCCCGAGTTCAAGAACCGCTATGAAGGCCTTGTCCGCGCGGTGGAAACCGCGGGCCTGACGCATGATCCCGACCTCGTTGCCCCGGCCGTTTCCTCCGAGGAACTGGGCTATCAGGCGGCGCGCAAGCTCTTGAGGAACGGCAAGCCCTTCGACGCGATCTTCGCCGCAAGTGACCTCATTGCTATCGGCGCGATGCGCGCGCTGGCCGAGGCGGGGCTCAGCGTCCCCGGCGATGTTGCGGTGGTGGGCTTCGACGATATCCCGGCAGCCAGCCTCACTTCCCCGCCTTTGACGACGGTGATGCAGGACATGCGCCACGCCGGCGTCGCGTTGGTCGAGACGGTCATGGCGCAAGTCGAGGACAAGCCCCCGCCCTCGCCCTTCCTGCCCACCCGGCTCGTGGTGCGCGGCAGCACCGGCGGGTAGTCCAGAGCGGAATAATCATGCAGGCATATGGATGACATTCGTATGCATTGCTGCCGAGGGCGCTGCGCTGGCCTAGGGATCAGGCAGAGATAACAAAGCAGATGCACCCGCTATGCGGGCGCATGGGGGAGCCGAACGGCGTGACAACTCGTCAGAAACCGCAGCAGTCCTTCTGGGGACTGTGGAATGTGAGCTTCGGCTTTTTCGGCATCCAGCTCGCGTTCGGGTTGCAGAACGCCAATGTCAGCCGCATTTTCCAGTCGCTCGGCAGCAGTGTCGACGATCTTGCGTTCCTGTGGATCGCCGGGCCGGTGACAGGCCTGATCGTGCAGCCGCTGATCGGGCATTACTCGGACCGCACCTGGGGGCGTTTCGGACGGCGGCGGCCCTACTTCGTAGCAGGCGCGGTGCTTGCGGCGCTGGCGCTGCTGGGCTTGCCGCAAGCAGGCGTTCTGCTGGTGGCCGCCGGGTTCCTCTGGCTGCTCGACGCATCGCTCAATATCGCAATGGAACCCTTCCGCGCCTTTGTGGGCGACATGACGCCGGACGACCAGCGCGCACAGGGTTTTGCACTGCAAACCTGGTTTATCGGCGCGGGCGCGGTGATCGGCAGCCTGCTGCCGGCCGTTTTCGCGCATCTCGGGATATCCAATACCGCGCCAGAGGGCGTGGTGCCGGATTCGGTACGGCTGAGCTTCACGATCGGCGCGGCGGCGATGGTGCTGGCGGTGGCGTGGACGGCCTTGCGGGTGCGCGAATACAGCCCCGAGGAAATGGCTGCGTTCAACAGCGACCACGCCAATGCCGCGCAGCATGGGCAGCCGCTTGTCTATTCGCCGCGCGGGCCGATGTGGCTGCTGATCGGTGCCGGTCTTCTGGCGATCGTGAATGAAATGGGGCTCGACAAACAGCTCTATGTGCTAGGCGGCGGCCTCGCCCTCTTCGGCCTTGCGCAGATCGTGCTGCGCGCCACCAGAGCCAGAGGTGCACTGGCAGAAATCATGAGTGACCTTGCGCAGATGCCCGCGCAGATGCGCCAGCTGGCGGTAGCCCAGTTCTTTACCTGGACCGCGCTGTTCATCCTGTTCATCTACACGACCCCGGTCGTCACCCGGAACGCCTTCGGTGCGACTGACACGATAGGCGCGGCCTATAACGCGGGCGCAGACTGGGTGGGCGTGATGTTCGCATTCTACAACGGCGTCGCCGCGCTCGCCGCGTTCCTGCTGCCGGTTCTCGCGAAGCGGATCGGGAATGCGCGAACCCATGCACTGTGCCTGCTTGGCGGCGGAGTGGGCTTTCTTCTGCTGCTCGTGCTGCGCGACGCATGGCTGCTGCTGCTGCCGATGGTGTTCGTCGGCATTGCCTGGGCCTCGATCCTGGCGATGCCCTACGTGATCCTCACGCGCGTGCTGCCGCCGCACAAGTTCGGCATCTATATTGGCGTGTTCAACATCTTCATCGTCGTGCCGCAGCTGATGGTCGCGACGATCATGGGCGGAGTGATCCGCAGCTTCTTCCCCACCGACCCCAAGTGGACCATGCTGGTGGGAGCAGTGGTGATGGCGGCCGCCGCGCTTGCGATGCTGCGCGTGCGCGAGGATCAAGCCTAATCCTGGGCCTAATACTGGAACGCCGCCTCAGGCACGGCGTCCATCAACGCATCGTTCCGTTCGCGCATCTTGTCGCGGAATTCGCCATGGGTGACGATATAGAGCCGATTGGCGAGAATGCCGTCGGCGACGATCTCGCCCACGGTGGCGGGGTCCATCCAGTCATTGCCGGGCGGGCGTTCCAGCAGGCTGGCCTCGCTTTGCCTAAAGCCGCTGCCCTCGCGTAGGTGCGCCGGGCGGTTGAGCGCAGCCTCATGGATATTCGAGCGTACGAAGGCGGGGCACAGCACCGACATGCCGATGCCCTTGTCGGCAAGTTCCTCGCGCATGTTTTCCGTTAGATTGAGCACCGCCGCCTTGCCCGCAGCATAGATCGCGAAGTTCGACGGCATGCGGACCGCAGCGGCGAGTGAGGACACGTTCACCACATGCCCGCCCCGCCCGTGCGCGATCATGCGCGGCAGGAAGCTCTGCAGGCCATTGACCACACCGCCGAGATTGACGCCGAGGCCGTAGTCCCAATCGGCATAGCCCGCTTCGAGCAAAGGCCCTTCGACGCCGACACCGGCATTGTTTACGAGAATGTCGATGCCGCCGAGTTCGATATCCATGCGTTCGGCGACGGCGGCAAACGCGGCGCGGTCGGTGACGTCAAGCGTCAGCGCAGCAACGCTGCTGGCGAAGCCGGCTTCCCGGATATCCACCAGCGCGCGGTCGATGTGATCGGGCCGCAGATCGGCGATGACAACGAAGGCGCCGCGCTCAGCCAGTGCCTTGACGATCCCGAACCCGATGCCGCTGGCACCGCCGGTGACAAAGGCCCGCTTGTCATGGAAGCTGCGCATGGGGCCTCCCTTCAGCCCTCATAGACCCAGTAGCGCGGGCCGAAGCGTGCTTCGAGCTCGGCGAGCTTGGCCTTGTGGATCGCCTGGATTGCAGCGGGGGTGGTCGCTTCCTCGGCGGGAACTTCCTCGAGGCGGATGCTGGTCGGGTCCTCGTAGAGGTGCTCTCCGGCAAGGCGGGCCTTGTTGTCATAGGGCCAGATGAACGCCTGACGGCTGGAGACATGGTAGAGCGCATCAGCCTTGGGCGCATCGTAGCCCATCGCCTGCAAGTCTGCGCCGCGCGCAAGCTGGTGGAAGGTGATCTCGTCGCAGATGCCCCAGTCGTTCACCGCGAGGCGGTCGTCGGAATGCCACAGTACCGCCTGACCGACGCTGTTGTAGAAGCCCTTCACGCCTTCCTTGCCCTCGATCACTGCGGGGTTCGCACCCCAGCTGACGCGGTAGACCGGATGATCGCCCATCATGTCGCTGGCGGTGATATCGTCATAGAAACCCGCCCCTTCCAGATGCACGTGGCGCCAGAAGTTGAGCAGGATGGCCTTGTGCCGCGGGTTCGAAGTTGCGCCAAAAAGCGCCTCGGTTGGGCTCATGCATTCGAATACAGCGCGCTCAATGGCGTTCGTCGGCAGGGTCGTCGCGATGTTCATCGGCCTCTCCTTTTGTGTTCTGGTTCAGGTTCCCGGAGCGATCAGCACTTTGCACTGCTGCGTGCGGCGGCGCAGCGCTTCGAACACGGTGGGGGTGCTGGCGAGCGGGATGGTTTCGGTGACGAGGAGACGCGGTTCGGCAGCGCCCCGGTCCAGCGCATCGAGCGCGGCGCGGTATTCATGGGCGGTGAAGAAGGCCGAGGTGACGAGGCGCACTTCCTTCGAAAGCATGGCGAAGCTGTTGAAGGTATCGGGCACGGTGCAGAGCCCCAGCAACACGATGGTGCCGCGCGCGCGGACTTGCTCGACGGCTTGCGCGATGAGGCCGGGAACGCCGACGCATTCGAATACTACGTCCGCCTTGCCGCCCAGCGCACGCTCCGCTGCGCCGATCGGATCGGTGCGATCCGCGACGAAATCGTGCGCGCCCATGGCCAGCGCGCGGTCCTGCTGCCAGGTGGCGACATCCTGCACCACGACGCGCCCGGCCCCCATGCGCCGTGCCCAGAAGGCGGCGGCAAGGCCGATGGGACCCGCGCCGAGGACCAGCACCTTGTCGCCGATATGCATGCCCGCCATGGCAACCCCGTGGAGCGCGACGGCGAGCGGTTCGATGATTGCGCCATCGGCCAGACTGGCGGATTTCGGCAGCTTCACGCACTGGTTGGGCTTGGTGAGGGCATATTCAGCATAGCCCCCGCCCTGCAGGCCGAAACCTTCGCACCATGAGACATTGCCCGCGAGGCAGGCGGGACAACGGCCACAGCTCTTGAGCGGGCTGACCGCCACGAGATCGCCCTTGGCAAGGCCTTCTACGCGTTTGCCGAGTTCGACGATTTCGCCCGCGAATTCATGCCCGAGGATCGAGCCTGCGCCCTGCCCGTAGGCCGGGTCCTCGGTCATGTGCAGATCGGAGCCGCAGATGCCGCAGCGGCCGACCTTCACCACGACCTCGCCTTCGCCGGGCTCCGGATCGGGCACGGTCTCGACGCTCAGCGGCTTTTGCAGGCCCTGCATGACGGCGGCGCGCATGGGCGTGGTTCCTCAGTGCGCGGTCTGGCCGCCATCGATGGCGATGGTGGCACCGTTGATGAAGCTGGCAGCATCCGAGAGGAGGTGCAGCACGGTTCCGGCGATTTCCTCCGGCTGCCCGGCGCGGCCGCTGACATTGCCGGCGAAGAAGGCGGCGCGGAAGTTCGGGTCATCCGCCCAGTGCTGTGTCATCGGGGTGACGACAAAGCCGGGGGCGATGGCGTTCACGCGGATGTTTTGCTGCGCATATTCCACAGCGGCTGCCTTGGTCAGGCCCGAAACCGCATGTTTCATTGCGCAATAGACGCTCATGTTCGGGTCCGCGATCAACGCGCCGACCGAGGCGGTGTTGACGATGGCGCCGCCGCCCACCTTCAGGAAATGGCGGATTTCGGCTTGCATCGCGAAAAACACGCCCTTGAAATCGACGTCGATGGCGAGGTTCATTTCCTCCGGCGTCACTTCATGGATCGGGCGCTGTGGGGGCAGGATGCCGGCGTTGTTGAAGGCGGCGTCGAGCCGGCCGTAGCGCACGAGGCAGGCCGCCACGAGCGCGTCCATCGCGGCGGGATCGGTGACATTGGCGTGCATGAACGATGCCTCGCCGCCCGCCTGCTTGATGATGGCCACGGTTTCTTCGGCACGGGAATCGATATCGCCGATGATGACCTTGGCACCAGCGCCGGCAAGCGCAACGCAGGCGGCGCGGCCGATTCCAGTGGCGCCGCCGGTGACGAGCACGGCCTTATCGGCGAAGGTCATTCGGTCCATGCGGCCTGCTCCCCCTTGGCAACGCGCGCGGAATTGCCGAGCAGGAAATCGCCCAGAACGTCGACCGCATCCGGGAAGGCCTTCTTAACACGGGCGCTGAGGTCGGCGCTGTCCTTCGAGGCGGCGACCAGCTTGGGCCACTCCGCAATATAGCGGCGGGTGAATTCAAGGCCCGATGCGTCGTTCGGCGTGCCCGGCTTGTCATGCCCGGCAACCACGATCTCGGGCTTCAGCGCGATGAAACTGTCATTCGCCTTGCCCCAGGCGGCAATGGCAGCGGCGTCATGCTCGCCCATCCAGAGGTACATCTGGTTGTAGACGAGATCGCCGGGGAACAGCGCCTTGATCGAAGGCGCCCAGAGTGCGGTGGCGTGGACATGGTCGCCCTGCACGGGGCCGAGGACCTTCAACTCCTTGCCCTCCAGCATGATCGTGTCACCCTCCAGCGCTGCAGGCGCAGTGGGATGGCGCGGGGCGTTGACACCGAGGACTGGATACCAGCGCTTCACCTTGAAGGGCAGCGAGCGCCAGATATCGGCGGCCACCACCGGGTGCGCGACGATCTTCGCGTCCGGGAACGCATCCTGCAGCACTTCCATCGCGAAGAAATGATCGGGGTGGTCATGGGTGATGAAGATCGTGGTGAGGTGCTTGCCGCTATCGAGCACCATGGCGACGACGCGGTAGGCATCGGCGCGGGTGAAGGGCGCGTCGACGAGGACCGCGTCCTTCTCGCCCTTGATCAGCGCGATATTGGCGAAGAGTGAGCCGCCACTGGTGCGCAGGGTTTCGACCGTGAGCGGCTTTTCCTGCGCATGCGCAGTGGTGGAGAGCAGCGCGGCGGCGAGCGCCAGAAGCGTTTTCCTGATCATCATGCGATCCCTGATTTGCCGGGGGCGAGGATGTGGTTTGGATCGAGCGCGTGCTTGAGCTTGGCATTGAACGCGCGGTTCACGGTGCCGAACTGCTGCGCAACAAGATCCATGGCATGAACGCCGGTGCGGTAGCTCGCCCAGCCCTTTTCGCCGAAGCCGATGACGAGTTCGCGGTAGCAATCGTCAGCGCGCTTCTCTTCGGCGGGGTCAGACTTGTCGTAAAGCAGCGCGATGATGTGGTGGAGTTCGCGGCTGCCGATGGCAAAGGCGGCGGTATAGTCGAAGCCGTGCTTGCCCAGGATCTGCTTGGCAAGCGCGACCTGTCCCTGCGTTTCGCTGCCTTTGGCTGGTGCAACCGGCGCGAACCACGCAAGGCCGCCACCATTCCCACGCCAGCGCGCGAGGCCGATTTCATCGAGATTGAGGCCGCCCTGCATCAAGGTGGCGTGGTGGTGGAACCACGGGTTGTCCGCCATTTCGGCCTCGGTCAGCACTTCGCCGTCGATGGCGGCGAAGGCGGCGCGGATGATCTTCTCGCTTTCCGCGATCATTCCTTCCGTGCCGTATAGCGCGATATAGGTGTTCCACATGCCGAGGTTGTTGGCCGTGGCAGCCTTGGAAACGGCCTCGTCGGTGATCGGGCCAGCGCCGTCCCACACTTCGCTGCGCCGCTTGAACATGGCCAGCTGATAGGCGCCGCCCATCATCAGCACCACGTTGGGCACGATGTTGGCAATGCGCAGCGGGCGCATCGCCTCGACAATGCGGGCGACGTCCTCCATCTTCTTGTGGCGAATGACAAAGGGCTTGTAGACCGGCGGCGCGGGCATCAGCCACATGCCCATCTTGGTCACCACGCCGAAGTTCGATTGGGTGAACAGGCCATCGAGATAGGGCCCGTAGCCCCATTTGAACGCCTGCCATGCGGAGGGGTTCTTCGTCGAGCCCATCCCGGTGCGCAAGATCTCGCCATCCGCAAGGACCACTTCCATGCCGCACTGGACCATGAAATGCTCGCCATAGGGCGTGTAACCCACGCCGCGATCTAGTGTGTTGCCGACCGGGCTGGCGATCGGGCCGACAGTGGGCACATCGATCCACAGCGGCAGGTTGTTCTCGACGAGGTAGTCCTTGAGCTGGCGATAGGTGACGCCCGGTTCTACCAGCGCGGTGCACAGCACAGGATCAACATCGATGATCCGGTTCATGCGCTTGAGATCGAGAATCATCTGCCCCGGCATGGCCGTGGTCGTCATGCCGTAGCCCATGTTCTTGCCGGTGGAGACCGGCCAGATCGGCTGGCGGAACTGGTTGGCGATCTTGACGATGGCCTGCACCTGCTCGACGTTTTCCGGGCAAACCGCGCCGACGGGGACATGCTTGCCGAAGGGATCGGGCGTGTAGGACTTCTTCCACGGCGCAACAGCATCGGGATCGGCGAAGACCCAATCATCGCCGACGACCTTGCGCATGGCGGCAACTGCGCCCTTGAAATCGGCCTTCTTCACGCCGGGCGCGAGGACTGCCTTCGCCTTGGCGCCGGTGCCAAGGCCAACAGCGGCGGCGGAGGCCGCGCCTGCACCGAGCAGGCTGCGGCGATCGAGATTGACGGTCATTGGCCGTGCTCCTTGGGGTCTGCGGCGCTGGTCTGGACCCAGACGGCAAGCGCCTTCAGCTCGGCGGGCGTCACTTCGGTGGGACGGAAGGCGGGCATCGCGTTCTGACCGTGGCGGACCATGTATTCGACCGTTTCGGCAGGAAGGCCCCTGCCCCGGATCACCGGGCCGACGTTCTTGCCGTGGCAGTAGCCGCACACGGCGGCATAGACCTGTTCGGGGCTCCGCTGCGCCTGCACTTCGCCCAGCTTCTGCGCCGCCTGAGCAGTTCCCGCGAGCACAAGGCCCGCCACGAGGACCAGCACCCGCTTCACTGGAATTTCCCCAGCATCATGCCGCCATCGATCACGACGTGGCTCCCGGTCATATAGTCCGAGGCATCGGAGGCGAGGAGCAAGGCCAACGGCTTGAGCTGTTCGGTTTCCGCAACCGCGCCCAGCGGCACGATGGCATCCCACGCCTTGCGCGCGACAGGGTCCTTCTTGAGCCAGCCCCCGCCGATATTGGTGACGAACGGCCCCGGCGCGATGGCATTGATGCGGATGCGGAACTCGGCGAGTTCCAGCCCCAGTGCGCGCACCATGTGCAGCACGCCGGCCTTGGCAGGCATGTAGGGCAGGCCGACGATGGGTTCGGTGACGAGCCCGGCGTTGGAGGCGGTGCAGATGATCGAGCCGCCGCTGCGACCATTGGCGCGGCCGGCCTGCTTCATCACGCGCACCGCGTTGCTCACGGTGTAGAACACGCCCGAAAGGTTGACCGAGATCGACTTGTCCCAGCGCTTCGGGTCGTACGTATCGACCTGGCCATCGGGATTGCGGTGACCAGCGGGATTCCAGAAACCGGCACCCGTATCGATCCCGGCATTGGCGAAGGCGATGTCGAGCCCGCCATAGGCCTTGGCATGGGCATCGAACGCGGCGGTAACCGCATCGAAATCGGAAACATCGAGGCGGTCCGCGCGGGCTTCGTATCCGGCCTCACGCAGGCGGGCGGCTTCCCGCTCGGCGCCTTCGCCGTCGATATCCGTGATCGTGACCATGGCGCCCGCTTCCGCCATCGCCTCGGCATAGGCGAGGCCGATGCCCGACGCCGCGCCCGTGACAAGCGCAGAGCGGCCCTTGATGTCGAAACGGTCCAGAATTGCCATTGTCGTTGTATCCTCTCCTTCCGCAGCGGCCCTATTCGGCGGCTTGCGGTTGTCGTTCCCGGTCCATCAGGCGTTGCAACATGCGGCGCGCGCGCACCCCGCCGCCATCGCCGTTCAGGATGAGCGGGCGCAGATCCCAGAAATCGGTGCTGCGCATCAGCCTGTGGCTGTCACGGATCAGCGGCATGTCCTCCTGCTCGAAGGCAAATTCGAGCGCGGCGCGCATCCCGGCGGTAAACTCCGCATCACCCAGCGCGAAATCGCGTGCGGTCGCCCAGAAGTAGTGCGTGGTGTCAGGCGTTTCGGGCGTGAAGGCGTGCAGCGAGGGCAACAGCGTGCAGTCCTCGCGCGGCGTGCCCGGAGGTCCGGCGCGAAAATCGAAATAGAGCACAGCGGGGGCGTGCCAGACGACCCAGCCATAGAAATCCTGCTTGACCCCAACGCGCCCCAGCATCCCACCGATGCCCTCAGAGAGGTAGTCATCGAGACGGATGTATTCCGCGTGGACCGTCTCGCCGTCCTGCCAGAACTTGCGGGTCCCCTCGGTGAAGGCTGCGGCCACCAGCGCGGGGTGGACGAAATTGGCGTGGCTGAGATCGAGGATATTGTCGCTGTAGAGCTCGTAGTGCCCTTCCGCCACGGTTGCCCCGCGCACGGCTTCCCACTTTGGATCGGAGAGCCAGCTGAAATCAGGGATCAGTGCGGGATCGGCCTTGTCCGCATCACCCATCCAGATCCACAGCAGCGCGTGGCGCTCCACGAGCGGGTAAACCTGAAGCTTGCTTTCCGGCAGCTGCCCGCCGGGATGCGGATTGTGGACGCAGGCGCCGCTGCCATCGAAACGAAGGCCGTGATAGGGGCACATGAGCGCGCCTTCCACCACCTTGCCCTGCCCCAACGGCGCAAACCGGTGCGGGCAGCGCCCCGTTACTGCGTTGGCCTTGCCATCACCATCGCGGAACAGCGCCACCGGTTCTTCAAGGAACACGCGCTGCTGGGGCGCCGCGCCCAAATCCGTAGCCCAGCCCGCCACGTACCACGTGTTGCGCAGATACGTGCCAACCGGCTCCGCACCGAGTTTGGGGACCCCAGCGTCGCTCATGTCAGCAGCTCCCTCAGAGATAGAGCTGCTTGTTGATCGGGATGTTGTTTTCCCGGCAGTAGGTTTCGTAGTGGTTCATGAACCACCACACATCGAGCGTCTCCACATGGTTGCCGTGCTCGTCGAAGAACTCGTTGGCGCCCTGCATGTGAAACAGGGCCTTCATGCCGTTCGGATCATCGGTGACGAGCGTGTGCGCGGTGCCGGGGGTTTCGGTGATGAACTCGCCCGGCTTGCACACCCAGTCGTATTCCAGATAGCGGAACGAGCCTTCAAGCCCGATCGCCCAGACCCGGCCGCGGTGCTTGTGCGTGCCGATCACGCCGGGGCCCTTGATCCACAGGATGTTGACGTAGACGTTATCACGCACGTCAAAAGCGAGGTGCCGGATCGCGGCGTTATCGCCGAAGGGAACCCACGGGCTCTCGGCTTCCGAGGCGCCGACGTAAGTGCCTTCGACGCCCTTGGATTTGATCAGCGCACCGTAAAGCTCGGGCACATCGACGATCTTGTAGGCCCCGGACGGCGGGGCAGTCATGGTGGCCATCGGGCGATCCCTCAGAGGTAGAGCTTGGGGTTGATGGGAATGTCGTTTTCCCGGCAGTAGGTCTCGTAGTGGTTGATGAACCACCAGACGTCCGAGGTATCGACGTAGCCGCCGTTCTCGTCGAAAAAGTCGATCGGCCCCTGCATCCACCCGAACAGCTTCACGCCTTCGGGATGCTCGGTGACGAGGGTGTGGCTTTCGCCGGGGACTTCCAGGATCAGCCCGCCGGGCGAGGCGACCCAGTCGTATTCCAGATAGCGGACGCTGCCTTCGAGGCAGACCATCACGATCGTGCCGCGATGAAGGTGCGTGCCGATCGTTCCGGGGCTCTTTACCCAGAGGATGTTCGAGAAAATGCCCTGCCGCACGTCGAAGGCAAGGTGCTTGATTGCGGCGTTGTCGCCGAAGGGCACCCAGGGGCTGTCGACGTCGGTCTGGGCATCGATGTAGCGCCCGCCCGGGCTCAGGCGCGCAACCAGCTCTTTGTGCGCAAACCCGACATCAACGATGGCCTTCTTGGATGAAGGCGGTGCAGTCATGGCATTCATGGGGAAGCGCTCCTTCAGCGGATCAGCGTATCGACGTAGTCGGCACCGATGCCGACCCGGTCATAATGCTCGCGCGCGTTCTTGATGTAGTCAAACACATCGAAGTGCCCGGTGGTGTTGCCATCATCATCCAGCCACATCAGCGGACCGGAGACGACGAAGAACACTTTCATCGGGTCCTCGTGCTCGTAGCAGACCAGCGTGTGGCTCTCGCCCGGGGTCTCGTAGACGAAGTCGCCCGCGGTCGCGGTCCACTCGTGCTCGAGATAGGCCCACTTGCCGCTGATCGTGTAGGCCCAGATCGGGTGCGGGTGATAGTGGCGGTTCACCAGGCCCGCCGATTTCGACATGAGCACATCGGCCCACATGTTCTTGCTAGGGCTGATCCAGACGGGCTTGGAGCTCACCGTCTCGCTGATCGGCACCCAGTAGCGCTCATCGCCCTCGGCGATCTTTGACAGATAAACTTCGGGAAGGCTGCCTTCGCGGAACACCTTGTCGACTGGCTTGATGCCTTTCCAGAACTCGGAGTGGGCGGTTTCAGGCACGTTTGACTCTCCCTAGGTGAGAAGGGCGGGCGCATACGGCGCCCGCCCCCTGTTTTGTCGGCCTCAGAACTTGAGGCCGAGCTTGACGTACCATTCGCGCGGCCGGCTGTAGGTGCCGTAGATCTGACCACCCGCGATCTGCGCCTGCCCGGTCACCAGATAGCGTGTGTCGGTCAGGTTGGTCCCGCCCACCGTGAGGTCCCAGTGATCGCCCGGTTCCTTGTAGGTGACGCTGCCGTTGAGGATGTCCGTGCCCGGACGCTGCAGCAGATACGCGCGCTCGGTGTCGTTCCACAGCGACGAGGAGTGCGTGTAGTCGGCGATGAAGATCAGCTTGCCGCCGTTCTTGAACGCCGCTTCGTAGCGCGGGCTGATGTTGAACTTCCACTTCGGTGTCTTGGGCAGATCGGCGCCCGGGAACACACCGGCCTGGAACGGGTTGGCCGCAACCTGCGCCGGCGCCAGAACCGAGGTGTACTTGGCATCGAGATGGCCGATCGACGCGTTGATGGTGAAGCCATCGACCGGCGCCGCGGTCACTTCGACCTCGAAGCCCTTGATCTTGGCATCGCCCGCGTTCTGGATGGTCGGCGAGACGCCCTGCTGGAAGTTCAGCTGGATGCCCTTGTAGTCGGTCTGGAAGACCGCCGCGTTCACCTGCAGACGGCGGTCGATCAGGGTCGACTTGACGCCCAGTTCATAGGTCGTGGCCTTTTCCTCGCCGAAGCCCGGAGCATAGGGCAGCGGGTTGGACAAGCGGGTGGTCCAGCCACCGGTCTTGTAGCCCTTCGACCAGCTGGCATAGACCATCACGTCGTCGTTGGGATGGAACTGCACGCCCACCTTCGGCGCGAAGTTGTTGAACTTCTTCTGCTGCGTTCCCGCAATGTAGTAGCGCAGCGGCTGTCCGGCATTCGGGAACCCGGCGGCGATGCGGCAAGCATCGCTGATCGGGTTGATGTTCGCGCAGGCCGGCGGGCCGGCGTCGATCCCGGCAAGGAAGTTCAGGATCTTGTAGGTCAGGCCGTTGGCGTCCGACTGGAAGCCCTCGAAGGTCTTGTCTTCGTGCGTGTAACGGCCGCCCACAGTGATGCCGAACATGTCGCTGAACTTGTAATCGACCTGACCGAAGAAAGCGTAGTTCTTGGTCGCCAGATCGTTGGGTCCATCGACCTGCAGCAGGCCTTCGGCGAAGGTCACGTAGTCATGCAGGTTGCCCGCTTCCTTGAAGTAGTAGGCGCCCAGCACGTAGTTCAGCTTCTTGTCCATGGCATTGCCGAGGAGCTGCAGCTCCTGGCTGAACTGCCACTGCTCGGTGGTGAAGCTGGTGTGGAGGAAGTTGAGCGGCGACCCGTCAAGATCGGTGCCCACGTTCCAGTGCAGCTCGCGGTAACCGGTGATCGACTTGATCGTGAGCGAATCGCTCAGATCGTAGGCCATCGTGAGCGAGCCGCCGTAGGACTTCAGCTTCGAGTAGTTGTTGCCGTTGGCGTAGCTCGTGTCGATGTTGCCGGTCACGAAGCGGTTGTCATAAGGCAGACGGTTGTTGCGCGGATCCGCATCTACATTCACGCCGTAGACGCTCGGATTGTCGAAGATCGAATTGAGGCCGCCGATGCCGCCGATGTAGGCGAACGCGGGCGGGCCGCCGCCGCAATCGGTGCTCGAGGCGATGATCGCGCAGTTGTAGGTGCCGGCGAAGACCGCAGGGGTCGTCGTGATCAGCGTGTTGGCGATCTGGCTCTGGTCGACGTTGGTGTAGTCCGCCGACAGTGTGGCGGTGAACGGACCCTTGTCGTACTTCAGCTTGCCGCGCAGGTTCCAGTTGCCGTCGCCGCCTTCGGTGCCGAGCCCGATGTTGTTGAAGCCGGCAGCCTTGTAGTTCTGGATGTTGGTCGAGGCATAGTTGCCCGCGCCCGGATAGGCGATGCGCTTGAGGTAGCCGGTGCGGTTCTTGGTCGAGAAGCTCACCGAGGCGCCGAGGCCGTCCGTGATCGGCAGGTCAACCGTGCCGCGCGTCTGCACGAGGCTGAAGCGGCCGACGGTGACATCGCCCTTGAAGCGGAATTCCTTGCCCGGATCGTGTGTGACGATCGAGATCGCGCCGCCGATGGTGTTGCGGCCGAAGAGCGTGCCCTGCGGTCCCTTGAGCACTTCGATGCGCTCGACATCGGGCAGGTCCTGGTTCGCGCCGACCGAGCGGGCGAGATAGACGCCGTCGAGATAGATGCCGACGCCCGGATCGATGTTGAAGGCGAAGTCGTTGGCGCCGATGCCGCGGATATAGGCCGAGAGCACAGCCGTCGAACCCGAGAACGGCGTACCGGCATCGAGCGTGACGTTGGGCGCGATGTTCGAAAGCGCCGCGACGCTCGTCACCGAGCGTTCCTGCAGCGTATCAGCGGTGAAGGCGGAAATCGCGATCGGCACGTCCTGAACGTTTTCCGCACGCTTCTGCGCGGTCACGACGATTTCCGCGATGCCGCCTTCAGGGGCGGCCTCAGCCTGAGCCTGCGGTGCGCTCTGCGCGAAAGCCGGACCGGCCAGCGCGGCTGCGAGCACGGCAAGTGATACCGTTGTTCGTCTCATGTTGCTCTCCCTATCAAAATGTCACTGCCCGCTTCGCCCCCTGGCGGCCGGACATGCGCATTCGAATTCATACGCCGCTTCGGACCTATCGGCTTGGACTGGAGCGCAAGCTGATCAGGACTGGAGCGCAAGGTCGTACTGTTTCCGGCACCTATTTGCGCCGCCATTCACGTGGTGAAACGCCGAAGCGCTGCCTAAACGCACGGGCGAAATAGGCGCTGTCGTTGAAACCCAGTTCGAAAGCGACTTCGGTGATGCTGGCATCGGGCGCGGCGCCGAGCCGCTCGGCGGCCCGGGCAAGGCGGCGTTCGAGGATATAGGCGCTGGGGGTCGTGCCCATGCTGGCGAACAGGTTCTGGATGGTGCGGACCGAAGCGCCGCAAGCGGCGGCGAGGCTGAGCGTGCGCAGCGCCGGATCGGCCAGCTGCGCCTCGACAATCCCCAGCACGCGGCGGCGCAGCGCGCTGTCTGCCGAAGGTACTGCAGCATCGGGCTTGGTCGCCCCGCGCATCGCCAGCGCAACGAGATCATAGAAGACCTGGCTGACCCCCTCCTGCCAATCCGGATCGGCGAAACCCTGCTGGCTCTGCCGCCAGAGCGACAGCAGGAAATCGTGAAACACGCGCGCACCCGGGCTGCCCCCGCTCATGCGCTGGCGCAGTGCATCGTCAAGGCCGGGGAAGCGTTCGGCAAGCGGCGCGCGCGGGAACTCCACGACCAGCAATTCGTGCGCGGCAAGATCGATCGCGTAAGCCTCATGCGGCGAGGCGATCACGAAATCGCCCGCACCCAGCATGGTCTCGGTGCCGCTCTGGCGGTGGCTGCTGGAGCCCCGGCACTGGAGGTGGAGGATCAGCCGTTCCTCAGGCGTGTAGCGCGGATCGCGGCCAACGAACGAGGCGGTCGAGCGGGGGCGGATCATCGCAAGATCACCGACCTGCCAGGTCCACATCTCGCCGGTGAAATCCTCGCTCGCGCTTTTCACGTAAGTGCCGCTGTACACCCGGTCGACCAGCGCATTCCAGAACGCGAGCCGTTCGGGCGGGGCGATGCCATCGGTGGCGAACTTCTGCACTGCGGTCATGGCGGGCACATCCTTGGCAGAGAGAATCAGGGGCAGAGAGGATCAGGCAGGGGCGAGATTACGGCGGGCGACAACGCGCGGTGCGGATTCAACGAGGCCGAGCGCGCAAATTCCGGCGAGAATGCACAGCACCAGCATAAGCCAGAGCGCGGCGGAGAGGCCGTAGACGTCGGCCAGCGCGCCGGCGAGGAAGGGGCTGAGCACGCCGCCCAGCACCTCGCCGGTGCCCATCACGACGCCGGTGAGCGTAGCCGTCAGGCGCGGATCGACCGATTCCGATGGGATCGTCGCCATGAACATCGGGAACAGGCCGTTAAGCCCCTACCCGAAGAAGAAGATCGCAGCCAGAACCCAGGGCGAACCGGTGTAGTAGAGCCCGCCCAGCGGCAGGATCACGCCCAGGAATGCAAACCCGATCATCACCGGGCGGCGCCCGATCGCGTCTGAAATGGCCGGGACGACAAAGCTGCCGAGGCCCGCTGAAAGCCCCAGTGTCGCCATGAGCCAGCCCATTGTCTCGGGCGCGAAGCCGCGCACCTTGGTGAGGTAGAGCGGCATGAAGGCCCAGCAGACGACAAGGTAGGATACCAGCAGCACAGAGATGATCGCGCAAAGCACAACGTTGCGGTGGCGGAAGGCCTCGCCCAGAGGGACTTTGGGCAGGGCTTCGTCATGCACTTCGGCCGGCGGCTCTCGCAGGGTGAACCAGATCAGGATCGCTGTGATGAGGCCGGGCGCGGCAGCGAGATAGAACCCCTCGCGCCAGCCATAGGCGGCGGCAACCGGCACGAGCAGCAACGGCGCCAGCCCCGAGCCGAGCAGGTTCGAGCCGAGGTTCTGCGCCACGCCCATCGCCAGCCCCCGCCGCTCGGGCGCGACTTCGCTGACGATCATCGAGTGGCTGACCGGCATGACGCCGCCTTCCGCCGCACCCATCAGGAGCCGCGCGCCGAGGAGCATGAAGAACGAGGAGGCAAGGCCCGAGGCAAACGAGCACAGGCAGAACGCGATCGTCGCGACGACGACCACCGGCTTCTTCGAACCAAGCTTATCCGAAATGCGCCCGACGGCGAGGCCGGACAGCGCCCAGGTGAGCGACAACGCCGAACTGAACATGCCCACTTGCGTGTTGCTGAGGTGCAGGTCGGGCTGCACGAACGGCATAAGGAAATTGAGCGCGTTGCGGTCGAAGAACAGGATGCCGAAGTTGAGGCTGAGGAGCCCGACAACCCACGCCTGATAGCCGCCGCTGGCGCGCTGCGAAGAGACCGAGGCGCCGCTCACAGGAACGACCTCACGGGGTCGGTCTGGCCGTCCCAGTCCTGCGCTGCCTGCCACTGCGCGGTGAAGAGCGTGTTCATGCCTTCGGTCGCCGGGATCAGCTCGAGAAACCCGGGCGCTGCCGGATCGGCGCTTTCGAGATAGGCGACCGAGCCACCGGTCGGCACCGGCGCGCGGAATGCAAGGGTATGGCCGCGCTCGAGATAGCCGGGCAGCGCGGCATCGACATCGGTGAAGGCGATGCCGAAGTGATGGAAGCCGTAACCGCGCTCCTCGATGGTTTCGCGGTACACGGACGGGTTATCGTCAAGCGGCTGGATCAGTTCGATCTGCATGTGCCCGGCAAAGCCCATCGCGATGGCGACATCGGCCTGCGACGGCTGCCCGCGATAGACCTGCCCCTCGCCCAGAAAGTGATCGAGCAGGAAGAACGGCCCTGCCCCGCAATCGCGCTGAAAGTGGGAGATTGCGGCATGGATATCCGCCACGACAAACGCGGTCTGCGCCACGCCGCCGATGCGTTGTCCAAAGCCCAGTGCCAGACCCATGCCTCTGTGTTCCCTACCCTTGTGCCCGCCGTTTGTCCGGTAGGGCTGTTATGGTTCGGGCCTTGCGGCCCCCTATCAGAGCGTGATCACCACCTTGCCGAACAGCGCGCTGGATGACTGGTAGCGATAGGCTTCGATCGCGTCTTCGATTGCAAACGTGCGGTCGATAACCGGCTTGATCCCATGCGCATCGATGAAGGCATTGAGCCGGCTCGCCATACCGCGCGAGCCGACGAAGATGCCGCGGATCGAACCGCCCTTGAACATAAGCGGGTGCGGATTGGTATCGCCTTCGCGCGTCAGCACGCCGATCAGCGCGATCTCGCCGCCAAAACCGACCGCCGTGATGCTCTGCTTGAGCGTGCCTGCGCCGCCGACTTCGACGACGTGGTCAACGCCGCCACCGGACAGATCGGCGGCGGTCGCACCCCAGGCCGGGACCTCGCGGTAATTGATCGTCTTGTCGGCACCGAGCGCGGCAACGCGGGCCAGCTTCTCGTCCGAAGAGCTGGTTGCGATCACCTGCGCCCCCGCTGCCTTCGCGATCTGCAGCGCGAGCAGCGAGACACCGCCCGTGCCAAGCACAAGCACGCTTTCGCCCGCGCGGACCGGATGTGGCCCCTCCATCAGGGCGTTCCACGCGGTGACACCCGCGCAAGGGAGGCAGGCTGCTTCCTCGAACGAAAGACTATCCGCCAGCGGCACGACGCCGTGTTCCGGCAGGACGACGAGATCCTGCAGCATACCGGTGGCCGGCGGCGCTCCGAGCGCAGGACCTGCTCCGGGATTGGGCGGGCCATCGATCCAGTTCTGGAAGAAGGTTCCGGCAACACGGTCACCCGGTTTCACCGAAGTGACCCCTGCCCCGACCGCGACCACTTCGCCCGCGCCATCGGAGAGCGGCACGGTATCCACCGCCACGGTGCCGCCCATGTAGAAGCCCAGCGGAATGATCTGGTCACGATAGTTTAGCGAGCAGGCGCGCACGCGCACCAAAACCTCGCCGGGGCCTGCCTGCGGCTCGGCAACGTCGCGCAGGGCCATGTCGTCCAGCGACGTCGCGCCTGCCCGGATCACCCACTGCCGCATGCCGTTTTCCTCCCTCCGTATTGTGCGAGGATAGTCGCACAGGCAGGCGCGGATTTAATCAGCAACACAAACAGATTTCACTGGATGCAATTGGAATGAATGGCTGATCCCAAGTATTTGATCAGGTGGGACTTCCCGCAACGACCAACCCTGCCGATTGCGCGGCAACCGCATGTCCGATCGCTTGCGCTGTCTGGTGCAGCGCATCGAGGTGGCGGTGCATCACCGCCTCGTCTGTCCCACGCTTGGCCGGCCAGGTGAGGTTGATCGTGGCGATCGGCGCACCGTTTGCGAGGATCGCGACTGCCATAGAGCGCCGCCCGTCACGCAGCACGAGCTGCTTCGACCGGTCTGGCCAGGGGTGCATCGGTTCGCGCAGGGCATAGCCGCGCTCGCGCGTTTCCTTGAGGATCGCACGCAGGTCGTCCTCGCTGCCGGGCGCGGCATCCTTGGGCCGAAGGCGCGCGATGATCGCCTCGCGCTCGTTCTCGTCGCAGGCGGCAAGATAGGCGCGGCCGGTGGCGGTGTGGATATAGGAAAGCTTCACGCCCACCGGGCCGAGAATGGCGGAATCGAGCCGGAACAGCGGGCTGTTGGTCTCGAGAATCTCCATGTGATCAAGGCGCGGGACGCCCAGCACGGAAGGCCACGCCACCTTGGTCGAAAGCGCCTTCATGTAGGGCGAGGCGATTTCAGCGATATGCTCGACCGCGCTGCCGGTTCCGCGCGCAGCGGGGCCCAGATGCGGGAGATAGGCCCCATCGGCGAGGCGCTGCCAGACAAGGCCCTTGCGCCCGAGCGTCAGCAACATGCGCAGCAAGGTTGCCTTGGGAAGCTTCAGCGCCTGATGGAGTTCGTGGAGGCTGACAGCCCGGCGCGCCTGCACTTCGATCAGCACATCGAGCCCGCGTTCAAGCGCGCGCACCGTCTTAACCTTGCGTTCCAGCATCGTCTCTTCCCGGTGTTTTCGGCGCTGGCCGGTGCCGGAGGGCCCGTCAGCGTGTTTCACCTTATGCAACGCGCACTTCGCATACCGTGGTGCAAAGTCAACCGCGATGACGCACTCTTGCATGAGGGAGACAAGGGATAGCCATGGCTGAGACCACATTGCCGAGCGTCATGCTCATCGTGACGCAGGACACCAAGGAAGAGGAGGCCCGCTTCGTTCGCGCCGTGCTGGAGGCAGCGGGCGTGCGTGTCGTGCATCTTGATCCAAGTGTTCGGCGCACCGTCGGCGGCGCGGAGATTTCGCCCGAGGACGTGGCGGCAGCAGCCGGCATGACGATCGAAGAGGTCCGCGCGCTGGGCCACGAAGGCAAATGCCAGGACGCCATGATCCGCGGCGCGATTGCCGCCGCCCATGCCTGGAACGCCAATGACCCGATCTCCGGCATTCTCGCGGTTGGCGGTTCGATGGGCTCGGCGCTGGCAGGCGCTCTCATGCAGAGCTTCCCTTATGGCCTGCCGCGCATGATCGTCTCGACCATGGCCTCCGGCTTCACCAAGCCCTACATGGGCGTGCAGGACATCGCGATGATGAACGCGGTGACCGACATTTCCGGCCTCAATTCGATCAGCCGCGACGTGTTCCGCAACGCCGCCAACGCGGTTGCTGGCATGGCCAAGGGCTATGACCCCAAGGCGGCGGCGGAAAAGCCGCTGGTGCTGATCACCACGCTCGGCACGACCGAGGCGAGCGTGAAGCGCATTCGCGAGGCGCTGGAAAGCGATGGCTGCGAGGTCATGGTGTTTCACTCGTCCGGCGCGGGCGGGCCGACGCTCGACGGGCTGGCGGCGGGCAAGGATGTGGCGCTGGTGCTCGACCTTTCGCAGACCGAGATCATCGACCACATCTTCGGCGGCCTCGCCGATACCGGCCCGGATCGCGGACGCCCCGCGCTGCTCAAGGGCATCCCGACCATCTTGGCGCCGGGCAATGCGGACTTCATCATCGGCGGGCCAATCGATGGTGCGCGCGCACAGTTCCCCGGCCGCCGATATCACGAGCACAACCCGCAGCTAACCGCCGTGCGCACGACATTCGAGGATCTCAAGAAGCTCGCCGATCACCTCGCCGCCAATGTGCGCGATGCCAAGGGGCCGGTCCGCGTGTTCACCCCGCTTCACGGCTTCTCCAACCATGACAGCCCCGCCGGACACCTGATGGACCGGAGCGTGCCACCGCCATTTGCCGAGTACCTCAGGGCCGTGATGCCCGCCGAGGTGCCGGTGACTGCCGTCGACGCACACTTCAACGACACTGCCTTTTCCGACGCGATCATCGCCGCCTCGCGCGAGATGCTGGCCGCGGCCAAGGCCTGAACGGACACAATCATGAGCGACGACCTGCCGCTGACTGCCGAAGATGTCGCCGAAATCGCGGCGATCATCGAGGCCTCGCCCTACCGTGAACTGGACCTTTCGACCCGCCGCTTCCGCCTGCGCCTTGCACGCGGCGATGACGGCGAAGCGGGCCTGACGCAGGAATGGCAATGGGCGGGCAGCGCGCCTGAAGCGGCGGCGGCCATGGCTGAACATGCAACCGATCCCGACGCGGTCCCGGCGCCGCTGCCCGGCACCTTCTATCACGCACCGCAGCCGGGCGCGCCGCCGTTCGTGGCGGTCGGCGATGAAGTCGGACCGGAAACAGTCGTCGGCATTGTCGAGACGATGAAGCTCATGAACCCGGTCCATGCCGGACGCGCAGGTCGGGTTGCCGAAGTGATCGTCCCCAATGCGACGATGGTCGCCAAGGGCCAGCCCTTGTTCCGGCTCGCCTGAGCGCAAAGGCAGACAACCATGATCCGCCGACTGTTCATAGCCAATCGCGGCGAGATCGCGCTGCGCGTCATCCGCACCGCCAAGGCGATGGGGATCACCACCGTGCTGGGTGTTTCCAGCGCCGATGCCGCCTCGCTCCCCGCGCTGATGGCAGACGAGACCGTGCTGCTCGGCCCCGGACCTTCGTCGCAGAGCTATCTGGCTATCGATACGGTCGTGGCGGCCATGATCTCGGCACACTGCGATGCGGTGCATCCGGGCTACGGCTTCCTTTCGGAGAATGCCGCTTTTGCAAGGGCTGTTGCGGGCGCGGGCATCCGCTTCGTCGGGCCCGAAATCAAGACGCTGGAGGGCATGGGTGACAAGCTGGCCGCCCGCGCCCTCGCGCTGGAAGCGGGCCTGCCGGTGCTCCCCGGCGGCGAGGCAGCGACGCGCGAGGCGGTCCATGCCCGCGCGGCCGAGATCGGCTATCCGCTGCTGCTCAAGGCCGTGGCGGGCGGCGGCGGCAAGGGCATGCGCCGGGTCGACCGCGCCGAGGACCTCGATACGGTGCTCGATATGGCGCAGGCCGAAGCGCAGGCCGCGTTTGGCAATGCTGCGGTCTATGTCGAGCGCTTCGTTGCCAAGGGACGGCATGTCGAGGTCCAGTTGCTGGGCGATGGCAGCAGCGCCATCCATCTCGGCACGCGCGATTGTTCGATCCAGCGGCGGTTTCAAAAGCTGGTGGAAGAGGCCCCTGCCCCGGCCATGCCCGATGCGGCGCGTGCGGGGATCGAGGAGGCGGCAGTGCGGCTCGCCCGGCATATCGGCTATCGCGGCGCGGGGACGGCGGAGTTCCTCGTCGATGCGACCGACTTTTCGTTCTATTTCCTCGAGCTCAACGCGCGCATCCAGGTCGAGCATCCGGTGACCGAGGCGATCACCGGCGTGGATCTGGTCGAGCAGCAATTGCTGGTGGCTGCGGGCAAGCGCCTCACGCTGACGCAGGCCATGGTGCGCCCAGTGGGCCATGCCATCGAAGTGAGGATCAACGCCGAGGATCCGGACGCTGATTTCCGCCCGGCACCGGGCCGGATCACGCGGGCCGCTTGGCCTGCTGGACCGGGTATTCGCGTCGACACGCATATCGCCGCAGGCGGAGAAGTGCCCCCGCTCTACGATTCCCTGCTCGGCAAGCTGATCGTTCATGCGCCTAGCCGCGAAGAGGCGGTCGCACGGCTCAAGGCGGCGCTGGCCAGCATTCGCATAGAGGGCGTGCCCACCACCGCCGGACTTCACGCCCGCATCGCCGCCGATCCGCGCTTTGTGGCAGGCGGGGTCGACACCGGATTTCTGACAGGACTTGCGCAATGACAACGCTCAGGCTGGTCGACGTGACCATGCGCGATGGCAACCAGAGCCTGTGGGGCGCCACCGGGCTCAACACCTCGCATATGTTGCAGGCCGCTGCGCTTACGGAAGCCTGCGGCTTTCGCGCCATCGACTTCACCTCCTCGAGCCACATGGCCGTCGCGGTGCGCTACTTCCAGAACAACCCGTGGGAGCGGCTGCGGCGCATGGCTGCGGCCATGCCGACAACCCCGCTGCAGTTCATCACGACCGGCCTGCGCTTCATTGCCTGGCAGCAGGCGGACCCGGAGTTCATGCGCCTCGTCTACCGCGCGCTGCAGGTGAACGGCGTGGGCCGTTTCGTGCTGCTCGATCCGATGCACGAAGTGCCCGCGGTGATCGAGGCGGCGCGGCTGGTGAAGGAGGAAGGCAGCGCCGAGGTGATGTGTGCCCTCACCTTCACGCTCTCCGAATTCCACACCGACAAGTTCTACGCCGATTTCGCGCGTGCCGTTGGCCAGAGCCCGGACATCGACCTGTTCTACATCAAGGACCCGTCCGGTCTGCTCTCGCTGGACCGGGTGCGCACGCTGGTCCCGGCAGTGAAAGCTGCCATCGGCAATCGGCCGCTGGAAATCCACGCCCACACCACCATCGGTCAGGGCATGCTCTCCAGCCTTGAAGCCGCCAAGCTAGGCATTTCGGCAATCCATGTCGGCATCGGCGCAGCGGGCGATGGTTCCTCGCTGCCCGAGGCCAACCGCATGCTCGCCAATCTCGAGGAGGCCGGCCACACCGTCGAAATCGACCGCGCGGCGCTGGCGAAGCTGACATCCTACTGGAACCGCCTCGCGCTTGCGGAAAACCTGCCGTTTGGTCAGCCGCAGAACTTCGATGCAAGTTTCCTGCGCCACCAGATCGCCGGCGGCGTGATGACGACGACCGCGCGCCAGCTTGCCGAGCTAGGCCTCGCAGATCGCCTGCCCGCCGTGATCGCCGAAACCGAACAGGTCCGCGCGGAGCTCGGCTATCCGATCATGGTCACGCCCTTCCCGCAAATGGTCATGAGCCAGGCACTGTTCAACGTGATCGGGGATCGTCGCTATGCGCAAGTCTCCGATCAGGTCATCCGCTACTGCCTCGGCAAGTTCGGCAAGCCGACTTCGCCGATCGACCGCGATGTGCTGGCCGCGATCATGGACCGGCCCCGCGCCCGCGAACTGGAAAACGAGCCGACGTTCCCCGCGCTCGGCGATCTGCGCCGCCAGTTCGGCCATGCCATGCCCGACGAGGAATTCCTCCTGCGCGCGGTCATGCCGCCGGAGCAGGTCGATGCCATGCTCGCCGCAGGCCCCTCGCGATCGACCTACACCCCCGAGGCCGCGCCGGTCATCGCGTTGCTGCGCAAGCTGGCCGCCAAACCCACCGCGCGCGACCTCGTGATCGAGCGCGGGTCCTTCCGCCTTGCCCTTCATGCCGGAGCCAGCCTGTGACCATTTCCCCCGAGAACGCCGTGCGGCTGAAGGATGCCGCCGGGTTCGTGTTCGACATGGACGGCACCATCGCGCTGGGCGACGCGCAAAGCGGCGGGCACAACGCTCTGCCCTATGCGGTGGCGCTGCTCGAAGCACTGAAGGCGCGCGGCACGCCCTTCGTGGTCTTCACCAATGGCACGGCCAAGCCGCCTGCCGCCTATGCCGCATCGCTGCGCAACGCCGGCTTCCCCGTGGACGACGGGCAGATGCTGACGCCTTCGTCCTCGACCGCCGATTGGCTCAAGCGCTCTGGCGTGGGCAAGGTGCGTGTACTGGGCAATGCCGGATGCCGCGCGCCGCTCGATGATGCGGGTCTCGATGTGGTGGGGCCGGACGAGGCTGCCGAAGGTGTCGAGGCGGTCTACACTGGCTGGTTCCGCGAGTTCGATTTTCCGGCGCTGGAGGCCGCCTGCGATTCGCTCTGGAAAGGCGCCAAGTTGCTGACTGCGAGCAATGTGCCCTTCTTCGCGACGGCGAATGGCCGCGCCATCGGCGCCAGCTATCCGATCAACGCGATGCTGACCGCAATGACCGGCAAGCGGCCGCGCATTCTCGGCAAGCCTTCCCGCGTGGCGTTCGATACGGCCCGGGTGCTGATGGGCTTGCCGCGCAGTGCTGCAAAGCAGATGGTCGTGGTGGGCGATGACCCTGCGCTGGAGATGCGCATGGCCAATGCCGTGGGCGCGCTCTCCGTGGGGATGGCAACCGGGATCATGGCCAAGGGGGCAGAGCTTCCCGAGCGTGATCGTCCTGCGGTCCTGCTCGACAGCCTGCAGCCGCTGCTCGACCTGCTCTAACGCCGACGCGCGGTAGGTGCGTGGAAATCGGGCGGCTTGCTCGCGACCCAGGCAACGAATTTCGCGATCACGGGCTGCGCGCGCAAGGCATCTGGATCAGCCCCGATCCGGGCCAGTTCGCCGTTGCTGAACTGGGCATGGAGCGTGCGGTGGCAGATCGGATGGACCGCCACTGTCTCACGCCCGCCACGGCTTTTCGGCACGGGGTGGTGCCATTCCACCTTGCGGCCAAGTGGCCTTTCGCAAAGCCAGCAGGCCTCCGGCATCGCTATTCGGTGCCTTGCGGCTCGTCGGTCATGCGGCCTGCGCGCCAGAGAAAAAGGCCCGCGCCGATGATGATCGCGGCGCCCAGCAGCGCGGTCGCATCGGGGTGTTCGCGAAACAGCAGCCAGCCATAGAAGCCGGCCACGATCAGCTGGAAATAGGTCATCGGCGCGACCGTGGCGGCGCCCGCGCGCGAGGTTGCCATGTAGATCAGGGCATGCGCGCTGCTGCCGGTGACCGCGATGGCCGCGCTCTTGCCGATCACACTCCATGGCGGCGCGCCGACATGCAGCATGGCAATGCCGCACAAATGGCCGATCAGCGTGAACACCAGCAGGAACAGCGTGGCGAAAATCGCGACATTGACCTGCATGGCAAGCGCCGAGCCGCGCCCGAGCACCGCGCGGTTGCCGATGATCAGCAGTGCCATGCCGCAGGCCGCAAACAGCGGCAGCACGGCCGCCGGGCCGATCGCGGCGAAATTGGGCCTGAGCACGATCAGCACCCCAGCAAAGGCGACAAGGCTGGCGATCCACGTCTCGCGCCGCATCGGCTCGCCGATGAGCGCTGCGGCGAGCAGCGCTGTCACCATCGGACTGGTGAACGAAATCGCAGTCGCCTCGGCAATTGGCATGATCTGCACGGCGGTGAAGAAAGTCGTGGCCGAGAATGCAACGCCGAACCCGCGCGCGGCATGCCAGCCCAGATGGTCCATGCGGAAACCCGCCCAGCCCTCACGCCAGAGCAGGATCGTGCCAAGGCCGATGGTGCCGATGATATAGCGCAGCGCCGCAATGGCTGGCCCCGGCCAGAGCCCGGCCATGGATTTGACCAGCGTATCGCCTGTGGAAAGCAGCGCAAACCCGCCCAGAGCCAGCAGCAGTCCGTCTCTTGTCCGATTGCGCAATAGCCCCTCCGTCACCCAGCCTCATTGCTGGACTTGGCCCCGGCTGCAACCCTCGATACTGGTCTTGTTCCACAATCGGTGCCATGGGGTTGCATCACAGGCCCGTTAAGGCTTCTTTACGGCTTGTTTACCAAGCTTTGCGTATGGTTCAGCGCATCGCAGGAGACATTTTGATGGTGGATCAGCCCGGGCGGGATGCCGCAGCCGCGCTGCACGGGTCGGCCCCTTCTTCCGCGCTGGCCCCCGCGCTGTCTGTCGTCGTGCCATGCTATAACGAAGCCGAAGGGCTTCAGGAACTGCACCGCCGGCTGGTGGCCGCGATCGAACCCATCTTCGCACAGGATTTCGAGATCGTTCTCGTCAACGATGGTTCACGCGATGCGACCTGGGCGGGCATGGTCGCGCTCTCGGATGCCGATCCGCGCGTGCTCTGCGTCAATCTGGCGCGCAATCACGGGCATCAGCTCGCGCTGACGGCTGGCCTCGCGCAGGCGGCCGGCGAGCTGGTCTTCGTTCTCGATGCCGATCTGCAAGACCCGCCCGAACTGATCGGCCCGATGCTCGAGCTGATCCGCGCCGGCAACGATGTCGTCTATGGCCAACGCCGCAAGCGTGACGGCGAGACCGCGTTCAAGCGCGCGACCGCCGCTGCGTTCTACCGCGTGCTCGACCGGCTCGTCGATGTCGATATCCCGCGAGATACCGGCGATTTCCGGCTGATGACGCGCCGGGTCCTCAATGTGCTGCAGGCCATGCCGGAGCGCTACCGGTTCGTGCGCGGCATGGTCAGCTGGGTCGGTTTCAAGCAGGTAGCCCTGCCCTATGACCGCGATGCGCGTTTTGCGGGCGAGACCAAGTATCCGCTGCACAAGATGATTTCCTTCGCGATCGACGCAATCACCAGCTTCTCTGTCGCGCCCTTGCGCATCGCTTCGTGGATGGGTGTCTGCGCCGGAATCGGGGCGATGCTCATGCTGACTTACGTACTCGGCGCGTGGGTCATGGGCTATGCGATCAGCGGCTGGACCTCGACGCTGGCGGTCATTCTCGTGCTGGGGTCCACCCAGCTGATGATCCTCGGCATCATGGGCGAGTACCTCGGCCGCATGTACATGGAAGCCAAGCGCCGCCCGCTCTATGTCATCGACGAAGTGCATGGGGTGCGCGGCGTGCGCGGCAATGCCGTCCACCAGCTTCACGACACCATCAGGGAGCGAGTCCATGGGTGAAACCATGCCGCTGCACGCAGATGCAGAATTCGACAGGGTTGCGCAGGATTACCGCGCCCAGCACGCCCATTCGACCGGCGTTTCGGAAGACGCGCTGGACTACTTCGCCAGCTACAAGATCGAGTATGTACAGCAACTGTGGCGCGAACGGGGCCGCAGTCCGCGCACGATCATGGATTTTGGCGCCGGGATCGGCAACGCGCTCGCCCCGATGCACGAGGCCTTTCCGGAGGCCGAGATCATCGCCCTCGACGTCTCGCGCGCCAGCCTCGATCTCGTCGACACGCAGGCGATCCCGAACGTGCGCACCCTCGCCTATGATGGGCTCAAGGTTCCGCTGCCCGATGCGAGCCTCGACTGCATTTTCATCGCCTGCGTGTTCCACCACATTCCGGCTGAACATCACGTCGCGCTGCTTGCCGAACTGCGCCGCGTGCTGCGGCCCGACGGGGTGCTCGTACTGTTCGAGCACAACCCGCTAAACCCCCTCACCCGCCTTGCCGTTGCGCGCTGCGAGTTCGACCGCGATGCCGTGCTGATCGGCGCGCGCGAAATGCGGCGGCGGCTGGTGGCCGGCGGCTTCGTCCGCGCGGCGAGCAAGTTCTGCCTGTTCTTTCCGCCGGCGCTCGGGCTGCTTCGCCCGCTGGAGCGCTTTCTCGGCTGGCTTCCGCTCGGCGCGCAGTACCACCTCGTCGGCAGCTGAGCGCAGGTTCCCAACATTTCTGCCCAGCGGGATTGCGTTAACCATACCTTGAGGGGTGCTGCGTATCCTGTCCGGGATGCTCAACCCACCCTTGCCCGCAATCGGTGCCGAGGCACCCGCTGACCTAACCCGCGCGCGCACCGTGCTGCTGGAAAGCAGGACCTTGGCGCTGGGCCTGGTCGGCTTCCTGCTGCTCGATCAGGTCCTGCTGCTGGCCTTGCTCGGGCTTTCCCCGCTTGTTGTCAGTGGAGCAGCGGCCGGTTCGGCCGCACTGTGCGCCGCGCTCTGGCGGCTGCGCGGATGGGGCGAGGGCGCTGCGGTGCAGCCGCGCACCCTTGGCCTGCTGTTTGCGGGCGCGCTTGTCCTGTTCATCCTTGGCGGTGAAGGGAGCTTTTTCTACGCGAACACCGATTGGCAAGTTCGCTACGCCGTCCTCAACGACCTTGTCTCCCACCCCTGGCCCTGGGTCTACGAGACCGCTGGCGGGCTGACCATGCTGCGCTGCCCGGTGGGCATCTATCTGGTTCCCGCGCTCGTCGGAAAGCTTGCCGGACCATGGGCGGCGCAGCTCGCGCTGCTGGTGCAGGATGCCGCGCTGCTGACCGGCCTCGTCGCGCTTGCTGCACCTATCTTCTCGGGCATTAGGCGCCCTTGGATCACCCTGCTGCTGGTGCTGGGCTCCAGCGGGCTCGATGTCATCGGGCAGCGCCTTTATGGCGGCAGCGTGCTGGTCCATCTCGAACAGTGGGACGAGATGCAGTATACGGCGGTGGTAACGCTGGCCTATTGGGTCCCGCAGCACGCGCTGGCCGGATGGATCGGGGCCGCGTTCTACCTCAGCTGGCGCGCTGGCAAGCTGCCGCTCGCTGCGCTGCTGTGCCTCGTTCCCGCACTCGCGCTGATGTCGCCGCTTGGCGGGCTGGGCATCGTGCCGTTCGTGATCGCGGCGTCCTTGTCCGAACTTGTGGCCCGGCGCATCGGCATCGCCGAGATCGCCTTGCCCGCGGTTTCGGTCGCGCTCGCCCTGCCCTCCCTGCTCTATCTGGCCAGCGGCCTTGGCGGGGTCTCGACCGGGACCTCGCATTATGCGGTGGAAGTCTACGTCCTGTTCTATCTGGTCGAGGTCGTGCCGTTCCTGTGCGTGGTGTGGCTCTCGCGCGGATCATGGAACCTTGACCGGGTGACCGTGCTGCTGAGCGTTGCGATGCTGCTGGTGCTGCCGTTCGGCCGGGTCGGCGAGAAGATCGACTTCATGATGCGAGTCTCGATTCCCTCGCTCGTCTTCATCGCCATCGTCATGGCCGGCGTGCTTCGGTCCTCCCCCGCCGCGCAGGACAAGGACGGAAAAGCCGCCCGCCGGATTGCGATCTGCCTGTTCCTGATCGGCCTTGCGGTGCCCATCGGCGAAACGGCGCGCGCCATTCTGCTGCCTCGCGCGCCCGAAGTGCGCTGCGGCTACTACGGCGTCGTGCCGACAGGTTACGCCACCTACATCGCGCCTTATGACCGGATGATCGGCGCGATTCGCCCCGAACACCCCGCGATTGTGCCGATCCGGGAACCCTCCAAGTGCTGGGATATCGCCTGGCCGGACGCCGCAAGGCCCGGTTTTCCGGAGTATGTGCCGCTATGATGGGCCTCCACCGCCCTCGGCTTTCGCAGCGTCTGTGCGAAATCGGGATCAGTTTAGGAAATCCTGAAGGTTTCGGCGGTATTCACCACGCATCGGAAGATCGTGCTGACCATTGTCGGCGCAAACCTACCGTTACGAGAACAGGGAAATCTGCATGAGCGCATTTGGCCGCAAGTCCGGAGTCAGTGGGGGCAGCACTGCCATGCGCCCCTCGTTCGGCGTGGCGCGTCCGATGAAATCGGGCGAAGGTTCGGCAGCACCTATTCCGGTGCCGATGGGGGGCGAACAGTTCCCGCCGCTTCCGAACATGGACGCCGCCGATTCCGGGGCAAACAACAAGTCGGATGCGCTGACGCGGCTTGCTGACCGTGCCAACGGGGTCAACGAGCCGGGCTATCAGGCAGAGGGCTTCGAGGCGTCGGTCCACAAGATCAAGGAACAGGTGCTCCCGCGCCTGCTCGAACGCGTCGATCCCGAAGCGGCGGCAACGCTGACCAAGGAAGAGCTTTCCGAGGAATTCCGCCCGATCATCATGGAAGTCCTGGCCGAGCTCAAGGTCACGCTCAACCGGCGCGAACAGTTCGCGCTGGAAAAGGTGCTGATCGA
>NZ_JAIXPP010000035.1 GCF_027486195.1 Novosphingobium sp.
ACTCCTCCCATAAATGCGGCGCTCCCAAGGCGAGCGGGTGTAGCTCAGTTGGTTAGAGTATCGGCCTGTCACGCCGAGGGTCGCGGGTTCAAGTCCCGTCACTCGCGCCATTGGGAAGACGAAAAAGGCACCTTCGGGTGCCTTTTTCTTTGCCCGCAGCACTCGGTCGCAGGGACCCCTCGGCGCGCAAAGCCCGCAGGCCCGCATTAACCAAACTTTATCGGCCCTTGTGCCAACCATGGCCCCATCGGCGCAATGAGCGCAGAGGGGGCAATGCAAGCAATGTACAAGGCGGTCCTTCCGGCGATGCTGGTCGCAGGCGCGACAAGCGCGGCGCTCATGCCGGTCGCAGCCCATGCCGCTGCCCAGCCTTCTGGCGGCGTGCAGTTTGCCAGCGATGTCTTCGTTGAGCGCTTCCAACCTGCCCCCGGCGGCCGCACTGCCCGCATTCTCGAACGCGCCGATCAGCTCCGCCCCGGCGACCGCGTGATCTTCGTAGTCAACTGGTCCGGGCGCAAGGATGGCGGCTTCACCGTCACCAACCCGCTACCGCGCACAATCGCCTTTGCCGGCGCAACGGATGAAACGCAGGAAGTCTCGGTCGACGGCGGCCGCACCTGGGGCGCGCTTGAAGACCTCATGGTCCGCGACAGCAATGGTCGCCCGCGCCCGGCCCACGCCGAGGACGTCACCCACTTGCGCTGGCGCATCCCGGTCCAGCTCGCGCTCGCGGGCACAGGCCAGATGACCTGGCGCGGGGTCGTGCGCTAATCCGCCAGCAGCAGCACCGGCGTCTCGATCAGCCGCTTGAGCGCCTGCACAAAGCTCGCCGCATCCCAGCCATCCACGACGCGGTGATCGCAGCTGATCGAAACGTTCATCAGTTTGCGCTTGGCCACCCGCTCGCCGCCCATCCCGTCGGGCACGAACATCGGCCGCTCGACAATGCGGTTGGGGCCGATGATCGCCACTTCCGGCCGGTTGATCACCGGCGTCGTCGCCACCCCGCCCAGCGCGCCAAGTGAAGTCACGGTGATTGTCGAGCCCGAAAGCTCGGCCGACGTCGCCGTTCCGCTGCGCGCCGCCTCCGCAAGGCGGCCGATCTCGTTCGCCAGCTGCCACAGGTTGCGATCCTGCGCGTCGCGAATCACCGGCACCATGAGGCCGCCCGGCGTCTGCGTCGCCATGCCCAGATGCACCGCGCCGTGCCGCGTCACCACGCCCGCCTCGTCATCATAGCGCGCGTTGAGCATCGGGAAGTCCGGCAGCGCCTTGCAGATCGCGGTGATCAGCAGCGGCAGCATGGTGAGCTTGGGCTTTGATCCGCGCGCCTCGTTCAGCTGGGCCCGCATCGCCTCCAGCGCCGTAACGTCGCATTCCTCGACATAGGTGAAATGCGGGATCGCGCGTTTGGAGGCCGCCATATTCTCGGCAATCCGTCGGCGCAGTCCGATGACCTTTACGGTCTCGTCCTTGCGCGCAGTTCCCGCAGGACGGAACCCGCCGCCTGCATTGTAGGCGAGGAACGCGTCGAGATCGGCATGGCGGACCCGCCCCTCTTCCGAAGGCTTCACTTCGGCGAGGTCGATGCCCAAGGCATCGGCCCGCGCCCGCACCGCAGGGCTTGCCAGCACTTTGGACCGATGCGCAACCTTCTCCCTCTCCCCTTCAGGGGAGAGGGTCGGGGAGAGGGGAATGACAGCAGGCGCAGCGTCTGCGGCCCCCTCTCCCAACCCTCTCCCCTGAAGGGGAGAGGGCTCCACGGCTGACGCATCAGACGAAACCTCGGCCTCAGCCTCATCCCCCTCGGTCTCGATCACCACCAGCGGCGAGCCGATCGCGATCACATCGCCGACATCACCCGCAATCGAGATGATCCGCCCGCTCACCGGGCTCTCCATTTCGACCGTGGCCTTGTCGGTCATCAGGTCGGCCACGCGGCCATCCTCGGCGACCAGATCGCCCACCTTGACATGCCAGGCGACAATTTCGGCCTCGGCGATGCCCTCGCCGATATCGGGCAGGCGGAACGTGAAAGTACCCATGGCGTCAGGCTTTCAAAAGACGGTCAACAGCCTCGCCAATGCGGACCGGACCCGGAAAATACGCCCATTCAAGGCTATGCGGATAAGGCGTGTCGAAGCCCGTCACACGCTCGATCGGGGCTTCAAGGTGGTAGAAGCAGCGCTCCTGCACCAGCGCGGAAAGCTCCGCCCCAAAACCGCTGGTGCGCGTCGCCTCATGGACGATCAGACACCGCCCCGTCTTCTCAACCGAGGCCTTGATCGTTTCGATATCGAGCGGCACCAGCGTGCGCAGATCAATGATTTCGGCATCGACGCCCTTTTCCGCCAGCACCGCCTGCGCCACATGAACCATCGTGCCATAGGCGAGCACCGTCATCGCCTCGCCTTCGCGCACCACCCGCGCCTTGCCCAGCGGGATGCGGTAATACCCTTCCGGCACCGCCCCAGCGGGATGGCGCGACCACGGCTCGACCGGCTTGTCGTAATAGCCGTTGAACGGCCCGTTGTAGATGCGCTTGGGCTCGAAGAAGATCACCGGATCGTTGTCTTCGATCGCCGCGATCAACAGCCCCTTGGCATCATGCGGCGTGCTCGGGATCACCGTCTTGATCCCAGAAACATGGGTAAACAGCGCCTCCGGGCTCTGGCTATGCGTCTGCCCGCCGAAGATGCCGCCGCCAAACGGCGAGCGCACCGTGATCGGCGCGGTAAACTCACCCGCCGAACGATAGCGCAGCCGCGCCGCTTCGGAGACGAGTTGGTCCAGTCCCGGATAGATATAGTCGGCAAACTGGATTTCCGGCACCGGACGCAGGCCATAGGCCCCCATCCCCACCGCCACGCCGATGATTCCGCATTCGCTTATCGGCGTATCGAACACGCGGGTACGGCCATATTTCTTCTGGAGGCCCGCCGTCGCGCGGAACACGCCGCCGAAATAGCCGACATCCTCGCCCATCACGACGATATTGCTGTCACGCTCCATCATCACGTCGAGCGCGTCGTTGATCGCCTCGATCATGTTGAGCTTCTTCATGGAAGGCTGCTCGCTCACGAGTCCTCCTCCTTCCATTCGGGCCATTTGATTCGGCGCTCGCGGATCGCCTGCTCGCTCTGTTCCTTGAGGTGCCAGGGCAGTTCCTCGAACACATCCTCGAACAGCGTGCGGAACGGGTGGTGCAAGCCGTGCCCCAGCACACCGTTGGCCTCCGCCGCCTTCGCTGCGGCCTTGACCTGTTCGGCAAGCTCAAGGTCCATCGCGGCATGCGCTTCCTGCGTCCATTCGCCGAGCGCTTCCAGATGCGCTGCAAGCCGCGCGATAGGATCACCCAGCGGCCACTCGCTGCGCTCCTGCACAGAGCGGTACTGCCCCGGATCGTCCGAAGTCGAATGCCCTTCCGCGCGGTAGGTGAAGTGCTCGATCAGCGTCGGCCCGCCATTGGCCCGCGCCCGGTTCGCCGCCCAGCGCGTTGCCGCATAGACCGCCAGCGGATCGTTGCCGTCCACCCGGATGCCCGCAATGCCATAGCCGATGGCCCGCGCCGCAAAGGTCGTCCGCTCCGCTCCGGCAAAGCCCGAAAAGCTCGAAATCGCCCACTGGTTGTTGACGACATTGAACACCACCGGCGCGTTGTAGACTGCCGCGAAGGTCATCGCCGAATGGAAGTCTCCTTCCGCAGTCGATCCCTCACCCAGCCACGAAGCCGCAATCCGCGTATCGCCCTTGATCGCGCTCGCCATTGCCCAGCCCACGGCCTGGGGATACTGCGTGGCAAGGTTGCCGGAAATCGAGAAAAACGAAGCCTCGCGCGCCGAATACATGATCGGCAGCTGGCGGCCCTTCAGCTTGTCCGCCTTGTTCGAATAGATCTGGTTGATCATGTCGACCATCGGATAGCCGCGCGCGATCAGGATGCCCTGCTGGCGGTAGCTGGGAAACACCATGTCGTCGCCCGCCAGCGCCATGGCCGGGGCGATCGAAGTGGCCTCCTCGCCGGTGCACTTCATGTAGAAGCTGGTCTTGCCCTGCCGCTGCCCGCGATACATCCGGTCGTCGAACGCCCGCGTCAGCGCCATCAGCCGCAGCATCCGCCGCAAGGTTTCGGGATCGAGCTTCGGGTCCCACGGCCCCACCGCGCGGTGATCCTCGCCCAGCACACGGACGAGATCGAGGCACAGCGGATGCGTCTCGCTCGCGGCACAGCCTTCGTCCGGCCGCGCCTGCGCACCCGCCTGCGGGATCACCAGATGGCTGTAGTCCACCGCATCGCCGGGGCGAAAGCGCGGTTCGGGAACATGCAGTTCAAGCGGCGGGAGATTGCTGCGGGAAGCTTCGGTCATGCGCAAACTGCCAGCATCGGTCACTCCCGGCGCGTCTCTCCAGTGAGACGCATTATTAGCTCACCGCATAATAATATTACACGCAGCTTTCCGAGTCAATCAAACCGCCACCGGGGCCGCAATGTGCGCCTGCGGGGCATAGCCGGTCACCTCGAAATCCTCAATCCGGTATCCGAAGATACTATCTGGCCGTCGATGGATAGCGAGTTTCGGGCTACCATCGGGCAGGCGTGCCAACTGTTCTTCCACAAGATCTGCATGGTTGAGATAGAGATGCGTATCGCCCCCCATCCACACCAGTTCGCCGGGCTCAAGGTCGCATTGCTGCGCCAGCAGGCGAATGAACAGCGCCCCGCCCCAGAGGTTGAACGGCAGACCCAGCGCGACGTCGCAGCTGCGCTGATAGAGCAGCCCCGAAAGCTTCCCGTCCGCGACGTGGAACTGGTAGGTCTTGTGGCACGGCGGCAGCGCCATCTGGCCTAGTTCCGCCACGTTCCACCCCTCGACGATATGGCGCCGGCTGCCGGGGTTCTTCCGCAGGCTCTCGACCACCTCGGCCACCTGGTTCACGCCCTCCGCCCGCCGCGCAAAGAGCCCGCCCTCCGCTGGTTCGTAAACCGGCCAGTCCGTCCACTGCTTTCCGTAAACCGGCCCCAGATCGCCCCACTCGGCCGCAAACGCCTCGTCCGCCACGATCCGCGCCGAAAAGTCCGTGCGGGAAATGTCTTCGCCCGTCGCGCGGCGATAGCGGTCCAGCGGCCAGTCGGTCCAGATTTCCACCCCCTGCGCGCAGAGCTCGCGGATATTGGTGCGGCCGGTCAGGAACCACAGGAACTCGCGCGTCGCGGTCTTCCAGTAGACGCGCTTGGTCGTCAGCAGAGGCATCGCGCCATCGGCCAGATCGAACCGCAGCTGCGCGCCGAACACCGACCGCGTCCCTACGCCCGTGCGGTCCACCCGCTCGTCACCCTCCTCCCAGATGCGGCGCATCAGGTCGAGGTATTGCTGTTCGGAATGCGCTTGCAGCGCCGGGACTCGCGAAGGGGAAGCGGCAGTGGCCATGTCCACTGTCTAGCCGCGTCCCGCCGTACTGACCAGCGCCCGCTCTACGCAGTTAACCTTAACCCTGCCCTTCCATGCCGTAAGTTCGGATCGGACTATGCAGCTGGAATGGCCCCCTCCCTCGTCCCCGGTCCAAGCCACCGCCTTGCGCTTGCCGCGCAGTGCGCCGTGCTGGCCCTGGTCGTGGCCACTGCCGAACTGGCCCCCCGCCCCGGCCTGCCCGCGCTGTATCTCCCGGTCATGCCGGCAAACCGCCATGCCGCGCTTGATTGGGCGCTCGCGCATGGAGCCGCACTCAATGGCGCCGGTCCGCTCGGCGGTCTCGTCCTCACCGCGCCGCCCCCCGGCTTCGGTCTGCGCGCGCTGCGCGAGGGTGCGCTTGCCATCGCCGTCCCGTCCTTCCTCTGCCAGTCCCCGGAAACCCGCCCCCATGGATGAACTCCTCGCCGTCCGCCGCAATGGCCTAAGGCTCCTGGCCGCAATCTGCGTGCTCGCCATCCTCGCCATCGGCGTGGGCACCGCGATGGCCAGCACCGGCGTGCTGCCGCTGCTCCTCGCCGCCGCCGTCGGCGCGATCCCGCTGGCACTTGTCGCACAAGGCCGCGCCGATGCCGGCACCCGCCTTGCCATGGGCAGTGCCGTTGCCGCCTATCCGATGATCCTGCTCTACCAGTGGTCCGGCCAGCCCTTCATGGTCGATATCCACATGACCTTCTTTGCGGCGCTCGCGATGCTCGCCGCCATGGCCGATTGGCGCCCGGTCATCCTCGCCGCCGCCCTCACTGCCGTCCACCACCTCCTTGCCAACTTCCTCGCGCCCGGCATCGTGTGGACGGGAGGCCCCGCCTTCATCCGAGTGCTCTTCCACGCCGCCGTCGTCGTGGCCGAGACCGGCGCCCTCGTCGTGCTGTGCGAACAGGTCGCCCGTCACATCCAGCACCAGGGCAAGATCCGCGCCCAGGCCGAACGCATCGAAGCCGAAGCCGCCGCCGATCGCAGCCGCGCCGCCAGCGAGCAGAATGCCGTGATCGGCGCCATCGCTTCCCGGCTGGAGGCGCTGGCCCGGGGCGACCTTGCCCTGCGCATCACCGAGCCCTTCCCCCCGGCCTACGAAGCCTTGCGCACCTCGTTCAATGAAGCCGCCGCCGATCTCGACCAGCTTCTCGGCCGCGTCACCGCCGCCGCGCACCAGATTGCCACCGGTTCGTCCGAAATCCGCAGCGCGTCGGATGATCTGGCCCGCCGCACCGAAGCACAGGCCAGCGCCATCGCCGCCAACAGCGAGGCGACCACCACGCTCGCCACCGGCATCCGCACCACCGCCGCACGCGCCGAAGCAGTGAGCCGCACCACCGCCGAAGCCCAGGCCAATGCAGCCACCGGCGGCGCCGTGGTCGAACGCGCCATTGCCGCGATGACCGCGATCGAGCAGTCCTCCAGCGAAATCGCCCAGATCGTCTCGATCATCGATGGCATCGCCTTCCAGACCAATCTCCTCGCGCTCAACGCCGGGGTCGAGGCCGCCCGCGCGGGCGAGGCGGGCAAGGGTTTTGCCGTGGTTGCCACCGAAGTGCGCGCGCTCGCCCAGCGCAGCGCCGATGCCGCGCAAGATATAAAGAACCTCATCAGTGCGTCCTCGGCGCAAGTCGGCACCGGTGTCGAACTCGTCGGAGAAACCGGCACCGTCCTGCGCACCATTGTCGAACGAGTCAGCGAAATCAGCGGCGCGATCAGCAGCATCGCCAACGAATCTGCTGGCCAGGTCGAAGCGCTCGGCTCCGTCCGCGCCAGCTTCAACCGCATCGATCAGGTCACCCAGCAGAACGCCGCGATGGTGGAGGAAAGCAACGCCGCCGCGCACAGCTTGCTGCGCGAGGCCGAAACGCTGCAGGACCTCGTCGCCCGCTTCCGCCTTTCCGGCGAAAGACAAGCACCGGCGCCGACGTTCAGCCGTGCCGCCTGAGCCTTCCGCACCAACCAATCAAAATCCTGCAAAAGGGTGCTTGTCACCCTCAAATCACCCGCCTATAGCGCGCCCCTGCCTTGCTTCCGGGCACCCGTCATCGGGCTTCTGGAGGTGAACGATCGGTCGGGGAATAGCTCAGCCTGGTAGAGCACTGTCTTCGGGAGGCAGGGGCCGGAGGTTCGAATCCTCTTTCCCCGACCAATTCGTTCCAATCGCAAGCACCATGGGCCGCAGCAGGCCCCTTCCTTAGTCATTGCGAGCTGAGCGAAGCGATCCAGATCGTGCGAGCGCAGCGCCTGCAAGCCCGCTCAGACCCCCGCCGCCCGCTCCGCCATAAGCCCGATCAGCACGGAAATTCCGCCCAGCCCGATGGACAGGTTGCGCCGCAGGGCCAGCCAGCCATTCGGCTTCAGCCCCACGGCCAGGTCGACCAGCGGCGAAAGCGCGATGCACACCCCCAGCGCGATGAGTTCCGGCCCCGGCCAGGTCCAGCCCAGCATCCACGGAAACCACCCTGCCAGCGCGATCAGCGAAGGCATGACACCGGCGAGGAAAATCCAGCGCGGGCTTTCCGGCCGGGCAATCCCGATGCCCCACCACACCCCGCCCAGAAAGCTGAAGATCAGCGCCGCATAGGCATAAGCCAGCGCAAGGCCCGTCCACGCCCATGGCCCACCTTTGAACACCGCCAAGAGCGCCGCAAATTGCGGCAAAAGGCCCGCATATCCCAAGGCCCGGGCCGCTTCCGAAACACGCTTCACAACCAGAATCTCCAAAACTTTCCGTTCGTGTCGAGCGAAGTCGAGACACCTTGCACCAGCGTCTCGACTTCGCTCGACACGAACAGACTTGTGCCTGCATTCGCGAGGCTATCCGCCGCGCAGCAGCTGCACGCCCCAGTCGCGCTCGAACAAGTAGAGCAGCGCGCGCGCCGCCTGTCCCCTCTGGGAAGCCAGCCCGCCATCGCGCTCCATCAGCAGCCGCGCGTCGTCATGCGCCATGGGCAGGAGCCGGGCAATCTGTTCGAAGTCGGCTACCCGAAAGGGCGTATCGCCCGATTGCCGCGTGCCTAGCAGCTCGCCTCCGCCGCGCAGCCGCAGGTCTTCCTCCGCAAGCCGAAACCCGTCCTGCGTCTCGCGCATCAGCGCAAGCCGCTCGCGCCCCACTTCCGAAAGCGCATCGCCGCGCAGCAGGAGGCAGGTCGATTTCGCAGAGCCGCGCCCCACCCGCCCGCGCAGCTGGTGGAGCTGAGCCAGCCCGAACCGCTCGGCCTGCTCGATCACCATCAGGCTCGCTGCGGGCACATCGACACCGACCTCGATCACCGTCGTCGCCACCAGCAGCTTGGCCTCGCCGCGCACGAAGCGCTCCATCGCGGCGTCCTTGGCCTCGGGCCGCAATTGCCCGTGGACGAGCACGACATCCTGCCCAAACCGCAGCTGCAATTCAGCAAAGCGCGCCTCTGCCGCTGCCAGATCGGCGTTTTCGTTCTCACGCACCATCGGGCACACCCAATAGGCCTGCGCGCCGGTCGCCAGGTGCCGCGCGAGGCCTTCCACCACATCCGGCATGCGCTCCACCGCCACCACCCGCGTGTCGATCGGCTGCCGTCCGGGCGGCATTTCGTCGAGCTTGGAAACTTCCATCTCGCCATATTGCGCTAGAGTCAGCGTGCGCGGGATCGGCGTCGCGGTCATGGCCAGGCAATGCGGCGTCGCCTTGCCCTTCTGCGTCAGCATCAGCCGCTGGCCCACGCCGAAGCGGTGCTGCTCGTCGATCACCACCAGCGCCAGATTGCGATAAGTCACGCTTTCCTGAAAGATCGCGTGCGTCCCCACACAGATATCGATGCTGCCGTCGAGCAGCCCCATGAGGATCGCCTCGCGCGCCTTGCTTCCGCCACGCTGCGAACTCTTTCCGGTCAGCAGCGCGATTTGCACGCCCGTCCCCGCCGCCATGCGCTGCAAGGTCTCGGCATGCTGGCGCGCCAGAATCTCGGTCGGCGCGAGCAGCGCGGCCTGCGCCCCCGCCTCCACCGCAATCAGCATGGCATGCAGCGCAACCGCCGTCTTGCCCGAACCCACATCGCCCTGCAGCAGCCGCAGCATCGGCGCGTCCTGCGCGATGTCGCTTTCGATCTCCGCCACCGAGCGTGCCTGCGCCCCCGTCAGCGCAAACGGCAGCCGCAGCTTCTCGCGCAGCCGCCCATCACCCCGCAGCGGCACCGTCCGCCGCGTGCGGTTGCTGGCCTTGACCAGCATCAGGGCCAGCGAGTTCGCCAGCAGTTCGTCATAGGCCAGCCTGTCGCGCGCCGCCGCATCCGTGCCCTTGTGCGCCCGCACCAGCGCGTCCTTCCACGTAGGCCAGCCCGATTGTGCCAAAAGCCCCGGCTCGATCCATTCGGGCAGTTCCGGCACTAGTCCCATCGCCTGCCCCACGATCGCGCCGATCCGCCCCTGCGTCAGCCCCTCGGCCAATGGATAGACCGCCTCGTTGAGCGAGCCCGCCAGCGCGGCGCTGTCCTCGGCAATATGCTCGGGATGGACGATCTGCCAGGACTGCCCATACTGGTCGAGCCGCCCGGCAACCCAGCGCTTCTCGCCCACCGGCAGCAGCTTCTTCGCGCTGTAGCTCGCCCGCCCGAACCACACGAGCGCGACATAGTTGCCCAGCGCATCCTCGGCCATGATCCGGTAAGGCCCGCGCCCCGTGCTGGGTCGGTGCTCGCGCGCCGTCAGCGCGATGACGATCTGCTCGCCGATCGCTGCTTCATCGAGGTTGCCCACCGCCCGCCGCGCCACAAACCGGTCCGGCAGGTGATAGACAAGGTCGCGCACCCGCGTCAGCCCGAGCTTGCCCAGCGGCCGCGCCAGCCCCGGCCCCACGCCTTTGAGGCCCTCGGTCTCGGCAAACAGCGGATTGAGCAGATCGGGACGCATCGCGCTCATCCATAGTCACGCCCGCCGCGAAGCGCCACACCCCGACCAATTTGATCAAACGCATGGATGCAGGTTTTCTTCGGGCCCATCACGGCCTCTCAAGCGTTCACACTGAACCTTCACAGCGCAGGAACCCACGAAAATGCTTATCCCTCACGGAACCATTGTCGCCATCGTCGATGGTGCGCATTTTGCCTTGCTGCGCAACAGCGGCACCGAAAACGAACCCGTCCTCGAAGCCCAGGCTCTGCCCGCACTCGATCTCCACGGCCATGCCTCAGGCGGCCAGCACGGGCACATGAGCGGCCACGATCCGGCCAGCCAGGTGATCGAAGCACAGCACGGCGCGGCAGTCGTCCAATGGCTCAATGCCGAAGTGCTGGCGCACCGCATACAGGACCTCGTGATCATCGCCTCGCCGCGCGCTTTGGGTGAATTGCGCCCGCACTATCATGGCCAGCTGAAAACAGTCCTGCGGCGCGAACTGGCCAAGGAAATGGTGGGCCGAACCGGCACCGAAGTGCTGGCAGCGCTGCGGATCTGAAGGGTTCATCCCTTCGCAGTGGGTCGAAGACAGGGTTTCTCGCAGAGACGCAGAGGAAGCTGAGTTCGCAGAGATGTTGGTCTTGCGGCGAAGCCGCGCTGGCTTCAAGGACGGCGGGAAGTCGTGGTCAGACTGCGCGCCGCGTCCCCGCCATGCAGTCTTTGCGCCCTCTGCTTCCTCCGCGTCTCTGCGAGAAACCTCTTTGCCCTTCAGGCGTCCGGCTTGGAGCTTGCCCCGCAAGCCCTTCACGGCGTACGGCGCGCGAATGACCGAACCCGACTCTTCGCCCCAGCACCGCCTCGCGCGGATGAAGTTCCGCGCCTGGCATCGCGGCACACGTGAGGCGGACTACATGATCGGCTGCTTCTTCGATACGCGCCACAAAGGCTGGGACGAGGCGGCGCTCGATTGGTTCGAACGCCTGCTTGAGGAAGACGACGTCGATATCATGGCCTGGGCGCTCGGCACCCAGCCCGTTCCCGAAGCCTTCGCGGGCGCAGAGATGGACGCCATGCGCCGCCTCGACTACGTCGATATCCCGCGCTGAGCCAAGCGGCCCCTTTTCGCATGCCCGATCCGTCCCGCATCCTGTCGGCCACGACGCCGCTCACCCTCGCTTCGATCGCCCGGGGCGCGCAGCCGCTCGTCCTCGCCGATCTCGCCCGCGCTGCCGCCACGGGCAAAACGCCCAAGCGCACCATCTTCATCGCCGCCGACGATGCCGCCATGCGCGCCGTCACCCAGAGCGCCGCCTTCTTCGCGCCCGAGCTCGACGTGGCCGAATATCCCGCGTGGGACTGCCTGCCGTTTGACCGCGCGTCACCCGCCATGTCGGTCAGCGCCCGCCGCCTCGCCGCGCTCCACGCATTGCAGCAGCCGCTTGAAGGCCCGCAGCTCTTCGTCACCACGATAAACGCGCTTCTCCAGCGCACGCTCACCCCGTTCCGCGTGCGCGAATCGGTCCGCGCCTTACGCGTCGGTCAGGAGATCGCGCGTGACGCGCTGATCGCGCTCGTCCAGCGCCAGGGCTATTCCCGCGTCGATACCGTGGTGGATTCGGGCGAATACGCCGTACGCGGCTCGGTCTTCGATCTCTATCCCAGCGGCCTAAGCCACGGCCTTCGCCTCGATTTCTTCGGCGACGAGATCGAGACGATGCGCCTGTTCGATCCCGCCACCCAGCGCTCGGTCCAGCCCGTGCAGTCGCACCTCCTGCTCCCCGCGAGCGAGGCCCTGCTCGACGAAGACTCGATCCGCCGCTTCCGCACCCGCTACCGCGAGCTGTTCGGCGCCAATGCCACCGGTGATCCGCTCTATCAGGCCGTCAGCGACGGCCGCCGCCTTGCAGGCATGGAGCATTGGCTCCCGCTTCTAGAAGACCGCCTCGTCACGCTCTTCGATCACCTTTCCGATGGCGATCTCATCCTCCTCGATGCCGCCGCCGCCAAGGCTGCCGAGGAACGCCTCTCCGATATCGCCGACTACCGCCAGGCCCGCGCCGAAAGCAGCGCGCGCGGCGGCAGCACCACCTATCGCCCGCTTGCAGAAACCGCCCTCTACCTCAGCCGTGACGAGTTTGACCGCGCCCTGATGGGCTGGCCCGTCCACCGCATGACCCAGTTCGCGGAGCCCGAGAGCGCCCGCGTCCTCGATTTCGGCTTCGGCCCCCCGCGCGATTTCGCGCCTGAACGCGCATCTGGCGCCAATATCTACGAAGCCGCCGCCAAGCACCTCGCCGCGCTCGCCACGCGTGGGCGCAAGGCGGTCGTCGCGGCCTATTCCACCGGCTCCCGCTCCCGCCTCGCCTCTCTCCTCGGCGACGCCGGAAAAGCGCCCCCGATCCTCGCCGAAACCTGGCAGGAAGCCCTCGGCGCCGCCGCCACCGGCAAGCCCGCCGCCGTTGTCCTCCCGCTCGAACAAGGCTTCTCCAGCGGCGATGTCGAAGTCCTCACCGAGCAGGACATCCTCGGCGACCGCCTCGTGCGCCCCAAGCGCAAGCGCAAGGATGCCGACGCTTTCCTCGCCGAACTCGCGGCGCTCGGCACCGGCGATCTTGTCGTCCACATGGAGCACGGCATCGGCCGCTACATCGGCCTTGTGCCGGTCGACGTCGGCGATAGCCCGCACGACTGCGTCCAGCTCGAATACCACGGCGGCGACAAGCTCTACATCCCGGTCGAAAACCTCGACGTCCTCTCCCGCTACGGCCACGACAGCGAAGGCATCCAGCTCGACAAGCTCGGCGGTGAGGCATGGCAACGCCGCAAGGCGAAGATGCGCGAGCGCATCCTCGAGATCGCCGGCCAACTCATGCAGACGGCGGCGCTGAGGGCCTTGCGCGAAGCGGATACGCTGGCCCCCGATCCCGCCAGCTACGGCCCCTTCGTCGACCGCTTCCCCTGGGCCGAGACCGACGATCAGGAACGCGCCATCGAGGATGTCCTTGGCGATCTCGCCTCAGGCAAGCCGATGGACCGCCTCGTCTGCGGCGATGTTGGCTTCGGCAAGACCGAAGTCGCCCTGCGCGCCGCCTTCGTCGCCGCCATGGCCGACAAGCAGGTCGCGATCATCGCCCCCACCACGCTCCTCGCCCGCCAGCACTACACCGCCTTTGTCGAGCGCTTTTCCGGCTTCCCGCTCGAAGTCGGCCGCCTCTCGCGCCTCGTGCCCGCCAAGGAAGCCGCCGCCACGAAGGAGGGCCTCGCCGCCGGCACCGTCGATGTC
>NZ_JAIXPP010000019.1 GCF_027486195.1 Novosphingobium sp.
ATCGCGCACCGCATGCACGGCGCCATCGGCTTCACCATCGAATACGCCCTCAACCACCTGACCCGCCGCCTGATGGGCTGGCGCAGCGAATTCGGCGGCGATGCCTTCTGGGCCGAACGGCTGGGCCGCCGCGTGGGGGGGCTGGGCGGCCATGGGCTTTGGCGCGAGATGGCGGCGCGGACGGACCGGTTGGTGGGGTGAGGTTGCTTTGAGCAATTGCATTAACCGGGCCGTGGCGCATTGACCGAGGGGTTCCACTTCTGAAAGAACAATTGTTCTATCGGGAGGGAACGATGATGAAGGCCAGCGCCACAGCAACCATGCGCGCAATTGCGGTATCTATGCTGCTGATTTTCGCTGCACCGCTGCAAGCAAAATCGGGGTATTGGCTTACCGTCCCTGACGAACTGCGCACGGAGTCTACGCCAATTTCAGCGGTAGTTCATCTCAAGCAGGATTCGTTGCTTGCCGGAGGGGATCCGAGTGTAACTGACAAAATGGATCGGGGGCTGGTCGGGTCGCTCCTGTTTGACGCATTTCAATCTGCTGCCGCAGGTGGTGCGAGAAAGGCTGTCGATTCAGCCAAGGTGTCGGTGCAGCCAGACAAGATAGACGATTTGCTTATCGCATCCATTCGGAAGAGTTTAGCATCGGTGCCTTGGGTGAAGTTGCGTGAGGGCGCCGTCTTAAAAGACAATAGCCTTACAGCCAAGGATGTCTTGCTGGATAACGCCGAAGGTCGCTATCTATTGGATATCGACTGCTCTTATAATCTGAGCAGTCGGTTGCAGTCCGTTTATGCCTACTGTTCGCTACAAATTGCAGCAAAAGACGCTGCGAAGGGATCGGAGAAGCGCTGGTATCCAGTTAATCTTGTTTACATGCATAATGTCGAGGCTGAAATTTCGATCTCGAATCCGGCAAAGGATAATGAGGGGCGTCGTGAGCAATGGCTCAAGAATGACGCGATATTGCTGAGGGAGAACGTCGCAAGGGTTGTTGATACGGTCGGAGGCCTAGTTGGAAAGCAATTGTTACTATCCGCCATCGATTTGGAGAACGCGAAAACCTTTCCCAGGCAGCGTTTGATGACTGGCTATGTCGGTCTTTCGGTTGACCATGCCGGTCCGGTATTTTCTGGGTACGAAAATATTCAGGAGATCATCAAGCCGAATGCAAATACCAATGTCGTTATTTACAAACCAGGAACTGATGGCATGACCCTGTTGCAGAAGCCATTGTTGATGGCGCCCTACAGTAACCTGTATCACAATTTCTCTGTTTCAGCCCCCTAGAGGCGTGGCTCGCGCACTTGGCCACCGCTGCCGGGAGCCGCCCCCCACCCATCCCTTGACCCCACACCCCGCACCCCTTAATCGTTCAGTTAAACGAACGCATACGGGAGTCGGAAAGCCATGGCTGTAGCCTATATCGTTGATGCAGTGCGGACCGCGGGCGGGCGGCGGAATGGGCGGCTCGCTGGGGTGCACCCGGTCGATCTTTCGGCGGCGACGCTCGATGCCATTGTCCGGCGGACGGGGATCGATGGCGCGGCGGTCGAGGATGTGATCATGGGCTGCGTCTCGCAAGGTGGGCAGCAGGCGGGGCAGGTGGGGCGCAATGCGGTGCTCGCGGCGCGGCTGCTGCCGGATTCGGTGCCGGCCGTCACGATTGACCGCCAGTGCGGTTCATCGCAGCAGGCGATCCAGTTTGCCGCGCAGGCGGTGATGTCGGGCACGCAGGATATCGTGATCGCCGCGGGCGTGGAAAGCATGACCCGCGTGCCGATGGGCTCCACCGCGATCTTTCACATGAAAGAGGGGCTGGGCAACTACAAGTCGCCGCAGCTGGAAGAGAAGTATCCGGGCATCATGTTCTCGCAGTTCATGGGCGCGGAAATGATCGTGAAGAAACACGGCTTCACCAAGGATCAGCTCGATGCCTTCGCGCTCTCCAGCCACCAGAAGGCGATTGCGGCGACGCAGGCCGGGGCGTTTGATGGCGAGATCGTGCCGATTGCCATCGAGACGGCGGACGGCCCGGCGATGCATACGCAGGACGAGGGCATCCGCTTCGACGCGACGCTGGAATCCATCGCGGGCGTCAAGCTGCTTTCGCCCGAAGGCCTGCTGACGGCGGCGAGCTCGAGCCAGATCTGCGACGGCGCGAGCGCGGCGCTGATCGTTTCGGAACGGGCGCTCAAGGCCCACGGACTGACCCCGCTGGCGCGCATCCACAACCTGACGGTGACGGCGGGCGATCCGGTGATCATGCTTGAAGAACCGCTCTTCGCCACCGACCGCGCGCTGCAGCGGGCGGGGATGAAGATCGGCGATATCGACCTTTATGAAGTGAACGAGGCCTTCGCCTCGGTGCCGATGGCTTGGCTGAAGCACACCGGCGCGGACCCGGAGAAGCTCAACGTCAACGGCGGCGCGATTGCGCTGGGTCATCCGCTCGGCGCTTCGGGCACCAAGCTGATGTCGACGCTGCTCCATGCGCTGAAGGCGCGCGGCGGCAAGTATGGTTTGCAGACGATGTGCGAAGGCGGCGGCGTTGCCAACGTGACCATTGTTGAAATGATGTGATCCCTCCCCTCCCGCCTGCGGGAGGGGCCGGGGGAGGGTGTGTTGGCCAAGAACCGAACATGCCCCACCCCAACCCCTCCCCTGAAGGGGAGGGGCTAGTCTTTGATTTCAGGAGAAAATTGCCATGAAGCTTGATAGTTCCGTTTCTGCCGTCGTCACCGGTGGCGCTTCCGGTCTTGGTGCCGCCACCGCCCGCGCGCTGGCCGCGAAGGGCGTTAAGGTCGCGATCTTCGACATGCAGAAGGAAAAGGGCGAGGCCGTCGCGGCGGAAATCGGCGGCGTGTTCTGCGAAGTGAACGTGACCAGCGACGAGAGCGTTGACGCGGGCTTTGCAAAGGCGCGCGCGGCCAACGGGCAGGAGCGCATTCTGGTGAACTGCGCGGGTACCGGCAACGCGGTGAAGACCGCCAGCCGCAGCAAGGAAGACGGCTCGATCAAGCACTTCCCGCTCGAAGCCTTCAACTGGCTGATCCAGATCAACCTCGTCGGCACGTTCCGCTGCATCGCCAAGTCGGCGGCGGGTATGATGACGCTTGACCCGCAGGAAGACGGTGATCGCGGCGCGATCGTGAACACCGCATCGGTCGCGGCCGAGGATGGCCAGATCGGGCAGGCGGCGTACTCCGCTTCGAAGGGCGGCGTTGTCGGCATGACGCTCCCCATCGCGCGCGACCTGATGAGCGAGGGCATCCGCGTCAACACCATCCTGCCGGGCATCTTCGATACCCCGCTGCTGGCCGGCGCACCGCAGAACGTGCGCGATGCCCTTTCGGCTTCGGTGCCGTTCCCCAAGCGTCTGGGCCAGCCGGCAGAATACGCGCAGCTTGCGCTGACGATGATCGAATGCGGCTACTTCAACGGCGAGGACGTGCGGCTTGACGGCGCGATCCGCATGGCGCCGAGGTAATGAATAAATAGGGACAGTCCCCTTTTAACGGGGACTGTCCCTATTTTTGGGAGAGAGCCGAAAATGGCCGATTACACGCAGATCCTGCTCGATGTGGCCGACGGCGTCGCGACGCTGACGCTCAACCGTCCGCACAAGATGAACGCCTATACGCGCACGATGATGACCGAGATCATCGACGCGTTCGACCGCACCGATGCCGATGACACCGTGCGCGCGGTGATCGTGACCGGGGCGGGCGACCGGGCCTTCTGCGCGGGCGCGGACCTGACGCCGGACGACGGCGCGCGGCCTTTCTCCGATCCGACCGAGGTGCCGCTGAACGACGTGAAAGTGCGCGATGGCGGCGGATACTGCACCTTGCGCATCTTCAATTCGAAGAAGCCGGTGATCGGCGCGATCAACGGCGCGGCGGTGGGCATCGGTGCCACGATGCAGCTGCCGATGGACTTCCGCCTTGCGAGCACCTCGGCGCGCTTCGGCTTCGTGTTTGCCCGGCGCGGGATCGTGCCCGAGGCGGCCTCGAGCTGGTTCCTGCCGCGCATCGTGGGGATGAGCCAGGCACTGGAATGGTGCATGACAGGGCGCGTGTTCGGCGCGGAGGAAGCGTTGGCCGGTGGACTCGTCCGCTCGCTCCATGCGCCGGAGGACCTGTTGCCCGCCGCCCACGCGCTGGCGCGCGAGATTGCCGACAACACCAGCGCCGTCTCCGTGGCGATGACCCGCGCGATGCTGTGGCGCAATTCAGCGACGCCGCACCCGATGCACGCCCACCGCGTCGACAGCCGCGCGATCTACCAGCTTTCGCGCGGGGCCGATGCGAAGGAAGGTGTGGCCAGCTTCCTTGAAAAGCGCGCTCCGGCCTACCCCGGACGCGTTTCTTCGGATATGCCCGGGTTCTACCCTTGGTGGGAAGAACCGGGCTGGGAATGAAAGAGCAGACGAACGTGGCAACAGTGGGGGAAACCGGCGGAGAACAGCCGGGCGCAAGGGAACTGCTGCTGGAGACCGCCTCGCAGATCATGCGCGAAGGCGACCAGGTCGATATCTCGCTGTCCGAGCTTTCGCTGCGCTCGGGGCTCAATTCCGCGCTGGTGAAGTACTACTTCGGCAACAAGGCCGGGATGCTGGGCGAACTGCTCGACCGCGACATGGTGGCGATCATCAAGTCGGTCGAGGCGCTGCTCGCCAAGGACAGCATGAGCCCGGAAGCCAAGCTGCGGATGCACATCGCGCGCTGCGTCGATACCTACTTTGCGTTCCCCTACCTCAACCGGCTGCTGATGCGGCTGGTGCGCGACAGCGATCCGGCCGAGGCGAAGCGGATTGCCGACAAGTATCTCGCGCCGCTCAACAAGGCCTATGACCGGCTGATCAGCGACGGGGTGAAGGCGGGCGTGTTCCGGCCGATCGATCCGCAGCTGTTCTATTTCACCGTGACTGGTGCGGCCGACCGGTTCTTTTCGGCGCGGCTGGTGCTGCGGCACTGCTTCGATCAGGACACACTGACCGAGGAGCTGCGCGACCGCTATCGCGAGCATACCGTGGACTTCATCATGGCGGGTATTCTGGCCCGGTGACCAATCCGGTGAGAGCTGGATGCGCTTTTGCTTGCGCGGCGCGGCGGCAGGCCTAGAACCGGGGTATGGCTGACACGCAATCCAGGCTGTCCGACTTCATCCCCTATCGCCTCGCGATTACGTCGAACGCGGTCAGCAGCCTGATTTCGGGCGAATATCATAGCGAATTCGGCCTCAAGATCCCCGAATGGCGGATCATGGCCGTGCTCGGCGATGCCGGCCCGCTGACGCAGCGCGACCTCGTGCGCGCGACCTTGATGGACAAAGTGGCGGTGAACCGCGCGTGCAAGATGCTGGGTGAGCGCGCGCTGGTTGCGCGCAGCCCGAACGAGGCGGACGGGCGCTCGCACCACTTGTGGCTGACGGACGAGGGGCGCGCTATGTACGACCGGATCTGGCCCAACGCGCTTTCGACTTACGAGAAGATCTTCGCCGCGCTTTCGCCGGCTGAAACGGCCAAACTGAGAGCGCTGCTCGACAAATTGCTGCGCGCGGTACGCACCATCGAAGGGGAAAGCCCATGAAACTGGCAAGCTTGCCGCAGCGGCGCGACGGCCGCCTGATCGTCGTTTCGGACGATCTCGCCTGGTATGCCGATGCCGATCACGTCGTGCCGACGATGCAGGGTCTGCTCGACGAATGGGAGCGCCATGCGCCCTATCTCGAGGCGCTGGCGATCGAGCTGCAGCACGGGGCGATCCCGCGCAAGCGCTTCCACGAGCGCGAGGCGACGGCACCGCTGCCGCGCGCGTTCCAGTGGGCGGATGGCAGCGCCTACGTCAATCACGTCGAACTGGTGCGCCAGGCACGCGGCGCTCAGCTTCCGGCAAGCTTCTGGACCGATCCGCTGATGTATCAGGGGGGCAGCGACGATCTGCGCGGTGCGCGCGATCCGCTGGTGCTCCGCGATGAGGCGTGGGGCGGCGACCTTGAGGCCGAAGTGGTGGTGGTGACGGGCGATGTGCCGCAAGGTGTCTCTCCGGAAGCCGCGCTCGATCACATCCGGCTGGTTGGCCTTGTCAACGATGTGTCGCTGCGCGGGCTTATCCCCGATGAGCTCGCCAAGGGGTTCGGCTTCGTGCAATCGAAGCCCGCCAGCCATTTCTCGCCGGTGTTCGTCACGCCCGCGAGCCTTGGGGCGGCGTGGACCGGCGGCAAGCTTCATCTGCCGCTGCATGTCGATCTCAACGGTCACGCGTTCGGGCGGCTTGAGGCGGGCGAGGAGATGACCTTCGATTTCGGTACGCTGATCGCGCATCTGGCGAAGACGAGGGCGATCGGCGCCGGCTCGATCATCGGGTCGGGCACCGTTTCCAATCGCGATCCGGACGGATCACCAGGGCGGCCCGTTGCCGAAGGCGGGCGCGGTTATGCCTGCATCGCCGAACAGCGCATGGTCGAGACGATCCGCCACGGCGCGCCGGCAACGCCGTTTCTCCGCCATGGCGATACGGTGCGGATCGAGGCGAAGGATGCCAAGGGCCACAGCGTGTTCGGCGCGATCGAGCAGCACGTGGTGGCGGGGTAGGGAGAGAAGAAACCCCTCCGACCTGCCTTCGGCAGGCCACCTCCCCATTTGTGCTACGCAAAAATGGGGAGGGCCAGAAAAACCCCTCCTCTTTTCCTCCCCATTTTTCCGAAGGACAAATGGGGAGGTGGCAGCGCGAAGCGCTGACGGAGGGGTAATCTACTTACGTCTTCCGGTTGAGGAAGTTGTCGCTGATCGAGCAGGCTGCGGGGCCAAGGATCACGACGAACAGCGTCGGCAGAATGAACAAGATCAGCGGGATGGTCATGATCGCCGGCAGACGCGCAGCCTTTTCCTCGGCGCGCATCATGCGTTCGTTGCGGAATTCTGCCGAGAGTACGCGCAGCGCCGAAGCGAGCGGGGTGCCGTAGCGCTCGGTCTGGATCATCGTCGTCACCACGCCCTTCACCGATTCGAGATTGACGCGATACGCCAGGTTCTCGAACGCGATGCGGCGTTCGGTGAGGAACGAGAGTTCGATCGCGGTGAGTGCGAATTCATCGCCAAGCTCCGGATAAGCTCGGCCCAGTTCGCGCGCGACGCGGCCAAAGGCGGCGTCCACGGTGAGACCGGCCTCGGCGCAGATAACCAAAAGATCGAGCGCATCGGGAAGGCCCTTGCGGATCTCCTTGGTGCGCTTGTTGATGAGGTTCTTGATCCAGATGTCCGGACCCTTGTAGCCGAAACCCACCGCGCCCGCGAACAGGCCGAACTTCTTGAAGGCCGACCACAGCGGGAAATAGTTCACGCCGTAGATCAGCACGCCGAACAGCAGGCCGAGCACGATCGGGCCGATCATCCGGGCGAGAACGACCGCGACGGCCCATTCCTTCTTGCGGATGCCGGCTTGTGCCAACCTCTGCTGAATGTCGTGAAGCTGGCTGTCCTGCAGAACCTTCAGCGATTCGAGGAAGGTCTTGATGCTGTCGGTCGTATCGTTGCGGCGGACGATGCTCTGGCGCTTCTTCGCGTTGACCGTGACGATGCCGGCCTTGAGCTGGTCGCGCCGATCGTTGAGCGCCTTGACGCGCTTGGCCATGGGATCGCGCACCGTGACCGCGGCGTAGATCGCCAGCAGCATCGCCGCGGCGGCGATACCCATGAGGATCGAGCCGACATAGATGACGTCGATGCCGAGGAGCGTTGGGCCGTGCGGGGGAGGGTTGACTGGCATGATGGGTCTCAGATCTCGAAGTTGACCATTTGCTTCATGATCCAGGCACCAATGCCCAGCCACACGAGGCCGCCGACGCCGGCAATGATGAGCCGCTCATCCACGAAGAACTGTCCGAGGTAGCGCGGGTTGATGGAGTAGATCAGCGCGAAGACGATGAACGGCAGCGAGCCGACGATGTAGGCCGAAGCCTTGGATTCCGAGCTCATCGCCGCGATCTTGAGCTTCATCTGCGCGCGCTTGCGCAGCACGTCGGCCAGGTTCGCCAGCGTTTCGGCGAGGTTGCCGCCGGTTTCGCGCTGAATGGCCAGCGTGATGCAGAAGAAGCTGAACTCGGCCATGTCGAGCCGGTTGGCGGTTTCCTGGAGCGCTTCCTCCATGGTGCGGCCAACCTTGATGCGATCGGTGACGAGCTTGAATTCCTCACCCACTGGGCCGGGCAGTTCGTGCGCGACGACGACCAGCGTCTCGGTGATCGGCAGACCCGAACGCAGACCGCGCACGAGCAGTTCGAGCGCATCGGGAAACTTGGCGACGAACCCGACCTTGCGCTTGTTGATCGCGCGGCCGACCATCCAGTGCGGAATGCCCGCGCCCACCAGCACGCCGGCACCGACTCCCAGCAGCAGCGCGCCGGATTTGATGAAGATGAGCAGCGTGATACCGACGGCAAGCCCGATCGAGACGTAGAGATACTGGGAGAGCGTCCAGCCCTTGCCGGTCTGGTGCAGGCGAAGCGCAAGCGCCTCGAGGCGCGAGCCGGAACCCGCCTTCTTGAAGGTCGCGGGTTTGCGGTTGGCCACTGCCTTGCGGTACTGCGCCTCGACCTTGTCCACCGCGCTTTCCGAGTGGCGGAAGCGCACGGTCTGGAGCCGGCGCGAAGCTTCACGGCTTGCCGAGGGGCCGCTCAGCGCGAGGGCCATCAGCAGCAGAACCAGCGCCGCACCGCCGCCAAGGATCACGAGTTGCATCATGTTCATGGCCGGGTCCTGCCAGTTCTCTCAGTACGTGCGGTGCCGGCGCCGTTGGCCCCCGTGCAGGGGTACAAGCGCCGGCCGCGGATCATGCGGGGTTTCCGGCCTTGGCTTTGCCGGAGGAAAGCATCTTCTTGATGTCGAACTTGCCGAGCAGCGAGGTCTTGGCCCCCGGTGCGCCGCCGTTCTTGCTGCCGCCCTTGTCGGCAGCCTTGGCAGGCTTGCCCTTGGCCTTGGTATCAACCACTTCGCCATCGCTGCCGCTGGCGATGATGGCGGTGCCAAGATCGCGCATGGCCGCGCCCGCCTTGCTGGCGCGGTTGGCGGCAACGAAGGTCTGGCCAAGCTTGGCCGCATTGGCGGCAGCCTTGACGTCGTACGGCACGGTGTAGTTGATCTTGCGTTCGATCGAGGCTTCGAAGTCCGAACGGCTGATCTCGCCGATGCCGGAGTGGACCTTGTTGGCCACCACGATCGTTTCGGCATGCTTGGCATTGGTCTTGAGCCACGACAGCAGGCGGATCGCATCACGCGCGCCGGCCAGCGTGAGCTCGGTGACCACGACCACCACGTTCACGTCTGCCAGAAGGTGCGGGAAGTTGATCAGCATGTTCCGCGGCAGATCGATCATGGTCATTTCGAACGCGTGGCGGAATTCCTCCTCCAGTTGAACGAAAGCGCTGCCGTCGGTCATCAGCGGGGCGCTGATCGGGGCTTCGGCCGAAAGGATCGCCAGGTTATCGTTGGCGCGGATCATGGCGCGTTCGATGAACAGGCCGTCGATGCGGCTCGGGTTGTCGATCGCGTCGGTCAGACCGCGGCCCGGTTCGAGATCGAGCGTGAGCGCGCCGGTGCCGAAGTGCACATCGAGATCGAGCAGCGCGGTCGGCAGGCGGTGATCGCTGCTGAACAGCCACGCCAGCGAGGTCGCGATGGTTGAGGCGCCGACGCCGCCGCGCGTGCCGACCACTGCGGTCGAGACGTGGCGCTTGACGGTCGCGCCATCAGCGGACTTGGGCGAGGCGAAGATCGCCTGCGCCTGCACCAGTGCATCGCGCACCTGGCCCGGCGTCAGCGGCTTCAGGAGGTAGTCCTGGATGCCCGATGCGAGCAGGTCGCGGTAGAGCCGCACGTCGTTGACCTGGCCGACCGCGATCACCACGGTGCCCGGCTCGCAGACTTCGGCCAGCGCGTTGATGTCGCTCAGCGGGTCGCCGCTTTCGGAGAGGTCGACCATCAGGATGGCCGGGCTCGCCGCGATCGAGAGGGACTGGATCGCGTTGCGCAGGCCGCCCTTGTTGCACTTTTCCGGCTGCCAGCCCATGTCGGCCGTGACCGGACGCAGCACATCGAGCGCCGCGTCGTCGCACATGAAGGCCGCGAACATATCGCGGTTGGCGGTTTTCCAGGTCGCGCTCATCGATCAGTTACCCCCGGACTTGCTGGAAACGGTCTTCAGGCCCTGCGCGCCGGTGGCCGGCATCTGGCGATAGGCTTCGATCGCCTTGGTGTTGCTCTGGACCAGCGTGGTGCTGCTGCCCTTGGCGCCGTGAACGAGGTCTTCCTTGTTGGCGACCATCGCAGCCATGTTGCTGTTCACCGCGCAGCCGAAGTTGGGCGAGGTGGCATTGTTGGTGCGGTTGTCGATCTTGTCCGACCAGTCCGGGCAGCCCGGCACGCTGGCCTCGGAGCGCGAGACTACGATGCGGGCGGTGCCCGGCGCGATCGCGCCTTCGGTCACCGGGGCGACTTCGGCGAGGAGGATGCCGAAGCGGCCGGCCACCTGCTCGACCGAATTGCGCGTCTGATCCGAATCGACCGGATCATCGAGCGAAACGCGGTCGCCATAACCAAGGCTCAGCGCATCGAGCCAGCCGGCGAGGCGGCGCTGTTCGGAAACGGGCAGGCCGCCGCCGGGGAGCGTCGAGACATCGAACACGTAGCTGGTGCGCTGCACAACGGGCTGACGCACGCTTTCAAGGCTGCGGTTCATGTCGGCAGTGGGGCTGTTGCACGCGGCAAGCGGCAGGCTCAGCACACCGGCAAGGCACAGGACGCGGAAGGCCCCTTTGGCGGGACGAGCGATACGGGGCAGACGAATGGACATGGGGTAGCCCTTTCTCACTGGATGCTGAAGCCGGGCGCCGCATCGGCGCTGGCCTGACGATTGCGGGCAGGACGGTTCGCCTTCTTCGGCGCGGCTGCGGGCGCGGCCGTTGCGCCGGCTGCATCGGGCAGCGGCGCATCGAGCGCACCGACCTTCGGGCCGTTCGACTGGACCGTGCCGGGCGTCTCGGTCGGCTTGGGCCGATCACCGCCCGTCACGCCATCCGATTCCATATGGCCAAGGAACTGCTGGAGCGCTGTCGAGGTCTTGAAGCCGTCGGTGGGCAGCTTGATCTCGCTCGAATCGACCGGGTTGACCAGATAAGGCGTGACCACGATGACCAGCTCGGTCTCGCCCTTGCGGAACGAGGTCGAGCGGAACAGCGAGCCCAGGATCGGGATATCACCTGCGCCGGGCATCTTGGTAATCGTGTTCTGCGCGTTGTTGCGCAGCAGACCTGCGATCATGAAGCTCTGGCCCGAACCCAGCTCGACCGTGGTCTCGGCGCTGCGCACGGTGAGCGCGGAGACCGAGAAGCTGTTGCTGATGATCGCGCCGTCGGACGAAAGCTCGGACACTTCCGGCTTCACCCGCAGCGAGATGCGCCCGTTGGCGAGCACGGTGGGGGTGTAGGCGAGGCTGATGCCGTACTTCTTGAATTCGATCGAGGTGTTGCCGAGGCCGGTCGAAACCGGGATCGGGTATTCACCGCCGGCGAGGAACGTGGCGGTTTCACCCGAGAGCGCGGTGAGGTTCGGTTCGGCCAGCGAAGTGACAAGACCGATGGTTTCGCCCAGATCGAGCGCGCCAAGGACGTTGACACCGAACAGCTTTGTCAGGCCCGTCAGCGTGGACTGGCCCTGCAGCGGCGTCACGTTGGTGCCGTCCATCAGCACGGCCTTGCCGGTCGTGGGATCGAAGCCGTAGCCCTTGACCGAGGTGCCAATGCCGAGCGGCAGGTTGGGGTCGGTGGTGATCGTCGTCGCCGGCGAGCGGCCCTGGTTCAGGCCGAACTTGAAGCCGCTCGAACCGTCGATCGTGGTGAAGTTGGAGCCGACCTGGCGGATCAGCGAGCGGTTCACTTCAGCGAACTTCACATGGAGGTTCACCTGCAGCGGGGTCGCCATCTTGAGGCGGCTGATCACGTTGGTCTTGTCGTCGACGAAGGCCTTGACGAGGCGCTCGGCTTCGGCGGCATCCTCGGGCGCGGCGATCGTGCCGGTGAGGAGCACCGTGTTGTTCATCGTCGAGGTAACGATGTGCGCTTCGGGCATCGCGAGCTTCAGCATCTGGTCGACGCTGTCGATGTTGGTGCCGACGCGGACATTGGCCGACCACACCACGTCACCGTTCGCGTTGCTGGCATAGACTGTGGTCTCGCCGCCCGCCTTGCCGAACACGTAGAGCTGGTTGGTGGACTTCACCTGGACATCGGCGATGTTGTCGTTGGCGACGAACACGTCGGTCATCTTGCCCGGCAGCGTGACCAGCTGGCCGCGACCGATCGAGATCGCGATGCTGCGGGCCGGGCTGGTCACCGTCTGGGCCAGGGCCGGCGCAGGGGCCGAAGCGAGCGCCAGCGGAACCGCGAGGGCGACGAGAGGGAGCAGGCGGGATGCGATACGGGCCTTCATGGTCTTGCCTTTCGCGGGCGCAGTTTGGGCCTTGATGGAAGCGAGGGTGGTCATGTCAGTGGTTCCCTACGCTGACTTCCTGGGTGTCCTTGCCGCGGGTCACGCGGACCACCGGGCCAGGGCTCAGGAGCGAACGGGCAGCGGAGGTCATCGAGCCGCCCGGCATCGCCCGAGGCATCGCGGAGATCGCCTTCGCCATCGCGGCGGCAGCGGCAGCCGGATCGGCATTGTTGACGTTCTTCGGCTGGAAGCGCGACACGTCACCGCCGGTGGCGAAGCTGTTGCCAGTCGCCTCGATGGGCTTCGACATCGCCTGCCGGATGATCCGTTCCTCATCGGCCTTGCTGGCGCCGGTGGGGATCTTGATCTGGCCCAGTGCGATGGCCTGGTCGAGCTCGCTCGAGTTGTCGGCGAGCGAGCGCAGCGAGAGGCTGAGCGTGCCGACGGTCTGCGCCACCGCGATCTTTTCGGCGATCTTGGGCGTGGCTTCCACGGTCACCGTGCTGAAGGTGCGCACGCGGGTCTTGCCTTCGATCTGCTCCTGCTCGGTCGATTGGTCGGTGGCGAGTACGCGCAGGTTGCGCAGGATGGTTTCGGCAGCCCTGAGCGGCTGGCCCACGCCTTTAACCGTCTGGGTGAGAACGAGGTCGATGTGGTCACCGGGGAAGACGAAGCCCGCAACGGCGGTACGCGCGCTCACCGGAATGGTGACGGCGCGCATGCCCGGCCCGAGCGCAGCGGCGAGGAAGCCGCGGTCACCGGGGGAGACGAGGCTGCCCTGGGTCACCGGTTCGCCTGCCGTGATCGGATGGCGCACGACAGTGCCGAGCAGCTTCGACATGTCGGTCTTGTCTTCGGTAAAGTAGACGTCCTGGACAAGGTCCTTCGGCCAGGGCTGATAGCCCATGGCGTCAGCCGTGATGATGGTGCCGGCAGGGAGCGCGCGATTGGCGACGAGCACCTTGGCGCCCAACTGCACCTTCGCGGCGGCCGCTGCCTGCGGCGATGCGGCGCCCGCAAACAGGCTCCTGGCAGCAAAGGCCGTGCCGATCGCCACGATCAGCGCCCCTACCAGCAGCAACAGCTTCTTCCTGTCCATGGCTACAATCCTGCCGTTTGATCCGCCCGCTTGTTTCGGGCAAAATGGTTAATATAGCGTCAGCCTGCCGAAACGGCGTGCAAGGCGCTCCAGTCGGTGGTGGTGATGATCCAGAGTCCGGCGGTCGCGATGGCGATGCCGTAGGGGATCTTGAGCTTGTCCTTCTGGCGCCGCGCAATGTGCCACATGCCCATCGTGATGGTCAGCACGCCGCCCGCGAGCGCCATGATGACCAGCAGCTTGAGGAACAGCAGCGCCGGCATCCACAGTGCCAGAGCGGTGAGGAGCTTCACGTCGCCGCCGCCCATGGCTTTCAGCGCGAAGAGCCCGGCGAGGACGAAGAACGTCACCACAGCAAGGCCGATCTGCAACGCGACCCCCGGCCATAGCGCAAGACCGGATGCCCACCAGAACAACGGTGCACCCGCGGCAATGGCGGCATTCAGCCAGTTGTCGATCTGGCGGCGGCGGATATCGGTGATCGCGGCAACCGTGAGTGCGATTGCCAAGGCCCCGACCAGTCCGTAAACGATGTGAGTTCCCTGCATGGGGGGTCTCATACGAGACAATCACTTACCAAACGGTAACCAAACAGGCGCCGCATATCCGGGCACTTGCGGATGCCGCCAAAGCTTTGTGACAGGAGTGCTGGCGTGAATGCAGTGTTGGACGGCTCCTGCGATATCCGGCGGGCGATACCCGCAACCGCGCGGGAATGGCGCTGGGCTCTGCCCGATGGACACGAGGTTCGCCGCATCAGTTTCGCTCCCCCCGCCGGAAGGGCCCCGCGCGGGTCGATCCTGTTCATGCCGGGGCGGGCGGATTTCTACGAGAAGTATCTGGAAACGTTGGCAGAATGGGCTGCGGCAGGCTGGCATGTGAGCGCGGCCGACTGGCGCGGGCAGGGGGCCTCCGGGCGCATGACGGCGGATCCCATGGTAGGTGATATTGCCGACTTCTCGATCTGGATTGCCGACCTTCGCGCGCTGTGGTCAGACTGGGTGCGCACCACCCCCGGGCCCCATGTTCTGGCTGGTCATTCGATGGGTGGGCACCTCGTTCTGCGTGCGGTGGCAGAGGGTGCGGCAAGCCCCGATGCCGTCGTGCTGAGCGCGCCGATGCTCGGATTCGTCACGGCGATTCCCCAGTTTGTTCAGCATATCTATGGAAAGATCATGTGCCGGATCGGTAACCCGGAGCGCATGGCCTGGAAGACGAGCGAGAAGCCGGGCTCTGCCAGCAACAATCGCATGGACCTGCTGACGCATGACGCGGAGCGCTATTCCGACGAATTGTGGTGGCGCGCGGCGCGGCCCGAGCTCGAAATCGGACCGGCCAGTTGGCGCTGGGTGGAGCGCGCGGCGGCCTCGATCGAAAGCTTGCGCGCGCGCGGCGTGCTCGAAGCGGTGATGGCGCCGGTGCTGCTGCTTGCTGCCAAGCACGATGCGCTGGTTTCGTGGCCGGCCATCGAGCAGGCGGCTGATCGCCTGCCGCGCGGTGAGCTCGTCGCATGGGGCCCCGAAGCGCGCCACGAATTGCTGCGCGAGGCGGATCCGGTGCGGCGGCAGGTCATGGCCGCGATCGGGAGTTTCCTTGATCGCGCAGTTCCGGCAAAGGCGGTCTGAAACCCATGACTGCACACGAACTCTTCGACATCGCCATCGTCGGCGCCGGCATGGCGGGTTCCAGCCTCGCGGCCGAATGCGCCCCGCACGCCCGCGTGCTGCTGATCGAGGCGGAGGATACGCCCGGCTATCACACCACTGGCCGCTCTGCCGCGTTCTGGCACGAGACGATCGGCGGGCCGCAAATCTATCCGTTGACCGCGGCCTCAGGGCCGTGGCTCGCCGAACACGGCTTCCTCAGCCCGCGCGGCGGCCTGCATATCGGGCGCGAGGATCACCGCGCCACGGCTGAGGCCTTCGTCGCGGAGTTCCTGGCCGCCGGTGCGCGAATCGAGCTCATCGGCCGCCGCCAGCTCGAACAGATCGTGCCCGGTCTGCGGCCGAACTGGATCGTCGGCGCGTGGGAGCCCGAATGCGCGGACATCGATGTTGCCGCGATGCACCAGCACTATCTTGCCGCCGCGCGCAAGGCAGGCAGCGTGCTCAGGGTCCGCGCGCGGCTCGATGGCGTGGAACGCACGGGCGCGGACTGGACGCTCTCGTGGAGCGGCGCTGCGGGGCCAGGTGCGGCGCGCGCCGCGCTGCTGGTCAACGCGGCGGGGGCCTGGGTAGATGGCGTGGCGCAGCTTGCCGGGGCCGCGCCGCTCGGCATCCAGCCGCTGCGCCGCTCGATGGTTCAGCTGCGAGTCGATCCGGTCCCGCCGGAGGCGCTGCCGCTGACACTGAGCTTCGACGAGGATTTCTATTTCCGCCCGCAAGGCGGCCGCCTCTGGCTTTCGCCGCACGACGAGACGCCCGACGTGGCGCGCGATGCCGCGCCCGAGGAACTCGATATCGCCATGGCGATCGACCGGATGGAGCAGGCGGTCGATTGGAAGGTGCTCGGTCTGGAGCGGCGCTGGGCGGGCCTGCGCAGCTTTTCGCCGGACCGGCTGCCGGTCTTCGGCTTTGATCCCGCGCGCGATGGCCTGTTCTGGTTTGCCGGGCAGGGCGGCTTCGGCATCCAGACCGCGCCCGCTGCCGCGCGACTGAGCGCACAGCAACTGCTCGGCTTGCCGCGCGATGCGATGACAGAATCGATCGACGCAGCGAGCTATTCGCCCGCCCGGTTTGCCGCGTAGCGCCGCATTTTCGACTCCCACTGGGCTTGCGTCGTGCTAAACCGCCACGGGGTCCGTATATTTACCTAGGGAGTTAAGGATATGGCGCACCGTTTCGAGATCCGGAAGAACAAGGCCGGCGAGTTCGTGGCCTACTTCTGCTACAACGATGAAACGATTTTCTGGACCGAAGGCTACAAGTCGAAGGCCAGCGCGAAGAATGCCATCGATTCGGTGCTGAAGAACGGTCCGGGTGCCGAGGTGGTCGATACGACGACCGACTGAACCGGATCAGGCCGCAATAGCTGCATCGCTGGCGAGTTTGTCCACCCGCTCGTTCTCCGGGTGGCCGTCGTGGCCTTTCACCCAGACCCATTCGATCTTGTGTGGACGGGCCGCGGCGACCAGCGCGCGCCACAGGTCTTCGTTCTTGACCGGCTTGTTGTCCGCCGTCTTCCAGCCCTTCTTCTGCCAGCCGAAGATCCATTTGGTGATCCCGTCGAGCACGTAGCGGCTATCGGTGTGCAGCGTGACCGCGCAGGGCTGCTTGAGCGCCTCCAGCGCGCGGATGGCGGCCATCATTTCCATGCGGTTGTTGGTGGTTTCGCGCTCGCTGCCCGAAAGCTCCTTCTCCACCTCGCCCATGCGCAGCAGTGCGCCCCAGCCGCCCTTGCCGGGATTGCCCTTGCAGGCCCCGTCGGTGAAAATGGCGACGTGCTTCATGCAAAGATCCCCGGATTGGCCGTGTAGAACCCCAGCCGCCGCGCCGGGCCCATCGGGTCCTTGGGGGTGACGAGTGCATCGGCGGGCGTGTTGAGCCAGTCCCACGCGCGGCTCATCGCAAAGCGCATCGCCGCGCCCTCGGCCAGCAGCGGTAGCGCGGCGCGCTCCCCGGCGCTCAGCGGGCGCACGCTTTCGTAGCCTTCGATCAGCGCTGACGAAACGTCGGGCCGGAAGGTATCGTCCTTGTCGAAACACCACGCGACATGCGTGACCGCCAGATCGTAGGCGATGATGTCGTTGCAGGCGAAGTAGAAGTCGATCAGGCCGGTGACCTTGTCGCCCAGCATCAGCACGTTGTCCGGAAAGAGATCGGCATGGATCACGCCGGAGGGCAGGCCAGTGGGCCAGCTTTGTGCAAGGCGCGGCAGTTCATTCGCGACGATCTGCGCGAGTTCGGGATTGATTCGCGCGAGGCCCTCCGCGCCGCAGGCCTCGGCCAGCCGCTGCCATTCCGCCACGCCCATGCCATTGGCGCGGCTGCCGGGGAAATCGGCAGCGGCCAGATGCAGCCGCGCCAGTTCACCGCCCACTGCGCGCGCCTGTCCGGCGGTCGGCGTGCTGACCGAGACGCCGGGCAGGTACTCGATCAGCGCGAGCGCCTTGTCTTCCCCCGTGGGGCCGGGCCGGGTGACATAGAGGTTGCCCTCCCGGTCATGGATCGTGCGCGGCACCGGGCAACCCCTCGCCGCCAGATGATCGAGCAGCGACAGGAAGTAGGGCAGGTCTTCCAGCTCGATGCGGAATTCGTACATGGTGAGGATGAAGCGCGCGCCGCTTCCATTTCCGCCGGTCGTCTCGAGCAGCCAGTTGCTGTTGGAGACGCCCTCCGCGATCCCTTTCGCGGAAACCAGCGTGCCGACATCGAAACGGGCGATCAGCGCGGCCATCTCCTCCGCGCCGAGGTGTGTGTAGACTGCCATGGGGCCAGCTTCAGTCCGCGAGCTGGCGCGGCAGCTTGAACACCATGTTCTCGACCGTGGTGGTCACGGTCTCTTCCTCCACCGTGCGCCACTCCCGCAGCCGGTCGACCACTTCGCGCACCAGCACTTCGGGGGCGGATGCCCCGGCGGTGAGGCCCAGCGTCTCGACCCCGACAAGCCAGCTTGGATCGATCTCGCTGCCGCGCTGGATCAGGCGCGCGGGCGTGCCCTCGCGCTCGGCCACTTCGACAAGGCGCAGCGAATTGGAGCTGTTGGGCGCGCCGATCACGAGCAGGAGCTGGCACCGCGCCGCGATGGACTTGACCGCAGTCTGCCGGTTCGACGTGGCGTAGCAGATGTCCTCGGCGCGCGGGCCGCTGATATCGGGAAAACGTGTCCGCAGCGCGGCGACGATCTCGCGCGTGTCATCGACCGAAAGCGTCGTCTGCGTGAGGAATGAAAGCGCCGTCCCCGCCGGGAAATCGAGCGCGGCCACATCGTCCAGCGTTTCGACCAGCGTGATCGAGCCTTCGGGCACCTGGCCCATCGTGCCGATCACCTCGGGGTGCCCCTTGTGGCCGACGAAGAGGATGTGCCGCCCCGCCTCAACCTGCCGTTCGGCCTGGCGGTGGACCTTGCTGACCAGCGGACAGGTGGCATCAAGCCAGTCGAGCCCGCGTTCGGTCGCGGCGGCGGGGACCACTTTGGGCACGCCATGGGCGGAAAACACCACCGGTGCGCCATCGGGCACTTCGTCGAGTTCCTCGACGAAGACCGCGCCCTTGGCCTTCAGCCCGTCGACCACGAAGCGGTTGTGCACGATCTCGTGCCGCACGAAGACCGGTTGGCCGAACCGGTCGAGCGCGCGCTCGACAATTTCGATCGCGCGGTCGACCCCGGCGCAGAAACCGCGCGGGGCAGCGATCAGCAGCTTGAGCGGGGCCAGATCGGTTTGGGCAAGGCCGCTCTGGGCGGCAGCGGGCGAAGTCGGTGCGGTGGTGGTCATCACGGGCGACCTTAGCAGGGGGGCGCGCCTGCGCAAACCCGCCACGAGGGGGGCATGCAGCATTGCGCCGGGGGAATGCGGTGGCTAGAGGATGCGCTCTACGTTGCCCGAGGATGCCTGAATGACCCCGTCTGCCTTTCGTCCTGCTTCGTTCCGGCGTCTCGCTCCGCTGGCTGCGCTGGCCCTCGTGGGCACGCTGGGCGCGTGCAAGGGCGGCGGCGGCGAGCTGGTGGTGGACGACAGCGTGGGCGTCACCGCGCTGCGCAGCCCGTGCCCCCTGGTGGAAATTCCGGACATGACCGGCGATGTCACGCTGTTTACCGATCCCGGCCGCACCGATGCGGGCGCGATCGATCTCACCGCCTCGATCACCAACCTGCGCAGCACCTGCGATGATGCCAAGGGCCAGACCCAGCTCAGCACCGAAGCCACCTTCGATGTCTATGCGCGCCGCACCGATACGCGGGGCGCGCGCCGGGTGGTGCTTCCTTATTTCTCCGCCGTGATGCGCGGCGGCAATGTCGTCATCGCCAAGCGGCTCGGCTCCGTGACGATCGATTTCGCTGACGGGCAGGAGCGCGCGCAGGCCACGGGCCGTGCCGGTTCGACAGTCGACCGCAGCGAAGCGACGCTGCCCGATAACGTGCGCAAGCTCCTCACCCGCAAGCGCAAGGCCGGGCAGGCCGACGCCGCAACCGATCCGCTTGCGCTCCCCGAAGTGCGCTCGGCGCTCGCCAAGGCGAGCTTCGAGCTGGTGGTGGGCTTCCAGCTCACCGATGCGCAGCTGAAGTACAACGCCACGCGGTAATCTGGCGCGACGCGTCCGCTTCACCAACCGGCGCGCTAGTTTGTTGGCGAACGCGCGCGGTTGGGCTAACGGCGCGCTCATGACCGATACCGCAACCGCTTCCGCTCTTCCCCTCTTCGCCGATTTCGCCGGTGTGATCGACCGCGCGCTCGATGCGCTGGTCGCCGCCGGCACGCTGCCCGAGGGCCTTGCACGAAGCGGCGTGACCTGCGAGCCGCCGCGCGAGGCCAGCCATGGCGATATCTCCACCAACGCCGCGATGGTGCTGGCCAAGCCAGCCGGCACCAATCCGCGCGCGCTTGCCGCCCTGCTGGTGGAAGAGCTGTCGCGCGAACCCCGCGTCGCCTCCGCCGAGATCGCCGGGCCGGGCTTCATCAACCTGCGGCTGGCCGATAGCGCCTGGCTTGCCGAACTCGCGCTGATCGCCGCGAAGGCTGGCGACTATGGCCGCTCCGGGATGGGCGGGGGCAGCATGGTGAATGTCGAGTACGTGTCGGCCAACCCGACCGGGCCGATGCACATGGGCCACTGCCGCGGCGCGGTGGTGGGCGATGCGCTCGCCAGCCTGCTCGAATTCGCCGGGCACCGGGTCACGCGCGAATACTACGTCAACGATGCGGGCGCGCAGGTCGATGTGCTCGCCCGCTCGGTCCACTTGCGGTACCGCGAGGCGCTTGGCGAGGCAGTCGGCGCCGTGCCCGAAGGGCTCTATCCGGGTGAATATCTGGTGCCGGTCGGGCAGGCGCTTGCCGCCGAATTCGGTGATGCCTATGCCAAGGCGCTCGAAGCCGATTGGCTCGTGCCCTTCCGCACCCGCGCTGTCGCAGCCATGATGGACATGATCCGCGCCGATCTCGCCACGCTTGGCATCCATCACGATCTGTTCTCGTCAGAGGCGGAACTGCAGGCCTCGGGCAAGGTCGATGCGGCCGAAACGTGGCTGCGCGCGCATGATCTCGTCTATGATGGGGAGCTTGAGGCACCCAAGGGCAGGCTGCCAGATGATTGGGAACCGGTGGCGCTGCCGCTGTTCCGCTCGACCAAGTTCGGCGACGATCAGGACCGCCCGATCAAGAAATCGAACGGCAGCTGGACCTATTTCGGCGCGGACCTCGCCTACCATTTCCAGAAAGCACAGGCAGCGGACGCGCTCGTTGATATCTGGGGTGCGGACCATGCCGGCACCGTCAAGCGGATCAAGGCCGCCGTCGCCGCGCTGACGAGCGCCGAATCCGGCACGCCCAAGCCGTTCGAGGTCAAGCTCGTCCAGATGGTCCAGCTGATGAAGGGCGGCCAGCCCTTCAAGATGTCGAAGCGCTCGGGCAATTTCGTCACGCTTGCCGATGTCGTCGATATGGTCGGCAAGGACGTGGTGCGCTTCACCATGCTCACCCGCAAGCCCGATGCGCAGATGGACTTCGATTTCGACAAGGTGGTCGAAGCCTCGAAGGACAATCCGGTGTTCTATGTGCAGTATGCCCATGCGCGCATCCACTCCACCTTGCGCAAGGCGGCGGCAGAGGGCTTTGCGCCCGCGCCGGAACATGTCGCGCTGCTCGGTGCGGAGGAGCTTGGCCTCGTCAAGCTCGCCGCGCAGTTCCCGCGTGTGGTCGAAAGCGCGGCCGCCGCGCGCGAGCCGCACCGCGTGGCGTTCTTCCTCTACGACCTCGCCGCCGGCTTCCACGCCTACTGGAACGTGGGGAACGACCGGCCTGACAAGCGCTTCATTGTGGCACAGGATGCAGCGCTGACATCGGCACGACTTTTCCTCGGCGTTCAAATCGGGCAAGTGGTGAAGAACGGGCTGGCCATACTGGGCGTAGAGGCCGCCGAGGAGCTTTGACGCGATGGTTATCAGCGGAGCCGAGGGGACCGGCGAAAGGGACGACAACACCGGCATGCCGATCAATCCGGCAGCTTGGGGTGAAGCAGCGCAGCACGCTGCCGACGAGGGCACCGAGGCGGTGCAGGGCGCAGCGCATGATGCCCTCAGCACGCCCTTCGATGGCGCGCAGGACGATCGCCTCGCCCTTGGCGACGAGGAACGCCTGCCCTGGCTCGAAAGCGCGGACGATGTCGATTTCGACGAACCGGCGGAAGGCAACAGCCGGCTGATCGGCTTTGCTGTGCTGGCGTTCCTGCTGCTGGCAGCGCTGGTTGGCGGCATCTTCGTGATTTCGCACCGGAACGCCGGCTCGGCCGCCGCCGATGGCAGCCTGATCACGGCTGACAAGGAACCCTACAAGATCGCGCCCAAGGATCCCGGCGGCAAGACGTTCGAAGGCACCGGCGATGCGAGCTTCAAGGTGAGCGAGGGCGAGAAGCCCGTTGCCAATCTTGCCGGCAGCACGGCCCCCGGTTCAACGCCCGCCACTCCTGCTCCCAAGCCTTCCGCTGCGGCTTCTGCGCCGGCACCGGCTGGCCCCGCATCGGGCATCGGCGTGCAGGTGGGCGCGTTTTCGACAGCTGCGTCGGCTGAAACGGCGTGGTCCAAGCTCGTCTCCGCGCATGATGCCCTCTCGGGCCTGTCGCACCGCGTGGTCGAGGGCAAGGCCGATATGGCGACCGTGTTCCGTCTGCAGGCCGTGGCGGGAGACTTTGCGGCTGCCAACGCGCTTTGCGCCAAGCTGCAGGCCGGCGGCCTCAAGTGCCAGGTGAAGCGCTGATCTGATTTCCCCTCCGTCAGCCCTGCTGGCTGTCACCTATCCATTTTTCCCGCAGGGACAAATCGGGAGGTGGCCCGCCGCAGGCGGGTCGGAAGGGTTCTTTCCCCCTTTTCCCCCACGATCCACAGCCTCAAACCTTGCGCGCGCGGCGGGATTGGGCGAATCCACTCCCATGCTCCCGGCGATCTTTGGCTTATCGGGCCTCTCTCTCAGCGATGACGAGCGCGCTTTCTTCCGCGATGCCGATCCGGCGGGCTACATCCTGTTTGGCCGCAACGTCGAAAGTCGCGCCCAGCTTCGCGCACTGACGGATGCGCTGCGAGAGCTGCACGGGCGCGAGCGCACGTTCATCTGCATCGATCAGGAAGGCGGCCGTGTCGCGCGGATGAAGCCGCCGGTCTGGGCGGCCTACCCCCCGGGCGCGGCGTTCGACCGGCTCTACGAACGCGCCCCGATCAGCGCGATCGAGGCCGCACGCGCCCATGCCGAAGCGCTGGGGATCGACCTTGCCGAAGTGGGCATCAGCGTCGATTGCCTGCCGCTGCTCGATGTGCGGCAACCGGGCGCGCACGACGTGATCGGCGACCGCGCTCTGGGGCACGAGCCGCTGCGCGTGGCGGCACTGGGCCGGGCCATGCTGGAGGGCCTCGCACGCGCTGGCGTCGCGGGCGTGATCAAGCACATCCCCGGCCACGGCCGCGCCGGGGTGGATAGCCACAAGGAGCTCCCCACCGTCACTGCCAGTGCCGAGGACCTTGAAACCGACCTCGCGCCCTTCCGTAGCCTGAACGACAGCCGGATCGGCATGACAGCCCATGTGCGCTACACCGCGTGGGACGACGAGAACCCCGCCACGCTCTCGTCCACGGTGATCCACGACGTGATCCGCACCCGCATCGGTTTTGACGGCCTGCTCCTCACCGACGATCTCGACATGCAGGCGCTCGGCGGCGCGGTGCCCGATCGCGCTGCGCGGGCGCAGGCGGCGGGCTGCGATATTGCGCTCAACTGCTGGGCGAAGATGGACGACATGGTCGGCATCGCGAGCGCGCTTGCGCCAATGTCTGCCGAGACCGCGGCGCGGCTGGAGCGCGCGCTGGCCGCGACCGGTGATTTCAGCGCCCCGGCCGACCTCGCCCGGCAGGCTGAGCGCACCGAGACGCGCGACCGGCTGCTGGCACTCGCGGCGTGATCGAGGAAGCCGCCCTTGCTGCCCCGCTGGCGGGCGATGATTGGGATGACAGCCCGCTCGATGTACCGCCCGAAGCGCGCAGCGGGGAGCCTGACACGCTGACGCTGGCCATCGACGGCTGGGAAGGGCCGCTCCATCTCCTGCTCGATCTGGCGCGGCGGCAGAAGGTCGATCTGCGCAAGATCTCGATCCTCGCGCTCGTTGATCAATACCTCGCTTACGTGGAACGCGCCGGGGCGCAGCGGCTCGAACTCGCGGCGGATTACCTCGTCATGGCGGCCTGGCTCGCCTGGCTGAAATCACTGCTGCTCCTGCCGCGCGATCCCGAAGTCCAGCCGAGCCCCGAGGAACTCGCGCTGCGCCTGCAACTGCGCCTCCAGCGCCTCGGCGCGATGCGCGAGGCGGGTGCGCGGCTCATGGCGCGCGACCGGCTGGGGCGAGATGTGTTCGCGCGCGGCGCGCCAGAGGGGCTGCGCGTCGACCGGCAGGTCAGTTGGCAGTGCGATCTCTTCGCGCTGATGCAAGCCTATGGCCATGTCCAGCACCGCAATCGGCCCGTTGTCCACATGGTCCGCGCGCGGCCGGTGATGACGCTGGAAGCCGCCATTGCGCGGGTCGAGGCGCTGATCGGCGCGGCGATCGACTGGACCGAACTCAGCCTTTTCCTCCCGGTGCAGGAAGTCGGCGGCGATCCACGCCTTGCTCGCTCGGCGCTTGCCTCCAGCTTTGTCGCCGCGCTCGAACTTGCCAAGCAGGGCAAGGTCGAACTGGCGCAGGAAGCGACTTTCGCGCCGTTGATGCTGCGCCGAGGGCGCGGATGAACCCGCCGGACGAAATCGAACGCGCGGTCGAGGCCGCGCTGTTCGCCGCCGAAGCGCCGATGACCGCTGAAGAGCTCTCACGCCATCTTGGCGGGGCGGACGTGGCCCCCGCGCTCGAAGCGCTGGCCGCCCACTACGCCGGGCGCGGGATCGAACTCGTCATGCGGGGGACGTCCTGGCACTTCCAGACTGCGCCCGATCTCGCTCACTTGCTGCGCCGCGAGCGCGAGGACGTGCGCCGCCTTTCGCGCGCGGCGACCGAGGCGCTGGCGATCATCGCCTATCACGAACCCGTCAGCCGCGCCGAGATCGAGGCGATCCGCGGCGTGCAGACCGCCAAGGGCACCTTGGACGTGCTGATGGAAGCGGGCTGGATCAAGGTTGCGGGCCGCCGCGAAGGGCCGGGCCGCCCGACGATCTACGCGACGACGCCGGCGTTTCTCGCGCATTTTGGCCTCGAATCGCGGCGCGACTTGCCGGGGATCGAGGAATTGCGCGCGGCGGGACTGCTCGATCCGGTCGAGGCAGTGTTTGCCGGAGAGCAGGACGTTGAAACGGGCGGGGAACCGGACGAGGAACCGGACGAAGCAAACGAGGCTTGACGAATCTTCGCGAGCTTGCTGGCAGTTTCCCGCAGGATGTCCTATCTGGAGGGACATAAAGGAGAATACCCATGGGCGCTCTGTCCCTTCCGCATCTGATCATTCTGGCGCTGGTTGTCCTCATCCTGTTCGGCCGTGGCCGCATTTCCGAGATGATGGGCGATTTCGGCAAGGGTATCAAAAGCTTCAAGCAGGGCATGAACGAGGGCGCGGACACGCCGCTTGTCCAGCCGCCCGCGCAGATCCAGCAGCAGCCGGTGGCCCCGGCCACGCCCACCGCCCAGCCAGAGCAGACCGGCTCCGGCCCCGCCGCCTGATCCGCTGACCTCTCAGGCCTGATACGATGTTCGGCATTGCGCCAGACGAGATGCTCCTCGTCGTGATCGTGGCGATCATCGTCATCGGTCCGAAAGACCTGCCGCTTGCATTGCGCACCGCCGGTCGCTGGATCGGCAAGATCCGCCGTGTTTCCGGCCACTTCCGCACCGGCCTCGAAACCATGATCCGCGAGGCGGAGATGGAGGAGATGGAGCGCAAGTGGAAGGAACAGAACGCGGCGATCATGGCGGCTCATCCCGCACCTGATCCAGCCGCAGGCCAGAGCGCCGAGGCAACCGCCGACCAGAACGATCCGCCGCCTCTCATGCAGGCGCTGCCCGCGCCAGCGCCAATCGATCCCGAAGTGGCCGCTGTCGCGCCTAGCGAGCCACTGGCCGAGGCACTGGCCGAGCCGCTGGCCGAATCGGTTGGCGAAATGCTCCCCATCGCCGAACGCCCCGCGCGACCACGGGGCAGCGCATGATGGTTAGCGATATCGACGAGACGCAGGCCCCGCTGCTCGATCACCTGTTGGAGCTGCGCACCCGACTGCTGCGCTGCGTCTATGCCATCGCGATTGCCTTCGTGGTGTGCTTCTATTTTGCCAACCAGATCCTCGCGATTCTGGTCCAGCCGCTGGTCCATGCCTTTCCGGCGGGGCAGGGCAAGCTCATCTACACCAAGCTCTATTCGGCGTTCTTCGTCGACTTGAAGGTGTCGCTCTTCGCAGCGTTAATGGTCAGCTTCCCGGTGATCTCCAACCAGCTTTGGGCCTTCATCGCGCCGGGGCTCTATGCGCGCGAGAAGAAGGCCTTCCTGCCCTTCCTGATCGCGACGCCGATCCTCTTCACGATGGGCGCAAGCCTTGCCTATTTCATCGTGATGCCCACTGCTTTCCGCTGGTTCATCGGCTTCCAGGGGGATCGCGGCGGCCTGCAACTCGAGGCGCTGCCGGGGATCGAGGAATATCTCAATCTCGTGATGCAGTTCATCTTCGCCTTCGGGATCAGCTTCCTTCTGCCCGTGCTGCTGATGCTGCTGAACCGCGCCGGGATCGTCACCCGCGCGCAGCTCGTGGCGGCGCGGCGCTACGTGATCGTCGGCATCACCGCGCTCGCTGCCGTGATCACCCCGCCCGATGTGCTCAGCCAGCTCATGCTCGCGATTCCGCTGATGATCCTCTTCGAAGGCACGCTCGTCGTGATGCGCTTTGCCGAGAACAAGGACGCTGCGGAAAAGGCCAAGGCCGAAATCGCCGGGGCCTGATCGGTCAGTATCGCGTCACACCGAATCCGTGCCGCGGAAAGTGAACGTGAACGATTCCGGTCAACGCGTGTTCGCGGCGGATCACGATGGCCTGGGTGTCGCACCGCAGCAGGGTGCCGTGGCTTGGCATCACACCGTAATCGACCGGGGCCACGTTGACTTCGGTGCCGGGCGGGAAGGCGGGGATGTCGCTGGCCTGCTCGACGGGCAGGGGATCGGCGGCGTGGGCGGTGGCGAGCGCATCGTCCGCCGTGATCGCCTCGCCAGGATGCTCGCCGAACTTGCGCATGCGGTCCATCCAGCCGCTGACGCGGGTGTGGGCTGCGAGCCAGTCGGCCATGCCGCCGCCAGCGTGGATGAACCACAGCATGTGGTAGACCGCGAAATCGGCAACGCTGACGCCTGCACCGAACAGGCAGGCACGGCCATCGCCGAGCTGGGCCTCCATTTCGGCAAGGAACCGGGCGTAGCGCGCCTTGGCCTCATCGACGGCGGGACGGCGAACCTGCGCGCCTTGCGCGAAGTTGGCGCGGTCCTCGGCGAAGGCCTGCGCGGTGGCGGGATCGGCGAAGAAATTGCCCATATTCTCGGGCAGGAAGCGCAGCGTAACGGCGGCCCAGAACAGCTCGGTATCCACCCAGCGCGCTAGAGTTTGCACGGCAAGCAACTGGCTGGCGGGAAAGAGGCTGGGGCCGCTGCCCTTGCTGTCGAGGTATTCGGCAATCAGCGCGGTATCGCAGTAGACGTCCGCGCCGACCTGCAGCACCGGAATGCGCCGGTATCCGCCAGTGAGCGCAATGGTCGCCGGGCGCGGCATGACCATCGATACCTGCAGCGAGCGCCAAGCCAGCCCCTTGGCGCCGAAGATGGCCCGCACCTTTTCCGAGAAGGGCGATTCCGGGTAGTGGTGCAGGATCAGGTCGGTCATTGCCTTGGTTCCTCGGCTGGCGAAGCTGGTGTTCTATCCAGCCAAGGGCGGGTCCGTCCACCATGACTCATGCGCGATCATCCGCCCTTCCGGCAATCGGTCAGGATGCGGCCGAAGTTGGTTCCGTTCACCGCGATGGACACGTCCTTGAAGCTGTACTGCGCGTATTCCTGGACGGTCCCGCTGCCAAACTGGCCGCTCCCGGATCCTCCGTGAACGAAGCGCAGGGCGATGGTTTGCGGACTTTTCGGCAGCCGGGAAAGCAGCTGTTGCAGATTGACATAAACGTCTTGGGAGTTGCTGGCGGGAAGGCGCAAGGTTTCCGCTCCATTCGCGGCTGACTGTTGCCACGAACCAGCAGATGTGGCGGGAAATTCCGTGGCTGGATCAAACGCGGGCTGCGGATCACGATACACCACGGGCTCAGCCTGATCGAGCTTGTAGATCATGGCGTCGAGCGATGGCCCGGTGCCGCTTGAGTTCGAGCCTACCGAACTCGCCGTCAGGGTCAGTTCGTTGTTCTCGGGATGGGAGACGTTGTGAACGCACTTTGCCACAAGGAACAGCGCGCCCGGCACGTCCTCCATCGGAAATCGTGCAGTAGCGGTCGAGGTCGTGATCCCGAGGAAACCGTCCTCGTTGCGAGTATAGTCAAACTGGTCCCCGCGTGGACCTGTCTCGATCGTGCAGGAAGCCAGTGCCGCCCCGGCCAGTGCAGCAAGGGCAAACGAAGGCAAAGGGATCGTTGCCACGCGCATCAAATTCGGGTCCATTGTCTGAAAGAACTGCGGGAAGCCCTGCAAGCAGCGGCCAGTTCCGGGACCTTATATCCGATTCATGCACTTGCAGGTTAACACCGTGCCCGCCCCTACTTCTTCACCGGCTCCGCACCCGCCGCGCCGCCATCGGGCTTTTCGGCGTCCCAGACCTTGCCGCCGCCGACCCAGGTTTCAAACACTCTGGTCTTGCGGATGGCTTCGGGCGTGGCGATCATCGGGTCGGTATCGACGAAGATGAAATCGGCGCGCAGCCCCGGGGCGAGGCGGCCGAAGCGCTTTTCGGCGAACCCGGCGTAGGCGGCCTGCGCGGTGTATCCGGCCAGTGCCGTCTCGCGGCCGACGCGTTCCTGCGGCTGCCAGCCTTGCGGCGGCTGGCCGTTTTCGTCCACGCGGCTGATCGCGGCGGCAAAGCCGGCCCAGGGATCGGGGAGCTCGACCGGGCTGTCCGAGCCGAAGGCCAGAACCGCACCGTTCGCCTTCGCCGAAGCCCAGGCGTAGGCACCCGCCAGCCGGTTCGGCCCGAGCCGGGCCTCCGCCATCAGGCGGTCCGATGTCTGGTGGACGGGCTGCATCGAGGCGATGAGGCCGACCGACTTTGCCACCCGCGCGGCAATCGGCCAGTCGGCAGGATCGATCACCTGCGCATGCTCGATGCGCCAGCGCCGGTCACCCTTGTAGGTCTGCGCAAGGTCTTCCATCGCACCGAGCAGCACCGCGTTCGCCTCGTCACCGATGGCGTGAACGGCGATCTGGTATTGGTCCATCGCCGCGCGGCTCATCAGATTGCCGAGCTGCGTCTGCGTGAGGCGGGGGAGGCCGCGCGTATCGGGCTTGTCCGCGTAGGGCGCCTTGAGCCAGGCCCCGCGCGATCCCAGCGCGCCGTCCATATAGAGCTTCACGCCGTTGAGCCGCAGCCGGTCTGCATAGAGCCAGGGCGAGGGGCCAGGGCCACCGATCTCGACCGTGTTCTCGATCCCCGAGCCATAGGCCATGATCCGCACGTAGAGCGTGTTGAGGTCCCCCGCGCGGCGGAAGGTCTGCCAGTCTTCCATGGTCGAGCCCATGTCGGCCACGGCGGTGAGGCCGCGCCGGTAGAACTCGCGCTGGGCGAGCGCGAAGGCAGCGTCGTAATCGCGCGCTGTTGGCGGCGGGACATGCGCGCCGACGAGATCGGAAGCGTTGTCGACCAGCACGCCCGCCGGGCTGCCATCGGCAAGGTGGATGATTTCGCCCCCACTGGGCGCCTTGCTTGCGGCGGTCACCCCGCCCGCCTTGAGTGCTGCGGTATTGGCCCAGCCGGCGTGCCCATCGGCGCGTTCAAGCCAGACGGGGCGGTCCGCGACCACGGCATCAAGTTCTGCAGCGGTCGGAAAGCGGCCAAGCTTCCAGCGCTCCTGATTCCAGCCGCGCCCGATCAGCCACGGCCTGTCGGGGTGCGCCTTGGCATAGGCGGCGATTTTCTCGAGCGCCTCGGCAAGGCTGTTCGTTTCCGAAAGGTCGAGCGTCAGCGCGGCAAAGCCCGTGCTCATCACGTGAACGTGCGCATCGATCAGGCCGGGCAGCATGATCCGCCCCTTGCCGTCGATGCGATACTGGAAACCCTTCTTCGGCGTCTTCTCGCCTTCGTGGATCAGCGCCTTCACCACGCCGGCATCGTCCATCAGCATGGCCTTGAACCGCTCGACATGGCCGTCCGCGCCGATGGTCTGGCCGGCCACGTTGTCGATCAGGGTGTCGGCGTGGGCGGGGGCGGCGAATGCCAAAGTTGCGAAAGCGGCGAGGCCAAAACGGACCATCAGTTGTTCCCCCGGCGCGGCAGGCGGCGGATCAGGGCGCTCGTGTCCTGCCGTCCGCCGCCCAGTGCCTGCACATCGGCGTAGAACTGGTCGATCAGCGCGGTGGTGGGCACGCTGGCCCCCACGCCGCGCGCTTCCTCGATGGCGAGGCCGAGGTCCTTGCGCATCCAGTCGACCGCGAAGCCGAAATCGAATTCGTCCTTCGCCATGGTGTGCCAGCGGTTGTCCATCTGCCACGATTGCGCAGCGCCGCCGGAGATCGCCTCGAAGACTTTGTCGAGATCGAGCCGCGCCGCCTGCGCGAAGCGGATAGCCTCGGCAAGGCCCGCGATGGCACCGGCGATGCACATCTGGTTGGCCATCTTGGCGGTCTGCCCCGCGCCGGGCTTGCCGACATGGACCACGCGCTTGGCATAGGCGGACAGCACTTCGCGCGCCGCATCGACCGCCTTTTCGCTGCCGCCGCACATGATCGAAAGCGTGCCCGCTTCGGCGCCCGATTGCCCGCCGGTGACGGGCGCATCGACGCAAAGAAGCTCCTTGTCGCGGCCCTCGACCGCAATCTGGCGGGCAATTCGTGCCGAAACGGTGGTATGATCGATGAACAGCGCGCCCCGCTTCAGCGTAGAGAACACGCCGGTGGGACTGAGCACAACGTCCGAGAGATCATCATCGTTGCCGACGCAGGTGATCGCCACGTCCGCACCCTCTGCCGCTTCCGCCGGGCTCGTGGCCACGCGCACGGCAAGCCCCGGATTCGCGGCCTGCCAGGCCTGTGCCCGCGCCGGTGTGCGGTTGTAGATGGTGAGGTGATGGCCGGCAGTGCCGAGATGGCGGGCCATGGCCCCGCCCATTACGCCAAGACCAAGGAAGGAAACGTTGAGCGGTAGGGAAGCTGCGTCTGTCATGCCCGGCGTTCTAGCCGCTTTGCCGCGCGCTGCCAGCCAGAATCGCGCCACCTCCGCGCAAACGGTGCTTGCCGCGCGACGGTGCCGCGGGCTAGCGCGCCGCCCATGTCTAGCACTTCTGGGTCTCGCACTTCTGGATTCGCCGCGTTTGCCGCGCCTGCCTTCTGGCTCTGCCTGACCGGCGCGGTGACGCTGGCCTTGCTTCCCCATGCGACCAATCTTCCCGAACTGAACGACAAGGCGCAGCACATGCTGGCCTTTGGCACGCTCGCGCTGCTCGGCGCGTTGGCGTTTCCGCGCTTTCCCAAGCTCCACCTGGCCGAGCGGCTGTCGTTCCTCGGCGCGCTGGTCGAGGTGCTCCAGGCGATCCCCTCGCTCCACCGCGATTGCGATATCCGCGATTGGATCGCCGATACGATCGCGATCGTGGCCGTGCTGGCCTTGCTCCACCTGTTCAATCTGCCTCGACGCAAGCGCTGATCGCGACGAAGGTTCCCTTCAGGGCAGGTTTCGATTAGGGGCCGTAGCCCATGAACACGACGACAACCGCCGCCCCGCTGCTGACCCTTGATGATGTGCGCGCTGCTGCCGCGCGGATCGCCGGACAGGTCGTGCGCACGCCCACGCTGCACAGCAAGACGTTGAGCGAGATTACCGGCGCGGAGATCTGGCTGAAGTTCGAGAACCTGCAGTTCACCGCCGCCTACAAGGAGCGCGGCGCGCTCAATGCGCTGCTCCAGCTGAGCGAGGAACAGCGCGCGAAGGGTGTGATCGCGGCTTCGGCAGGCAACCACGCGCAGGGGCTTTCGTATCACGGCACGCGGCTTGGCATGCCCGTCACCATCGTGATGCCGCGCACCACGCCCACGGTGAAGATCATGCAGACCGAAAGCGTCGGCGGCAACGTCGTGCTCGAGGGCGAGACGTTCGACGAGGCCTATGCCCACGCCCGCAAGCTCGAGGCCGAGCGCGGCATGACCTTCGTCCATCCCTTCGACGATCCCCATGTGGCCGCAGGGCAAGGCACCGTCGCGCTCGAAATGCTGGAGGATATTCCCGGGCTTGATACGCTGGTCGTACCGATCGGCGGGGGCGGCCTGCTTTCGGGCATGGGCACCGCCGCGCGCGGGATCAAGCCTTCGATCGGGCTGGTCGGTGTGCAGGCCACGCTGTTCCCCTCGATGTATGCCAAGCTCAAGGGCCTCGATCTGCCCTGCGGCGGCGATACGATCGCCGAAGGCATCGCGGTGAAGGAGCCTGGCACGTTTACGTCCGCCGTGCTCAAGAAGATCGTCGACGATATCGTGCTGGTGAGCGAGCCGGCGCTGGAAACCGCCGTCGCGGTGCTGCTGCAGATCGAGAAGACCGTGGTTGAAGGCGCGGGCGCAGCCGGGCTGGCCGCGGTGATGACGCATCGCAAGCGCTTTGCCGGGCGCAAGATCGGCCTCGTGCTGTGCGGCGGCAATATCGATACGCGCCTGCTCGCCAACGTGCTGCTGCGCGATCTTGCCCGCTCCGGGCGCCTTGCCCGGCTCAGGCTCACCCTGCAGGATCGGCCCGGCGCGCTGTTCAAGGTGGTGGAGGATTTCAACCGCCACCAGGTCAACATTCTCGAGGTCTGGCACAACCGCATCTTCACCTCGCTGCCGGCCAAGGGCCTTACCGCGGAGATCGAATGCGAGGCGCGCGACCGCGAGCAGATCGATCTGCTGGTCGCGAGCCTGCGCGCCAAGGGCTATGATGTGACGCAAGTGGAACTCGGTTAAGCCTCTTTCGTCACACTCCCGGCCGTTCGCATCCCGTTTCGGTACGGTCACCGGCCTGTCTGGGGCACGGCTGCGAAATCCCTGCCGATTAACTACCTTTGATGGTTAATCGCTCTTTCACCAATCGCCCGGGTAAGGCATGTTGCCTCTGTCAGCGCTGCAGGATGGTCCGGCGGCGCGAGAGGATACCGCCCAGGCCGTGACTGCGCCCGTCCGCTTTCCCCGCTTCTTCGTGACGAGCCCGATGCCGTGCCCCTATCTGCCGGGGAAGACGGAGCGAAAGGTGTTCACGGAGCTCAAGGGCCCCAATGCCGACGAGCTCAACGATGCGCTGGGCCGCATCGGCTTTCGCCGCAGCCAGACGGTGGCCTATCGCCCCAGCTGCATCGATTGCTCGGCCTGCATTTCGGTGCGCGTGGCGGCGGGTGAGTTCGTGCCTTCGGCCACCCAGCGCAAGAACCTCAAGCGCAACAGCGATCTCGTCGTCTCCGCGTGCAAGCCGTGGTCCACGCCGGAACAATTCGAGCTGCTCCAGCGTTATCTGGCCGCGCGCCATCCCGGTGGCGGCATGGCCTCGATGGACGAGATGGACTTCGCCGACATGGTCGAGCACACCCCGGTCCAGAGCTTCGTGATCGAGTATCGCGAGCCTGGTGTCGACGGGAAGCCCGGCAAACTCGTCGGCGCATGCCTGACCGACCGTCAGGGCGATGGGCTGTCGATGATCTACAGCTTCTACGAACCCGATCATGCCGAGCGCCGGGGGCTTGGCAATTTCATCATTCTGGACCACATCCTTCATGCCGCCCGAATTGGTCTTCCCTATGTCTATCTCGGATATTGGGTCGAAGGATCGGCGCGGATGCAGTATAAGGTCCGCTATCGGCCGCTCGAACGGCTGGGCCGCGAAGGATGGGAACGCTTTGACCCCGATGAGCAGGCCCGCGCGATCGACCGCGCTGCGACCGCAGGGGGTGCGGATCGGCGAATCGCGGACGATACCGGCAAGGACGGTCTTGCCGCCGCACAGGCACAGTACCGCCAGATCTGAAGCCTGGCGGGCCTTCCTGCCGGCCCTTCTGCTCGCCATTCTGCCGCAATTGGCGCACGCCCAATCGCGAGATGCGGATCAGGCGCTTGAGGATCTGATCCCCGATTCCGCGCTGGACGATCCCAAAACCTGGGCGAACCAGACCGATGCTGCCAAAGTCCCCGTGCCCGATCCGAGCACGCTGCTTTCGCCCGATGCAATCGCGCCGCTGACCGGCATTCCCGCGATTACGCTGGCCTGGCCCGATGCGGCGGAGCTGCCGCCGATCGAGTTGCTCACGCCCGATGCGGATATCGGCGAGGCCGCCGAACAGGCCAAGGCCGCCGGCGAGGCGCTGGCGACTGACGCCGATCCGGGTAGCGGGCGCGGGATCGGCCAGATTCCGGGCGCAAGCCTGTTCCCGGTTACGCCGCAACTGGCGCTCGCCTTTCCGCCGGACGTCGAGACCTTGCCCGAGCGCGAGGCCGTGACCACGCGCTTCGGCACGCTCGCCACGTTGCGCAAGTTCGGCAACGAGGAAGACAACCTCGCGCAGCTGACCCGGCGCGCGCGGCAGGACACCGATCTGCTGCAACAGGTCCTGAGGGTCTATGGCTACTACGACGCCGAGGTGTTCCAGAGCACGACCGGTTATGCGGCGCCGGCCGAAGGCAGCGGGCCGGGGCCGGCAATCGATCTCAAGAAAGTCGGCGTGCGCTTCGATGTGCGCCCGGGGCCGCGTTATACTCTCTCGCGCATCGACCTGGGCGATATTGCCGCCGCGCACGATGCCGCTGCGCTGACGCGCGCCTTCGCACTCGCGCCGGGCGATCCGGTCAATACCGACCGCATCGTTGTCGAGCGCGATCACCTGATCACCGCGCTCGGCGAAGGCGGCCATGCCTTTGCCAAGGTGGGCGAACCCGATCTCACGATCGACCATGCGGTGCGCACTGGCGATCTGATCCTGCCCGTCACCAGCGGCGGGCAATATGTGATGGGTGAGATCCACAGCTCGCTGCCCGATTACCTTTCCGCCCGCCACCTCGCGCGGATTGCCCGCTTCCGGCCGGGTGATCCCTTCCGCAAGTCGCGTGTCGATGATCTCAGGCAGGCGATCCTGGCAACCGGCCTCGTCTCGGCAGTCACGGTCACGCCGAGGGAAGTCACCCCGGCGGCCAATCCGCAGCCGGGCGTCGCCGATGTCGACGTTACTCTGTCCAAGGCGCCGCAGCGCACGATTGCCGGGCTCATCGGTTATTCGAGCGGCGAGGGCCTGCGGGTCGAGGCGAGCTGGGAGAACCGCAACATGTTCCCGCCCGAAGGCCTCGTGCGCTTCCGCGGCGTGGTCGGTACGCGTGAGCAGCTGGCGGGCGCGACCTATCGCCGCAACAACTTCTTCGGGCGTGATCAGGTGCTTACCGCCGATCTCTATGCCCAGACCCGGCGGACGGACGCGTATCAGGCGCGCACCCTCTCGTTCTCGACGACGTTCGAGAAGCAGACGACGCTGATCTTCCAGAAGGCCTGGGTGTGGTCCGCCGGGTTTGAACTGCTCGCCACGAGCGAACTGCCCGCCGCCGCCGGTTCCACCCGCACCACCTATTTCATCGGCGCGCTGCCCTTGCGCGGCGCCTATGACGGCAGCAACGACCTGCTCGATCCGCGGCGCGGCGTGCGCGTTTCGGTGCGGCTGAGCCCTGAAATCTCGGTGCAGAACGGCATGAAGTCCAGCTACTTGCGCGCGCAACTCGATGCGAGCGCCTACCAGCCTGTCAGCAGCCGCGTGGTGCTGGCAGAGCGCGTGCGGCTGGGCACGATTCCGGGCACCGATGTCAATTCCATCGCGCCTTCGCGGCGGTTCTATGCCGGCGGCGGCGCATCGGTGCGCGGCTTTGCCTATCAGGCAGTCGGCCCGCGCGATGCTCTCGGCAATCCGAGCGGCGGGCGCAGCCTGTCCGAATTCTCGCTGGAAGCGCGCGTGAAGACCGGGCTGATGGGCGGCGCGGTCAGCGTGGTGCCGTTCGTCGATGCGGGCACGGTGGGCACCACAGCCTCGCCCACGGTCAACGGCCTCAAGGTCGGCGTGGGCCTTGGCCTGCGCTACCAGACCAGCTTCGGCCCGATCCGCATCGATCTGGGCACGCCGGTCAATCCCTCGAAGGGCGATAGCCGCATCGGCGTTTACGTCAGCCTCGGGCAGGCGTTCTGATGGCGAGTGCCGCGCCGCCCGAGCCGCCTGCCGCTCCGCTGCCGCGCAAGGGGCCGGTTCGGCGCGTGCTCGGCTGGGGCCGCGGGCTGCTCCTTGCCGCGCTGCTGTTCGTGCTGGCGATCGGCGGCTCGATGGTCGTGCTCGATTCCTCGCTCGGTCACCGCTTCGTGGCGGACCGCATTGCCGCCATCGTGCCGGGTTCGGGCCTGCGCATCCGGATCGGGCGGATCGATGGCACGCTGCTGGGTGCGATGAGCCTGCACGAAGTGGTGCTGAGCGATCCCGACGGGCGCTTCATGGTCGTGCCCGAAGCGACACTCGATTGGCGTCCGCTCGCCTGGTTCGGGCTTGATCCGCGTTCGGGGCTGTTCAAGGGCCTCGATATCCGCTCGCTGATCCTCAAGCGCGCCACGCTGCTGCGCGCGCCCCGCCTCAGGCCCGGCGATCTGAACGAGCCGATACTGCCCGATTTCGATATCCGCATCGGCAAGCTGGCGGCGGAAAACCTCGCCATTGATCGCGGCTTGACGGGAGAGCGGCGGCGGATCGACTTTGCCGCGGTCACCGATATCCGCCGCGGACGGGCGCTGGTCAGCCTTGGCGGACGGCTGGGCGGACGCGACCGGCTGCGCCTGCGGCTCGATAGCGAGCCGGATCGCAACAGGTTCGCGCTCGATTTCATCTACAACGCGCCGAAGGACGGCCTGCTTGCCGCACTGACCGGGCTGAAGCGCGACATTTCCGCGCGCGCGGGCGGCAAGGGCACGTTTCAGGAGTGGCACGGCTGGAGCGCGGCGACCGAGGGCGGGCGCAAGCTGGCGGCATTCCAGCTCGAGAACCGCAGCGGGCGCTACAAGCTGGCCGGGCAGGTCTTCCCTGGCGATCTGCTGGGTGATGCCGCCCGGCGCGCGAGCGGCGGCAAGCTTTCCATCGTGGCCGACGGAACTGCTGGCGGCGGGGTGCTGCGCGGGCGGCTTTTCGCCGGGGGCGCTGCGCTCAGGGCCACGGCGGAGGGCGGGCTCGATCTCGTGAACAACCGCGCCGAAGCGGTCAAGGTCCGCGCCGTTCTCGCGCGGCCGGAGCTGCTGCTGGCCGGCACCGGCACCGAACTGCAGGGCGCGCGGCTCGATGCGACGGTCGATGGCCGCTTCGCTGCGCTTGCGATCATCCACGACCTGCGCGCCGCGCGCCTGCGCAGCGGAACGGTGCTCGCCGAGGGGTTGCGAACGGCGGGCACGGCCTATTGGGACGGCAAGCGCCTGCGCCTGCCGCTCGCGCTCACGGCGCAGCGGCTGAAGACCGGACAGGCCATGGTCGATCCGCGCTTGCCGGGTGCGCGTCTTTCCGGCGACCTTGTGCTGACTGGAAGCAAGCTCACGTCGGACCGGCTCGATCTCACGCTGAAGGGCGCGTCTGCCAGGCTGGTCCTCGATGGCGATCTGGCGCGCAGCCGTTTTGCCCTCTCCGGCCCGGTAACCGCGCGGGGGATCGCGCTGCCCGATCTGGGCATGGCCGATGGCGAGGCGCGCATTGCGCTCACCGTGGGGGGCGGTCAACCGTGGCTGCTCAGCGCCGATGGTGCCGGGCGCATGGCGCGGATCGACAATGCCACGCTGGCCAACCTGACGGGCGGCAATGTCCGCGCGCGGGCTTCACTCACCCTAGGTGGCAGCCAGCCGCTGATCGTGCGGCGGGGCGAGCTGACTTCGGCGAAGCTCACCATGGCGCTGCGCAGCTGGACACAGGCGAACGGCGTGACGACGCTGGCCGGGCAGGGCCGCCACCTCGAATACGGGCCGTTCACTTTCGATGCGGCGCTGGCAAAGGATGGCCCGCGCGCCACGCTCGTGCTCGCCGATCCGCTCCCGGCCGCCAGTCTCAAGGACGTGCAACTTGCGCTGAGCCCCGAAGGTGATGGCTTCCGCATTGAAACCAAGGGGGATTCGCGGCTGGGGGCCTTCAGCGGTCTCGTCCTGCTCACGGCGCCGAAGGACGCGCCGGTGCACCTCGGGATCGAGCACTTCACCGTCTACCAAACCCGGATCACCGGCAGCGTCGATATCGGCAAGCAGGGGGCGACGGGCAGTCTGGCGCTCGCGGGGGGCGGGGTGACCGGCACCATCGACCTCGCACCGGACGGGGCGGGCCAAGCGCTCAAGGCCGCGATCACGGCGCGCGGTGCCCGCTTTGGCGGTGAAAACCCGATCGCGGTCGGCAATGCCGAGATCACCGCCGACGGACGCATCGAAGGCGGTGACACCACCTTGCAGGCCTCGCTCAAGGCTGAGGGGATCAGCGCGGGCAAGCTCTTCATCGGCCGGCTTGCAGCGGACGCCGCGCTCGTCAACGGATCGGGCAGCGTCACCGCGTCGCTCGCCGGGCGGCGCGGCACGAGCTTTGCGCTGCAGGGCACCGCCGCCTTTTCGCCCGACAAGATCGTCGCCTTCGTCGCAGGGGACTATGCCGGGCGCGCGATCTCGATGCCGCGCCGCGCGGTGCTCGAGCGCGAGCCGGATGAAGCGGGTGGTGGCGCAGCGGCCGGCTGGCGGCTTCAGCCCACGCAGATCGATTTCGGGCGGGGCAGCGTGATTGCCAGCGGCCATGTGCTGGGCGAGGCGACCCAGCTCAAGCTCATGCTCTCGCGCATGCCGCTTTCGGTGCTTGATATCGTGCTGCCGGATCTCGGGCTAGGCGGGCTCGCCTCAGGCGTGATCGACTATGAGAACGACCACCTCGGCGCGCCCTCGGGCCATGCTGCGGTGGAGCTCAAGGGCCTCACCCGCTCGGGCCTTGTCCTGACCTCAAGGCCGCTCGACCTGGCGCTGGTGGCGGAGCTCAATCCCGCCGCGCTGCAGGTCCGCGCGGTGGCGCGCGAAGGCGCGGCGATGCGCGGGCGGGTGCAGGCGCTGGTGACCGACCTGCCGCGCGGCGGCACCATGCTCGAGCGGCTGCGGGGCGGCAGCCTCAAGGCAGAGCTGCGCTATAGCGGCCCCGCCGAGGCGCTGTGGCGGCTCGCCGCGATCGAAGTGATCGACCTCACCGGCCCGCTCGGCGCTGCGGCAAGCGTCACGGGTTCGATCGACCACCCGGTGATCACCGGTGCAGTTGCGACGCGTGCGCTGCGCGTCCAGTCGAACCTCACCGGCTCTGACGTGCGCGATGTCGAAGCGCTCGGCAGCTTTGCCGATGCCCGGCTCAGCCTGGCCCACTTCAGCGGCACAACGCCCGGTGGCTCGGGGGGTGGTGGCACGGTCAGCGGTAGCGGTACGGTCGATCTCTCCAATCTGGCGACGCGGGGCGTCGGGCTCGATCTCAGGCTGGCGGCCACGAACGCGCTGCTGATTAACCGCGACGACATGGCCGCGACCGTGACCGGGCCGCTGCGCCTTATTTCCGACGGCATCGGCGGGACGATCGCCGGACGCGTGCATATCGATCGCGCGCGCTGGACGCTGGGCCGCGCCAATGTGACCGAAGCGTTGCCCGCGATCACCACGCACGAAATCAACCAGCGTGCCGACGTCGCCCCGCCGCGCGTGCCCTACACACCGTGGAAGTACCTGATCGACGCCGCCGGCGCGGACCGCATCGATGTGCGCGGGCTCGGCCTCGAAAGCGAATGGGGCGCCGATGTGCGCTTGCGCGGGGATACCGCCAATCCGCAGATCTTCGGCAGTGCCGATCTGGTGCGCGGTGGCTATGAGTTCGCCGGGCGGCGCTTCGATCTCACGCGCGGGCGCATCCGCTTCGTCGGCGAAGTACCGGTCGATCCCCGGCTCGATATCGTTGCCGAAGGCGATGCCAACGGGGTGAGCGCCAAGATCGCCATCAGCGGTTCGGCGCTCAAGCCGCAGATCGCATTCAGTTCGGTCCCCGCGCTGCCCGAGGAAGAGCTGCTTAGCCGCATGCTGTTCGGCAGTTCGATCACCCAGATTTCCGCGCCAGAGGCGGTTCAGCTCGCCTCCGCGCTCGCCAGCTTCCGCAGCGGCGGCGGGCTCGATCCGATCAACAAGGTGCGCAATGCCATCGGACTCGATCGGCTGCGCATCATCAGCGCCGATGCCTCGGTCGGGCGCAGCACGTCGATTGCGGTGGGCAAGTACATCGGCCGCCGCATCTTCGTCGAGCTGATCACCGACGGGCGCGGCTACAGCGCGACTTCGGTGGAGTTTCGCATCACGCGGTGGCTGGTGCTGCTCGGCACGATCTCCACGATCGGCGACGAAAGCCTCAACCTCAAGGCATCCAAGGATTATTGAGGCGGAAGTAGCCCTCTCCCCTTCAGGGGAGAGGGTTGGGAGAGGGGCAAGCGCTTGCAAGGCCCCTCTCAACTTCGGCTAGGCAGCACGCTGCCAAGCCTGCGTATCTCTCCCCTGAAGGGGAGAGAGCTCCACAAGTCGCTTACGCCCCGGCGATGGTCTTCAGTTCCATGAAGTCCTTCAGGCCGTAGACGCCGCCCTCGCGGCCGTTGCCCGACTGCTTGTAGCCGCCGAAGGCACCGCCCTTGACGCCGCCCCACTGGTTGACCGCGACGAGGCCCGCGCGCAGGCGGCCGACAATGCCCTTGGCGGTCTCGACATCGCCAGTCACGACTGCCGAAAGCCCGTAGGCGGTGCGGTTCGCCAGCTCGATGCCATCCTCGATGCCGTCATAGGTGGTGATCGTGGCAACCGGGCCGAAGGTTTCCTCGCGGAAGATCGTCATGTCTGGCGTCACGTCAGAGAACACCGTCGGGCGGATGAAGTAGCCGCGGTTGACGTTGTCGGGCAGGCCCGGGCCGCCTTCGAGCAGCGAGGCGCCCTCGGCGATCGAGGTGTCGATCAGCGACTGGATCTTGGTCCACTGCGCCTTGTTCACCACCGGCCCGATGTGCGCGCCGTCCTCGGCCGGATTGCCGACCTTCACCGCCGCGAAGTAGTTCTTCACGAAAGTCTCGGCCTCTTCCTTGCGCGACTTGGGAACGAGCAGGCGGGTGGGGGCGATGCAGCTCTGCCCGGTGTTGGCGACCACGCCCTGCAGCGTGCCAGGCAGCGTCGCGGCAAAGTCCGCGTCCTCGAGAATGAGGTTGGGTGACTTGCCGCCCAGTTCCTGATGCACGCGCTTCACGGTGTCAGCCGCGTTCTTGGCGATCTGGATGCCGGCGCGGGTCGATCCGGTGAAGCTCACCATATCGACATCGGGGTGCACGGTTAGCGCCACGCCGACGCCGAGGCCATCGCCCTGCACGAGGTTGAACACACCTGCCGGCACACCGGCCGCATGCATCACCTCGGCAATGATCACCGCGTTCGAGGGGCATTCTTCCGAAGGCTTGAGCACGATCGTGTTGCCCGCAGCGATGCACGGCGCGATCTTGGCGCAGATCTGGTTGAGCGGCCAGTTCCACGGCGTGATCGCGGCGACGACGCCGATGGGTTCATGCACGAAGCGGGCGTTGGCACCGGGAACGGGCGATTCCCATTCAAAGCCTTCAAGCGCCTCGAGCGTGCCGAGGATGTAGCCGATGCCAGCGCCCACCTGTGCGGTGCCGGCAAAGCCGATCGGCGCGCCCATTTCTTCGCTGATAACCTTGGCGAAATCGGGAATGCGCTTCTTGTATTCGTCGAGAATGCGCACAAGCAGGGCCTTGCGCTCTTCCACCGGGGTGGCGGCAAAGGCGGGGAAAGCGGCCTTGGCGGCGGCGACGGCCTTGTCGACATCGGCCTGGCTGCCCAGCGTGATGACCGCGCAGGCCTCTTCGGTCGCGGGATTGATCACCTCATGGCGCTTGCCGCCTTCGCTATCTACCCAGGCGCCGTTGATGTAGTGCTGCAGATGCTCGCGCATCAGTTTTCTCCCAAGATTGTCGGATTGCCAAACGGTTGAGCCGTGTGCCCGACGATGACAAGTCCGGTACGTGATTGCAACGTATTTGGCGACGGATCGGACCATCCGCAAGGATTGGCCGGAATGGCCATGCCTACCCCCCGATACCAACCCATCATGTGCAGGATCGGGTGCCACGGGCCTGCTGATGGCTATCACAACACATCAACCTTGACCGGTCACGCTTTAGATAGTCGCGAAAGCCGCAAGATTCGAAACATTTGGCTCCACACGCGTAGCCCGCGCTAACCGTTTCTTTCCATCCTGTCGGTAAGTCTGGCTCGATGGGTCTTGACCACCTCAGCTGCGGTTCTGCCGCGCGATCGTCTGTGCGCAATCTGCGCACCGGCTGGATCGCGCTTGCGACGTTCCTTGCGCTGATCGCGCTGTCTGCGCTGCTGGTCGCGGTTTTCACCCGATCGACCCGTATCGCCGACGAACTCGCGCGCGAGGACGAGCGGGTGCTCGTCACCCGCTATCTCGATCAGCTGGGCAGCCAGATCGTTGCGGCGCAAAAGGTGCAGCTGACCTGGGATGATGCCATGCGCAATGCCGTGCTGGCGGACAACGAGGCTTGGGCGAACCACTTCCTCGGCGATTTCGTCTGGAACAACCTCGAGACCGACGCGATGTTCCTGGTCCAGCCCGATGGGTCGCTGGTGCACGGCTGGGCGCAGGGGCGGCCGACCGGGGATGCCGGCTATCAGGAAGTGCGCTGGCATGTCGAGGACCTGATCGACCGGGCCAAGCACAACGTGCCCCTGGGCGGGCGCATCGCGGGCATGAAGAAGCTGGCCGATATCGATTGGCCGGTGGCCGCATCGGGCCAGCCGCTCAACCGCTGGGCGGCGACGCCGGTGCTGCGGCATGGTCGGCCGGCGTTCCTCTCGGTCGTCGCGATCGTGCCCGACAACGACTATACCCTGCTCCGCCGCGAGCCCAATTACGTGGCGACGCTGCGCTACCTCGATGGCTCGATCCTTACCAAGATGGGCAGCGACCTCGTGCTGCGCGATCTCAGCTTCGTGCCGGATGAAGCGCGGATCGGCACAGCCAATGCCGTGCCGCTGAGCACTGCTTTCGGCGATCACATCGGCTGGATCACCTGGACAGCCAAGGTGCCGGGGCCCAAGATCGTCCAGCGCACCGCACCGGTGCTTGCCGCGTTCATCCTGTTCTTCCTCGGCGTGGTCGCGGGCGGCGCGGTGATCGTGCGTCGCATGCGCCTGACGGCGAACGAGCTCAAGGCCAGCGAGGCGCAGGCCCAGCACAATGCGCTGCACGATGCGATGACCGGCCTGCCCAACCGCGTCTACTACATGCAGCGCCTGCGCACCCTGCTCACCGAATTCTTTGAAGGCGAGGCGCAGGGGAACCTGTTTGTCGCCTATATCGACATCGATGGCTTCAAGCTGGTCAACGATACCATGGGCCATCACGTGGGCGATGAACTGGTCCGTATGGTCGCCCACCGTCTGCGCGAGGCGCTGCCGCGCGAGGCCTTCATCGCGCGCTTCGGCGGCGATGAATTCGTGTTGCTCCACGCCAGCGGGGATGGCGCGCGCGCTGCAGACCAGCTGGGCAACAAGATCATGCAACTGATGCGCAGGCCCTTCCTGATTTCGGGCAATACGCTCGAAGTTTCGGTCAGCTGCGGGATCAGCTGGGGGCCGGAACAGAGCGAGGACCCCGGCGAACTGCTGCGCCGCGCCGATATCGCGCTCTACCGCGCCAAGCAGCGCGGGCGCGGGCGCTATCGCCGCTTCACGCCGGATATGGACGCAAGCGTCAAACTGCGGCGCGAAATGGAAATGGAGCTGCGCCTCGCGATCACCCGCGGCGAGCTCTCGGTCGCCTACCAGCCAGTGGTCGAAACCGGCTCGGGCATTATAGGCGGATTCGAGGCGTTGCTGCGCTGGAACCACCCCGAGCGCGGGGAGATCCGTCCGGACCTCTTCGTGCCGATCGCCGAGCAGGGCGGCCTGATGATCCCGCTTGGCACATGGGTGCTGCGCCATGTCTTCACCGAGTGCCGCGACTGGCCGGACTGCGACATTTCGGTCAACCTCTCGCCGCTCCAGATCATGGCGGGAGATTTCCTGCCGATGCTCGCGGGTCTGCTCGAAGAGACCGGCATGAACCCGCAGCGGCTGGTGTTCGAAGTGACCGAAGGCGTCATGCTCGATCGCAGCGCGCACGTGATCGGCGTGCTGCGCGAGCTCAACCGTATGGGTATCCGCGTTGCGCTCGACGATTTCGGGATCGGCTATTCCTCGCTGTCGTACTTGCGCTCGTTCCAGTTCGACCGGATCAAGATCGACCGCTCGTTCGTCTCGAACATCGAGCGCGACCGCGATGCCCACTCGATCCTCTGCGCGATCACCACGCTGGGCAAGACACTGCGGATGAAGGTCGTGGCCGAGGGTGTCGAGACCGAAGTGCAGCGTCTGCTGGTGCAGGCCGCCGGCTGCGAGTTGGTGCAGGGCTATCTGTTCTGGGCCGCGCTCCCCGCCGAAGAAGCGCGCGGTCTGCTCGCGGATCGGGAAATCGAAGCGGCGCTGCGCCGGGCCTCCTGATCGCGCCGTTCAGGGCTTCTCGTTCGCGGGATCGGGCAGGATCGTCATGTCGGACGCCTGCCAGGCGGGCGCGACGCTGACAGTGAATTCGAGCCGAGTATCGGCATCGATGCGGTGCGGCACGCCCGGCGGCAGCAGCACGACCGACCCTTGCGCAACGTCCTGCACCTTGCTGCCGATGGTGACGCGGCCCTTGCCGGCGGCGACCACCATCGCTTCGCTGCCTTCACGCGTCACCGTCAGCGGGATCGCAGCGCCCTTCTGCAGCACGAAGCGGGCGACGCTGATCGCTTCGGAACGCTGCGGCGCGGTGCGGCCAACCAGTTCCTCGACTGCTACCGGGGGCACCAGCGCAGGCTTGGGCGCGGTGCTGTCCGCCGGGCGGCGGGCAGATTCGTCGCGGGTGAGCCCTGCGATCTCGGCGGCGAACTTCGGGTAGAGCGCCGTCAGTTCGTCGCGGTAGCCCGGTTCGTAGTCGGCATATTCGAAACCGGGCGAGAGCGTGTTGGCGCCGAAGCTGTACGCCGTCTGCGGATCGCCGATGGGCCGCGCGCCCATCCACGTGCCGCGCGGCACCATGATCTGCGGCTCCTCGCCCTTCAGCACATTGCTGCCCCAGATCCGCGTCTCGCCGTGCCCATCGGGATAGAGCAGCAGGATCTGCGCCGGGCTGCCGCCGTAGAAATGCCAGAGCTCATCGGTGGCGAGCCGGTGCATCGCGGAGAAATCGCTGCGCGTGAACACCGCGTAGATGGCCGTATAAGCCCAGCGCTTGCCCTTGTAGCGCTCGGCCAGCGCGCCTTCGATCACGTCGTCGCTCTTGAAGGTCTGCAGGAACCACGGCCCTTCATGGGGGATGTTCTGCATGTGATAGTGATCGATGATCGCGCGCGCAGCCGGTGGCATCGGATCGGCTGCCACAGGCTCGGCAGCTGCATGGGAGCACCACAGCAGCGCGGATACGGCAAGAAGCGGTCTGTTCATGGGTAAAGCTGTTGGCAAATCAGAAAGGGCTTGCCTACCCGCAAAACGGTATCAGCCGGCGCTGGAAGCGGTCTCGGCGCTCGCCGTCAGGGTCCCGGACGTCGATGCGTGCGGATAGATGAAGCCCTTGGCCGCGCTCGGGCGCAGGCCCAGCGAGCGGGTCGGCGCATACCACACGCGCACTTCGCTCCAGTCACCCGCAGCTGAAACGTCCACCGCCATCACGCCGCGCTCGACCATGCCGGGGCGCGACCAGTTGGCATGATCGATCAGGATGTGGCGATCATCGACGACCTTGCGGACGACCGCGACGTGGCCATAGGGCATCGAACGGGTGCCGGCGAAGGCGAGGACAGCACCAGCCTTGGGCGCTTGGCCGCGACCGTAGCGGCCTTCCGCGTTGCCCCACCAATCGCGCGCATTGCCGCTGAGCTGCACGTCCGAAATCTGGCGCGCGTAAGTCACGCACTGGAGCCGGGCCTGCGCTGCCGAGGGCAGGGCGAACATTGAAAGGAGTGCGAGAAGGGCTGCGACCACGTTCTTGAGCATGTGCAGCATCTCTAAGGATCCGGGCCGATTCGAGGAGTCCGGGGCGGCTCCGTTCATCCTGCCGCAATCACCGTTCATCCCGAGTCCATGTGGGTCTGTGGAAAAAGATCACAGCAAGGCACAAAACTCCCGTCCGTTCCTGTCGAACGGAAATCAAGTTGCCGCTTCCCGGCGCAGGTGCGGGAAAGTTAAATCAGCCTTGATACAAGACGGCGCAGGCCTACCTTTCTCCCGTCGCCACTCAAGAACACATCATCACACTTGACAAAACGAACCATATAGGTTATACGCCCCACCCAGATCGGGAGCAAGCTAGGCCGGCCTTGCCCTCGCTCCTTTGGCCGTAACACGCCAACGCGACCGGTGCGGGCTGCGGGTTCAAGGTGGGGCGGTCTCCCCCAAGTCCTTGGCCAGGCAAACTACCGCGCCAGCACAGGATCATGGCACCCGCCGCGCTTTTGCCCGGCGCGAGCAAAGACCGGTACGCCAGCGAGCCGCTACCCCGGTCCCGGGCCATGATCGACCAATAGGCTGCGCCGGACCGCTTCTGCCCGCCCGGCCACTCGCACCCTGCGCAGAACACGACGCCCTCCCCGCAGCGCCAGTGCAGGCGCCGCACCGGTCGCGCGATCACCCCTCCTGCCCGAACCCTGCGCCGGCGCACCGCCAAATCCAACAGGCTGGCACCCCGAACCCCAACCCCAACTCCCACCTCGTCATTCCCGCGTAGGCGGGAATCCACAGCCACAAACGCAGCGCCAGTCGCTCTGGATTCCCGCCTGCACGGCAATGACGAAGGTAAGAAATAACCACCAAGCCCCGTCACCCCGTGCTTGACACGGGGTCTGGCTGTTCTTCTGGCGTCGCGCCCGAAAAGAAAGCCAAGGCCCGGATCAAGTCCGGGCCGACGATACTGTCCGGGGTCGGCTCGCCTCGGCCCGTTGAGCAGGTTCGAGCGACTGTTTGCGCCCAGGTGCGGACACTCTCTCGACGGGTATCATGACGGTCATGTTCGAATGGTTGCGCAAGAAACTCCTGAACCATCCCCCCCTGAGCAAGTGGAGCGTGCGCTTTCGGGATGGTGTAATCGTGACGAGCGACGGTGGAGGCGGTGAGCGCATGCTGCCCCTTTGTGAGCTTCGCCGGGTTGTAGTAGCTACCGATGATAGCGGCCCTTGGGGAGCAGACGTCGTATTCCTGCTTTACTCAACCGAGGCCGATCCTGTCGGAATATTTCCGCTCGAAGCCGATGGACGAGATAACTTCGTAAAGTGGATGGGAACCCAACCCGGCTTCAAAGATCGCGAACTCGCGAAAGCGATGGGTTCGACGCGGGTCGCACGGTTCGACGTTTGGTCATAGAGCCGAACAGCAGCTAACCAGCAAAAACAGCCATAAACCGCCGGGACGCAAGGGCAATGGCTCTTGCCCGCCGGAGGCACCCTTCCTCCTGAAACCCGAAACGAAAAAGGCGCCCAGTTTCCCGGACGCCCCTTTCTGACCAAGCGCTGAAAATCAGGCGCTGTAGTACATGTCGAACTCGACGGCCGAGGGCGTGGTTTCCCAGCGCATCACTTCGGGCCACTTGAGTTCGATATAGGCTTCGATCTGGTCCTTGGTGAACACGCCGCCCTGGAGGAGGAAGTCGTGATCGGCGACCAGCGCGTCGAGCGCTTCGCGGAGCGAACCGCAGACGGTCGGCACTTCGGCGAGTTCGGCCGGCGGCAGATCGTAGAGGTTCTTGTCCATGGCTTCGCCCGGGTGGATCTTGTTCTTGATCCCGTC
>NZ_JAIXPP010000092.1 GCF_027486195.1 Novosphingobium sp.
CCCGGCGTGCCGACTGATCCGGCCTTGATGCGCACGACATTGGCACCGGCCAGCGCGGCGGCATCGGGGGTGGTGAAGGATAGGCCGGCCACGGCCCCGGCGCTGCCTGAGGTCACATCGGCAAAGCGCGTGCCGTCCGTGCCGCCCGTCAGGGTCAACTTGGTGAAGTTCAGCGAACCGGTGATATCGAGGTCGATATCATCGAGCGCCTTGACCGTCCCGAGCGTGGCATTGCGCCCCGCGCCCACCGTCACATCCTCGCTGTTCGACGTCAACGAGGTCGCTTGCGTCACATCTCGACCCGCACGCACCGCCACGCTGCCGCCGGTTGCATTGGCGCTGACAAGGCTCACATCCTGGGATGCATTGACCAGCACGTCGCCGGCAAGGGCGCTGAGACCGGTTCCTGAGGTGATATCGCCGGCAGCCGAACGCAGCCGGATCGTCGATTCGCCAAGCTGTGTATCTTCGCCGGAAACCACATCCAGCGAACCGCTAGCACCCGCCGTACCAGTAAGGGTTACGCGCGTATCGACTGCGCCGGTTCCCTTAGCGGTGCTGCTGTCCAGCGTGAGCGTACCGCTCAGCGCCGTAAGATCGATGTCATCCCCGGCGAAGGCTTTGGCGATATCCACGCCTGCTCCCGCGCGGGCTGCAATATCGACACCGGCATTGAGCTTGCCGCCCGTAATCGCGCCTCCAGCCAGCAGGCCGATCGAGCCGGTCGGGGTTCCCGGTCCGGCAAGGACCGTCGTCACGTCGCCGATCGAGATGTCGTTCTCGGCAGAAAGCAGCACGTTGCCGCCGTTGGTCGCGATCGTGTCGGAGGCGAAAATGTCGCTGTCGGCGCCGGCTGCCGAGAGCAGGACCGCCGCATCTGCATTGCCCACGGACAGCTTGCCGGTGGAAATCGAACCGCCGGTGGACGTGATGGTCAGCGCCTGATCGACAGTGACGTCGCCCGTGGTGATCGCATCGGCCGCCTCAAGCGCGGTTCCGGCGCCCGAAACCAGCCCGGATGCGATCACATCGCCTAGTGTGATCGCCGGGCCGCTGGTGACGCGCACCATGCTGCGCTTGAGCGGATCCGCTCCAGTGAGGCCGGCCTGCAGCAGCGTGTTCGCGCCGAAATCGACTTCACCCGCGTCAGCCTTAAGGACAAGATCGGCAGCGCCCGTGCCGCCCGTGTCAGACTTGAGCGAGAGAGTACCCAGACCTGTGATGTCGTCGGTCGTCGCGTTGATCGTGACGTTCCGGCCCGCGCTCTGGTTTACCGTAGTGGCGGCTGCGCCGAGCGTGACGGTCGTGCCCGTCGCCTTGAAATCGCGCCCTGCGGTGACGGCATTGGCCAGCGTAACGCCGGCCGCCGAATTGACGATGACGTCTGCGCTCGAGCCGGTCGCGGCGAGGCTGCCGTTCACCAGGATCGAGGGCGCCGCATTGGTGCCATTGGTGATGGTGGCCGTATTTGTCCCCACCGTCGTCGTGGCAGTGGCAAGCGTGACCGTCCCGCCGGCTACCGAGGCGGTAAGCTTGGCATTGGCGTCAACGTTCAGCAGTGCTGCGGTCAGGTTCGTCTTGAGGCCACCGGCAATCAGCACGGATTGCCCGGTCACGTTCTTGTTGATGTTGACAGCAGCCTGGCCGAGATCCGTACCGGCGTTGACCGTGAAGCTCAGGGGGTTGCCGAAACCGGCGGTGAACGTCACATCGCTGCCCGCGATCATCACGACCGACCCACCAGTCGATGTGACGGAAGCGTTGTTGGTGATGTCCTGCCCAACAACCACGATCGATCCGGAGACGCTCAGACCTGCGCCGCCGATCGTGATCGGGTTCGTGCTGGAACCCGAAAACGAGATGGCGGCCGTGTTGGCTGTTGTCTCGAACGCAGTCCGGAAAGCGGGATTGACGGTGCTCGTGAAACCAAGCGTCGACAGCATCAGGCTGCCGCTGGTGAGCGTGGCAGTACCGTTGAAAGTGATACCATCCTGATTGATCAGCCAGACCGAGATATTCGGGTCCGCCGTGATCTTGCCGGTGCTGGTGATGGTGGAAGCGCCCGAGCCGACCACGCGATTGGCCGCAACGAGGTTCGCGCCGCCGCCGGTCGAGATGTAGTTCACCGTGGCGTTGTCGATATTGAAGCTGGTGAAATCGATGATCCTGCTCTTGGCGAGCAGGTCCACGGTCCGCAGGTCGGCTGCGGGGGTGGTGATCTTGGCACCGCCATTGTTCCATTCGCCGCTGCCGGCGACCACCTCGAGCCCTGTCGGGATCGGCAGTGTTTGTGCCAGCGCGGGGGTGGCAAGGTTAAGGCTGACTCCGACAAGCGCGGTGGACGTGAGCAGGGCAAAGCGGCGGGCGCGGCCCGAGGCCGAAAGGCGCGGATTATGGACGAGGGTCATGATGCCGCTCCCCTTCAAAAGAACTTGGACGTGAGCGAGACAAGCACCCGGTTCGATGGCCTGGACTTGTCCGACGGCAAAAGCTTGTCGAGCGGATGGGCGAAGGTCACGTCGATCACCAGGCGCTGTGGCAGCACGAAGCGCAGTCCGCCGCCGACGGAGCGCAGGGTCTGGTTGGGGATCGCGGTGCCGGGGTCGATGTTCTGGACGTGGACCCAGTCGTAGAAGGCCGAAGCTTCAACCCGGACCTTGGGAATCGGCAGGACAACGCGCGGTTCCGCCGTAAACCCATAGGCACGGTCGCCGCCGCTCGAGCCCGGATCATAGCCGCGGCCGCGGGTGTAGTTGCCGAGCGAGAATTCTTCGAGGTTCAGAAGCGGGTCGTTGGACCACTGGCCGAAACCGTTGAGGCCGAGATGGAAGGCGCCGACCGGATGAATATCGAGGTTCGCTTCGCCCTTGATCACGAAAGCCTGCGGATTGCCGAATAGACGCGATGGGGCTCCCTTTGTGGTGACCGCACCAATCTTCGTCGCACCAAGAATACCGATGCCCTTGCGCAGTTCGAGCGAACCTGTGGCATGCATCCATTCTGTGTCGCCGTTGGTGAAGCGGAAGTCTCCGTCCACGCGCCCGAACAGCACCCGGATCTTGTCGAGCGAGAAGGGGATTCGGCTACCCGCTGCAAAGATCTGTGCGCGCTGATCGAGCATTTCGAAGCCGCCCGTCGCAACGATCGTCTGCTTGAGATTGCGGACAAGCGACTGGCTTATATCGAGGCCGCCGATGATCGACCGGGAGCGCAAGTCCAGATTCTTGATATTCGGGCGAGACCAGGCCAGGCTCGTGCGCAGGCCTAGCCGCAGGCCGGAATCATTGAGCGCGAAATCGTGCCCTGCCTGCAGCACTCGGATCTCCTTGAGATCCTTCGAGTTCGAGAACGCCACGTAGGTCCGGTCCGAGCGACCGGTCAGCCCATAGACTTCGCCGCGGATCGAACCGATCCAGCGTCCAAGCTGATGCGAACCGTAGTTCTGGAAATTGACCAGAAGCGAATGGCTCTGTGTCGCGACATTCAGGGTCCCGATCATCTCGCCTGGTGCAGCATTCGCTGAGCTGAGCGTCAGGTTCACATCGAGGCCGGGAATGTCGCCGACAAGCAGGAGCTCGCGCACAGCATCGCGCCGATTCAGCGGGTCGATGGCACGAATCCGCTCCACCGCTTTTTCCAGTTGCGTGCGGAAAGGACCGGGTTCGCCAACAACGCGCACTTCGATGATGTGCGCGGTAACGACCTGAATCTTCAGCACACCGTCGGTGATCTTCTGCGCCGGAATCTGTGCCAGCGCGATGTAACCAGCGGTGGCGAGACGTTCGTTGATCCGGTCCCGAATCTTGCAAACCACGCTCAGCTTGGCTTCGCCGTGCAAGTCCGCATCGACGCCCGCGAGCAGCGTGACCAGTTCGGCAGGCAGGGCCGAACCATCGGGCTTTTCCAGCGCAAGCGAGGAAATCGTCACGGGAATGTCGGAGTCGGAAAGGGCGCAGGGCAATTCCGTGATCGCGCCTCGCGTCTCTACCCTGATCTGCGTTTTCTTCGGAACATCCTTGGGCGGCACGCTCTGCTCGATCTGAGCGCGGCCGATCTGGTGAACTTGCGAAGTTTGCTCGGTGTCGGCAGCTGTTGGAATTTGTGATTGCGCCATAGCCGAAGTTGAGGCGCACAGGCCTACAAAAGCTATGGTCGAACGAGTCAACACGCCAGTCATCGAACCCCCAATTCGGTAAGCAAGCATTCATGCTTATTGAATTTCTGAGCGGCCCGATTTTTTTAAGTTAATGGCCCCCGAATCGCGGTGCAGTCAACCGGCAAATGCGAAGCAGCAAATTAGTGTCTCGTGAGGACACAAGTGCGGCTGATAGGTAGGCCTTCGACCTGTCTTTCAGATCTGAAAATCATCGATGCGGCTCTGTGGACGACCGAGCAAGCCTTGATTGAGAACGGCTGCAAGCCTCGCGCGGCAGGTGCAGCGGTTAGAACGGGTTATCGCGGAAATTTTACGATGCAGGCCATGGCGCCGCCGTCTAAGTGGGCCAGCTTTTCGTCACTTCGAGTATCACGTGCAATGAAAAATCTCTGGGAATCCTGCGGCGACTTTTTCACGCTGCTGGTGATCAACCTCAGTATCTATGTCCGACACCCGATCTGGATTGCACGGACTGCCTATCGACAGAGGGCACTTCCCAACATAGCCGTGCCAAAGCGGTTTCGGGAAAAGCGCACCTGGCGGCTCATCTTCGACCAGAACCCGCTGTTTCATCTCTTTGGGCGCAAAATGGCTGCCAAGGAATGGATGATGAAACGCGCAACGGGGCTCGCTGCGGCCCGCACATTATGGTCGGTGAATTCGGTTTCCGAATTACCGCTGGATGCCCTGCGCGCAGGAATCGTCATCAAGGCGGACAGCGGATGTAACCAGAACCTCTTCCTCAACACCGATCCGGTAGATGTCGCATCAATCAAGACCCTGATAGGCGAGTGGCTCCGCGCACCTCAGGCCGAAAAATACGGTGGACGTTACTGGCCGAAAGCAGAGCAGAAAGTCTTTGCCGAAGAGATGATCATCAATCTCGATGGCCCTCTCGTCGATCTGAACTTCTTTTGTTGCGATGGAAAGGTGGATTTCGGGGTTCTCACAGTCGGGGAAAAGACGGCCGACGAACGGATCGCCTATTTCACCGAAGACGGTCAGCGCATCATATCGATCATGCACGAACGTGTTTATCGACGTGCCTGGCTTCCCCTCGATTTCGCGGTTCCCGCCGGCTATGCCGAGGCCGCCAAGGCCGCAGCAGAACTTTCTGCGGGAATTGACTTCATCCGGGTCGACATCATGGTCGCCAATGGCCGTCCCTACGCTTGCGAGATGTCGCCTTTTCCCGGCGAAGCGGGCTATGACACCACGGCACTCTACAGGAACTGGGTCAAAAACTGGGATATCCGCCGCACGTGGTTCGTCAGCCAGCCCAAGCATGGCTTCCTGGAACGCTACCGACAGGCGCTCGGCAGGCGTCTTGGTGCAGATCAGGCGGAAGATGTGCCATTGGCGAGCTGCGATTGACCGGATTGTCGCGGCGGGACGCTACACTGGGAAAGCCATGGTTCCGATGAGCCGGCCGTCCTGACACTTCCCTACAGATGTGGGGCAAAGTGTTGGAACGCACCGCACGGCGCCGACACAAGGCGCTGCGGCGAAATCCGAATTTTCGAGAAGGTGGCTCCCTGAGTAGATCAACAACAACTCAGGAAAATCAATCACCTAGGAATGTCTCACCTGCTTCGACGCCCGACGGAATCCTGCGGCGTCCCGAGGCAAGTGTCTCACCTGAAAATGGTATCGCAGCGGCATCGGAGACCCCCCTCAAAGCTGCGATCCGCAAGGGGAAAGAGCAGGGCCGGCAGGCACTGTATTTCGGATTCTGGGATCGGCCCGGGCACTTCCTGTATTTCCCGACCGGTCGGCGGATTTACGACGCGCGCCGCGACTTACCCGGCTTCCCGTGGTCAGACGCGCTGCTCGACGGTGGCCTACTGAAGAACGGCCGGCGCCCTGATGTGTGCGACGGCAACGTCTTCTGGACCTGCGGCGGCCTTTCGTTCTGGTACGCCTTCTACTGGTGGGATCGATCGGGCGACAGCCGCGGCGCTAGCAACTCCGGCATCTATGTGCGCGGCTTCGGTTGGCCTGAGGCGGAAGAGGCGTTTGCCTATGGGTGCGGTCAGTTCTCACACATAGTTGCGCGCCAGAAGCATCCTCTGCGCCTGATGGAACGCCCGGTGTGATCCGCGGCGCTCGCCTCGCACGCTCCATGGCGCGAGCCTTGCGCAGCGCTGCGGTGCCGGCGGCGATCGATCCGTACCGCGCACGGCCGTGGGCACCGCCCGTTGTGGCGCCGGCCGAGGATCCGCTGCGCTGCCGCTGCCCCGAGTGCCTCATGCTCGACACGCTGCACTCCGGCGAGGGCTACCAGCTCGCGCTGTTTCCGTACCAGATCCAGAGAGGACCAAGGTCATGACCGAACAAGAGATTGAAGACTGGCTCGAGGAGGCCATCAGCGACAGCGTGGACATGGACTGGACCCCGCGCGTTGCCGCCCGGCTGATCATGGAGCGCATGAGGGGCGAGGGCATCACCCTGGCCATACCGAAGCCGCAGGGCACCGATTGCGCGCAGTCGCCCGATGGCCGCCACCATGTTGATACCAGCATGGAGGAAGGGCTAAACAACTGCTTCCACTGCGGCGTGAGCATGGCCCGCCGAACCCCTTCCGATAGCAATGGGGGTGGGGCGTGAGGCTACCTCGCCGCAAATGGCTTTTCACCGTGCATCTGGCTTCCGGCCAAAAGCACCGCTTTGTTGCCGCAGATCTAATTCGCCGAACGAATGGCAATGATTTGATCGGGCTTTCCGCAAAAGGTAACCCAGATGCATGGGACTACATTCGCCTTGATCGGATTGACCTAATTACATCGCGCCGTTGTTGGCTACGCTGGACTTGGAGCCGCCCATGATCCCCGCCCGCATCCGCGACTTCTGCCTGCGCGAGCTAGGCTTTGACTGGTTCGACTGGGTGCCTGGTGAGATCGAGTTTTAGGAAGGAATGAGAAATGGCGACTGATCCACACGCTCAAAACGATGACAGTGATCGCATGTGCATATCCGCCGATGGCTATCGCATAGGCCAAGCTGGCGGCGAAATTGCCGTTGCATTTATGCTGGCCGACATGCCGAGCGATATTGGCCTGATCTTCGGCAAGGACGAGGCTTTGGAGTTTCTTGGCCGCTTGTCCATCGAAATGCAGGCGCAGGGGTGGCTCTCGTGACTAACCCCCAGATTGCCGAGATCGCGGCGAAGCTGACGGCGGCGCAGCGGGAATTGCTGTTGGATGACCATGCCTGCCAGTTGTGGAACCACGCGGCTCTGACCGGCGTCCGTAATCACCTTGCCCGCAAAGGTCTGGTCCAGCGCACTGGACCTTTCCTACGGTGGAGCCTTACCCCTCTTGGCCAATCCGTCGCCGCCTATCTCAAGGAGCGGAGCGCATGATCAGTGCCAATGCCCTCACAGATCGGCGAACCGTGATGATGGCACCAAGCAGCAGTCGTCGCAGATGTCATTGCGGTTGCAGGCGCCGTGCCACCCACGTGGGGCAGGCAAATGGCATTACCATGATGATGGGCTGCGAATTGTCTGCAAGGCGATGGATGAGGTCGCCAAGCAACTATTACCGCGCCGCCCTCTCTGCGCTGGGGGTGAAGTGATGGGCTGGGGCGAACGCATTGAGCGACTCTTGTTCGCGTTCATTGTTGCCTATGGCGCGCTTATCGCATGGAGATACCTGACATGACCGACCCATTCCAAATCGTCACCTCGCTGAGTGTTCGACAGACCAACATGTCGGTGAACAGTCTGAACAGTCTGAACTTCGACACGAAATGCCGGGGCGGCTGTATCCTAGCGCGCCAAGAGCCGGTGGACACGCCGTACGGCAGGCTGGCGGCGGGAACGCATTGCAGCAAGTGCGGTGCGTTTTTTCGCGATGAGTTTCAGCCGGGAGAGCCGATCAACTGATCAGCGCTCCACACACCCCGAAATCAGCGCCAGCGCCTGATCCAGCGCCGAGCGCAGCCGCAGCGCATCGGCGGCGAGCAGATCCGCATCGCTTCTCGCATCGCCCGTCAGCTTGTCGCCCACGCGCGGCGGCACGGCGGGCACGTCGCTGGCCTTGATGCAGGGTACGGGTACGGGGATTTCCACTCGCTCGGTGCGGACTTCAATTGCCGGCGGCGGGGGATGCGCGCAACCGGCGAGGGCCAGTGCGGCGAATGGGATCAGGCGGCGCATCAACATGAGACGAACTCTCCTGCGGTAAGGTAACCATGCCACTTGCAGGGTAGGCCGCTCTGAAGGATGGACGGCGTAAGTGTCGGCGTTTCGGCGTTGCCGTTCCACTGCCAGCCGCGCTCGTCAGGCTTGATCGGCAGCCAGCTTTCGTAACCGCAGCCGCAAGGGCAGCGAAACGCGATACCTTTGACCTCGCCATCAAGACGGCGCAGTTCGATCGCGCCGGGCTGCTGCCCCTCATCGCTGCGGATGTCCTCGACAGGGATGGCGCGCATCAGAGCGCTCCCTTCGCAGCCATGACGGCGGGGCTCGTCCGGCAATCGTCGGCAGCGCCCGCCGGAGCCCGCTGAGCATCGATCCGGGCGGCGAGGCTCTCGCGCACCGCCGAGCGGTCCTTCGCTGCGTCGAGCGCCGCCTGACCAGCCTGCACGCGCTTGTCGGCCTCTGCCTTCAGTCCCTCGACGGCGGCGTTCTGCTCATGCAGTGCGGCGGTGAGCGTGTCGTTCGACTTGCGGGTGGTTTCCTCGGCCTTGCGCCAGCCGTCGCGTTCCAGCGTCAGCGCGGCGATCGTGCTGTCGCGCGCCGTGATGCCGGTCTGCCACCATGCCAGAGTCAGCAACAGAAGGACGATTGCTGCGCCCATCATGCGCTCGCGAGTGCCGGTGATCCAACGCAGGGCAAAAAGCAGCCACTTGCCAAGGCTGAGCAGCTTGGTGCCGATCCAGAACAGCCAGGTCATGCCGCGTCCTTCAGGCATTCGGCGCGCTCGCGCTGGCGGCGCAGGGTGAGGCCGCTCATGCGATGCCTCTCAGGCAAAGCTGGCGTTCTTCACGGCGTCGATTGAGCAAGCCTTGCACCTGACGCCCGCCCGCATAGGACCACGACAGGAAGGCATCGCAGGCCTGCCGCCAGCGTCCTTCTGAGAATCGGCGCGCGACGGTGGATTTTCGGTAGTTCGAAATACCGATATTGTAGGCGAGCGAAACAGCAGCAGCCAATTGAGGTGCGTTTCCCTTCAGCTCAGGATTCCGCGCGATCACCGGCGCAGCGAAATCAGCCAGACCATTGGCGAGCATGTCATTACACTCAGCATTCGAATAGCGGCGCATTTCGACGCGGGTCTCGCCGTAGCAGACAGTCATCTTGCCGATCAGGTCGGCATAAGGATCGTTCCGCTTTCCTTCAAATCCTGCGACGAGCGGGACCATAATGGCGGCAGCAGCAGCGCCTACGATGCTCACAAGCGCCATTTTTCCCGTTGCAGACTTTGCATTCTTAGCATTGTCGTTGTATTGTGAAGCCATGGCTAAAAACCCTCGATTGATCGATTTGACCGGGCAACGCTTCCAACGTTGGACGGTACTGAAACAAGCTGGCAACGCCCCGCGCGGCGGCGCTCTTTGGCTCTGCAGGTGCGATTGCGGTGTTGAGCGCGCGGTAATTGGCGCAGACCTCCGGTTTGGGAAAACGCGCTCTTGCGGGTGCCATCGAGACGAAGTGACGAAGGCCAAGAACTTACGCCACGGCCAGTCTGGCAGCCGCCTTCATGTGATCTGGGTAAACATGCGCAAGCGGTGCGCGGATACCGAAGATAAGGATTACGGCGGACGAGGAATATCGGTTTGCAGCGCGTGGCTCGTCTTTGAGACCTTCCGCGATTGGGCGCAGAAAAACGGCTACCGCGACGATCTGACGATTGATCGTGTCGACAATAACAAGGGCTACTACCCTCAGAATTGTCGCTGGACGACAGCGACGACGCAAGCACGAAACCGTCGCTTTGTCGCGCTGACCAGCGACGGAAGACCGGGCCCGGAAGTTGCAGAAGAGAACGGCATACCTCCGCGCACGTACAACGTACGGCGCTCCGCTGGATGGTCGGTAGATGAGGCTGCCACATGGCCATACGGAAAGCTCAGGGCTCCCAGACGTAAGAACGACAAGGGGCAGTTCTACTGAACAGCATCGCGGCGGTGGCAAGGCCCACCAGCGCGGCGAGGGTGCCCTGCTTCTTGCGCGAGGGCTTCGGCGGCGGATTACTGGCCATCGGCGGCCCCCTTTGGCTTGATGCCCGGCTGCTGGCGCGTGCGGGCCCAGATGATCGCGGCGAGCGAGACCCCGGCAATCACCACCGGGCGCACCGGTTCGGGAAGGTGGGCTACAAGCTGCTGCCACTGATCGGGATAGGCAGCGATCCACGCGAGGAATGCCGAGAAGGCGACGCCCATTTGCATGGAGGTGTACTGCAGCCAATGGCGCGCGGCGGCGCTGGCCGCGTTGATGCGGTCGATCAGGCTCATCGGTATGGCCCCTTTCAGGTTTCGGGATGATCCGGCGCGTCGGCCGGGAAGGCTTTGCGCAGCACCACGCGGGCATCGTGCAGCGCGGGGTGATCGGGGTGGTTGGCTTCCACCACCGGGATGAGCGCCATCACGACTTGCGCGATCGCCATGGCGCGGTTGTCGGCCTGCGCCACGCGCGCCTCGAGCAGTGCGATCCGCTTATCCTGCCGCGCGCCGGCAAGGCCGAGCAGCCAGCGCACGAAAGCGGTTATCGTGACGACAATGGCCACGACGCCGCCAACAATTTCATGGTTGCCAAGCGCCAGCGCGCTCAGTTCGCTTTGTTCGGTCATGATGCGTCCGGCCACCTTTCCTCAAGCTGCGCGCTTGGCTTCGACTGTCATGGTGATCGAGGCGGGATCGATGGCGATCACAGCGTCACGCTGTATCCAGCCAGGATCGTTGTCAGCCACGCGCGCACACTGTCGAGGTTGGCCTCCGTAAGCGCACGATTGTAGTAGAGCGCGCCATGGATCAGCGGTGCGCCGTTGTTGAAGGTGCCATCGGCGAAGGTATCGCCCAGCCTGATCGCGCGGCCTGTCAGCGCGCTATTCGAAGTGCCGGTTGCGGTGTTCGTCAGGTTGGCGCGTCCGGTGCCAGCGAGGTATGCAAAAGCTGAGGTGCGGGTGTGCGCGGATGCGTACATGCGGGCCACAGTGCCGACGCCGGAATCCGCACCAGTTGTGGTGTTGATCGTCGATGCATCGCCCTTGGTCCACGCGCTGGTGGCACCAGAACCCATCGACATGACCGAAATGAACCGACCACCCGAAGACGAACCATACGACCCAGACAAAAGCTGCGGCGCCTGAGTCGCGGTAATCGTCGTGCTGGCGACCGTCTGGCTTGCGGAAACCGTATAGGTGCCCGTACCGCCAGTGCCAGTGCCAAAGCCCGTTATCGTCGTGCCGCCGGTCACGCCTGAGCCGCTGATTGCCGCACCCACGGTGAGATTGCCTGAAGCCACGCTGGCGACGGTCAATGTTATTCCGCTGATCGATCCCGTGACCACCGCACCGCCGGGAGGCCGAGCAATAACGATCTGTGTCGCCTCGCCGTTGGTGTTGAACAGGTCGGTATCGAGGAACGGCAGATTGACCGAGACACCACTGCCGCATTGGATGCCCTTGGCCCCAATCGCGCCCGACGCGAGCGTCGCAGTGCGCGAGAAGCCGGTGATGTCGTTGAGCCCAGCGTTGGCACCATAGTCCGTGCCGAACAGGTAGCCCGCATAGAGCGAGTTGTTGAAGTCAGGCGGGGTGAACAGACGGCTAAGGGCTGATCCTGCGAAAGCAGAGCCGGAGCCGGGAATTTTGATCTGAAGACCGGGCATGTTCGTGTCCTTTAAATGGTGTTCGACCGCAGAACGACGGAGCGGATCACGTTGTTGAAGTAGGATGCCAGCACCTCGTGACCGAGGTCGTTGGGGTGCGTCTTGGTACTGTCCGTATTGCTGGTGAGCAGGTCGGAGG
>NZ_JAIXPP010000020.1 GCF_027486195.1 Novosphingobium sp.
AAAGTGGAAGCGATCGGCCACGAAACCGAACTCATGCGCGTGACACTGACGGCAGAGGCTGTGCAGCGGCTTGGTTTGGCGACTGAGGCCATCGGCACCGGCCAGCAGGCCACTCTCTCTCGCACCGTGCCCGGCGAGATCGTTGCCGCGCCGCGTGGCGGTGGTCTGCCCGTGGCAGCAGGAACCGATCTGGCAGCGCTGGCGGGATTGCAGGCGCGCGCCGATGCCGATGCGCAGCGCGCGATGGCCGATCTGAAGCTGGCCGAGGCCAATTTGCGGCGCGCCAGCGGCCTTGTGGAAGCGGAAGCAGGCAGCATCCGGGCACGCGATGAGGCGACCCAGCAGGTCGCCGCTGCCAAGGCCGCGCTCGCCGGCGCGGCCGGGCAGAGGCGGGCGCTGGGGCCAGCCGTTGCAGCCATGGCCGATGGCGGGGCACTATGGGTGCGCGCGCAAGTGCCCGCTGCTGATCTAGGGCGGCTTGATCGCGGGGCCTCCGTTTCCGTCAGGCCGGTGGGCGGCACTGGCGGCATCATGGCAAGGCCCGTGCGTGGGCCAGCCACGGCCACGCCCGGCGCGGCCACCGTTGATCTCTACTATGCTCCGGCAATGCGGGCCGACCTCAGGGTGGGCGAACGGGTGCTCGTCGATCTGCCCGAGCAGACTGGTTCTGGAGCGGCTGCGCTGGATGTGCCCGCCTCTGCGATTCTTATCGACATCAACGGCGGCGAATGGGTCTATGTCGAGACCGCGCCGCGCCAGTATGAGCGGCGGCGGGTGGAAGTTGCCCGCATCGTGGGCGGGCGGGCCATGCTGGCGCGCGGCCTCGCTTCTGGCGTTCGGGTCGTGACGGCTGGGGCTGCGGAGCTGTTCGGCACCGAGTTCGGCACCAAGTGATGCTGGCCGCGCTGATCGGATCGTCGCTGCGCCAGCGGGCACTTGTACTGGCAATTGCGGCGGTACTGACTGTGCTGGGCCTGCGCTCCGCCATGAGCGCCAAGTTCGATGTCTTCCCCGAGTTCGCGCCGCCCATCGTTGAGGTGCAGACCGAAGCGCCGGGTCTCGCCACCGAGGACGTGGAGGCGCTGGTCACGGTGCCCATCGAGACGGCGGTAAACGGCGTGCCGGGCCTTGCCACGCTGCGCTCCAAGTCGGTGCTGGGCCTGTCATCGGTGGTGCTGGTGATGGACCGCACCGCCGATCCGGTCCGCACGCGCCAGATGGTGCAGGAACGGTTGGCAACGGTTATCCCGCGCCTGCCCGCAGCGGTGCGCCCACCGGTCATGCTCGCGCCCCTTTCTGCCACCAGCCGCGCGATGAAGATCGGCCTGTGGTCCGACAAGCTCGACCAGATGACGATGACCGAGATGGCGCGCTGGACGATCCGCCCGCGCCTCATGGCGGTGCCCGGTGTCGCCAATGTCGCGATGTGGGGCGCGCGGGACCGGCAGTTGCAGGTGCTGGTCGATCCGGTGCGGCTCGCTGCTGCCGGGGTGACCGTGGCCGATGTGCAGCGCGCGGCTGGCGATGCGGTGGTGATTGCGGGCGGCGGCTTCGTCGATAGCCCCAACCAGCGGCTGGCTGTGCGGCAGGTGGTCGGCGTCAAGACCGGCAGCGATCTGGCGAGCGCCGTCATCCGCACGGTTGGCGGTGCGCCCGTGCGCATCGGGGATGTCGCCAAGGTGACCGAAGGCTTTGCGCAGCCCATCGGCGATGCGATTATCAATGGCCGCCCCGGCCTGCTGCTGATCGTGGAGAAGCAGCTCGGCGCCAACACGCTGGAAGTGACGCGCGGCATCGACAAGGCGCTGGCCGAACTGCGGCCCGGCCTCAAGGGCATGAACGTCGACGGCACCATCTTCCGCCCTGCGACCTTCATCGAACGCGCTTTGGCCAATTTGGGTGAGGCGATGGGTATCGGCGTTCTGCTGGTGGCTGCGGTGCTCATCCTGTTCACGCGCAATTGGCGCACTGCGCTGATCAGCATGACCGCGATCCCGCTTTCGCTGGTGGGGGCCGTGCTGGCGCTCACTGCATTCGGGGTCGGCATGAACACCATGGTGATCGCCGGGCTGGTGATCGCGCTGGGCGAGATCGTCGATGATGCGATTATCGATGTCGAGAACATCGGGCGGCGGCTCCGGCTCAAAGCAGCGCGAGAACAGCCGCGCTCGCCGTTCGCTGTGGTGCTGGCCGCCAGCCTGGAAGTGCGCAGCGCGGTGGTCTTCGCCAGCGCCATAGTCATGCTGGTCTTCCTGCCGGTTTTCTTCCTCGGCGGCGTGTCCGGCAGCTTCTTCCGGCCGCTCGCGATGGCCTACATTGCGGCCATCGCTGCCTCGCTGCTCGTAGCGCTGACGGTCACCCCGGCGATGTGCCTCATGCTGCTACCGGGCGCGGCGGAACGAGCAGAACCGCGCTGGGTCATCGGCCTGCGCACCCGCTATGCCCGCTTGCTAGAACGGTTGGCCCCTCGGAGCGGAATCGCAGTCGCCGTTGTCGCGGGTGGCATCTTGCTCTCGGTTGGCGGAATGGGCCTGCTGCGCCAGCAGTTCCTGCCCGATTTCCGCGAAACCGATTTCCTCATGCACTTTGTGGAAAAGCCCGGCACCTCGCTAGAGGCGATGGACCGGATCACCATCCGCGCGTCGAAAGAACTCACCGCGATCCCCGGCGTGCGCAACTTCGGCTCGCACATTGGCCGCGCCGAACAGGGCGATGAAGTCTACGGGCCCAATTTCACCGAACTGTGGATCAGCCTCGATGAAACGGCCGATCACGACGCGGCGGTGAAACGGATCGAGACTGCCATTGCCGGTTATCCCGGCCTGCAGCGCGATGTGCTGACCTACTTGCGCGAACGCATCAAGGAGGTGCTGACCGGAGCCGGCGCAACCGTGGTGGTTCGGCTCTGCGGCCCCGATCTGGCCGAGCTGCGCAGCCTTGCCGAAAAGGTGCGCGGCGCACTCGATGGCACCGAGGGCGTCAAGGATCTGAAAGTGGAGCAGCAGAGCCTTATCCCGCAGATCCAGATTGCGCCGAGGCCCGATGTTCTGGCGCTGGCCGGTGTGACCGCAGGCGATGTGCGCCGCACGGCGGCCACACTCATCGGCGGCACGCGGGTCGGCGAAATCTACCGCGACCAGAAGAGCTTCGATGTTGCGGTGTGGGCAGTGCCGGAGGCGCGCAGCGATCTCGGCGCGCTACGACGGCTAGTCGTTCCCAGCCAGACGGGATCGGCACTTCGTCTCGGCGATCTGGCCCGCGTCGGCGTGGCTCCGGCGGCGGGCGAAATCAAGCGCGAGGCAGGTTCGCGGCGCATCGATGTTACCCTCAACATCAAGGACGGCGCCGATCTCGCCAGCGTAGCGCAGGCCGTCGAGCGCAAGGTGAAAGCCATGACCATGCCCGCCGGATACTATCCCCAGTTCCTCGGCGAGTGGAAGACGCTGCAGGAATCGAAGGCGCAGCTGAGCTGGCTTTCGCTCGTTTGTCTTGTCGGCATCCTGTTCCTCGTCTGGCTGGAGTTCCGTTCGGGGCGCATCGTTGCGCTCGTCGCGCTGAGCCTGCCGTTTGCGCTGGTCGGCGGCGTCGCGGCGGCGGCGCTGGGAGGCGGGGTGCTGTCGATGGGTGCATTGGTCGGCTTCGTTACCGTGCTCGGCATCTCTGCGCGCAACGGTATCATGCTGCTTAGCCATTTCCGCCATCTGGAGCGCGAGGAGGATCAGCCCTTCGGCCTTGCGCTGGTGCAGCGGGGCGCCGCCGAACGGCTGGTGCCGATCCTGATGACCGCAGGCACGGCGGCGCTGGCGCTGCTCCCGCTGGTGGTGCGCGGCAACGTGCCCGGCCACGAGATCGAATACCCCATGGCGCTCGTGATCCTGGGCGGGCTGGTAAGCTCCACCGTGCTCAACCTCATCTGGATGCCCGCACTCTATCTGCGCTTCGGCAAGGGGCTGCAGGCATGAAGCGCGCGCTGGTCATGACGCTGATGCTGGCAGGATGCATGGCGAAATCGCCGCCGCCCGCCGCCCCGTCACCGCCGCCTGCCGCAACCGCGCCGTTTGTGGGTGCGGCAAACGCTGCGCCGCTGCCGGGCGAATGGTGGCAGCTATACGGCGATGCTGCGCTGAATGAACACGTTGCCCGCGCCCTTGCCGTCAACCGCGATGTGCGCTTGGCGGTCGCGAACCTCGATGCAGCGCGCGCCAATTCCCGGCTGGCAGGCGCGACTCGCTCGCCGGACGTGGTGCTGGAAAGCGGAGCCAGCCCGACGACGCGCGGAGCCAACCAGCCGAGCACGACCGGCGTACCCAAATCGAGCTACGAACTCGGCGCGGAAGCAGTCTGGGAGGCCGATCTTTTCGGCCGCCTCCGCAATCAATCGTCAGCCGCCAGTGCCGATGCCGAGGCGGCAGCGGCAGCTCGCGACGGTGTGCGTCTGGCGGTAGCTGCCGATGTGGTAGGGGCATGGCTCGATCTCTGCTGGGCTGGCGAACTCACCCGTGTGGCGAAGCGCCAGATTGCAACGCAGCGCGCGCTGGCGGAGACCGTGTCGCGTCAGGTGAAGGTGGGTGAAGTGTCCCCGCTCGAACTGGCGCAGGCCCGCCAACTGCTGGGCAGGCTGGAGGCTGGCCTGCCCACCTTCGAGGCTGACGCGCAGCGCGCCCGCTATCTCCTCGCCAATCTGGAGGGCCTGCCGCCTGCCGAAGCTGAAAAGTTCCAGTGTGAGCACCCCCCTTCACTGGAGGCCGTTTTGCCCGTCGGCGATGGCGCAGGCCTGCTCGCCCGCCGCCCTGATATCCGCGAGGCAGAGCGACGGCTCGCGGCCGCTGGCGCGCGGGTGAAAGTGGCGAAAGCCGAGATGTACCCCCGCGTGACGCTGGGTGCATCGGGTGGCCTCATCCGCGGCTCGCTGGACGCTTTCATCACGCCGCTGATCAGCTGGTCGTTCATCAATCCTGCCCGCATCAAGGCCCGGATCGCACTGGCCGAGGCCAATCAGGAAGGCGCGCTCGCCCAATATGACGCCGCATGGCTCAGGGCCCTGCGCGAAGTGGAAACAGCGCTGGCAGAAACGGATGCCGAACGTCGCGCCAACCAGTCGTTTGCGGCCGCCTTGGTGGACGCACAGACCGCCGCGCGCCGAGCCGAAGCGCGCGACCGCCTCGGCGATGCAAATCCGCTTGTTGCTCTTGACGCCCGCCGCACGGCTTACGAGACCGAACTCCTCGGCACACTCGCGGGCCGCCGCCTTGCCCAACGCCAAGTCTTCCTGTTTCGCAGTCTCGGCGGTGGTTGGGAGGACGCAGCAGCCCCTCGTTGAGCGGGCGACCTTGAAGGCTTGAGACTGCGGAATAGCTACAAGGCATGTGGAGACCGGCTGCTGCGGGGAATCCATGCCGGTCGAAAGCAAGATGGCTTTTGGCTTTTGGCAAATGGAGACATTCGAAATGGCGGTACGGAAGGGCGGCTTCGTCCCAAAGTCAGCCTGCCGCCGCCGAAAGGAAACCAACGCTCAGAATTGTGTTGTTCGGTGTGGACACAGACCGCTCTCCACCTTTGGCGGGATCCAATCATGGCAGCACGTCATTTGAGCTGAGCAAACTTAGCTCATCTTATCGCCGAAACATGTGGTCGTATCATCGAGAGTGCCGGGGGTATTGATGGAGGCATCCGGAGTTTGGATCGAAAAATAAGAAATAATATCAGATATTTGAGGTGAATTTCCAGATCCCTCCTCCGGGACGCTTCCTGCCTTAATGCCTTTTGTGAGCCCGTAAACTCGGCGTCATTCCCGAGCGACGATCTTGGGGGAGGTCACCAGGTTTTCGCAGGACGGCAATGCTGTAGTAACCGAGCGGTCCGCGACCGAGCGAGAGACTGAGACCTCCCGCGTCCGCGACATGCGCCGCTACATCAAGAAGTTGCCCCCGAACCGACACATGAAAGGCGCCGAGCCAGGCCTGCAAGGCCCTGCGCAGCGGGCGCGCCATGCCATCCAGATCACCGAAATCAACGATATGTAGCGATCCGCCCTCGGCTAGCAGGCCAGCGGCATGGGCCAGCGCCGCTTCCCAGCAGGGGATCATCGACAGGGCGTAGGAAATCGTCACCCGGTCGAAGGTGCCGCGGCCAAGCAGCGCCTGTGCATCGAACCCACCCGCATCGCCGCGCGCAAGCCGCGCATTCGAACCCAGCCGCCGCCGTGCCTGATCAAGCATTTCGCGCGAGATATCGATCCCGTAAAGCTGCGTGCCCGGCCAGTGGCGCCCGATTAGGTCGAGGTTCCGTCCGGTTCCGCAGCCGATCTCAAGCACGCTCATGCCAGCGGAGCAGCCCAGACCCGCGATCATGGTATCGCGCCCGAACAGGAAGAACTTCCGGGTCGCATCGTAGATATGCTTCTGGCGGCGATAGACACCGTCCATCAGCTTGCCGTGGGCCGGATCGGTAGCGGGCGACGCAGTCATCCCTTCAGCTCGTAGAGATGCACGCCGCCATAGATCGCGGAGCGGTCCCGCCGGGTGAAATCGAGGCTGGGCTCCGCATGGTAAGTCCACCGCGCGAGCAGCGCGTCGTCGAGGCGGCCCGGCAGCAGGCTCGGCTCGGCAGCAGTGCGGAACAATACGCGCGAGCCCGGGCGCGCGGTGCGGACGATCTCGCGCCACAAGTCATCGAGCTGCGCATCGGTCATCCAATCCTGCGCATCGAGCAGAGCGTAGCGATCGAGCGACGCCGCGGGCAGGGTGCGCAGATGTTCGGTAAGATTGGCGTGGCGCACGTCGATCCGGCCTGCGCGGCTTCGCACAGCGTCCCAGTTGGCTTCCTGCAGGTAGGGCGGCAAGGCGCTCGCAGCCGATTTGCCATAGCCGCGCGAGAAAGCCTGCCAGGCGAAATAGTTGTCGTCGACCGAGAAATCGCAGGCGAGCTTTTCCAGCCGACGGCGCAGCACTTCGGCCATGCGCTGGTCTCCCGCCAGAGCCTCGAACTGCGCAGGCGGAATGCCGAGCCCGAACAGCGATGCAGGCTGGTTCGTCAGCCAGCGCACGAACTTCTTGTCGAACACGGGCGCAAGCTCGCGCTCGAATATCTGCCGTTGCTCTTCAAGCGCTTCGGCAGCGAGGATCGCCTTGAGGTCGATTCGGTAGATCTTGGCCATGAGATGCGCGATGCCGATGAACCCGCCCAGCAGACCGCGCTTGTAGATCCCCTTGCGGAAGCCCCCGATCCGGCGCCGGAACATGAGATCGCGGCCTTCCCAATAGCGCCGGGTCGTTTCATCGAGATGCGGCGCGACATGGTCGCGATAGGCCGTGATGTTGGAAGCCTCGTCAGCATCGGCAAAGAAACGCCGGAATGCTTCGTAGCCGGGCAAGTGCTGCGCCGAGGCGATCTTGAGCTTGCCCAGTGCGACATGCGCCGTGTTGAGATCGACCGCGGTGATCGCGGCAGGATCGGCGACTAGATAGGACAGGACATTGCAGCCGCCGCTCGCGATCGCGACCATGCGGCTGTCCGGCCGGATCTGCAGCGCTTCCATGTCGACGTCGGGATCCTCCCAGATCTGGGCATAGACGAGGCCGCGAAAGGCTGCGGCAAACGCATGATCGAGCAGCTTGTTAGCCACCCCTGCGCCCTTGCGCACAACAGAGCGGGTAAGCGGATGTGCGCGCCGTTTTGGTGAATGCATGACATTTCCTTCTGGAAGCATGCTTTTTCGATATGAACTATCGATGACCGGGACATGACAGCCGCATGGCCCAAGCCGGACCGGAACTGCGTTAACTATCAGCGATGCCATTTGCCCGCTCTACCGTCGCCGCTCTGACTTAATCGGCTGCCACTAAGCCCGCCGAGCGAAAGGGATCGCTCGCCGTGTGGACATGAGGAACGATAAAGCCCATGAAGTACAATCACATGCTTGCCCTGCTTCTGGCCGGCGCAGCGACGATCGCAATGACGCCTATCGCCAATGCGCAGGCCGGGACTCCGGCCATTAACGCAGCGGCTCCGGTCGAAGCTGGGGCTGAAGCAGGTATTGATCAGTCGGGGCCGATCGTTGTGACGGCGCAGCGCCGCTCAGAGAACACGCTTGCCGTGCCGGTGTCGGTGTCGGTGCTCCGGTCGGACGCGCTGTCGGACTTTCAGGCCGCCGGTGCCGATACATTGCTGTCGCTGTCTGGCCGCGTGCCCGGGCTCTATGTCGAATCGACCACCGGCCGCATCTTTCCGCGCTTTTACATTCGCGGGCTGGGAAACATCGATTTTTACCTCGGTGCATCGCAGCCTGTTTCGATCATTCAGGATGATGTGATCGGTGAGCACGTTGTGCTCAAATCCAACCCGGCATACGATATTGCGCAGGTAGAGGTCCTGAAAGGGCCGCAAGGCTCGCTGTTCGGCCGCAACACGACCGCCGGCATCGTCAAGTTCGACACAGAGCAGCCGAGCCAGAGCTGGCGCGGGCAGGGTTCGTTCAGCTGGGGTACGTACAACAGCATCAACGCAGATGCCGGGGTCGGTGGTCCCCTCAACAGCAGCGGCAGCCTCAGCTTCCGCCTCTCCGGGCTTTACCAGCACCGCGATGACTGGATCAGCAATGTCTACACCGGCCCTTCGGACGACGGCACGAAGCCGGGGCGCAACGTGATGGGCGGCTTCACCGAGCGCGATGCGCGGCTGCAGATCCTCGCCAAGCCGAGCGATACGGTCACGCTTCGCCTTTCCGGGCACGTGCGCGACTACGACGGTACCGCCTCAATCTTCTACCGTGGCTCGATCCAGCAGGGCACAAGCGCCGTTCCTGCCTCGTTCAGCCGCCGGATCGTCTCCTACGACGAAGCCAACAACAACCCGCAGGCCTACAAGACGCACGGCATATCCCTGAAGGCAGACATTGATCTCGGATTTGCGACGCTGACCTCGATCACGGCATGGGAGCAGGCGTCCGGATATAGCCGCGGCGATACCGACGGCGGCGCGGCCGCGGATTTCGGCGGCACACCGCCCAACATATGCGCGGCCGGGTGCGGCCAGTCGCAGGGCCGCCTGCGCGGGCTCGACCAATGGAGCGAGGAAGTGCGCCTCGCCAGCCCGAATGAAGGGCCATTCAAATGGCAGATTGGCGGGATCTACTTCGATTCGCGCGACCGTACGGAGTTTGCGCAGCGCTCGTTCTTCCTCACAAGCAATGTGCTGGGGACCGCGCCGAACCCCAATAACTTCGTGGTCTTGCGCAATGCGAACACCAGCTGGGCGGTGTTCGGGCAGGCCAGCTATGACCTGACCGACAAACTGATCGTGACCGGCGGCGTGCGGGTCACCAACGATATCCGCAACACCCGGCTGCTGCAAAACCCCAACTTCACGCGCCTGGCGGTGCCGGCGACCGCGCCGACCTCATCCTATGCCTGTGGCGCCGCGACCGACTGCCGCCTCTCCGACACGCAGCCGAGCTGGGACGCCAGCCTGCTCTACCGCATCTCGCCCGATGCCAGCGTCTTCGCGCGCTATGCGAGGGGTTTCCGCGGGCCGACGATCCAGGGTCGATCGGCGGTGTTTGCCTCGGCCTATTCGACGGCCAATTCGGAAAGGAACACCAGCTACGAAATCGGCTTCAAGGCCGCGCCGCTGGGTGACCGGTTCAGCTTCAGCGTCGCCGGGTTTTACTACACGGTCGATGACATCCAGCTGAACGGCAACGACAGCAACGGCAACGGCGTGCTCTTCAACGGCGACAAGGGGAAGGGTTACGGCATCGAGACCGAGTTCTCGGCGCGCCCCGTACCCAATCTGCAGCTCAATGCCGGGCTCTCCATCCTTCACACCGAAATCGAGGCGCCGAACATCTACGCGCAGGTCGGCGCGGCGCGCGGTGTGCTCTCGCAGACCGTGCTTAATCCGACCGTCCGCGTGGGGAACAACTTCTATGCGCTGATCGACGGCAATCCGTTCCCCAACGCGCCTGCCTACAACGTCAACCTGAGCGCGCGGTACGACTTCCCGCTCGGGGGCCGGAGCAAGCTGTTTGTCGCGAGCGACTTCAATCTGCAGGGACCGACGAACTTTGTGCTTTACCGTACGGTGGAATACCGGGCGGACGGCAACTATGAACTGGGCGGCAAGGTCGGCTACGCGTTTGGGCGTTACGAGATCGCCGCTTTTGCCCGCAACCTCACCAACCGGAAGAACCTGATCGGCGTGATCGATACCTCGAACTACCGGGCGGGCATCTACAACGATCCGCGCATCATCGGCGTGATGCTGACCGGCTCGTTCCGCTGACTGAAAGGCGGACCGATAAGGCCCAGAGCGGCATGGCTACGGCGCAGCCCGATCCGTAGCCATGCCGTACGGGTGCGCTGGTGCGAGCGAGTTCGTCCACCGGCGGTCACTCTCCGCCAGCCCATCATTGTCCGATCGTTGCGCCGGTTTTGAAGCGGCCTGCTGGCTCGGCGATTGCCTCCTGCGCCTGTTGCCTAGCCGCGTTCCGGACGCAACCTCATCAGCGCGCCAGGGCGCCGCTGTCGGCTGCAATAGCCGCAATTTTCGCGCGGACAGCGACGCACGCCGGAAATATCATGTAGCAATCCTCCAGACAGCCGGTCATCATCGAGGCCTCTCGCGGCGCCCGGCACCAATGCAGGGCGACAAGCAGGCAGAGCGTGGCATTGAGCCGGTCCTGGTCCGCCTTCGCCGGGGCAGCACGCTCTGTTTCGGCAGTGCACCAGCGGGCTACCTCGACTGCGCCGAACGCATCGAACGCCTTGCCGCGGCCGCAGCCACGGCCTGCCAATCCGAGTTGCGGCACGTTTTCCGGCGAGCGGGATTGTAGCGGTGCGCCGCCAGCCGAGCGAGGAACGTGAGATCAGCTGGGTAGTGCGCCGCATTTCGGCGCATCCGCGACGCCCGAATACGATCACGACTATAACCGACAGATCTATTCGCTTAACGGCCTGACCTACTACTGAGTGCACGCGGCGTGGGGCGGAAGCGCGTCAGGCTACCTTGGCGGTCGGGGCGCATTCCGTCCACTTCAACCGGACAGAGAATTGCGGCAGGTCCCCAGCAGTTCAGCCCATGGTTCACGAGTATGCCTTGCCCGGCGAAGAGCATCGATGGGGTCTCTAAGGCAGCGTAAATAGACAGATAAAATCTAAAACTGCTACTATCGCCCGCATACTTTAGTAAATTTAAATATTATATATTGCATTTCTTGTAAAAAGTATTTTCAATATTTTTCCAGCGGCTTTAAAACGTTCGTCATTGTATTAGTAAAGTTACTAAAATTTAGAGCGCGCGCTACACAGTCTGATCGACCCTTAATTGTGAGGGTACTGCTGAAATGAGCTACGCTTGTGAAAAGCGCCGTTGTCGTATCCTCACTCCCCGCAAGCCGCAAGTCCGCTATCGGCTCACGCTCGCCGATCCTAGGTTACTATCTTCCGCCTCGCGGACGACCGGTTTATCCGATACCCGTCATTGGCAGACTGGCAAGGAAATGACCGCATTGTCCCAATCTTTGCCATTCCTATTGCGCCGTCGGCACACGAGCGTGTCGCAAGATTCAACCAGCGCGATTCGTGCAGGGCAAGACGGCAGTAGGGGGACTTCTTCCCGACCGCACGGAACATAGAAAAATGTTTTGGGGGCATAAATGGGGGCACAAAGCAATTATTGAAGAATTTTTACTATTATTATCAGATATTTAGATCAATAAATTGAGTCCTCTTCTGGCACCACTACCCCCTTAAGCGGCTGAAGAGCCAGGGGAGTTCGCGCGAGAGCGCTTGATCTCGCTCAACAATCGTGTCCGAAAAATCGGCGTCCGGTCCCTTCATTCCTGTGGGATCGCCGTGTCCGCAGGAATCGGCACCTCAAGCCTAGGCTCTTCTCGTCGATTGTCTGGGCGCACCTGATCGACACCCCCAGCCTCTTGCGCAATCCCGTATACTTGTAATCGACAATCTTCTACCGACCATGCGTTTGCTCGGTGGAGAGGTATGATGGCGCTGACGGATAATGTACCCGGTCTCCTCAGCGGAGAAGTGGCCGTTGTAACGGGTGGGGGCCAAGGAAATGGAAGGGCAATTGCGAGGGGACTCGCAAAATCCGGTGCGTTCGTGTGGGTCGGGGATATTGATCTGGCGATGGCGCAGGAGACGGTAGCGTTGATCCAGCAAGACGGACAACATGGCGCCGCGCTTGCATGGGACATCAGCGATCCTGACCAATCAATCAAGGCGGCAAAGTCAATCCGAGCGGCTGGATCGCCAGTGTCCATTCTGGTGAACAATGCCGGGATCGAAGCGCGCGGAAGTTCGGGCGAAGGCGATTATCAGGAAGTCTGGGCCAAGGTGCTGGATGTCAACCTCAATGGCACGATGCGGGTAACCGAGGCGCTTGGCGATCAGCTCGCCGAGCGGCGGGGGAGCATCATCAATATCGTTTCAGTGCAGGCGTTTGTGGCCTTGCAGGCGCATGCGTCGGCCTATGCCGTATCGAAGGGTGCGATTGCGCAATATACCCGATCACTTGCGATCGAGCTCGCGCCATCAGGCATTCGGGTCAATGCGATTGCGCCTGGCTTTTTTGAGACCCGGATGACCGCGGGCGCCCGGTCAAATCCGGAAGCGATGTCGAAATTTCTGGCGCGGATACCCATGCAGCGGTTTGCTGATCCGGCTGAGCTGGCAGGCCCGGTGCTGTTTTTGGCCTCCGCTCTATCCAGCTACATGACCGGCACAGTGCTCGCTGTGGACGGCGGGTTGCTGGCAAATTGAGGGCATGATGCCGCCAATGCCCTGACCGCCAATGATTGGCAGACCTATCCGAAAACAGTCCGGTGTGGTTATCCTGCGTAACAGTCCGTTGCGAGCGGATTCGTCCATGAAGAAAGGGAAGCAGCCTTGGCCAACGTAACGCGGGAACCGAAAGGATCGAAGCCCCGCTCCGCCCCGCGATCCGCAACGACGCCTGGCGACGGGCCTTCACGCGGCTTTAGTTCGGTCAAGGTCTACGAGGCTTTGCGCAAGGATATCCTTGAGCTGAACATCCAGCCAGGCACCCTGCTTGACGAGACCGAGCTTGCGGAACGTTTCGGCTTGTCGCGCTCACCGGTGCGCGAGGCGCTGGTGCGGCTTTCGGCCGAAGGTCTGGTCAAGGTCCTGCGCAATCGCAGTTCGATTGTGGCACCGTTCGATATCACCACCGTGCAGCATCACCTGACCGCCATCGACCTGCTCTATCGCGCTACGGCGCGGCTTGCAGCACTCAATCGCACGCAGGCTCAACTCGAAGCCTTGCAGGCGATGATCAAGCGGCATGCAACCGGCTTTGGCAGCTCCGATGGCCTGCAGCTTGTTCAAAACAATCGGGAGTTTCATGTCGCAATCGCGGAAGCCGGCGGCAATTCCATCTTCGTCACCTGGATCGCAACGCTGCTGGACCAGGGGCAGCGCCTGATGGGAATGTACGCGACCGATGTCGGGCCTGAGCGCCCGGATGCCCTGCTGGACGATCACAGAGCTATCGTTGCGGCAATCGCGGCCGGCGATGCCGATGGCGCGGAAGGCGCCGCGCGCCAGGATGCGGCCGTCCTTTCAAGCCAGCTGAAGGCGCATATGTTCCGCCAGCAATTGGCCGAACTCGACGTCGGCAAGCGCTAGCCGCACCTCCAAAGGAACCGCTTGGCCGACTGCGGCCGCGTCGCAATTTTTTGCGAATTGGCCCTATCCATAACGCATCCAGAATTGTATTTATGTTGGATGCAAGTTGTCGACAAATGCTCAGAGACCAGTGAATCTGCCACGTCGGATCGCTCGCTCCGGGGCCGGGTGAACTGCCATGGATGAGGCGTTCGACGTCCTTGTGGTGGGATCGGGCGCTGGCGGGCTGGCGGCCGCTGCCACCGCCGCGCTGATGGGTGCGCGCGTGCTTGTGCTCGAAAAGGGAGACCGGATCGGGGGAACATCAGCGACATCCGGTGGGGAAATCTGGATACCCCGCAGCCGACAGGCCATCGCAGCCGGCATCGCGGACGGCGCGGACGCCGTGGAGACCTATATCCGGTCGGTAGCGGGAGACGACTTCAATGTCGCGCGCGCGCGCCGCTTCATCGACGCCGCGCCCGATGCCTTGGCCTTCTTCGAGCGCCATGCCGATCTCCGCTATGCCCTGATGCCCGGCTCGCCCGACTATCATTCCGAACGCCCTGGCGCATGTCCTGGCGGGCGCTCGCTCGCGGCGGAGCCGTTCGATGGGCGGCGGCTGGGCGCATCGTTCGAACTGGTACGCAGGCCGCTCGAGAACGCCTTGATCGCTGGCGGAACATCCGTCTGCACGCGGCTCGATGTTCCGCGCCTGCTCATGGCCGGCAAACGGCCACGCGATGCGGTCTATGCGGCGGGGCTTGTCGCACGCAGCTGGCGTGATCGATTGGCGGGCTACAGTCGCGGCACCCGGATGACCAATGGCAATGCGCTGGTAGGCCGATTGCTGCTGAGCTTGCTGGAAACCGGCGTCGAAATCCGGCTCGGCCATGAAGTGACAGGCTTGCACATGGTGGACGGCCGCGTGGATGGCGTGGACGTCAGCGCAGGCGGGCGCATGGCAAGGCTGCGCGCCAAGCGGGGTGTGATCCTCGCTGCCGGTGGCTTTTCCCATAGCGACGTGCTGAAAACGCAGCTCTTTCTCCATGTTGCGCGGGGGCAGGACCATGAGTCCCTCCCCCCCGCGACCAACACCGGCGATTCCATCAGGATCGCAAAGCGTGTCGGAGCGGGCGATCCTGCCAGCATGAAGCAACCGGCGGCGTGGGCCCCCGTTTCCCGCGTTCCCACTGCCGAAGGCCGCACCGCGCCATGGCCGCACTTCGGCGACAAGGGCAAACCCGGTGTGATCGCGGTAGACTGGCAAGGTCGGCGCTTCGTCAACGAAGCGGATTCCTACCACGCCTTTGTCGCCGCCATGCTCGCTGCAAGTAACGCATCATACGCCCCCGCCGCGTGGCTGATCGCCGATCACCGGGCCTTGCGCGCCTATGGGCTTGGCGCGGTCAGGCCCTACCCCTGGCGCCTTCAGCCTCACCTCCGGTCCGGCTATCTGCAGCAGGGCGGAACGATCGCGGAGCTCGCGTCGCGGATCGGTATCGATGCCGCCGCGCTCGGGAGAACGATTGCCGATTTCAATCGCCATGCCGCCGATGGTCGCGATCCGCAGTTCGGGCGCGGAGAAAGCCTGTTCAATCGTCGCAGCGGTGATCCTGCGTGGACCCCGAACCCGTCCCTCGCCCCCCTGGACAAGGCACCCTTCTACGCGCTGCGGGTCTTGCCTGCCGATATCGGAACCTTTGCGGGCTTGCCGACCGACGAACATGCCCGCGTTCTGGGCACTTCGGGCGCACCGGTCGATGGCCTTTACGCAGTCGGCAACGATGCGGCGACGCTGTTCGGCGGTGATTATCCCGCCGCCGGGATCACGCTGGGGCCAGCCCTGACATTCGGCTATGTCGCCGCACGCCATGCGCTCGGGGCCGGTTGGCCGGCGAACGACGATTGGGGCTGATCGGGGCCCTTCAGGCGGTCTGACCGGCAACCCAGCGATCAACACTGGCGGCGAGGACTGCAAGCGGGGCGGGCCCGACTGCCATGAGGCAATCATGGAAATCACGCAGGCGAAACCGCGATCCCAGCCGCCGCGCGGCATCATCGCGCATCTGGCGGATCGACATATTGCCGATCTGGTACGACAGCGCCTGCCCCGGATAGCCGATATAGCGATCCACTTCTGTGGCGAGCGTTTCCTCCGGCAAGTTCAGATGACCCATCATGTAGGCGACCGCCACCTCGCGGCTCCAGCCTTTCCAATGAATGCCCGTATCCACGACCAGCCGCACGGCGCGCCACAGCTCTGACTCGTAGACGCCGTAGCGCCGCGCGGGTGTGTCATAGAGATCGATATCGTGGCCAAGGCTCTCACTATAGACCGCCCAGCCCTCGACCGAGGCCATATTGCGGTATGCGCCGTGGCGGCGGAACGCGGGCAGTCCCGGAATTTCCTGCGCCAGCGCCACGTGCATGAGATGGCCGGGCCACGCCTCATGCAGCGCCAGCGGAATGTGCATATAGGCCGGCAGGCGCTCCGGCAGCGAGGTCACCCAATGGATACCCGGTGCGGACCGGTCCGCGGGCGCGGGCTGCGCATAAGCAGGCGGGAGGCGCACCGAGAGCGCCTCGGGAATGCTCTTCACACCGTAAGTGGAGCGGGGCACTCGCCCGAACAAGTCCGGAATTCGGCCGTCGATCTGCTTCGAGAGGCATTCGATCCGCTCCCTCAGCGCGTCGGCGCTCGGCGCGATCTGGGCCGGGTCTGCCGAAAGCGCCTGTCGAAACCCGGCGAGGTCATCCGCAAACCCTGCATCGCTGGCGGCCTCAGTGCAAAGTGCGGTCAGGCGGGCGACTTCCTCCAGCCCCATCGCATGGATCGCGTCAGGTTCGGCATCGGTCGAAGCGAAATGCTCGATCAGATAGCGATACCAGCCTTCACCCGCAGGCGCGTCGGTGCAGGCGATCGTCTCGCGCGCGGAATCGCCGCCAAGCTCGTCCGCCATGAACCGCGCGAGGTTGGCCAGCGCCGGGTGAACGCCATCCTCAACCGCCGCGAGCGCCTGCGCTGCTTGCGACGTGCAGGGGTCTGGCCGGCGTTCAATCCGGCGAAACGGGGCCATGTAGCTACTGTCACCCGGCGCGGCGGAAATGGTGCCCGCAATCTGGGCCATGGCCCGGTCGATCACGATGCGCGGCCAGCGAATGCCGAGGTCCCGTCCCGCCCGGAGCGACTCCTTGATCCCCTCCAGCGCCGCTTCCACGCCCAGCAGGCGGTCCGCGTACCGCTCGGCGCTGTCACTGTCCGAAAGCGAGGTGGCGCCCAGCGCAGACCCCAGCGTAAATTCGATGCCGAGAGGATAGAGCGAGGGCCTGAGATCGGCATGAACGGCGAGCGCATCGTCCAGCGCTTTGAGATCGCGGGCCAGCATGTCGCGCGTGGCCAGTTGGGTCGGATCGAGCTCGTCCTGCGGAATGGCGGCCAGTTCGGCTAGCATCCCTCGCGCCGTAGCGGCGCGGCGCACATGATCGGCAGGAGCCTCGCGGAAGACGATGTCGCTTTCGACCGTCGCGCCGCCCATCACAGCGGCGAGCGGGCGTTCCTCGCACTGGAAATCCCAGTAGCGCGCGCAGAGGCTGTCGAGCGCCTGCGCGGCGTCGGTTTGCTGGGAATCAGGCAAGATGTCCTCCGGCGACCCCGGTCCGGCGCGGGTCGGTTGTCGCGGCCAGCCTGTCGCCTTCGCGCCAGCAGGCTTGAATCGACCCGGTGTGCCATTCGAGCCCCGCCATGGCGCGCATCCGCACGCCCATCGCTGCCAGCCCCGAAACCGCATCGCTACTGATCCGGTCTTCGGCCACGAAGCTCTCCTGATCGTCCATCATCGAACAGCGCGGAGCATCGATCGCGGCCTGCGGATCGAGCCCGAAATCGAGCATGTTGGAGAGGATCTGCGGCACCACCAGGCAAGGCGCACCCGGCGTGCCGAGTCCCATGCGGGGTTTGCCATCCTCCAGGATGAAGGTGTGACCGACAACCCCGCGCGCCCGCACCCCGCTCACGAACTTGGCATGGAAAACGGGCTGCAGCGCGCTGAAGCCATAAGCCGAGCCATGCATCGGTACGCCGCCGATAACCTGCCCGGGAATGCCGCCCGCCGCGCAAGTGGTCATCAGTTGAAGCCAGTTACCTTGCGCATCCACGATCGAGAGCTCGCAGCTGCCGGAACGGGGGCCGAAGGCCGCCGCATCATGGGGCGTCGGTTCACCGATTGCGTTGGTGAAACCCAGCGGCAGATCGCCGACAGGTCCGCGCAGCGCGGTATGGCGGGTGAGGTCGATCTTTGGCCGCAGCCCGTTCAGCAGGCGCGCGAACTGGGCCTGCATCGCGTCATCCAGAAGGGGCGCCCAATCGTAGCCGCACACATCGGGATCGCCGATGTAAACGCATTGCTGAAAGGCATGCCGCAAAGCGTGCGACAGGTGAAAGAGATGGTCGGCGGTGAGGTAGCCGCCCGATTCGACCTGCTGGTGCCGCATGATCCCCAGCGCCAGAGCCGACATGACCCCGCTCATCTGCGGCGGCGCAGGCGCGACGATCTCGTGGCCGCGATGGTTGAAACGCAGCGGTTGCAGCCAGCGCGCGGGCACCGCCATATCGGCAAGCGTGATGCGCCAGCCGATGCGGTTGGCCTGCTCCACAAATGCGCGCGCCCAATCGCCGCTGATCATGTGCTCGGGGCCGATCTCGGCGAGTTGGCACAGTGTCTGAGCGAAGGCGGGATTGCGCAGCCGCTCGCCAACATTGACCGGCAGCCCACCCGGACGGAACAGCGCGCGCCCCGCAGGCGATGCGGTAATGACGCTCTGATATTCGACCAGGACGCCATATTCGAAGCTGGAGACGAGATGCCCCTCCTCGCTCCAGGCAATCGCATCGGCGCACAGTTCCGCCCAAGGCAGCGTGCCGAACCGCTCGTGCAGCGCTTGCAGACCGGCAATCGAACCCGGAATCGAGGCGACCGAGCGCGCCCCTTGCGACGGCAAGGGGCTGAACGCGGGCAACCCTTCCGGCATGGTGCCGGTCGATTCCAGCTGGTGGTATTCACCGGTGCGGGCAACGTAGAGCAGCCCGGTCAGCGCACCGGCAAGACAGGTCAGGTGCGGGCTCACCGCGCATTCGGTCAGCGCGCCGGCGACGCCAGCATCAAATGCATTGCCGCCCATGTCCAGTATGCGCCGGACTGTAGCGCCGACCGCGCTATGGTCGACGCTCCACGCGGCTGTCAGCCCGGTGACCGGCCGGCGCGGGCCGGGATTGATGATCTGTTCCGCACCCGGCACCATACGCCTGCTCCCCAGCCTCTTGTCCGCTGCGCCGCGCGATATCAGTTCGCGGGAGCGGCGGGCGCCACATCTTCGGGACCGTAGCGCGGGCTTTCGACTTGCGCACCGTGCGCCTTGAACCAGTCGATCATGGCGACCGTCACCTGTGCCTGATGGCTGGGATGCACTTCCAGCCCGTGCGGCTCGTTGGGGAATGTGACCAGCCTTGCATCGACGCCGTTCATCTTGAGCGACGAATAGAAGGCGACAGCCTGATCCGGCGGAGTGATGCGATCATTGTCGCCCACCATCACGATCGTTGGCGTGTGCACGTTTCCGGCGAAGGTCAGCGGCGAGCGTCGGGCATAATCCTCCCGATCTTCCCACACCGGTTTGTCAAACAGGAACGGGCGCATGTACGAGATGCTGGTGACATAGTATGTCCCCCAGTCGATCACCGGATAGAGCACAGCCGCCGCCTTGAACCGGTCCGAGTGCCCCACGGTCCAGGCGGTCAGAGTGCCGCCCGCGCTGCCGCCCGCCAGATAGACCTGATCCGGATCGGCCTCGCCAGCCGCGACCATCGCATCGATGGCGGCCACGGGATCGGCCTCCACCCCGATCGGGAACTTGCGATTGACGATATTGGAGAATGGCTCGCCATAGCTGCCGCTGCCGCGATAGTTGATGTAGGTCACGATGAAGCCGTGGGCGGCGAGCGTCTGGTAGCCCAGATCGAACCCCGGCCCGAAATCGCTGCTCACGCCGCCATGCACATCCACGATCATCGGATAGCGCTTGCCCTTCTGGAAATTGGGCGGGCGGACAACCCAGCCCGCAATGTCCATGCCATCGGCCGCCTTGAAGCTGATCGGCTGCACGCTGCCCAATTGGCGCTGCGCGAGGAAGGCGGTATTCAGGTTCGAGACGACCCGCACCGGCTTGCCGGGTTCGGCAATCGCGATCTCGCTAGGCTGGTCGCCTTTCGACTGGGTGAAGGCCACCGTGCCGTTGGCGGCAACCGAGAAGCCGCCCTCATCGGCATAGGCAGTGAGCCTGCCGCCCATGGTATCCGCCAGGATCCTGCGCGAGCCATCAAGGCCGAACAGGCCAAGCTTGTGGGCACCGCGATCGACATAGGAGGCCACCACCGCCTTGTTGCCGCTCCACGCTACATGCGAGAATGGCCGGTCCAGATCGGCGCCGAGCACACGGACATTGCCGCCCTCGCGGTCGCTGATGGTCAGTTCCTGCCGGAAATACCACTGCGCTTTGCGCACCTGATCGGAAATATAGGCAAGTTTGGTCCCGTCCGGCGAAATGCTCATACCATAATCCGAGCCATTGGGCGCGGTGAGCGCGCGGATGGCCCCGGTGTCGATGCGGATCTCGTAGAGCGTATACTGCCAGATGTTGCGCCAGAATTCGGTCGCGCGGTTGGCTGAAACGATTAGCGAGGCCCCGTCCCGCGACCACTGCACGCCCGCACCACGCGGCGGAATCGCGTCCTGGCTGAAGGCGATGCCGGCAGGATCGCCCACCGTGGGCTTCGCCGCATCGATAACCAGTGCCTCGAGATGGGCGGGCCGGTTCTGGCCATCGGAGGGGCCCTGAAAGTCCAGCCGGTCAGAAATCCTGGCGGGCGGTTGCCGTTCGGCTCCGGCCGGACCCTTCAGCACGACAGTCTTCTTTTCGAAGACCTGACGCACCGCCGCAAGGCGCGAACCATCGGGCGCCCAAGATAGTGCCATCAGCGGCATCCTGCTTGTGCGCAAGGTGCGCTCCGTGCCGTCAGCCAGATTGCGCACGATCAGCGAAAAGCCCTCGGCCCCGGCGGCCTGATAAGCGAGCTGCTTGCCGTCGGGCGACCACCGCGGCAACGAATCGTTGCGCGAACCGGTCGTCAGTTCGCTTTCGCGCCCTTGCTTCAGGTCGATCAGCTTCAGGCTCGAATGGCGCGTGTCGGTCTTCGCATCGGCCGTCTCAGCCACATAGACCACGCGCGATGCATCGGCGGAAATCTGTGGGTCGGATGCAAATGCGATTTGATACACGTCGGTAATGCGCAAGTTTTCACGCGCCGCCAGTGGTCCTGCGAAAACCATGGCCGCCACCACGAGGGTAGCTCCGCCGATGCGGCCGGCGCTGGCGATCCCGCGGCCCCAAACCAATCCTGCCTTCATCTTGATCTCCCTATCCAGCCAGCGCGTCATTCAGCGAAGGAAATGCGACGGCTTCTGCGTCCGCCCCGTCCGGAGCGAGTCGGGAAGCCGCTGCACCAAACCCTTATTTTCCTTCTTGAACTTTGCCTCGATATTTGCATACAACTTGTCGGCAAGTTTCGCAATCCCTGCGAAAGATGGCGCCTGAAATGTGTTGCCACCCGCGCGCAACAGGCTCTTTGCAGGAGATTTCGTGACCGATCAGATTGACCGGATCCTCTCGGACACCGAATTGCGGCAGGATATGCAAGCCTGGCGCCACGATCTGCATCGCCACCCGGAGCTTGGCTTCGAGGAATCCAGAACGGCGGACCGGGTCGCGGACCTGATGCAGCAATGGGGCATCGAAGTGCATCGTGGGCTTGGCGGGACCGGGGTTGTCGGGGTCATTCGCGGAGAGCAGGGCTTTGGGCGCCGAATCGGGATCAGGGCTGAGCTCGATGCCCTGCCGCTCGAGGAAGCCAACGGCTTTACGCACGCCTCGATCCATCCCGGGGTGATGCACGCTTGCGGCCATGATGGCCACGCCGCGATGCTGCTAGGCGCGGCCCGCTGCCTTGCGGCGGATCGCCGGTTCAGTGGCACGGTCCATGTGATTTTCCAGCCAGCCGAAGAACTGCTGGCAAGCGGTGCGCGGCGCATGCTGGCCGATGGCTTGCTCGATCACTTTCCTTGTGACGCCATCTATGCCGTCCACAATTTCCCCAGCCTCGCGCCCGGCACTGCCGGCATCCGGACAGGGCCGATCACCGCGGCGGTAGACAACTTCGAGATCCTGATCCGGGGGCGCGGCGGCCATGGCGGGATGCCGCATTTGTGCATCGATCCAGTCATTCCGGCCTGCGAATGCGTGCTAGCGCTGCAACGGATCGTATCGCGCTCGATCGATGCGACCGACGCCTGCGTGCTCAGCGCAACCATGCTGCAAGGCGGCGATGCGCCCAATGTCGTGCCCGATATGGTACGGATCGGCGGGACAGTGCGGACGCTGCGCGAGGAAGTGCGCGATCACGCGGAAACTGAACTGCGCCGCATCGCAGGCGCAGTGGCGCTGGCGCATCGGTGCGAGGCGGAAGTCCGCTATGTGCGAGGCCACCCGGCAACCACCAACAGCCCCCGCGAAGCCTCGCTCGCCGCCGCCGCGCTTGAACGGGTGCTGGGGCATGGCCAGGTCGACACCCAGTTCGGGCCGGTCATGGGCGGGGAGGACTTTTCCTACTTCCTGCAGCAGATGCCGGGCGCTTATGCGGTGCTGGGCCAGGGTGGCAGCGCGATGATTCACAATCCATCTTATGATTTCAACGACGCCATTCTCCCCCTTGGCGCAGCCTTCTTCGTGGCCGTCGTTCACGCGGAACTGAGCGGAACGCACGCCCCATGACCCAGCACGCCACTAACACGACCACCAGCGCAGCCGGGCGGCTGGCCATCGGCACGCTTGTCCTTTTCGCCCTGCCCTCGATGACCCTGCAACTGATGCGAGGCCCGGCATTTGGGATTCTGCCGTCGCTCTATGCCGAAAAGTTCGGTCTCTCGCTCACCTCGATTGCAGGTCTCCTGCTGATTTTGCGACTGATCGACGGGGTTACCGACATCGGGATAGGCTATGCCTCCGATCGCACGCAGGACGGCTTTTTCGGACGCAAGGCCTGGATGCTGATCGGCACGCTGCTGACAGCTGCCTCGATCTTCATGCTCTATGTGCCGCCCGCCGGCGCAACGCTCACGTACCTCTCGGTCTGGTTCTTCCTCGCTTACCTCGCGTGGACACTGATCGAGGTGCCCTATAGCGCCTGGGGCACCGAACTGACCCGCGATTACCGCGAGCGGTCTCGCCTTGCAGTTGCCCGCCAGGTGTTCACGGTCGGCGGGTCGGTGCTGCTTATCGTCATCCCGCTGCTGCCGTTTCTGCCCAGCCGCAGGATCACGTTCGAGACGCTGCATGTGGTCGCGTGGACCGTCGCCATCATCCTGCCGCTGTCGGTTCTGGCGGCTGCCCGGTTCGTCCCGCGCGGGCAATCGCTGGAACGCAACCATTCCCACACTCTGCGGGAGCTGTGGCTCAGTGCGCGCGAAAGCCCCGCTTTCCAGCGCTATCTGGCTGCCTACGCAATTCAGGAGTTCGGTGTCGGCGCGTTCGGCGCGCTGGCCTTCATCTATATCGATTCCTACCTGGGGATCGGAATCTACATATCGGCTGCCTATGCCATCACGATCATCGGCGGATGGGCCGGTCTGGCCTGGTGGGGGCGCGCGCTCGGCAAAGGAGAGAAGCACCGGATCTGGGCGCTCACCGCCTTTGCGGCGGGCGGACTGCATATGCTCAATGCGCTGCTGACCCCGGGCACGGCGCTCATGTTCCTGGCTATCAGCCTGGTCTTCCAGTTCTTCGTCATGGCCTGCGAGGCGGTGCCGATGGCGATCATCGGTGATCTGGTCGATCACAATCTGATGCGGCGCGGTGCAAACCGGGCAGGGCAATACGCGGCGCTGGCCATGGCCGCGCGCAAGGCCTTCCTCGGTCTTGGCGCTGCGGCAGGCCTCGCGATCGCGGGTTGGTTTCATTTCGCGCCCGGCCAGAAGCTCTACTCGCCCGAAGCCGTGATCGGCGTCAAGCTTGCCTATGTAGCCCTGCCTGCCCTCAGTCTGTTCGCTACCGGGCTGATCATGTGGAACTTCCCCCTCAACGCTCGGCGGCAGGACATCATTCGGCGCCGCATCGCGCGGAGGGGATGACTTGGCGGTTGGTCGCCTCGTCAGGCCGGGTTGACGACCGCGATTTCGATTTCCCGCACGATCAGCCGTTCCAGCCGTGAAACGTGGGCCAGCGTATCCTGCCGCACACTGCCTGCCACGGGGCGGCTATAGGCCGCGTTGAGATCGTCCTCATTGGCAAACCACTGCTCGGCCACACCATCCCATTCCGTGTCGCCTGCAGGCTTGCCTGCGAGCAGATCGGGCTTCTGCGCGATGTTGACGACATAGCGGACCAGCCGGGGCGCCGCTGCTGCGATGGGCGCGTGGCTTTCCAGCCACCAGCGCTGGAACTCTGCATCGCTCAGATGCTCCGCCTTCCGCAAGAGCCAGACGATCTTGACCATTTTCTACCCCTGTACAGCTTCCCGGATGCAATACGATGTCGACAATTTGAATGCAATGACATCCATACCCTCGAGGATTGACCGCCAGGAACAGCCATATAGCTGGAAAATGGCAGGACATAAGGTCGTAGCTTGTTTTATTTTGCACACAGCTTGCATCCAAGATGAACAATCAGCACTATGGGGCAATGAGGGAAGTCGCTTCGGCAAAAGCCGGCGATTCGAACGGAGAAGCATGATGCAGAACATCAGGGGGCAACAACGCAGCCGGCTCGCAGGTCTTTTCGGGTCTACCGCTGCGGCAGTGGCAGTGCTCGGCGGAGTTCCGGCCTACGCACAAGATCGACCTGCAACGGCCAGCGCGACGTCTGCGGCGGCAGGAGAAGGCCAGGACGCGGCTATCGTGGTGACAGCGCGCCGGCGTGAGGAAAGCCTTCTGGCGGTTCCCATCGCGATCAGCGTCGTCGGCGGAGCCCAGCTGGACCAGGACCGCATCACCCGCGCTGAGGACATTCAGTTCCTGGTCCCCGGCCTCAGCGTCGTCTCATTCCTTGGCGGCGCGAATCCGTCGCTGCGCGGTGTCGGCACCGGCCAGAACGTCAGCGGCACCGACGAATCGGTCGGCGTCTATCTCGACGAAATCTATCAGGGCGTCGGCAGCTCTGCCTTCAGCCGCGTGTTCGACGTGTCGCGGGTCGAAGTGCTGAAGGGTCCGCAGGGCACGCTTTACGGTCGCAACGTCACCGCCGGCGCCCTCAGCGTCGTCACGAACGCGCCCGTTCTGGGCAAGCTCACCGGTAACGCCGATCTCTCCTACGGCACTTATGAAACGGTGCGCGCCAACGGAGCGATCAATGTGCCGGTCGGCGAAAAGGCAGCGCTGCGTCTTTCCGGCACGTTCGGCAACAGCCGCGGCTTTGTCAAAAACGTCGATACGGGCCAGTATCTCAACGGCGACGATTTCTACGGCCTGCGCGCACGCCTGCTGGTCGAGCCCAGCAGCGACCTGACGATCGACGCCGGCATCCAGTACATGAAGGACAACACGCCCTTCGTGTGGGAAGCGATGGACAACAGCCAGTTCTTCCTCGGCTATGGCAAGGTGATCACGCCGAAGGGATTTTTCTATTCCAACGACGAAACCATCAACGCCAATGTGCGCATCACCGCGCGCCTGAGCGACACGCTTTCGCTGCGCTCGATCACCGGCTATTTCCGCCAGAAGGGTGAGACGGGGCAAGGCGGCCCCCCGGAAACGCGCGATCCGCTGAACGCCGGGTTCGTTCAGGTCGACATGACCAACTACAAGCAGTTCTCGCAGGAAATGCAGCTGCAGTGGCAGAGCGGCGGGAACAACGCGGTTCTCGGGGCCTATTACCTTGACGCCAAGAGCCGCAGCCAGCGCCCGACGAGCGCCAATATCTTCGGCATTCCGGTCTATCAGAACGGGATTTACCGCGACACCAACAAAGCCGTGGCCGTGTTCGGGGAAACCCAGATCGGCCTGACCGACCGGCTGTCGGTGATCGCAGGCCTGCGCTACAATCACGAAAAGCGCGGTCTGGCCGGACGGGCTGGCGATCCGCCGGGGCTGATCGATCCGGTCGCACCCTATTTCGGCGAGCGGAACTTCTCGGCGGTTTCGGGGCGCTTTGGCCTCACCTACAAGGCCAGCGCGGACACATTCCTGTTCGCCACCGTTTCCAAGGGCTTCAAGTCCGGCGGCCTGCAAAGCCTGAGCGACGGGACAGTCGGATCGTTCGAGCCGGAAACCTTGTGGTCCTATGAAGTGGGCGCGAAGCAGGCCCTTCCCAAGGGCGGCAGCCTTGAGCTGTCCTTGTTCAACTACAACTACAACGCGCTGCAGGTTCTGCAGGTCATCAACATCGCCGACTTCCAGGTAGTGAACGCGGCCAAAGCCCGGATCCGGGGTGCAGACCTGAATGTCCGCCTGCGCGCAGGCAACAATTTCGGTTTCAATTTTGCCGCGACCTACCTCGATGCCAAGTACCGGAACTTCAACTTCCGCGGGCTCGGCGGAGCAGATGTCAATCTGAAGGGCTTCCGGCTGGCGCGCGCACCGGAACTGAGCCTGACGACGCAGCTCGTCTATGACCGCTGGGCGGTGGGCAGTCGCTGGGAGGGCTCTGCGCGGGCCGAACTCAACTATCGCACCAGCCAGCTGACCACGGTCGGTGCGCCGGCTGACATGCTGCAAGGCCAGTTGGCGGCACAGGCGCTGGCCAATTTTGTCCTCGATTTCACCCCGGTCGACAAGAAGGGCTTCGGGCTGTTCCTCAACGCCCGCAACCTGTTCGACAAGCGCTACTACGAATACCGGGGTGACGGCGGGCTGCTGGGCGGCACCATCGCGCGGGGGCGGACCTTTGAGGTTGGCATCCGTGCCAGCTTCTGAGGTTGGCAGCTCCCTTACCGGCCATACGGCCACGCATCGCAGGCCGCGGGGTTTTCCCCTGCGGCCTGTCGCGTTCGCGGCCGTGCTGGCCTGCGCGCAATCGGCCATAGCCGCCGACAAGCCAATCCGGCCGGATATCCTCGCGGTCAGAGCGCAGCACCCGGGCCTTGCCGCCCAGATCGACAGCCCCGCCTATCGCGAGGCGATCCCCAATCTGCCCCGCCGCCCGCATGCGCGCTGGACGGTCCACGATTTCGCCCGGCCACAACCACCGATCGTGACGCCCCCCGCTGCAGCCTGCGCCGAGCCGCTGGCCGCCCCCTCCGATGCCATCGATCTGCTGGCAGGCGGGCTCAAGGATTGGACCGGCGAGCGCATCGCAGACTGGACGTTTGCGGGCGGCATCCTGCAATCGGGCGGCAAGGCGCTCAACATGATCGCCACGCGCGCCGCGTTCGGCGATATCCAGCTGCATATCCGTTTCCGGACGCCCGATGGCCCGGACAAACCCTATGGCCAGCACCGCGGCAACAGCGGCGTCTTGTTCATGGGGCTCTACGAACTGCAGATCCTCGATTCCTTCGACAACCCCACTTATCCAGACGGCATGGCCGCCGCGATCTATGGCCAGACGCCGCCCCGCGCCAATGCCGCGCGCCCGCCGGGCCAATGGCAGTGCTATGATGCCGTGTTCCGCGCACCGCGCTTTTCTGGCGGCAAACTCAGGAGCCCTGCCCGTATCACCGTGTTCTGGAACGGCGTGCTGGTCCAGGATGCGCAGCCCATCTTTGGACCGACAGCAGCCGCCGCGATCCTGCCTTACAAGCCGCATGCCGCGCAGGCGCCGTTGCTCTTGCAGGATCACGGCGATCCCACTGGACGAGTGGCGTTCAGCAGCCTGTGGGTTCGCCGATTGAAGCCGGAGCCCAAGTGACCGCCAACGACAGATTGCTGATGAGCGAGCACGACGTGATCGTCGTGGGGTCCGGGGCCGCTGGCGGCATGGCGGCCTATGCGCTGACCCATGCCGGCGCCAGAGTGCTCATGCTTGAGGCCGGGCGCGATTACGATCCGCTGACCGAAACCCCGATGTTCAACCTTCCCAGCGATGCACCGCTGCGCGGCGAGGCGACGCCAGACAAGGAGTTCGGCTTCCACGATGCAACCGTGGGCGGGGGCTGGGAGGTCCCGGGCGAGCCCTATGTCGTGGCCAGCGATGCCAAATTCAAATGGTGGCGCGCGCGCATGCTGGGGGGGCGGACCAACCATTGGGGCCGCCTCGCGTTCCGCTTCGGGCCGCATGATTTCAAGGGCTACTCCGCCGACGGTCGGGGGGTCGATTGGCCGGTCACTTACGAGGACATGGCACCGTGGTATGACCGGGTGGAGCGGTTGATCGGCGTGTTCGGAGCGGCCGAGGGCATCGAGAACTCGCCCGACAGCCCGCCCGGCATTCTCCAGCCGCCACCAAAGCCGCGCGCCTATGAAGCGTGGATGCAGATGGCGATGGGCAAGCTGAGCGGCATTCCCGTCGTGCCCGCCCATGCCGCCGTGCTGACCAGGCCCTTGGGCGATAGACCGGCCTGCTTCTATGCCACCGACTGCTGGCGCGGCTGCGCGATCCGGGCCAATTTCCAATCGACCACCGTTCTGATCCCGCCCGCGCGCGCGACCGGGCGGCTGACCGTGCGAACTGACGCCATGGTGTTCAAGGTGCTGCGCGATAGCCGGGGCAAAGCGGCAGGCGTTCAGTTTGTCGATCGCAAGACGGGTGCCATCCATCAAGTCCGCGCCCGCGCGGTCGTGCTGGGCGCCAGCACGGGCGAGACGGCCCGCATCCTCTTGCAGTCTGCCGATGGCGGGCTGGCAAATGGCAGCGGACAAGTGGGCCGCAACCTGATGGACACTGTGGCGGCCGTTGTCGGGGCGGAAGTACCGCAGCTTCACGATCTGCCGCCGTTCAACGATGACGGGGTGTCCATATCCCATGTTTATGCGCCGTGGTGGCTGCACCGCGAACAAGTGGCGGGGAAGTTGCCTTTCGCGCGGGGCTACCACATCGAATTTGGCGGCGGACGCGGCATGCCCTCCATCGGGAGCATGAGCGAGCTGGTTTCGCTTTCGCAAAAGCGGGGTGCCGACCTGCATGAAGACATGCGGCGCAAGTTCGGCTCCACCGTCTACATGGGCGGACGCGGCGCGATGTTGCCCAATGCGCAGAGCTTCTGCGAACTGGACAAGGACGTAAGGGATCGCTGGGGGCTACCTGTCCTCAAGTTTCACTTCCGCTGGGGCGCCGAGGAGATTGCGCAGGCGGCCCATCAGCGCGACATGTTCCACGATGTGTTCGAGGCGATGGGCGGGCGCGTCCTGACCGACCGATCGGTCCCGATCGAGGATGCCATGGGCAAGGGCGGCGAGACGAACCATGAAGTCGGCACGGCACGGATGGGGTCGTCGCCAGCCGTTTCGGTGCTCGATCCGTGGTGCCAGACCTGGGAGGTGCCCAATCTCTACGTTGTCGACGGCGCGGCCTTCGCGACCAGCCCGGACAAAAACCCGACCCTCACGATCCTTGCGCTGGCCATGCGGGCGATGGACCATCTGGCAAACCGCCTGAAGCGCGGTGACGCATGAGCAGGACGCCCGACTTGACAGAAACGGACCGGCGCGGCGCGATGCGCCTTGCGGCGATCACAGCGGTTGGCGGTGCAACCGGGCTGGGTCCGATCGGCTCGGCGCACGCGGCCGAGATTCGCGGCTACGGCAAGGATCCGGACTTGCTGAAGCCGGCCCGCTATTGGCCGCCGACGTTGACCACGCAGGAGCGCGAGGGCCTTGCCTTGCTGGCTGACCTCCTGCTGCCAGCACAAGCCAACCTCGCTGCGCCCTCCGCCCTTGGATTTGCCGATTTCATCGATGAATGGATGAGCGCGCCCTATCCCGCACAGCAGAATGATGCCCGCCGGTTTCGCGCTCTGCTCGCGGCGCTCGGCAGCGAAGTGGGCCAAAGCGGCTGGCTCGGTGCCGATCCCGTGGTCAGGGCCCAGGCATTGCTGCGGATCGAGCAGCGCGAGCCAGCCAACGAAGCACTGAACGATCTGCGCAAGCTGGTGGTCGGTGCCGTCTACACGACACCGGAGGGCATGGCCGCCATCGGCTATCGCGGCAACGAGGCGTTGGAAAGCTTCGCGGGGCCTCCCGACGAGGTACTCGCCCGGTTCGCCGCAGAACTCGCCAAGCTGACCAGCGCATAGCTCCGGTATGCTGGCACCCGGTTTACTGGGCGGGCCACCTGGGGCGGCGCATTGGGCGCGCTGCGCGATCTTTAGGAGTTCTGAGTCCCCCGAAAAGGCATCGAACCAACATCTTAACTGCGGCTAGCGGGCATTTTTGCGGGCCTGGTCCGCCCCGAGCCGCGCGATCCGGTGGAGCCGGGTCACTTCCGCGCCGAATGCGGCAACGATCGCTGCGAGCCCGGCTTCGGCATCGACATCCTGTCCGCACACGAACAGATCCACTGCGGCCACGGCGGTTTCAGGCCAAGTGTGGATGGAGATATGCGATTCGGCGAGCAGCGCCACGCCCGTTACGCCCATGCCCTCGCCAAAGCCGTAGACGTTGACGCTCAGCAGCCGCGCGCCCGCCGCTTCTGCCGCATGCCGCAGCGCCCCCTCGACCCGCGCGACATCGTCGAGTCCGATCCCGCCTTGGAGATCGGCGATGAGGTGGATGCTGGTGCCGGGAAGGTGCGCCATTCAAACAAGGCTTTCGAAACGGTGGCCAAGGTGGGCGAGCGCCGCCTCTGCCGCCACGACGCCGCGATAATGCGCTTCCTCGAACAGCGACAGGCCCGAAAGATCGGAATGCGCGAAGAGCACCGGGGGCTTCGCCGCAATCGCTGCCAGCCGCGCCGGATCGCTCAGGAAACCGGGCACCGGGCTCACCATCGCATGGCCCCAGCGCCACACGTCGATGCGCTCGATCGCGCCCGCAAGATCGGGGTTCATCGTGAGGAGATCATCCGCCACGATGCGCTGCCACTCTGCCAGCGGCCGCGTCGCCATGAGCTTGCGCGCGGCCACGGGTTCCTCCCGCGAAAGGGCCATGTACCATGTGAGTACCGTAGGCCCTTCGCCCGCGCTTGCGCTTTGGTGCGTGGCCACGACATAGCCGAGGCTGTCGCTTCCGGTGGAAACGTTGTCCCACGCCAGCGCCGATCCGCGCCCGCGCGGCTGGCGATTGACCGTCACGTTGGCGACGACCCACGGCGCATAGCGCAGCGCTCCCTTGATCGTCTCCACCGGCGCAACGCGCGCCGCCACGAAATGCGGCATGGCCATGATCACGGTGCGCGCACGCCACTGCCGGCTCGCTCCCGCGCCGTGATCGAAGGCCGACACCAGCGCGCCCGCATCCCCCTCGCGCGCCACGCCGAACACGGTGTGGCCAGAGCGGACATGCGGCGCGACCGCCTTGCCCATCAGCGTGACGAGGCGGCCATTGCCTTCGGGCCAGGTCAGTTCGCGGTCGCCGTCGCCGTGCGCCGCCCAGCCGCGACGGCCGGCGAAGTAGTGCACCCCGGCCCAGGCCGAGATATGCTCCGGCTCGGTGCCGTAATCGTCGCGGCAGCAATAGCGCAGGTAGGCCCGCAGCACCGGCGAGGTAAAACCGCGCCCATCGAGCCAGCGCGCGAAGGACTGGCCATCGAGCGCGGTAAAGCGGGGATCGGCGCTCGATCCGGCGCGCGGGATGGCAAAGGCAGGCTTGCCGTCGGCACCCACCGCGCCGCGATACTCAGCCATCTCGCGAAAGAAGCGGTCGCGCTGCATGATGTCCGCCGCGCCCAGACCACTCGAGGGATAGAGCCCTTCCTGCCAGCTGCCACGCCACAGCAGGCGTTCCTCAAGATCGGCGCAGAGCTGGTAGGGATCGTAGACCGGGACGCCGTCCTCCTCGCCCATGATCATGCCGAAGCCCTGCAGCATGTGGCGCAGCGCCCGCGCTTCGCGGTTTGGCACGGGCAGATAGTGCGCGCCGAGCGGATAGGCGCTCACCGCGTTGCGGCCTGATCGTGCGTTGCCGCCTACCGTGTCCTCAAGCTCAAGCAGCACGAAATCCTCGAACCCCGCGTCCTTCAGCCGCCAGGCCGCTGCGAGCCCCGCCGCGCCGCCGCCAGCAATCACGATCGCCGCTTCCTCGGCCCTCCCCTGCGGTGCCGGAAACCCGCCGTCGCGCACGCGGTGGCCGCGCTGCCAGTCTGCACCGCCGAGCGTGCCGGGAAAGCTCTGCGCCGCGCAGCCCGGCAACGCCAGCGCCCCTGCACTGGCGGCAGCAGCGCCTTTCAGCACCTCGCGCCGGGTCGGCTCAGCCATCGTAGCGGCCCCACTCCTCGGCAAAGCTGCGCACCAGCGCCTGGTTGTCGAGCCGGTTCACCGGCGTCGGCCGCCGCGCCATGTCGGGCGGGAAATCGAACATCGCCCGCTCGCTCGCCTGGCTGAGGAAGCGCAGCCCCGCCGGCAGCCGCACCGCATCGCCCGGCGGCTGATGCGCGGCCATGGTAAAGCCCCATTCGCCAAAGCTCGGCACATAGGCATGATACCCGCGCGCCTTCAGCCCCGCGGCCTCCAGCGTGCTCGCCACCGTCCAGTACGAGCGCGGCGCAACCAGCGGCGAAGTGCTCTGCACCGTCAGCACGCCAGCCGGCCCCAGCAGCCGCGCCACCTCGCGGTAGAAGCTTTCGGTATAGAGCTTGCCGAGCGAGAACTCGGTCGGATCGGGAAAGTCGATCAGAATCGCATCATAGCGCCCCCGCGCCTGCCGCACCCAGCGGAAGGCATCGCCGTTCACCACCGTCATCCGCCGCGAACCGAGCGAGCCGCCATTGAGACGGGCGAGCGAGGGCTCGTCGCGGAACAGGTGGGTCATCTCCGGATCGAGATCGACCAGCGTGACATGCGCGACGCGGGGGTCTTTCAGCACCTCGCGCGCGGCCAGCCCGTCACCCCCGCCCAGGATCAGCACCTCGCGCGGGTTCGCCACCCGGCCCAGCACCGGCCACACCAGCGCTTCGTGATAGCGATACTCGTCGCGGGTCGAGAACTGGAGGTTGCCGTTGAGATAGAGCCGCAAATCCTCGCCGCGCCGGGTGATGACAATGCGCTGATAGGGCGTGGAGCGCGCATAGATCACCGGCTCGCCATAAAAGGCGACCTCGGACCAGCGCTGGATATGGTCCGCCCCGGCCAGCCCCGCGACGAGCGAGAGCATCACCGCCAGCGCCGCCGCCAGATCGGCGCCAATCTTTTGCCGCCCGCGCAGCACCAGCAGCAACGCTATGGCCACCGCCACATTGGCGAGGCCAAAGGCGAACCCGGTGCGGATCATGCCCAGCCGCGGCACCAGCACGAGCGGAAACAGCAGCGAAGCGATCAGCGCACCGATGTAATCATAAGTCAGCACATTGGAGACGAGATCGCGGAAGGCGAAGCGGTAGCGCAAGATGCGGATCAGCAGCGGGATCTCGAGCCCCACCAGCACGCCGATGGCCACCACCAGCCCATAGAGCGCGATGCGGAAATCCTCGACCAGCGGGAACAGCAGAAACAGCCCGGCTGCCGACCAGCCGCCCAGCGCCGCGATCAGGATTTCCACCCGCACGAACACGCCGATCTCGTTCGAACGCACGTGGCGCGAAAGGTAGCTGCCCACGCCCATCGCGAAGAGATAAGTGCCGATGACAGTCGAGAACTGGGTGACGCTGTCACCGAGGAGATAGCTGGCAAGAGTTCCGGCCAGCAGTTCATAGACCAGCCCGCAGGTGGCGACGACCAGCACCGAGACCAGCAGGATCACCGCCAGCGATGCGGGCGCGCCGTCCTCACCGCCGCTGACCGGGACGCCCTGCACGCCTTCGGGTTCAACCATGCACGGCAGCGGCGATGATATTGGAAATGCCGATCGCGACCGCGCCCGCCAGCAGCGCCACCGCCACGTTCTTGCGCTCGATGATCTCGCGCCACAGCTCGCCCGGAGTCAGCCGGTCGACCAGCACGAAGCTGAGGATGAAGATGACAATGCCAAGGCCCGCATAGAGCACGGTGGCAAGGAAGACATCGAGGGTGATCATGGGCGGAACTCCTGCGGAAGCGGTGGGATCGTTCGGTCAGCAAAGGCAATCATTGGCGGACGTCATTTGTGGGTTGGTCCGCGATAGGACGTGGATGAGGAACGCTCCTCGTCGGAGAACGGCGTCCAGGCAAACCACGTCGAGACGGCGGAGGTCATCACCAGCAGCATGCACCAGGCTGCAAACAGGATCAGGCGCTTGGTCATGTCAGCCCTCGTGCCTCCACCAGACGATGATGACCGGCACACTGAACAGCAGCGCAGCCATCAGCCAGAACATGCCCCATGAGAAGCCGCCGGTGCAGGAGCGAAACCACAGCGCCACCGTATCGGTATTGCCCCAGGGGTTCGCGGGGTCGATCGATCCCGGCTGGGGGTCGCTGGGCCAGCCATGGGCTCCCACGTCGACGAAGACGTCATAGGTACCCTGCGGCACGCTAGAAAACAGCGTATCGGTGTGGTGGCTGCCTTCGCTCCACGGGCCGTCGCTGTCCGTGCCAGTGTAGAACTCGACGATCCCGTAGGCATCGATCGATTGCTGCGTCTTGCGGTTGACGAGGCTGTAGTCGAGATCGACCCAGCGGTTGTGAAAACTGTCGCTGTCCACCGCGATCGTGACGAACTGCCAGGGGCGCCGCACCTCGATCGTGCCGATGGGCTGCGTGCTGGTCGGTGCCCCCACCTCCACGGTGGCCCTGCCGTCGGCGCAGACCTGAGGGCCGCTCAGAAAGGTTTGCACCGCCATGATCATCAGCAGCGCAGCGAGCGCCATGAGCAGCATGGCTGGCAAGTCGCCCTCGTCCATGGTCGGAGCCTTGATGAAGCCTTGCTTCAGGCCCTGCCCGCGCAGGCGCGGCGGTCGCGACCGGTGCTTCTGCTTGACCACGAACGCGTCGCTGATCCACTCCGCGCTGACCGCGATGAGCTGGGTCCAGGTCACTTCATCAGCGCTCGTCTCGCGCGAGAGCGCTTCCCGGCCGCGCATGAACGTGGCGCCCTGTACCTTGTCCCCCCGCCCGGCGCGCCAGTAGAATTCGCCGAGCACCGTCGTCGTCTCGATCTGGACATCTTCATCCAGCGCAAAGGACTGGCCGCGCCATGTCACCGAAAGACCGTCATCCTCCGGCCGGTCGAGCAGCATCGTGCCGAACTGCCACTCGCCCTCCGCCTCCACCAGCCAGCGATAGCCGGCATAGGGATTGAACAGCAGGAACTCCTGCCAGACGGCGCTGCCGCTGCGCCGCCGCATCGCCCCGAGAACTTCCCACTCGACATCGAACAATGTCCCGCGCGTGCCGAGCGCAATCGCGAAGTCCTTCGCAACGCGGCGATAGGCCTTGATCAGCCGCACATCCTCGTGCGCGACATTGAGCACCGAGCCGCAGTAGCGACACGCCAGTGTGACGGTATAGCCCGCCGCGCGGATCTCGATCGATCCGCCGCAAGAGGGACAAGTGACCGCGCGCGGCTGCGTCACGCGAGCGCACCCGGCTTGGTCCAGCCTTCGATCTGCCGCAGGTTTCCGGGCTTGAGACCGGCGAGATCGCTCCACTCACCGAGCCACGCGGTGGTGCCATCGGCATCGCGCTGGACGGACAGGGCATCCCCGGCGGCGTTGCGGAAATCGACGTTGGTCATCGTCCAGCTGGGCAGCGTCGGGAACGGCAGATCACCTTCACTGCCGAGGCATGCGGCCTCCTTGATGTCGGTCGCCGTCAGCCATTTGCCCCCGGCCTTTACGGTGCAGTCCCTCGCCATCGGGTTGCCATCGGCAAAGTTGCGGACAGCTGGCACGGCAAGCACCGCCGGATACGCGCTGGTGAGCATGAACATGCCCATCGCCTCGCCCAGCCAGAACGCCCGCCCGTCCGCCGCGCGCAAAAACCATTCGTTCCACGATCCATCGGACCAGCCCCAGCGCACCCGCCCGACCACGGTGGCCGCAATCCCGCCGCGGTCCAAGGTGGTGCCGATCTGGATGGGCGAAACGTCGGCCGGCAGCGCCGCAACCGTTCCCACGGCCTCCACGCTGCCCGCCGCGCGCCGCACCAGGGTCTGGCAATAAGCGCAGGTCGAATAGGGCAAGCCCGGATCGCGCACAGGCAGCGCTGCCCCGCACGAAGGACACGTCAGACTCTCCATGGCCCCGATCCGCGCGCGATCAGCGGATGCGGCCGAGCAATTCGGCTTTCTTGGCGTCGAACTCTTCCTGACTGAGCGCGCCGATCGTCACCAGCTTGTGCAGCTTCTCGATCATCGCCACCGGATCCTCGGCGGGCGTGGCTGCCGGGGCTGCTCCCAATCCCTGTGCCCCCAAACCCTGCGTCCCCAATCCCTGCGCCATCGCGCCACCCAGGGCAGTCGCTGCGGCCATGCCCGCGCCAATGCCCGCCATGCCGCCATCGTTGCCCGCCGCCTGTTCGATCGCCTCGGCCGCCTGAAAGCGGGTGTAGGTGCCAAGATCGCCCAGCACGCGCATCGAGCTGGCCTTGTCGAGGTGCGCCTGCACTTCATCCGGCAGCGAAATGCTCTCGACGTAGAATGACAGGCAGGTGAGGCCCCACTGCGCAAAGGCCTTGTCGACCTCAGCCTTGATGCGGTCAGACAGTGCCTGCTGGTTCGCCGCCAGATCAAGAAACGCGATCCCGCTGCTACCCAGCGCTGCCGCCAGCGAGGTCTGGATCGCGGCGCGCAGCTGCGGCTCGAGCGAGGCGGCCGTCACGCCCGGCATGGTGCCCAGCACGCGTGAAGCGAACGGTGCCACCTCGTTCAAGCGATACGAGCACGAACCGAACGCCCTCAGCCGCAGCGCCCCGAATTCGGCATCGCGCACAGTGACCGGCTGCGCGGTGCCCCACTTCAGCCCCGGCTGCTCCTTGAGCGAGAAGAACACGACATCGGACTTGAAGGGAGACCGGAAACCCTTGTCCCAGTTCATCAGGTTGGTCAGCAGCGGCAGGTTCGCGGTCTCGATCGTGTGCAGCCCCGGCCCGAAATAGTCCGCCAGCGTGCCTTCGTTGAGGAACGCCGCGATCTGCCCCTCGCGCACCGTCAGCTGCGCGCCGTGCTGAATCTCGTGATCGGCGAAGGGCACCCGCCACGCGATGTCGCCCGGCTGCTCCAGCCATTCGATGACATCGACGAACTGCTTCCTCAGAAAATCGAACATGGCTGCAAGCCTCCCCGCGAAGGAATGCACACTACTACAATCAGCGCCGGCAACAACGCCTTGGGGCCGATGTGGCCGGAAAGCGTCAGGGGCCCGAGGGGATCAGGGTCAGGCTGGTCTGGCGTCCATCGATGAAGCGCACGGTTTTGCCATCGAAGAAAGCATTCTCCTCCGCCCGGAAATCGACGCGCTGGCCGCCCCATTCGGGCACGGCGGCATAGGACGTCAGCTCGATCGACCACGCCGTGTTCGCATGGATCGCCGCATCGCCGCGCGGATCGGCGTTCTGGTTGTCCCAGAAGCCAATCGACGGCCCCGCGCCGTGGCCATGCAGGCCGATGGGATGCGAGTAGATCGAGGGATCGAGGCCCGCAGCCTTGGCCCCCGCGCGCGCGCGCGCCAGTGCCTCGTTGCCACTGCGACCGACCACGAACTGGCGGGTCAGGAAATCCTGCACGCGGTTGGTGTTCGCAAGGCCCTGCCTGAGGCCCGCCGGTGCCTCCGTCTCGCCCGGCTTCAGCACATAGGCCAGATGCTGGGTATCGGTGTTGAGCCTGAGGTAGGTGATCCCGAAATCGGTCCACAGCAGATCACCGGGCCGGATCACTTCGGCGCCTTCGAGCATGCCCTTCGCGCCCTGCCGCTGGATGGCGATTGAGGGGTGGAACCACGCATCGAGGCCAAGCTGCAGCAGCCGGTCGCGGTACCACCACTGCACCTCCTCGGCGGTGGTGACGCCGGGGTTGATGACCTTGCGCGAAAACGCCTCGCCGATAACGGCATGGGCGATGCGCTCGATCGTCGGGTAGAGCGTCATCTCCGTGGGGGTGCGCGTCTCCAGCCAGCGGATGGCGAGCCCTTCGCCGCTGACCACGCGCTGGCGCAGGGCAGCCGGCAGCGCGGCGGTGAACTTGTCGTACTGGCTCACCGTCATGCCATCGGCGAACTGGTGGAGATCGGACACGTTGACCGCGATCTTTGCCGGATTGCGGGCCGCCACGATATCCGCCGCCGCCTGCCACTGATCGGGCTGCTTTGCCGGATCCCAGGCCGGCTCGAACAGTCCACCGAGGCCGTAGCGGCTGACGGTGAGCCGCTCGACCGGCTTGCCGCCGCCCGGATCGTGGAAGATCAGGATCGTCCGCCGCCGCGCATGCATGTTCTCGGCATCGAGCATCGAGGCGACCACCGGCTCCTCGAAATACTCGCGCGCCACCAGCAGCCACAGGTCGATGCCTTCCGCGCGCATGATTGCTGGGATCACCGTATCGAGCCGCTCGGCGAGAATGCGGTTCTCGGCCTCCGCCCGCTCGCGCGCCGAGAGAATGGGCGGCACGGCAGGCGCCTGCTGCTCGGTCTCGCTCATGCCGATGGGCGCGGCTGCTGCCGGTGCCGCACATAGCGCCGCCGCAGCGGCAAGCAGATACCTCATCCCGCCCGTTCCAACGCAGCGCGGATCGTTTCGGCAATGCGGCCCATATGGTCGGGCTCGATGATCAGCGGCGGAGAGAGCGCGATGATGTCGCCCGTCACGCGGATCAGCAGGCCGGACCGGAAGCAATCGGTGAACACGTCATAGGCCCGCGCGCCCGGTGCGCCATCGCGCGAAGCGAGCTCGATCGCGCCGACGAGGCCGATGGTGCGCACGTCGATCACATGCGGCGCATCGCGCAAGGCATGCAGCGTATCGGCCCAGAGCGGCGCAAGGTCGGCCCCGCGCGTCAGCAGCCCCTCGCGGGCATAGATATCGAGCGTGGCGAGGCCCGCCGCGCAGGCGACGGGGTGGCCGGAATAGGTATAGCCGTGGAACAGTTCGATGAGGTTTTCCGGCCCCTGCACGATACCATCATGCACCGCGCGGCTGGCGAAGACTGCGCCCATCGGCAGGGTGCCGTTGGTGATGCCCTTGGCGGTGGTGATGAGATCGGGGGTGACGCCGAAGTAATCCGCGCCGAACGGTGTGCCGAGGCGGCCAAAGCCGGTGATCACTTCGTCGAAGATCAGCAGGATGCCATGCCGCGTCGCGATTTCGCGCAGGCGTTCGAGGTAGCCCTTGGGCGGCGGCAGCACGCCGGTGGAGCCCGCAACCGGCTCGACGATCACCGCCGCGATGGTCTCCGCGCCGTGGAGCTGGACCAGCCGTTCGAGATCGTCGGCCAGCTCCGCGCCGTGCTCCGGCATGTCGCGGGTGAAGCGGTTGCGTGCCGGATCGTGGGTGTGGCGCATGTGATCGGTGCCGGGCAGGCTGGTGAACACGCGCCGGTTGTTGAGGATGCCGCCCACCGAAACGCCGCCGAAGCCGACGCCGTGATAGCCCCGCTCGCGCCCGATGAAGCGAGTGCGCGTGCCCTGGCCGATGGCGCGCTGGTAGGCGAGCGCGATCTTGAGCGCGGTATCGACCGATTCCGAACCCGAGCCGGTGAAGAACACCCGGTCAAGCCCGGCGGGCGCGATCTCGGCAAGGCGGGTCGCGAAATCGAAGCCGATGGGGTGGCCCATCTGGAAGGCGGGCGCGAAGTCCATCGTGCGGATCTGGTGCGAGACGGCGTCGGCAATCTCCTCGCGCCCGTGTCCGGCATTGACGCACCACAGGCCCGCGGTGCCGTCCAGAATCTCGCGGTCGTCCGCCGAGCGGTAGAACATCCCGCGCGCTTCGGCGAGGAGGCGGGGCTGCGATTTGAACTGGCGGTTGGCGGTGAACGGCATCCACCAGGCGGCAAGATCGGGCGTATTCATCGGGCGAGGCTTTCCGGACGCGGTAAAACGGACGTGTGCAGCGTGGCACGTTCGGCGCGCTGGGGAAAGCCTCAGACCAGCTTGAAGATCCCGAGCCTGACCGAAGGCGTCTTGCCATCCCCCGGAGCCACCGTTCCGGCGAAGATCAGCTGGTTGAGCCAGCCGTACTTGCCCAACGGCGCCTCGAAGCGCGGCGTGGTCATTGCATAGCGCTTGCCGTCTGCGCCCGGCACGGTCTGGACAAGGCCGCGGTTGTTGACCTTGATCAGCACCTTGTCGTCGGTTTCCATGTAGTAATCGGCGACGAGTTCGAGATAGCCATCAGCGCGCAGGAGCTGCCAGTCCGCGCCGCCGGGAAGGATGCGGCCCTTGATGTCCGGCCCATCGAAACTGCCACCGATGATCGGGACGCGGAACCGCTCGCCATAAGGCGTGGTGCCGTGGGGGACGCGTTCTTCCAGCAAGGCAACGGCGGAATAGACAAGGACCGAGCGCGGGCCGGCGGGCGGTTCGGCAGCGGAGGCCGGAGCGTTCGCCGCCAGCGCTGCTCCCCCTGCCGCCAGCGTGCCAAGCAAACCGCGCCGATCCATCAGGCCACTTCGCGCAGCGCCGGCAAAGCGCAGACCGCATCGAGGCCAAGGACGTGGGCAACGCGCCCGAGCCCCATCCACACCGCGACGCAGAAGGCGAGATCGACGATCTCCTCATCCGTGAGCGCGGCCTTGTAGCGCGCCCAGAAGTCCTCATCCGCCGCGAGGCCCTGCGGATCGAGGCCGACCTTCTCGGCGTATTCGATAGCCAGCTTCTCGCGCTCCGAGAGGACGGACGAGGTGCGCCATTCGTGGACGGCGGCGTAGAACGCCTCGTCCGGCGCGGGGCCATTGTTGTGCTCGATATCGGGCCGATCGCGCAGCACGCGGAAGTTCTGGCAGAGCTGGCATCCGTTGATCAGCGCGGTGCGCATCCGCGCGCCTTCGAACAGGCGAGTGGGCAGCTTCGACATGCGGTAGGTCACATCGGAAAAGCCGAAAGCGGCGTTCACGATCTCGGGCGCATAATGCTCGGACAAATGGCCGAGCGGGTTCTGGTGATGGGCCTCTGGCAGAGCAACACGCATGGCATTCTCCCTATCTTATCCCGCTCATGAAACGCGCGGGGGCGCGGCTTGCCCACTCCTCAATCTGACAGTCGGCGCGGGGTGAAGTTGACACAGTTGACAGTGTCCTGGGGAATAATTGCAATCGATCAATGAAGCGGATTTGATCGACTACAGCGATCAATGGGTGGCATGGTTGGGCGAAGGAGTGCGGTAAAACGGGCGATTCCGGCTGGGGAGTGGACGCGCTGCATCATGCTGCATGGAGGTGGCTGTAGGACAGCGATTTATAAATAACAGACGCGTCTGTTATTTAAAGGTGGGAGACTGGTGCGTTTTGCGACGTGACTGCGATGTAGGTCAGGTGTGGCAGGTTTACCTGACAGGGAAGAGTTTGTGATCTTGCGAAATTCCACCATAAGCTTTTTCGCAATCCTTTACATGGACTTAGTCGACAATGCCTCCGTATTCGCGCTACACGAACAGTCATCTTGATGTACCTGCTTCATACCTCTTTAATTTCCTGATTATGCAGAACTGTAAATCTTTCAGTATATCCAGCTAGAGTTTGCATGCATGAACGATCTAGTGGCATACCGGTGATCGCGGGAAAGACGCGGAGGATGGTGATGTTTGATTTCGAGAAGCCGATTACACTGGCTCCGGCAGCGGGGGGAAACTGCCTTGTTCCCTCTGCACTGAGGACAGCCGATCTCATCGTTTCAACGACCGGTTCGTGGGTTTCTGGGGCCATACGGATTGGCACTAAGGCCGTCGTCAGCCACGCGCTGCTCTGCATAAACAGTTCTGAAGTTGTTGAAGCAATTGGCGAAGGTGTCGTGCGGCGGTCCATCGACGCGGCAGTTGAACACGGTTCACTGGCTGTCGCATATCGCGTGCCGAACCTTGATATCGGGACAGCTAGCAAGGTCGTGAACTGGGCAGTCTCCAGAGTCGGGACGCGCTATTCCGAAAAAGGTGCGCTTGTATCGGCTGACAAATTGTTGTGCAGAGTGGTCGGCCCCCAGCCCGGCGGTTTCTTTTGCTCGCAACTGGTGATCGAAGCCTTCAAGCAGGCAGGCGTAAACTTGACCGAATTGCCTTCCCAATGCGTCACGCCCGGCGACGTTTCGAAAATTGCCATCGAACGGCTAAAATACGTCGGCCACCTAAAGGGCGATCCGGCTTGGTTTCCGATTATATCGCCGTGACGCAGACAAGGTCTGAATCAGCTAGATCGATATCAAGACTGGACTGACATGCCGCCGTCGAACACGCCGTTGTTTTCGGTCAGGCTGCCCTTCTCATCCCATCTGTTGAGAACCTTGAGCAGCGCATTGCGCTTTTTGTTCGACATGCCCGATTCCAGTGTGGGCCGCTGGCGCAAGTGCATTTCCACCAAGGTCAGATTCGACTTGAGCAGGCCGTGGTTCGCACCTGCACCGCCGCCGCCCTGGTTTGTCTCCGGAATATGTTCGTTCGGCGCACCGACCCAGTACCAGGTTCTGGTGGTTGGGTTTCTATGCAGAGTATAGTGCCAGTAGTGCGAGCAGGCCTTGCCAAACTCTGCCTTGAAGTGAAAGTTCTTGGATCGGGTCGAATTGCGATCATCTTGCGGGCTCATCATGGTCAGATGCCAGTTTGGCGGCGTGCCACCGCCCGATGCATGTTCGTGATCCTTCCAGACGTCCTGGACAAGAATGGCCACGATCTGGAACGGATTAGCCGAGTCAATGCTCTTCGCGCCGCACGCTTTCATCCACTTCTTGAACAATTCGCCGGTGATCTGAACGAGAGCGGCACCTTGCGGTGCAGCAGGATTGTCGAGCATCGTCAAATCCCCTCTTCAAAACAATGCAGTCAGCCGTTCATCAGAACAGACTCGTATTTTTCTGTTCGAGAGTACTGGACGCCGAGATACGGTCGCAAGCGAAATAATCATGGGGCGCTGCGGAAAAGGCACCATAGTCGTTTATATTTACTTGTCTCTACCCTGCCAGAGCGCAGGCCGAAGCGATACGCAGATGGGCTGCGTTAACCGCTCTGGCTTCCCGCCTTCGCGGGAATGACGAAGAGTGGAGGGAGGTGCGGGGCCGGCAATGCAAGGGCTGTGGCCCCTGCCCGCTGGACGCGCTTTTTTCCGAGGGGTTGGCTCGGGATGCGAACCCCTCTCCCAACCCTCTCCCCTCAAGGGGAGAGGGCTTTTGTTTGTGCGGACCGCCCGTCACCGCGTCTTGAGGCGCAGGCTGTCCCAGCTGATGTCGCCGGTCCAGCCGCCGTCTACGGGGAGGCTGACGCCGTTGATGAAGGAGGCGGCGTCGGAGGCGAGGAAGGTGATCGCTTCGGCGATGTCTTCGGGCTGGGCGAAGCGGGCCATCGGCACGCGGTTCACGATATCGGTATCGTCGTAGGCGCCCGAGCCCATGTCCTTCACGTCCATCTCGGTCTTGATCCAGCCGGGACAGACGGCGTTCACGCGCACGCCGCGGCCACCCCATTCGCCCGCGAGCGTGCGGGTGAGGCCGACGAGGCCGTGCTTCGAGGTGTTGTAGGCCGAGCGATGGATCACCCCGCCGAGGCCCGCGACCGAGGCGACGTTGACAATGGAGCCCTTGCCCGCGCCTAGCATCTGGCGGCCGAAGGCGCGGCAGAGGAGGAAGGGCCCTTGCAGGTTGACGGCCATCATGCGCTGCCACTGATCTAGCGTGGTATCTTCGGCGGGCTGGATCAGGCTGATGCCGGCGTTGTTGACGAGAACCTGCGCGCCGCCGAAGTCGCTGGCGATCCGGGTGGCCATGTCTTCGACGAAGGCTTCGCTGGATACGTCGCCGCTGATGCCGATGGCCCCCGCGCCGATGGCGGCGGCTTGTTCGGTCACGTCCTGCATATCGGTGAGGACGACGCGGTAGCCGGCGGCGGCGAGGCGGCGGGCGGTGACGAGGCCGAGGCCCTGCGCGGCGCCGGTGACGATTGCGGTGTTCATTTGGGGTCCTTTGCGGATTGGCCGAAGAAGGCCGGATATTCTGCCCGCCAGAAATCGCAATGGTACTCGGCCCAGGCGTCGACAGGGCGGATGCCGGCGGGTTCGAAACGCATCACGGAACCGGGCCGGGTGGCGGGCCATTCCTGCGCGGTAGGATTACTACGCATGAAGGCGGCCCATGTGGTGACGATGACGTCTGCCAGAGCCTGCGAGGCAGGGGCGAGATCGGGCGCGGTCATCGCGGCGGTGTTGGAGAAATTGGGGAACAGGGCGTTGAGCTCTGCCGAATGGACTGCGCCGAGATTGAAGCCGGGTTCGGGGCTGATGGGGATCGAGACACCGCGTGATGGCGCGGTGCGGTCCGCATATTCCCACTGGAAGACCGGCGTGTGGGCAGCGAGGAGGCGGCCGCTTTCGATTTCGAGGCAGTGGGTGATGCCGAGGCCGGGCATGAAGTCCGTCATCAGCGAACCGAGCGTTTCAGCGGGGTGTTCGCCGGGTTTGAGGGGGTAGCGGGCGAGCACCTTGTCGGCCTTGTCGCCATAGAGGGCGCGGACGGCGGTGGGGTAGGTTTCGGGGGTGACCTTCGCGCCGCCCTGCACATCATATCCGACGTAGAGGCGCATTTCATCGCGCGTGAAGCCGTTGAGCACGGGGACGCGGAGGAACTGGCCGGATTGCAGCGCAGCCATGGTGGCGCTCGGCTGCGTCGGGCCTCCTGTAAAGGGCGCGAAGGCCACGAGTTCGCCGCTAGCGGCTTTGGCTCCCGCGGCGATCAGGGCTTGCGGATCGATGGCTTTGAGGCAGGCGAGATCGGGACAGCCGGCTTCCCTGGCGACTTTGGCGGCGAAGGCCTCCGCCTGCGGGAGGGTGCGCAGGGGGGTGCTGCAGGAGGCGCTCTGGATGATCGCGCGGTGGAACAGGCCCTTGGTTTGCTCGGGAGCCTGGAGGTGCATGCAGACCGAGGCGGCACCGGCGGATTCGCCCGCGAGGGTGATGTTCTCCGGATCACCGCCAAAGGCCGCGATGTTGGCCTTGACCCAGCGCAGGGCGAGGCGCTGGTCTTCGAGGCCGAGGACGTGGCCTGCACCGGTGGTGCCAGCCGGCGGGGCCATGAAGCCGAACACGCCGAGGCGGTAGTTCACGCTGACGATGACGGCATCGAGACCCTGCGCGAGGCGGTCCAGCCGGTAGAGCGAGGCCGCGCCGCCGACGAAGGCGCCGCCGTGGAGCCAGACGAGGACGGGGCGCTTGGTGGCGGTTTTGGCGGTGGGGCGGCTGATGTTGAGCGTGAGGCAGTTCTCCTCGTCGCTGCGTTCGGTGAGGCCGTAGCGCGCGGCCTGCGGGCAGGCGCCGCCGAAGTGCATGGCGGGCAGGACGCCAGTCCACACGGCGGCGGGCTGCGGCATGCTCCAGCGCGCGTCGCCAGCGACGGGGGCGGCATAGGGGATGCCGCGAAATTCGAGCGCGCCATTGCGGACAAAGCCTTCGACCTTGCCCGAGGCGGTGGTGACGACCTCACCCTGCGGTGCGGACTGGGCGGCGAGGGGAGCGCCGAAAAGGAGTGCGGCGGCGGCGAGGAAGGCGCGCCAGATGGTCCGGTTCATGTGCTGCAGTTCCCCCTTGGCGCGGCCTGGCCTGTTCGTACGCGAGGGGGCCGGAGTTGCAAGCCTTGGCGGTTTCGCCAGCAGACGTGCTCTCATTTTTGAGGGCCGCAAAATTGAGGCAGGTCAAAGCCCGCGCGGGGTGTGCTGCTTCATCATCCATATCGGATGAAGATGGGCTGATGGGAGACCCCGCAATGGAAGCGCTGGAACGGATCGACGCGACGAGCCCGGAGACTCTCCAGAACCCCTACCCCTACTACGACCGGCTGCGGCGCGAGGCGCCGGTGTTTCGCGATCCCAAGACGGGGATCGTCTCGGTATCGACCTACGAGCTGGTGCTGGAGGTCAACAAGAAGCCCAAGGTCTTCTCGAGCGACTTTTCGACGCTGCTGAGTTCGGGCGGTTCAGGCGCGTTCGATGCAGAGGAGACCGCGATCCTCAATCAGGGGATGCCGCGCCGGAACACGATGCTGACCGCCGATCCGCCGCAACACACGCGCTACAAGCGGATCGCGATGCATGCGCTGCCGCTGAGCCGGGTCAATGCAATGGCGCCCTATGTGGCGGAAGTGACCAATGGCCTGATCGACCGGTTCATCAAGGACGGAGCGGTCGAGTTCAAATCGCAGTTTGCCGAGATGCTGCCGGGTATCGTGATCGCCGACGTGCTGGGCGTGCCGCGCGATGATATTCCGATGTTCCAAAACTGGGTGCGCGCGGCGATCCTGCGGCTGAACGGCAACGCGAAGCCTGAGCAGCGCGCGGACCTCGCTCGCAGCGAGATCGCGATGCAGGGCTATTTCCGCAATATCATGGCGGAGAGGCGGGCGGAGCCGGGGACGGATGTGATTTCCGACCTCCTCGCCGCTCGGCTGCCGGAGGATGACGGCTCGGAACGGCCCCTGGACGATGCCGAAATCTATTCGATCGTGCAGCAGATCTTCACCGCCGGGCAGGAAGCGACCGCCCATGCGCTGGCCTATGCGCTGGCGCAGCTCCTCGCCAATCCGGAGCAGATGCGCGCGATCATGGCGGACGAAAGCCTCGTGCCGAATTGGGTGGAGGAGACCGCGCGGCACCTCTCACCGTCCCACAACATGTGGCGGGTGGTGAAGGAAGACACGGTGCTGGGCGGGGTGGCGCTGAAGGCAGGCGAGCCGATGCTGCTGCGCTATGGCTCGGCCAACCGCGATCCGGCAGTGTTCGAGAGCCCCGACCGGTTCGACGTGGCGCGGCCCAATGCGAGCAAGCATGTCGGCTTCGGCGCGGGGGTGCATACCTGCCTTGGCATGCATCTGGCGCGGGTGGAGATGGTGACGGCGCTGCCGATCATCCTGCGGCGGTTGAAGAACCTGCGCTTCGCCAATCCGGACAATCCGTTTCAGTTCGCCGCCAGCAATATCCTGCGCGGGATGCAATCGCTGCCGCTGCGCTTTGATCCCGCCTGAGCAGACACAGGGAGAAGACCCATGGTCGAGACACTTACCGGCACCAACCGGTCCAAAGGCATTACCTATGACGCACTGCTGGACATGGATACGCACCGCGTGCCGCCGCGTCTGCGCGAGGAGTGCCCGCTACCGCCGGGGCCGACGATCGTCGATCCGAGCATCTACCATTCGCGCGATTTCTTCGATCTGGAGGTCGAGCGGCTGTGGAAGCGGGTGTGGCAGATGGCCTGCCATGAGGACGATATCCCGAACGTGGGGGACAGCCATGTCTATGACATTGCGCACCTTTCCTACATCATCGTGCGCACTGCGCCGGACGAGATCAAGGCCTTTCCCAACGCCTGCCTCCACCGCGGGCGCGCGTTGCTGACCGAGGACAGCAAGGGTCTTCACGGGTTCCGCTGCCCGTTCCACGGCTGGAACTGGGGCATCGACGGGGCGCTGAAGGAAGTGCCGTGCCAGTGGGATTTCCCCTCTGTCAGCGCAAAGACGCACAGCCTGCCACCAGTGCGCACGGGGCGCTGGGGCGGCTGGGTGTTCATCAATCCGGATGACAACGCCGAACCCTTCGAGGACTTCCTCGGCGATATCGACCGGCACTTCCAGCCGATCCCGTTCGAGCGGCGCTACAAGGCGGTGCATGTGGCGAAGAAGCTGCGCTGCAACTGGAAGGTGGCGCAGGAAGCCTTCATGGAGGCCTATCACGTGGTGGCGACGCACCCCACGCTGCTCGATGTGATGGGCGATGCCAATTCGAAGTATGACGTGTTCGGCAACATGTCGCGCGCGATTTCGCCAAATGGGCTGCTCAGTCCGCATGTGAACCCGGCGTTTGTGGCCGAGCCGCTGGAAGGCGCGAAGACTTATGCCAAAGTGCGCCACGCGCTTTCGGGCAATGTCTATGAGCGTCTGGGCGAGGACCGCGTGAAAGTGACCGCGCGCGATGGGCAGACGGGGATCTTCGATCACCAGGCGCACCATATCGAGGGCGCGCTCGATCATGCCGATGTGCAGCTGTGCGACTGGGTTGGCGGGCGGCTACCCGAAGGATGGGAGCTGGAGGAAGACCACACCTCCACCGGCCCGGTGCAGGACCGCCGCAAGGCCATGGCGAACGAGGCGCGCGAGCGCTGGCGCAAGGTGCTGGGCGACGAGGTAGACGGCATGTCCGACGCCGAATTCGTCGACACGATCTACTACAACCTCTTCCCCAACATCAGCCCGTGGGGGTGCCTCAACCCGATCTTCTACCGGTTCCGCCCGCTGGGCGACAATCCGGAGGAGTGCATCCACGAGACGATGTTCATGATGCCGGTGCGGAAAGGTGAGCAGCGCCCTGCCCCGGCCAAGGTCCACTGGCTCGATTTCGACGACGACTACTGCGACGCCGAGGAGCTGGGCATGCTGGCCAAGGTGTTCAACCAGGACGTGGTGAACCTGCCGCACGTGCAGAAGGGCATGAAATCGATCAAATCGAAGGAGATCGTGTTCGCCAACTATGGCGAGACGAAGATCCGGCATTTCCATATGCTGCTCAACGCGCAATTGTCGCGTTAGGCCGCACCAAGCAAAAATGACAATTGCAGGCAGGGCTGCCGGGGATCACTGTTGGCCGGAAAAGCCCTGCACCGGGAACCGAGGATACAACCATGTCACGTGAACAGCTGATCGAAATGACCCGTTCGCTTATCGCCCATGGCGATGCCGGGACGATGGAACTCGCGGACGAAGTCGTGCGCATTCCCGCCTCGACCTATACCGACGAGGCGCTGTTCGAGCGCGAGAAGAAGCAGATCTTCCGCCGCCTGCCGCTGATGGTTGCGCCTTCGTGCGAGATTCCGCAGCCGGGCGATTACAAGGCGATGGACATTGCCGGCGTGCCGCTGCTGCTCACCCGCCAGCGCGATGGCTCGGTCGGCGCGTTCCTCAACATGTGCACGCACCGCGGCAACCCGGTCGCCTCCGGCAGCGGCAATGCCAGCCGGTTTACTTGCGGCTATCACGGCTGGACCTTCAAGAACGACGGCGACCTGATCGGCGTGGCGAGCCCGCAGGATTTCGGCGCGGTGGACAAGGCCGCACTCTGCCTGACGCGCTTCCCGGTCTATGAAAGCGCCGGGCTGATCTGGGCGACGCTGGACCCCAATTCCAAGCTTTCGATCGCGGATTACCTGTGCGGCTATGACAGCCTGCTGGAGGCCTTCGGGTTCAAGGACTGGTATCTCTTCAGCCAGCGCACGCTTTCGGGGCCGAACTGGAAGACGGCCTATGACGGCTACCTCGATTTCTACCACCTGCCGGTGCTCCACGCGAACACCTTCGGTTCGGATTTCTACAACCGCGCCAACTACTTCGAGTTCGGGCCGCACCAGCGCCTGTCCACGCCTTCGAAGTTTGCGATCAAGGTTTCCTCGGGCGATGACCGCCAGATCGACCTCAGTCAGCTGAACGACGACGAGATTTCCGACGACGTGCTGGTGCAGGGCGTGTGGACGATCTTCCCGCACATCTCGATCGCCAGCTTCTACGGCGGCGGCCTGCGCGGGGCGATGATCAGCCAGCTTTTCCCCGGCGACAAGGTGGGCGAAAGCTATACCACCCAGTTCTACGTGATGGAGAAGAAGCCCTCGGACGAAGTGGCGATCAAGGCCGCGCACGAGCAGTTCGACTTCCTCGAGATCGTGGTGCGCGACGAGGACTACAAGACCGGCAAGCGCCAGCACGTGGCGCTGCAGAGCGGACTGATGAAGGACGTGCTGTTTGGCCGCAACGAGCGCGGCGGACAGGTCTTCCACACCTGGGCGGCCAAGCTTCTCGAAGCCACCGACGACGAACTGGTCGAGATGTTCGCCCGCGAGGCGCAGCGCGAAGCAGCGGAATGATCCTGACGGCTGCGGCGTGATTGCGCCGCAGCCGATGCAGGCATAGGCTGCCCCTCCTCGGCGGACGAGGGGGGACATCATGCGCATCTATCGAGTGCTGGGGCTGGCGTTGCTGGCAGGCGGAGCCGCGACGGCGGCGACCACGCTGCACCGCGCGCCTTCATCCGATGTGGCGGCGCTGGCCATGCTCGATCCCTCGCGGCTGGCGGCGGCGGCCTGTGCGGAGAAGGCGCGTACCAGCACGCCGATCCTGCTGCGGCGCTTGGCTCAGGCTGCGGCGCTGATGGGGCCGGTGGTGCCGGGCAAGTTCCCGCTTTATGGCGGCGTGCCGCGTTCGGCGCTGGAGCCGGGCGGGCTGACCGCAGAGGCGCGGCCCTGGTTCGATCAGGGCATCGAGATGGCCTACAACTTCAACCATGCGGCAGCGGTCGCCTCGTTCCGCAAGGCGCAGGCGCTTGCGCCGGGATGTGCGCTATGCTTCTGGGGTGAGGCCTTGGTGCAGGGGCCCAATATCAACGCGCCGATGGAAGCGAAGGCGCTGGCGCCGACTTTGACCGCGCTGGAGAAGGCGCAGGCTTTGGCGGGGAATGCGCCCCCGCTCGACCGGGCGCTGATCGGGGCGCTGGCGGCGCGCTATTCGGCTGATCCCACGGCGGACAGGGCGGCGATGGATGCGGCTTATGCCGATGCGATGCTGGGGCTGGCGGCGGCGCATCCGGGCAATGACGAGCTGGCCGTGCTGGCCGCCGAGGCCGCGATGGACACGAGCCCGTGGAACTACTGGCAACCGGGCCGCAGCGAACCGCGCGCGCGGATCGACAAGGCGGTGGCGCTGGTCGAAGACGTGCTGGCGCGGCATCCCGGTCACCAGCAAGCAGCGCATCTCTATATCCACCTGATGGAAAACTACGTCAGCCCGGAGCGCGCGGAAAAGGCGGCGGATGCGCTGGCGCTGAGCGCGCTGCCCGAGGCGGGGCATCTCGTCCACATGCCGGGGCACATCTATTACCGCATCGGGCGCTACAAGGATTCGATCCGGGCCAATGTGGCCGCGGCGAAATCGGACGAGGCCTATCTGGCGCGCGTGCCGGACGACGGGATGTATCGCTACGGATACTATCCGCACAACGTCCACTTCATCGTGACATCGGCGCAGCAGGCGGGCGATCTGGGGCTGGCAGTGGCGCAGGCGCGCAAGCTGATGCGGATCATCCCCGAGGACAAGGCGGTGGAGCTGGGCTGGATTCAGGCCGTGGTCGCCGCGCCTTCGTTCGCTTTTGCGCAAGGGGGAACACCGGCGCAGATCCTGGCCCTGCCGAAGCCGACGGCGCGGCTGCCCTATGTGCTGGCGATGTGGCACTATGCGCGCGGGGTGGCCTTTGCGCGGATCAACCGGCCCGCCGCATTGGAAGCTGAGTTGAAGGCGATGGACCAGCTGACCGCCGATCCGGGGATCAAGGTGCTGGAGGGCACGGGCGTGCCGGGGACGGACCTCATCCATCTCGCGCAGCACGTGATGCGCGGGCGGATGGCCTTTGTGCGTGGGGACTTTACGGCGGCGGCAGAGGCCTATCGCAAGGCGCAGGCGATCGAGGGGACGATCCCTTATCAGGAGCCGCCCTATTGGTACTACCCGGTGGGCCAATCGCTGGGCGCGGCGCTGCTGGCAGGCGGCAAGGCGGCGGAGGCGCGCGATGCGTTTCATCAGGCGCTGCTGGTGGCGCCGGGCAATGGCTGGGCGCTGTGGGGGCTGGCGCAGAGCGAGGCCGCGCTAGGACACAAGCTGGAAGCGCGCGCGGCAGAGGCGGCGCTTGGGCGGGCCTGGCTGGGGGATCGGCGGTTGTTGACGCTGGAGCGGTTGTAAGCCCCTCCGACCCGCCTGCGGCGGGCCACCTCCCCATTTGGGCTTCGCCAAAATGGGGAGGGCCTGATCACACCAAATTTTCGTCACCCCCGCGAAGGCGGGGGTCCAGAGCGGACAGGCGTGGGCGCCGCCTTTTGGCGCTCTGGATTCCCGCCTGCGCGGGAATGACGAAGTTTATGGGGTTTTGCCGGGGCGCTTGGGCCTAACCGTCCTTGTAGTAGTAGCTGTAGCCGTTGATCGCGGGCGCGCCGCCGAGGTGGGCGTAGAGGACGCGGGCGCCTTCGGGGAAGAAGCCCTTGCGGGTGAGATCGATCATGCCCTGCATCGATTTGCCCTCATAGACCGGATCGGTGATCATCGCCTCGGTGCGGGCGGCGAGGCGGATGGCTTCGTTGGTTTCCTCGGAGGGCACGCCATAGGCTGGGTAGGCGTAGTCCGGGTTGATGACGATCTCGTCCTCGCGGATCTTGCGGCCGAGGCCGACGAGTTCGGCGGTGTTGTCGACGATCATGCGCACCTGATCGCGGGTCTGATCGAGCGTGCCGGAAGCATCGATGCCGATCACGGTGTGGGCGCGGTCCTGCGCGGCGAAGCCGACGATCATGCCGCCCTGCGTGGAGCCGGTGACGACGCAGACGACGATGTAATCGAACTTGAAGCCGAGTTGCTCTTCCTGCTGCGCGACTTCTTCCGCGAAACCGACGTAGCCCAGCGCGCCGAACTTGTGGACCGAGGCGCCGGCGGGGATCGGATAGGGCTTGCCGCCCGCCGCCTTGACGCTCTCGATCGCGTCTTCCCAGCTCTGGCGGATGCCGATGTCGAAGCCGTCTTCCACGAGGCGGCTGTCTGCGCCCATCAGGCGGGTGAGCAGGATGTTGCCGACGCGGTCATACACGGCGTCATAATGCGGCACCCACTTTTCCTGCACGACGACGCACTTCATGCCGAGCTTGGCGGCGGTGGCGGCGACCATGCGGGTGTGGTTGGACTGCACCCCGCCGATGGAAACCAGCGTATCCGCGCCCGAGGCGATCGCATCGGGGACGATGTATTCGAGCTTGCGCAGCTTGTTGCCGCCGAACGCGAGGCCCGAGTTGCAATCATCGCGCTTGGCCCAGATCTCGACCTTGCCGCCCAGCGCCTCGCTGAGGCGGGGGAGATGCTCGATTGGGGTGGGGCCATAGGTGAGCGGGTAGCGTTCGAACGGGGTGAGGAGGGACATGCGGGCTCCGGCTTCGGGTGTGATTCGCTGCGGAGGCTAATGCAAACTGTGTGGAAGGTGTTTGCAATCTTGGGGGCCTGCCTGACTTTGATCGGTACTGAATGCCTTTCAGTTTCATTTATCATCCGGTAGATCGATGTTCTATGAAAGAACCTTCCATCGAGCTTGACCGCATCGACCGCAATCTGCTGCGTCTGCTGCAGGCGGACGGGCGGCGGTCCAACCAGGAACTGGCCGAGGCCGCGAACGTGAGCCCGGCGACTTGCCACAGGCGCGTGGCGCGACTGGTGGAGCTGGGCGCGATCACCGGGTTTCGGGGGGCGGTCGATCCGGGCGTGGTGGGGCTCGGCACGCTAGTGATGGTGGGCGTGGTGCTGGATCGGTCCACGCCCGAAAGCTTCGCCGCGTTCGAGGGCGCGGTGGTGGGGATGAAGGAAGTGCTCGATTGCAATCTGGTCGCGGGGGACTTCGATTACCTGCTGAAGATCCGCGTGCGCGACATTGCCGATTTCAACGCGCTCCACGGCCAGCGGCTGCTGACTTTGCCGGGGGTGCGGCAGACGCGGACGTTCTTCGTGATGAAGGAAGTGAAGGAGAACGCACCGCTGGGGTTTTGAAGGGGGTGCCTAGCTGCTCGGGATTCCCGCCTTCGCGGGAATGACGAAGGTAGGAACGGGAACGAGGAGTAACCTGTCCTCTGCTCGTCCTTGCGAGCGTAGCGAAGCAATCCAGAGCGTTGGTGCAAGGCGCTCTGGATTGCTTCGCTACGCTCGCAATGACGATGTTTGGCGGCGGTTGGGCGCAGTGAGCTGCCAACGCGGCATTTGACACGCCCGCGCTGCCGCTTATCCCTACGCGGGGTCAAGCAAAGGGGAATGGCGTGGGCGCAGTGGGGATCGCAGAAGCAGGACAGGCGGGCGGCGTGGAGCTGAGCCGGACGCTGCTGCCGCGCCATGTTTCGATGATCGCGATCGGGGGCATCATCGGCGCGGGGCTGTTTGTCGGTTCTTCGACGACGATTTCGCTGACCGGGCCGGCGGCGGTGATTTCCTATCTTATTGCGGGGCTGCTGATCCTGCTCGTCATGCGGATGATCGCCGAAATGGCCATCGTGCTGGAAGGCGTTTCAAGCTTTCCGGACTTTGCGCGCGCAGGGCTGGGGCATCTGGCCGGATTCCTTTCGGGCTGGCTCTACTGGTATTTCTGGGTCGTGGTGGTTGCGGTGGAGGCGATTGCCGGAGCCAAGATCATCGGCGGCTGGCTGCCGGGCGTGCCGGAGTGGGCCATCGGCGGGGCGCTGACGGCGCTGATGACCGGGGTGAACCTGCTATCGACGCGCAGCTACGGCGAATTCGAGTTCTGGTTTTCCTCGATCAAGGTGGCCGCGATCCTCGTGTTCAGCCTGATCTGCGGGCTGTGGGTGTTTGGCATCACGGCGCCGCAGGGTTTCTCCATCGGCAACCTGACCGCGCATGGCGGGTTTGCGCCGCATGGCTGGGGGCCAGTGCTGGCGGGCGTCGCCTCGACCATCTTCTCGCTCTGCGGGGCGGAAATCGCGACGATTGCGGCGGCGGAATCGCCTGATCCGGCCAAAGTGATCGCGCGGATGACCGTTTCGGTCGCACTGCGCATCGTGATTTTCTACGTGCTCGCCATCGGGCTGATCGTGGCGGTGGTGCCGTGGACGCAAATCGTGCCGGGGCATTCGCCCTTCGCCACGACGCTGGCGGCCATGCATATTCCGGGCGGCGAGACGATCATGAGCGCGGTGGTGCTGGTGGCGGTGCTCTCGTGCCTCAACAGCGGCCTCTACGTGACGAGCCGTGCGCTGTTCGGCCTCGCGCGGTTTGGCGATGCGCCGGACTGGCTGGTGCATGTGAACGGACGCGGGGTGCCGGCGCGGGCGATCATTGCCGCGAGCCTCTTCGCCTATGGCGCGCTGGCGGCGCAGTGGCTTTCGCCGGGGACGGTGTTCAGCTTCCTCGTCAATTCCTCGGGCGTGACGATGATCCTGCTCTACATGCTGGTCGGCATCGCGCAGCTGAGGGAGCGCAACCGGGCGGAGCGCGAGGCCCCGGAGAAGCTGACGCTGAAGATGTGGTTCCACCCCTATGGCACGCTGGTGGCGCTGGCGGCGATGCTGGCTGTGCTGGTGTTCATGGCGCTGCAGCCGGACCTTGCCTCGCAGCTGTGGATGAGCCTGCTGGTGGCGGGCTTGTTTGCGGTGGCCTTCTGGCTGCTGCGGACGGGAAAGCGCGCCTGATATGCCGCAACTGATTACGGCAGAGGAAGCCGCCAGGCTGGTCAAGTCCGGCATGTGGCTCGATTACGGATTTGGCGCGACGCAGACCGAGGCGTTCGACAAGGCGCTGGCTGGGCGGGTGCACGAGCTATCGGGCGTGAAAGTGCGCAGTTGCCTGACGACGCGGCCGCGCGCGTTTCAGGAGGCCGATCCCGAAGGCGCGCACATGCTTTCGGCGAGCTGGCACTTCAGCGGATACGACCGGCGGCAGTTCGATGCGGGGCGCTGCACTTATATCCCGCTCAATCTGGGCGAGTGGCCCGATCTCTATCGCCGCTTTGTGGAACGCGTGGATATCGCGGTGTTCCAGGTCTGCCCGAAGGATGCGGACGGCAATTACAACTTCTCGATTTCTGCCTCCTATTTGCGTTCACTGGTGGAACGCGCGGATGTGGTGATCGTCGAGGTCAATCCGGCGCTGCCATACTGCTTCGGGCCGGATAACGCGGTGCACGAGAGCGAAGTGGACTTCGTGATCGATGTGCCTGCCCTCCCCGCTCCCGAACTGCCGAGCGCGATTTCGAACGAGGTGGACCTTGCCATCGCGCAGCTGGTGGCGGCGGAAATCCGCGACGGGGACTGCCTGCAGCTGGGCATCGGCGGACTGCCCAATGCAGTGGGGCGCGCAATTGCCGGTGCCGGGGTGAAGGACCTTGGCGTCCACACCGAGATGATGGTCGAGGGCCTCGTCGAACTGGTGAAATCAGGCGCGGCAACGGGCGCACGCAAGCAGATCGATCCGGGCAAGGCGGTCTATGCTTTCGCCATCGGCACGGCGGATATCTACGCGGCGCTCGACCGCAATCCGGCGTTCGAGGCACGGCAGGTGGACTATACCAACCTGCCGAAATTCGTGGCGCGCAACGACAACGTGTTCTCGGTCAACAGCACCGGGCAGATGGACCTGCAGGGGCAGGCGGCATCCGAAGCCGACGGCTACCGGCATTTCAGCGGCACAGGCGGCCAACTGGGTTTCGTGCGGGCGGCCTATGAATCGGAAGGCGGGCGCGGCTTCCTGTGCATGCCATCGACCTATGAGAAGCACGGGGTGCGCAAGAGCCGTGTGGTTGCGGGGCTGGCGCCGGGGACAACCGTGACGGTGCCGCGCACCGACGTGATGCATGTGGCGACCGAGTACGGGATGGTCTGCCTCAAGGGTCTGCCGGTGGCAGAGCGGGCCAAAGCGATGATCTCCATCGCGCACCCCGATTTCCGCGAGGAGCTGGAGCGCGAAGCCTATGCAAACGGACTGATTCCGAAGCATTATTTCTGAGTGTGAGGCTACGCGTGAAAGCGGTGTTCAAATGGACCGGCCTGTTGGTGCTCGGCCTTGTGCTGGGGATCGCGCTTGCCGTCTGGCAGATCAGGAACAGCGGCCTCGGCAACGATGTGCGCGTGGGGCCATGGACCACCGGCCGCGACATCGGCACCGCCCATGCGGACATGAAGACGCGCGCGGTTGTCGCGCTGCGCGGCTTGCTGGCGCTGCCGGCGCAGGAGGCCCGCTATTTCACCGCAGCGACAGATAGCGCCGGTGCGCCGCTTTCAGGCAAATGCCGCTATGCCTTGACCGGCGGCATGATAGAGGCGCGTTGGTGGAGCGTGACCCTGTATGATCCGGGCGGCTGGCTGATCCCCAATCGGTGGAACCGGCATTCGATCGGCAGCGGGCGCATTCCGGTGGGTAGGGCGGGCGGCTGGACAGTGCTGATCGGCCCGGAGGAGCAGCCCGGTCTGTGGATACCGACCGGCACGGACGGTGCGTTCGAGCTCACGCTTCGCACCTATCGTCCGCATGGGACACTGGCGCGCGATCCCGCGCGAATCAGCCTGCCGACAATCACAAGAGGGGAGTGCCGCCCATGATCCGCCGCCTCGCCTCCCTCGCCGTGGTCGTCGCGGCAGCCCTCGGCAGCTACTACGGGACGCTGGCGACGGCGCCCTACGGCCTGATGTGGCTTGCCGAAGCGAAGCTGGCGAAATCCGGGCCCGTCAACCACTTCACCCACACGCCGCCCGTACGCGCCGAGCGGCAGTTCGTCGTGCGCCCCAGCCCGGACCTGCTCTATTCCGTATGTCCTTACGACCTGACTGCGGGGCCGCTGGAAGTGACCGCAGTGCCGGTACCCGGGCGTTACAGCTCGATCAGCGTGTTCGATGCGCGAACCGATGTCGCCTTCGTTCGCAACGACGAGCAGATGGGCGGTGAGCCGATGCGGGTGGTGTTGGCGCTGGAGGGGCAGCAGACGCCGGCAGGGATCGACACCGTGCGGGTACGCTATGCGACGGGGATCGTGCTGCAGCGCGTCCTGCTGGCCGATCCATCCGAGGCGGCCGCGATCGATCCGATCCGCAGCAAAGCGCGGTGCCGGACGCTGACCGGGTAGAACCGCGCGCTGGTGCTGGCCCCGACCCGGGCCGGCGGCCTTGGCGGTGATCGCGGCGCGGCGGAGATCCTCATGATGCCGGGGATTTCATCACGTCGGAGCGCGCGGGAACCCGCAAAGTCCTGCGCAGTTCAGCAAGCGGGCTTGCGCGCCTTGTAGAACACCGTCCGGAAGGGAGAGCGGCCGGGCATTCGCAGCAGGAGCTGGCCGCGCAGGGCGTGTTTCACCGCTTTCTTGAGGCACCAGACCAGCCCATCGACCGGCTGTTCCTCATAGCGTTCAAGGTTGAGGCCGATCTTCTCGAAGGTCATGCGCATCTGGGGCGGGGCGGCGAAGACCAGGTGATCCGGAAGGTAAAGCATGTCCGGAAACGCATCCCGGCTGGCAAGATCGGCTGCGTTGCCGGTCTCCAGAAACAGCACGCCGCCGGGCCGCAGCCGGGCCGCCAGCGCGGCGCCGAAGCCTAGGAAATCGGGCACGTGGGAGTAGACGTTGATGAGCGAGATCACGTCGAATTGCCCCGGAATGTCGTCCAGCGACTGGCTCGTGACGGGCAGGCCCAGCTCCTGCGCCTTGCGGACCTTAGGCTGCATCGGTTCGATGCCGTGGACCTTGCTGCCGGCTGGTGCGGTCTGGCGAACGGCGGCCACCACCTCCCCGTAGCCGGCGCCGACATCAAGCCAGTGGATCGGCTTGCCATCGGCCCAGTCCGCGCCGAAGAGTTCGCGTATAACTTTCGAGTAGTGGGCAGTCTTCGACGCCTTGTACCGCGTCCGGACGTCGAGCGCACCATCTTCACCACGGTGGACACCGACCTTGTTGGCATCGCTGATATCGGCATCCGAGGGCCGGGGATTTACATAGAGGAGCCCGCAACCGCGGCATTTTCCCATCGCGAAGCCATTCTCGCGCGCCCAGGGGGCGGCGTCATCGTTTCCACATAGCGGGCATGGCGTCTGCATCGCGGCTTACCTTCGTGACTGAGAGATAGGATAATGTTGGTTAGGCCACAAATCTGATCTGAAGTATGACTGAAACGACTTACTTTATCCTCATTCGCAACGTTTTGATACATTCTTCTCTGGCAGATCGAGGCCGCAATGCGCGGTGCCAAGGAGTGAGACAGGGTCTTGCGGAAGTGTATCGAGCGGGGGAGGCGCATTCTGGGCACCCTGCGCCTGGCGAGTCGCCGCATGGGCAAGGCGGCAGGTAGGGTGCGAGTTTGACAACGCCCTCAGAACACGGAAAACGTCGCGCGCCGCTGTTTGCCGAACTGGCACGCTGCGGCGTGGATGGTGGCGCTGGTCAGCGCGCGGTCTTGGGAACGCGGTTCGTGAAAGTGCTTGTTGTCGAAGATGACACTGCCTTGGGCGAGGCCTTGCAAGCGGCCTTCGCCGGCGCGAACTTCAATGCCGAAATCTGCGCATCGGGGCGCAGTGCCGCCGAATTGCTGGCGCTCTATCCCTTCGACGCCGCAGTCATCGATCGCGGGTTGCCGGACATGGACGGCCTTGATCTCGTCAGCAGCCTGCGCCGTAGCGGGAACCGCATTCCCGTCATCATCCTCACGGCCCAATCAGACGTAGGCTCGCGGATCGACGGGCTGGATGCGGGTGCCGATGACTATCTGGGCAAGCCCTTCCTCTTCGCCGAACTGAAGTCCCGCCTCAACGCCGTGGTGCGGCGGGCGGAGCACCGCATTTCGAACACGCTGGACTGCGGGAACCTGTCCTACGACGTGACCAGCCATGTCGTGAGCATCGATGCGGCGCCCATCAGCCTTTCGCCGCGCGAGCGCAGCCTGCTCGAGATCTTTCTGCGCTCGCGCGGGCGGCCGATCGATACGGCCCGCATGGAGGACCTGCTCTGCGCAGCGTCACAGGCGCTTTCGGCCAATGCGCTGGAGGTGAGCATTCACCGGCTACGGCGCAAACTGGCGGCAGCGGGCAGCACGGCCGAGATCGTGTGGCTGCGCGGACAGGGCTATTGCATGAAGGCCGACACCATGAAGGCGGGCAGCATGAAGGAAGGGCGGGCGTGATACGCAGCCTGTGGCTGCGGCTGGTCCTCGCGCAGGTTGCCATCGCGTTCGTTCTGGCGCTTGGCCTGCCCTTCATTGTCAATCGCACGATCCGCGAGATCGGCGATGACCTGACCCAGCGCCTGCTGAGCGGCGAGGCGGCGGAATACCTTGCCGCGCAAAGGGCGGGTACTGTGCAGACGGCGAACAGCCCGAAGGCGGGCGCGATCGCGCTTTACATGGCGCAAGGCCATCACTTGCGCAGGCTTTCCGGGCCGGACATTACGGACCTCTCCGCACTGACACCGGCACGGCTATCGCGGGAGGGGTTCTACCATGGCCCGCATTCCGATTTCCTGACGCGGCCGATCGGGCCCGGCCAGACGCTGGTTGTCGCGGAAGACCGGCAGCATCCGGCTGTCCTGCACGACGATATCGTCGCGTATTTCCTCGATCGCTTCATCGTGATCGTGCCGATTGCGCTGGTCTGCTCGACCCTGGCGAGCCTGTGGGCGCTGGCGCGGGCGATCAGGCCGATCAAGCAAGCGGCGAGGGATGCGCGGGCGCTCGATCCGATCCGCCCCGGGACGGCGCGCCTGCGCGAGGATATCGTGCCGACCGAGATCGAGCCGCTGGTGCACACGGCCAACGAACTGCTGGACCGCGCCGTATCCGGCTACGAGCGCGAACGCGTGTTTGCGGCGACGGTTGTCCACGAACTGCGCACCGCGCTTTCGACGATCAGCCTGCGGACCGAGCTGCTGCCGGGCGGAGAACCGCGCGACAAGGTGGTCGAGGCCGTGGCGCACGCCAACGAGGTGGTGACCCAGATGCTGGGGCTCCACGGGCGCGAGGAAGAACTGATCCGGGGGAAGCCGCGCGCGGTCTCGGCCGCGGCGCAGGATGTAATCGACGATCTTGGCGGGCTGATCCGGTCTTCCGGCCATGGCCCGGTCAGCCTGCGCTGCGTGGACAGCGGACCGGCCCGCCTCGCACCGGACGCGCTGGTCCGGATCACGGTTGCCAACATTGTCGAGAACGCGTTGCGGCACACGCCGGCGGGCGCCGGGATCACGATCCTGTGCGATGATGCGGCGGCGACGGTGGTTGTGGCCGATAGCGGCCCCGGCATCCGGATGCGCAGCGGATCGGACGGGCGCAAGATCTATTCCCGCGCCGACGGATCGCCATCGCGCGGTTCGGGTCTGGGCATCGCGATTGTCACGCGGCTGATCGAAACGGCGGGCGGCTCGATCGCATTCGGGACGAGCGAAGCAGGCGGAGCGGCGGTTACCCTGTGCTATCCGGCGGCGCAGGAGCGAGGCTAGCGGACCTCTTGTCCCTGCCCATCATCGGATTGGCCATTGGCCTGATAGAGCGCAACCGTATCGACCAGCCGCGATGCCCACGCCGCCGTGCGCTGCAGGCGGGCCTGCTGGAGCGCCGCCTGCGCCTGCAGGAGCGCGAAGGAACCGACCTCGCCAAGCTGCTGCTGGCGCTGCGTGAAGACATAGGACTGTTCGGCTGCGGCAAGCGCCCGCACCGATGCGTCTTCGGTCCGCGCATCGGCCTGCAGGCCGTTGATCGCATCCGACACATCGACAAAGGCCTGCAACACCACCGAGCGGTATTGCGCCTTGCTTTCCTCGAGCAGGGCCTCGGCAGCCTGCTGCTGCCGGCGCAGCGCTCCGGCATGGAACACCGGCGCCGTCACCCCGCCGACCAGCGACCAGAAGGCGTTCCCATCCTGGAACATATTGGAAAAGGTCTGCGCGGCGCCGCCGGCGCTCGCCGTCAGCAGGAACGAGGGAAACCTTGCGGCGACCGCGGCGCGGGCATCTGCGGCGGCGCCTTCCACGGCGGCAGCGGCGGCCTGCACATCGGGCCGGGCGCGCACGACAGCAGCAGGCAGGGCGACGGGCACGTGCGCGGGCAGCACGAAGCAGGTGCTGGAGGGCAGCGCGGGCAGATCCTCGCCCGGGGCGCGGCCGAGCAGCGCGGCGACCAGCGCGCGCTGGTGCGCTTCGCTGCGCTGCAAGGCCGGAAGCGCGGCCTCGGCAGCGGCGAGCGCGGCTTCCTGCGCGGCGACATCCGCATCACCGGCTTCCCCCAGCGCGCGGCGCTTGCGCGTCATCTCCAGCATCTGCCGGGCCGAACCGATCGAGGCCTCGGTCGCCGCGATCTGATCGGCAAGGGCCGCGCGGCTGACCACAGCGACCACGAGATTGGCGGCAAGGCTCTGGCGCGCAGCGAGGAGGTGCGCGGCGGCGACCTTGGCCGTAGCCCGCGCCGATTGCCGCCGCGCGCGCAGACCGCCGAACAGATCGAGCGGGTAGCTCACTGTCACTTGCGCAGTGTGCAGCGAATAGAGCAGCTGCGAGCCGTCTGCGAGGGGGGACTGCAGCGCGGCGGGGCTGCGCGCGCGCTGTGCGGAGTAGGACACGTCGACGCCGGGGGCGAGCGCCGCGCCGGCCACCCCGGCCTGCGCCTGCGCCGCGCGTAAGGCGGCATCGGCGGCCGCGATGTCGTTGCTGCCCGCTAGGCCCTGATCGACCAGCTGGTCCAGATCGGAGCAGCCGAATGCCTGCCACCATGCGCGCGGGGTTGTCTCGCCCACGGTGAAGGTCTGGGCTGGAACCGCATTGCCGACCGTGGCCGACGTGGGCGCGCCGGCACCGGCCACCGCAGGCAGGCGGGCGTGGGGATCAGCATCACCGATCCCCGTGCAGCCTGCCACCAGCGCGCAGACGGCAACAGGTAGGGCAAATCGCAAGCGAGCGTTCATGCCGGCTCCCCTTGTTCGGAGTAGTGGCCGATATCGCGCCCGTGAGGCCCGCGATCTTCGGGCGGCAGGTGGAGCGAGAAGCGCTCGACGAGGGCGGGCAGGACCAGCAGGATCAGCAGCGGTGCAAGCGCCATGCCGCCGACGACCACCAGCGCCAGCGGTTTCTGCACCTGGCTGCCGATCCCGTTCGACAGGGCCGCCGGCAGCAGCCCGATGGCCGCGACAAGGCAAGTCATCAGGACAGGCCGCATGGCGTTTGCCGTGGCGCGGCGGACCGCGACGTGCCGTGTCGCGCCATCATCGACGACCTGGTTGAAGGTCGTGACGATGAGGATCCCGTCCATCACCGCGATCCCGAACAGCGCGACGAAGCCGATCGCCGCTGAGATGCTGAAGGCGGTTCCCGTGAGCGCCAGCGCGAGGACGCCGCCAACGATCGCCATGGGGATGGCGGAAAAGGCGAGCAGCGTATCGCGGATCGAGCCGAAGTTGGCGTAGAGCAGGATCAGGATGAGGATCAGGCTGATCGGCACCACGATTTCGAGCCGGGCAATCGCGTTCTGCAGATTGTCGAGCTCGCCTGCCCATTCGAGGTGGTAGCCCGGCGGGATCGTGACATGCGCCTTGATCCGCGCCTTCGCCTCCGCAACCACGCTGCCGAGATCGCGTCCGCGCACGCTGAACTTGATCGGGATGTAGCGTTCCTGATGCTCGCGGTAGATGAACGAAGCGCCGGTGGTGAGGTGGATGTTCGCTACTTCCGACAGGGGAACCTGGATCATGCCTTTCCCATCAGGCGATGGTGCGCCCACGGTGATCTGGCGGATGGCTTCGAGCGAATTGCGCTGATCGGCACGCAGGCGGACGACGATCGGGAAATGCCGGTCGGTTCCGGGCTCGTAGAGCTGGGCGGTGCTGCTTCCGCCGATGGCGGCGGCCACGGTCTGGTTGATATCGTCGGGCGTCAGGCCATAGCGCGAGGCGCGGGCAAGATCGACGTCGATCCGGACCGTAGGCTGGCCGAGGGACTCGAACACGCCGAGATCGGCGATGCCCTGGACCTTCGCCATTTCGGCCTTGATCGCCCCCGCCGTCTTTTCGAGCGTGGCGAGATCGGGGCCATAGAGCTTGATCGAATTTGCGCCCTTCACGCCGGAGGCGGCCTCTTCCACGTTGTCTTCGATGACCTGCGAGAACGAGAAATCGACCCCCGGAAAGCGGCTGTGGAGATGGCCCGACATATCGTCGACCAGCTTTTCCTTGGTCATGCCTGCCGGCCATTCGCTGCTCGGCTTGAGCGGCACGAAGTACTCGGCGTTGAAGAAGCCGGTGGCGTCGGTGCCATCGTCAGGCCGGCCATGGGCCGAGAGAACCGATTCGATTTCAGGATAGCGCGCAAGATCGCGCCGGATGGCGTTGACGACCGGCTGCCCCGCCTCAAGGCTGATCGAGGCAGGCAGGCTGGCGCGGATGTAGAGGTTGCCTTCCTCCAGATGCGGCAGGAACTCGACGCCGAGTGCCCTGACGCCAAACCCGGCCAGCACCAGCGCGATGGCCGCACCGCCGAAGGTGAGCACGCGGTTGGCCTGGGCAAAGGCCGCAGCCGGTTCGTAGATTCGCCGCAGCCACGCGACCAGCTTCGTCTCGACCTCGGACAGGCGGTCCGGCAGCAGGATGGCGGCGAGGACCGGGGTGACCGTGAACGTGGCAATCACGCCGCCGGTGATGGCGTAGGCATAAGTCTTCGCCATCGGCCCGAAGATGTGCCCTTCGACGCCGGTGAGGGTGAACAGCGGGATGAAGCTGGCGATGATGATCGCGGCGGCAAAGAATATCCCCCGGCTCACTTCGGACCCGGCGTGGAGGATGGCGCTGAGCCGGCTTGCAGGGCTGAAGTGGCCCTGGCCGGATTCCACCGCAACGGATCGCTCCACCATGTGGCGGAAGATGTTCTCCACCATGATCACGCTGGCATCGACCACGAGCCCGAAATCGAGCGCGCCGACCGAGAGCAGATTGGCGCTTTCGCCTTGCGCGACGAGGATAAGGACCGCGATGGCGAGCGCGAAGGGAATGGTCGCCGCAACGATGAGCGCGCTTCGCAGGTTCCCCAGAAAGATCCACTGCAGCGCGAAGATGAGCACGATCCCCGCCATCAGGTTTTCAAGCACGGTGTGCGTGGTGAGGCGGATGAGGTCCGACCGGTCGTAGACCCGTTCGAGATGCACGCCGGGCGGAAGCACGCCCGAGGCATTGATCTCGGCCACTTCCTTCTGCACCGCCTCGATCGTCGGCATGGACTTGGCACCGCGCTGCATCAGGACGATGCCTTCCACGATATCATCGAGCCCGTTGTACCCGGCGATGCCCAGCCGGGGCTGATTGCCGATGGAAACCCGCGCCACATCCTTGAGCAGGACCGGCGCCGAGCCCGCCGTTCCGACGAGCACGTTCTCGATCGCCGATGGGGACTGGATCAGCCCGACGCCGCGAACGATCGCGGCCTGCGACCCGAAATTGATCGTCTGCCCGCCAACGTTGCTGTCGCTTTTGGCAAGGGCTGACATTACTTGGGCCAGCGTCACCCCGTGGGCGACCAGCCGGTCGTTATCGACCGTGACATCGTAGGTGCGCAACTTGCCGCCCCAGCCGGTGACGTCAGCCACGCCGGGAATCCGCTTGAACCGGCGCTGGAGGATCCAGTCCTGCAGGGTCTTGAGGTCCATCGGCGAATAGCCATCGGGCGCGACGATCCGGTAGCGGTAGATCTCGCCAATCGGGCTGGTGGGCGACAAGGTCGGCTGAGCACCGCCCGCCAGCGGCGGCAACTGGGCCAGCCGGTTGATCACCTGCTGCTGGGCTTCCTGATAAGTCAGATCATAGCTGAACTGCACTTTCACATCGGACAGGCCGAACAGCGAAATCGCCCGCACGGTGGTGAGGTGCGGAATGCCCGCCATCGCCACCTCGATGGGAACGGTGACGTTGCGCTCCATCTCCTCGGCCGAGAGACCTTGTGTCTGGGTGACGATTTCGACCATCGGCGGGACCGGGTCCGGATAGGCCTCGATATTGAGCGCGGCGAAGGCAAAGCCGCCCGCGACCAGCACGGCCACGAACACCGCAACGATCAGCAGCCGCTGCCGCAGCGCGAAACGGAGCAGCCGGTTCATTGCCCCAGCCCCGCCTCGTTCACGAAGATCGCGCCGGCCGTGACGATGGTCTCGCCCGGGCGCAGACCGCGCAGGACTTCGACGCGGCCGCCGAGTTCCTCACCGGTCTGCACCTCGCGGCTCGCCAGGCGCCTGTCCGGCCTGCGCACCCAGACGCGCGCGGTGTCTCCTTCATGGATCACCGCCGCCGCAGGGACCATGATGCGCGTGCCGGGGCTGACATGATGGATCGAAAAGCTCGCGAACATCTGCGGCTTGAGCGCGCCATCGGGATTGGCGATGGTGGCGCGTACGGGCAGGCGATGGGTGGTGGGATCGAGCCCGGCACCGACCATGTCGATCACCGCCGTGAACCGGCGCCCCGGCCAGGCCGGCGTGACCACATCGACCTTGTCGCCAACGTGCACGCCCGAAGCATCGCTTTCCGCGATCTGCGCCTGCAGCCAGACGCGCGAGGCATCGGTGATCGTGAAGAGGGGCTTTTCGCCGCCAACGCCGACATATTGGCCGGGGGAAACATCGCGCAGGGCAATCGTGCCACCGATGGGCGCGTGGAAGGTGGTCACCTCGTGCAGCCCGCTGATCTCTCGGGCGGTCTCGAGCCGCCGAATCTCGCCAGCCGATTTGCCGAGGATCGCCAGCTTGTCACGCGCGGCGCCCACCGCAGCTTCGGCGCTGCGCGCCTGCGCTTCGCTGGCCGCCAGTTCGGTCTGTGCCTGCTGGTAATCCTTGCGCGCACCGCCCGCCGTCTCGGCCAGGGCCTTGGCGCGTTCGGCATTGCGGCGCGCATTGAGCAGGGCGACCTGACTGGAGCGCATGGTTGCCTCGGCCGAAAACAGGCTGTTGCGCGCATCGACGAAATCGCTCGTCCGGATTGTCAGCAGCGGCTGGCCGGGGGTGACGACCTGACCGGCATCGACCAGCACCTGCATGACCTGCCCCGAATAGGGCAGCAGCACCGGCGTGCTCATGTCGCCGTCAGCCTCGATCGAGCCGGAAGCGGTGGTCACCTGTTCGGCCTGACCCGCACCCACCTGCTCGAACGAAAGGGTCGCCAGCTGCGCATCCGTGGGGCGGAACGTTCCGGGCGGATCGGCGGGCAGCTCGTGCGGCACCGGCCGGAGGAGCCACGCCCCAAGCCAGCCGGCGAGTGCAAGTGCAGCCAGCGCTGCCAGAGCGAAAGCCAGCAGGCGCGCCTGTTGGCGGACTGTAAGCCTTGGCACAGGCGGATGAGCGTTTTGGGGATCTGTGTCAGCCATGGATGCGTTACCCGATTGCGGGCCGCGCCTATAAGCGACTGCGCTTACATGCGCCTTACAGGTCCCACTTTGGCTGCAATCGACCGGATATCTCACCACCGATGGCCCCATCCCGCAGATGGAGGCTAAGGGAAGGAAACACCTCGACAATGATGGACCGGGTGCGATCCCGGACGGAGACCGCAAGGCCGCGCCTCATTCACCGGGCGCGGCAAATACTGGAAACATCCAGAAAGATATGGTGAGCCCTGCTGGGTTCGAACCAGCGACCTACTGATTAAAAGTCAGTTGCTCTACCGACTGAGCTAAGGGCCCCCCGCAGATGGGTGAGCCTCACCTAGGGGTGGGGCGGGGCCGGGTCAAGCGGGCGTGGAGGTGGCGGATGGTGCAGGTTCCTGATGGATCGCGCCAGTCCGGGGTGACCGTCGCGGCGGGGCCGAGGACGAATGGGCGTGTCCGGAAGCGGGGGTGGGGAACGGTGAGCGTCTTGCTGTGCCAGGGGCCGCCGCTCCACAGCACAATGTCCAGATCGAGTGTGCGGGCGCCCCAGCGCTGGCCGCGGCGGACGCGGCCGAAGCGGGTTTCGAGGGACTGGAGCAGGGCAAGCAGCGCGGGCGGATCGAGCGGTGTGGCGATCCGTGCGGCGGCGTTGGCATAGCGGCGGCGCGAGGGGCCGATGGGGGCGCTGGCGATGATCGGCGAGATGGCTTCAACGACAAGGCCCGCCCCCGCCATGGCGGCGAGTGCGGCGCGCAGGACCTGCGGAGGAGGGCCGTGACGCGGATGGCGCTGGTTGGAGCCGAGCGCGATCAGGTAGTGGTAGGGCATGGTGTCTCGATTTCGCTCGACACGAACGGGGGGAGGAGCCGGTTTCCCCGCTCAGATATCTTCGGCAAGGCGGGTGTAGAGCTGCGGGCGGCGATCGCGGAAGAAGCCCATGCCGGCGCGGTGGCGGGCGGCTTCGGCGAGATCGAGCGTGGCGGTGAGGATACCGGTTTCTTCCGCGCCATATTCAGCGAGGAAATCGCCCCATTGGTCGGCGATGAAGCTGTGGCCGTAGAAGCGCTGCGGGGGCGTGCCGCCGACACTTTCGCTGCCGATACGATTGGCGGCGATCACCGGCATGCAGTTCGAAACCGCGTGGCCGATCATCGCGCGGCGCCAGACGCGGCTGGTATCGAGGCCGGGATCGTAGGGCTCGCTGCCGATGGCGGTGGGATAGAACAGGACTTCCGCGCCCATCAGCGCCATCGCGCGCGCGCATTCCGGGTACCACTGGTCCCAGCAGACGCCGATGCCGATGCGGGTGCCGAAGACATCCCATACCTTGAAGCCGGTGTTACCGGGGCGGAAATAGTACTTTTCCTCATAGCCCGGGCCATCCGGAATGTGGCTCTTGCGGTAGGTGCCCATGATCTCGCCGTCGGGGCCGATCATCGCGAGGGTGTTGTAGTAGTGATGCCCCTCGCGCTCGAAGAAGCTGGTGGGAATGGCGATCTTCAGGCTGCGCGCGAGCGTCTGCATGGCCTTGACGGAAGGGTCTTCGGCCAAGGGATGCGCGAGGGCGAAGAGGGCTTCGTCCTCCACCGTGCAGAAATAGGGGCCGGCGAAGAGTTCGGGCGGAAGGACGACCTGCGCGCCCTGCTGCGCGGCCTGTTCGACCAGCGCGCTGACGGCGGCGATGTTGGTCTGCGCATCGGGTGCGCCGAGCGCGAGCTGGAGGGCGGCGACGGTGAGCTGGGTCATGGGCGGGAAGTGGTGGGTCTTTGCGGGAATGTCAAAGGAGATGCGCTGACCGAACGTACCAGACACTCGTCATTCCCGCGCAGGCGGGAATGACGAAGTTATGGGTCGATCGCGCCGAGGCGGATCAGGGCCGCTTGGCGAAGAGCAGCGTCATGCGGTCGCTTTCGCCGATGGCTTCGTACTTCGCGCGGTCCTTGTCCTTGAGGGTGAGGACGGGGGGCAGCGTCCAGACGCCGTCGGGCCAGTTGGCGGTGTCCTTCGGGTTGGCGTTGACTTCGCTCTTGCCGACAAGGCGGAAACCGTGGGCTTCGATGAGCGCGATGACATCGGCCTCGCGCATGTAGCCCATGGTGCCCTGGGTGTAGGACGCAGGGGCATCGGCCTTGGCGCGGTGCTCCTCGATGCCGAGGAGCCCATCATCCTTGAGCAGCGAACGGATCGCGGCGAGATCGTTGAAGAGGTAGCCATCGGGCCACATGTTGTGAACTTCGCGCATGATCATCACGCGGTCGACGGTGCCCTTGCGCTCGGGCGGGATGGCATCGAGCGTGTAGGCGGGGATGCGCGCTTCGGGAACGCCGGTCCAGCTGGCGGCCTTGGGCGGGAACTGGGCGGGGAAGGCAGCGAGGCGGGTCCTGGTATCGCCCGAGGCAGCGGCGAGGCCAGCGGTGATGCCGATGTACTGGCCCTTTTCGCCCAGATAGGGGACGAGGATGCGCGTGTACCAGCCGCTGGAGGGCATGTAGTCCGCCACGGTCATGCCCGGCTTGATGCGGAAGAACGCCAGCGTTTCTGCCGGGTGGCGGAAGGCATCGCGTACGCGATCCTTGTCGCGCCGGGGATCGGCGAGCGCCGTGGCCATGGCGGGATCGGCGGCGGTGGCGGCTGGGCCTTCTGGCGCGGCATGAAGCACTGCGGGAACGGACGCAGCGGCAGCGAGCAGGAGGGCGGAGAAAAGGGCAGCTTTGCGCATGAAGTAACTCCGGGGGCGATTCGAGCGAAGGATAGCCTAAGCGGGCAGGAGGCGATGACAACCGGGTCATTCGTTCCTATCTGGCCCTCATAGCTGACTGGGCATGACATCGGGGGCAATTCCCCCGGAAGCAAGGAACAAGTGAATGGCGCAGGCAATCATGGCGGGCGGGTGCTTCTGGTGCACCGAAGCGGTGTTCCGCGACGTCGTAGGCGTGATCGAGGTGGAGAGCGGCTATATCGGCGGGACGGGCGCGAACCCGACCTACAAGCAGGTGTGCAGCGGGACGACCGGACACGCCGAGGCGATCCGGGTGACCTATGATCCCGAACTGCTCTCGCTGGACGACCTGCTCGATATCCACTTTGCGACGCACGACCCGACGACGCTGAACCGGCAGGGCAACGATGTCGGCACGCAGTACCGGTCGGCGCTGTTTCCGGTCGATGACGAGCAGCGCGCGGCGATGGAGGCGGCAATTGCGCGGGCGGCTGCGGCCAATCCGAAGCCGGTGGTCACGACGATCGAGGGCCCGGCCACGTGGTATCCGGCGGAGGACTACCATCAGGAGTATTGGCAGGGCGAAGGCCAGCGCAATCCCTATTGCCTCGCGGTGATCCCGCCCAAGCTGCAAAAGCTGCGCAAGAGCTTTGCGGCGAAGGTGAAGGGGTAAGCGCGGGCCCCCTCGTACTTGCATCCTTCGACAAGCTCAGGATGAGCGGGTTGGGGATGTGGGTGCAGGAAAAAAGGGGACTGTCCCTATTTTTCCCACATCGCGGCGAAGAAGCCGTCAATGCCGCCGGATTCGGCGAGCATGCCTGGATCGCTGCGGAACCAGCCTTCGGGCGTGGGCGTGAGGCCGGCGGGAAGCTGATCGGCGGTGATGGGGACAGGGCCGAGCGCCTTGACCCATTGCGCCTGAGCCTCCCCTTCCCCCGGCTCCAGCGAGCAGACCGCATAGACGAGGCGGCCATCGGCGCGAATCGCGCCCGAAGCCCGCTCAAGCAGGCCGCGCTGGAGTTCTTCGAGGGCGGTCTGGTCGATCAGGCGGTGGAGCACGTCCGGGTGGCGGCGGCAGGTGCCGGTGGCGCTGCACGGCGCATCGATCAGCACGGCGTCGTAGAGTTCGGACGGGCGCCACTGCATGGCGTCTGCGGTGACGACTTCGACTTCGAGGCCCACGCGCGCGACGTTTTCGCTCAGGCGTTCAAGACGGCGGGCAGATTTGTCGAGCGCGGTGACGCGCCAGCCGGCGGCGGCGAGCTGCATCGTCTTGCCCCCGGGTGCAGCGCAGAGATCGAGGACGCGGCGCCCCTCACCCGGCCCCAGCAGACGCGCAGGCACCGAGGCGGCGAGATCCTGCACCCACCACGCCCCTTCGGCGAAGCCTTCGAGGCTTTCGATCGGCCCGCCACGCGCAAGGCGCACATGACCGGGCGCGAGCGACGTGCCGCCGAGGCGTGTCGCCCATTCATCGGTGCGCGCCGGATCGCGCAAGCTGAGATCGAGCGGCGGAGGGACGGCGAGGCCCGCGGCGATGGCATCGACGCGGGTGGGCCAGGCACTGGTCCAGCGTTCGAGCGTGGCGGCGGGAAGCGTGGGTCTGTCCGGCAAGCCCTCTGCGCGCAGCACGGCGGAGAATACGCCGTGGGCGAGGCGGCGCGGGCCGCCGACAAGCAGCGGCAGCCCGGTGGCGATCACCGCATGCGGCGGCAGGCCGAGGCGCAGCGCCTGCGCGAGCATGAGACGCAGCACGCTGCGCGCCTTGGCATCCTCGGGGAGAATCTGGCGGGTGGCGCCATCGATCAGCCGATCGAGATCGGGCAGCCAGCGCAGCGCTTCAGCCGCGATGGCCAGCGCGAGGGCGCGGTCATCGCCGCGCTCGATGGCGCGCAGCACCGGCGGGGCAGCCTGATCGAGCGGATCGCCCCGGCGCAGCACGGCATCGAGGAGGCGCAGCGCAGCGCGGCGGGCGGGAACACCGGGAATATCGGCTTCGGCAGCTTGGGGAGAACGGGCCATTGGCCAGCCTATCGCGCGTGGTGCCCATCTTGGCAATTGCGCTTGCGCGCGGACTTGGGCAGGCAGACCTGATGGACAAGCCGATCCCCCGCGCGACAACCCGCCCCGCAGGCTTTACCCGGCCCGCGCACTGGACCAACGAACCCGCCCCCGTGCCCGCCCCGGCCGAGCAACGCGACGATCCCGACGGGCTTGATCCCACGCGGTTTGGCGATTGGGAGAAGAACGGGATCGCAATCGATTTCTGAGGGTTTGTTGCGGAGGACGCTCTTCACTTCGGCAGCGCGGCCAGCGGCGGCAGCGGGTGCCAGCCCCAGACATTGAGCGCGAAGCCGCTGACGCCCGAGCGCACGAGCGACCAGCGCAAGGGCCGCGCGATGGGGATATAGGCATTGGCGGCGGTCATTTCAGCCTCGGCCTGACCCAGCAGGCGCGCGCGTTCGCGCAGGTCGGCGGTCTGGCGGGCATCGGCGAGCAGCGCATCGCCGGCCGCGTTGCAGGCGGGCTTGTGGACCGAGCAGGCGAGCTGGTTCAGGAACCACGAGGCGCGGCCATAGCGCGCGGTCGTATCGACCAGGCGCAGGTCGGCAGGCTTGTCTTCCGCAACTTGCACCGCGACCACGCCGATGGCCTTGAAATCGGCCGCGATCAGATCGATCACCCGCCGCGTGCCCGGTCCATTGGGCGCGGCGATCCGCACCAGCGGGGCGGAGTTGCCGCTGGCCATGAAGCGCGTGACACGCTCGGCCGCCAGCGCCCGGCGCGCATCGAGTGCGACGCCGACCCAGCGCTCGCCCACGGTGCCGGCATCGCCTTCGACCCCGGCGGAGACAACGCGGGTGGTGGGCTGCCAGCCGGCGATGTTGAACGCGGCGATGATCGCATCGCGATCGATGGCGAGCGCCAGCGCTTCGCGGTTGGGCGCTTCGGCAAGGAAGCCTGCCTCGCTTTCGATGAGGAGCCCGAACATGCCGATCACCGGATCGAGCTGGATATTCCCGCGCGCGAGGCCGGTCTGTTCGGTAAGCGGCAGCGAATCGATGCGCCCGCCAAGAACAAGATCGGCGGCGCCATCGTTGAAGCGGTCCACCGCCTTTTTCGCGGGCAAGAGTTCGACGACAAGATTGCGCGCGCGGCTGGAAAAGCCTTCCTCCGGCACGAGGCCGCGCTTTTCCGGGGGAATGAGGGACAGTTCGAGCCCGCTGCCGCGCCGGGCAAGGCCCATCGGACCGGAACCGCGGCGGGCATAAGGCAGGCCGAGCTCGGGCTGGGCCAGCAGCGTGAGCAGATCGGGGACGGGCGCAACGAGATCGATCTCGATCACCCGGTCCGCCATGACGCGGACCTGCTCGATCGCGGCAAGATCGAGCCCGAGCGCGGTGCCTTTCAGCAGCGCGAGCGACTTGCGCAGCGCGGCGGCGGCGGTTTCTGCGGTGATGCGCGCGCCGCCCGGCCAGGTGCCGTCGCGCAGGCGGAAGATGTAGCTCTGCCCATCATCGGTGATGATCCAGCGATCCGCGATGGCGGGGACGACATGGCCTTCGGCGTCGAAAGCGACGAGGCCCTCAACCGTTGCGCCGCGTATCGTGCGTGCTGCGGGCGACAGGCGCAGGCTGCTGGTATCGAGCGCGGTGCGATCACCGATGAGGGCGATCGGAAGCGGCCCCTCGCTACGCCGTCCGCAGGCAGAGACGCCCAGCACCAGAGTACCGAGCCCGGCGAGGGCCAGGGCGGCAGCCATGGAAAGGCGGGAGGCACGCACCATCAGGAGCCGTGCTAGCACGCAAGGCCGCAGCGGTCAGCGCCGGAAGGGCCGCATGACCGCGAGAATCAGCAGAAATTTTTGCGTTTGATCAGATCTTGCGCAGCCGGGTCGGGTCAACCATCGCGAGCACCGGCTTGACGAAGCGCGGCGTCTCGTCGGACCTGGTGACGATCGGTTCGCGTGCGAGCTTGGGATCGATGTCCTCGACGAAGGCGATGCCGAAGCGGTTTTCCTGAATCCAGGCGACGACGCCTTCGACCCAGCCGATGTTGCGCAGATTGATTTCAAGCTTGGCGCCGCGGGTGACCTTTACATGGCCTTCGGCCATCATCCCCCCGCCCGAAAGGTTGCGAACCTTGACGCGGTGCTCGTCGCCCGCCCCGGCCAGACGCACGTCCGCCATGAGAAACAGGCTGTCACGCCCTACTTGCCGATGATCGAGTTCAGTCACGCCCGGTTTCCGTCTCATCTGCCAAAGAAGGCCCCAACGATCAGTGCGATGAGCCGCACTGCACGCCACGAGGAAAGTCGCAAAACTTTCTCGCGGATTGCTAAGCGAGGCTGGCTAACGGAATCTTAAATCGGCGCGGCGTTAACGTGTTTTTGCTTAGGCTGTGCCGGAGCGGGACACTCTCCGGCCAGAGCGTTTAACGCCGCCGATCCTACATATCGCGCGAGATTTTCTCGCGCCGTTCATGCGCTTCCTGCGCTTCGACGGTCATCGTGGCGATCGGACGGGCGATCAAACGGCCCAGCCCGATGGGTTCACCCGTGACTTCGCAATAGCCATATTCACCTTCATCGATCCGGCGCATCGCGGAATCGATCTTGGCGATCAGCTTGCGCTGGCGATCGCGCGTGCGCAGTTCGATGCCCCATTCGGTCTCGCTCGAAGCGCGGTCGTTGAGGTCGGGCTCGCGGATCGGGCCATCCTGCAGCGCGGTGAGCGTGCCGGCCGATGCCGAGAGAATCGATTTCTTCCATTCGAGCAGCAGCCGGCGGAAATAGTCCTGCTGCGCCTCACCCATGTAGGGCTCATCATCGGAAGGAATGTAATCGCCGGGCATGGCCCGACGTGCTTTGGCCAGAACGTCGATCTCGTCACTCAAAACCCCAGCCATCCGGCCCTCCAAGCTCATGCTCTTGCGACCCCCGGCCGCCGCGACGCCCGCGGAAGGACACCTGTGGCTCCCGGTTTGGCGGGCCTATAAGCAAGTGGCGGAATCCGCACAAGGTTTTCCTAAGGGGCAATGCCAAGTTGTACCCAACCCGGACAAATGCCGCCTTTTCTTCGGCGTTAACCAATTGTTGACCAAGATTGTTGACTTTGTCCCTGCCCGGCCAAGCGTCATCACGGTTCGGGGGGACAGGGGAAACGTTTATGGCACAGACTTGGATCAAGCTGGTTTCCGAAACCGAAGCTTCCGCCGCCGCCGATACGCTCGTCGCGACCTGCTTGGCTGCTGCGGCGGCAGGCGACATGGATGCGCTGTTCGACCTTGGCGTCGCCTATTCGACCGGTAGCCACGGCGCGCCGTGCGACCTGATCGAGGCGCATAAGTGGTTCAACCTTGCCGCAGTGGGCGGGCACGAGGAAGCGGCAAACTGCCGCGCCGAGGTTTCGGACGACATGACCGCGCGCGAGATCGCCGAAGCCCAGCGCCGCGCCCGCGAGTGGCTGCGCATGATGCGGACCGACAGCCGCGCGGCCTAAGTATCGTCTGGAAGCGAGCTCGGTTTGGATTGTGAACCCGGTGTCGCCACAGTCCGCTTGTAGCGCGCAATGATATCATCGGCGGTGAGCGTAACGTAGGTATCGGCTGGAGCTGCGAAGGCTTGCTGCAAGATAGCCTTCAAACGTTCGAACTGACTATCCGTACGTTCTCCAGCGAAGGCGCGAGCCAGCGCCTTTTTACCCCTCCACCACCCTTCGGGCGGTCCCCCTCCCCATTTGCACTTCGTGAAAATGGAGAGGAACTGCCGCCCTACCCCTTCTTGAACGGCGTCCTCTCGCCCAGCCACATCTGTTCCTGCGCCACGCCGCGACGTTCGCGTTCGAGGAAATCGGCGATGGCGCTGCGGAAATTGGGGTCCGTGATGTAGTGCGCCGACCAGGTCGGCACCGGTTTGTAGCCCCGCGCCAGCTTGTGCTGGCCTTGCGCGCCCGCCTCCACCCGCTTGAGGCCGAGTGCGATCGCGGCGTCGATTGCCTGATAGTAGCACAGCTCGAAATGCAGGAAGGGCTTGTCGACCACGGCCCCCCAGTAGCGCCCGTAGAGCGCTTCCGACCCGATGAAGTTGAGCGCGCCGGCCACCGGTTGATCGCCGATGAAGGCCATGACCAGCAAGATGCGGTCCGCCATACGCTCACCCATCAGGGTGAAGGCCTCACGCGTGAGATAGGGGCGGCCCCATTTGCGCGCGCCGGTATCCTGATAGAACACCCAGAACGCGTCCCAGTGCTCGGGGCGAATAGCCTCGCCGGTGAGCTGGCGAATCTCCACCCCGTCCTGCGCCTTGGCGCGCTCCTTGCGCAGGTTCTTGCGCTTTTCCGAGGAGAGCTGGCCCAGGAAATCGTCGAAGCTGGCGTAGCCCTGGTTGTTCCAATGAAACTGCGTATCGGTGCGCAGGAGCCAGCCCGCTTCCTCGAACAGCGGCAGCTGCGACGGCTCGATGAAGGTGGCGTGGGCGGAGGAAAGCTGGTTCTGCGCGCAGATCTGCTCGGCAACGCGCAGCAGGGGCAGCCCAAGGGCCGGATGATCGCCCGTCAGCAGGCGGGGCCCCGTGGCGGGGGTGAAGGGCACGCTGATCTGGAGCTTGGGGTAATACTGCCCGCCCGCACGGTGCCAGGCATCGGCCCAGTTGTGATCGAAGACATATTCGCCCTGGCTATGGCCCTTGAGATATGCGGGCAGCGCGGCGGCGGCGATGCCGGCGGCATCCTCGATCACCAGCGGCAGCGGCGACCAGCCGCTGCGCCCGCCGACACTGCCCGATTCCTCGAGCAGCGCGAGGAAGGCGTGGCTGGTGAAGGGGTTGCCTGCACCAGCCAGCGCGTCCCACTCGGCGGCGGGAATCTCGCCGACAGCGTGGTGGACGCGCGCGGTCACGCTCACGGGCGGGCGGCCTTTGCCAGCCCTGCTCCTTCCGCAATCGGACCATCGCCGTGCTTGAGAGCGCGCTCCATCAGGCCGGGCGTGTTGACCGTCCACGTGAGCACGGGGAAGCCCCGGCGGCGCTGCGCACCGGCAAAGCGGCTGGGCATGTCGGTAATGTCGTAAGCGAGGAAATCGGGCTGCGCGCGCCAGAGCGTGATGTGGCGGCGGGTGCGCGCGAAAAGCGTGCGGTTGCTTTCCTCCATCATCACGAGGCCGCGCACGATGTGGCTGGAATGCCGCGCAAACCAGTGCGAGACGCGCGGATCGAAGCTCATAACCGCGACGGGGCCGCGATAGCCTTCGAGCATGCGACGCACCGCGAGGCAGATCGCCGGAATGCGCGTGGAAGGCCGCGTCTTGACCTCGATCAGCAAGGGCACGCGGCCCGCGACGAGATCGAGCAGCTCGCGCAGGGACGGGATCGTGTCCGCATCATTGCCGATGATGCGGATCTGGCCCAGCTTGGCCGCGCTGCGTTCGATCACGAGGCCGGTCTCGGCGGTCAGCCGGTCCAGCTCCCAATCGTGGAAGACCATGGCCTGCCCATCGCTGCTGCGCTGGACATCGCATTCAATGCCGAGCCCGGCCTCGATCGCAGCGGCAAAGGCCGAGAGCGCATTTTCGGGCAGGCCCGGACCATGGAGGCCGCGATGCGCATAGGTCACGCCCTTGAGCCAGGCCACCTTTTCGGCCTGCGGGGGCGGCGCCAGCAGGCGATCAAGCAGGATGGAGAGCAAATACAGCATCGATTTCCACTGCGCAGCCGAGGGGGAGCGAAGGCACGCCGACGGCGCTGCGGCTATGCTTGCCGGTTTCGCCGAACACCGCGACCATGAGTTCCGAGGCGCCGTTGGCGACCTTGGGCTGATCGGTGAAATCGGGGGTGCAGGCCACGAACGCACCGAGCTTCACGACGCGGGCGATCCGGTCCAGCGAGCCAAGTGCGGCCTGGGCCTGGGCGAGCAGCATCAGCCCGCAGCCCTGCGCGGCAGCAAAGCCCTGCTCGACCGAGAGATCAGCGCCCAACTTGCCCTTGACCAGCGCGCCATCGACGAACGAGACCTGCCCCGAGACATAGAGAAAGCCGCCGGCCTCCACCGTGGGGACATAGGCGGCGACCGGTGCTGCCGGAGCAGGCAGGGTGAGGCCGAGTTCGGCAAGCCGTGTGGCGGGGGTCTCAGTCATCGTCGTTCACTCCGTGGATACGATCCATAAGCCAGGGCAGCGCGTGCTCCCACTGGTCGATACGGGCATGGGCGTGGCCCTTGACATGCGCGCAATCGATGTGGCGCGCGATCATCGGTTCGCCGCACAAATGCAGGCGGCCGACATGGGGGGCAATCTCCATGACCGAGCCGTGGTGCTGCGGCAGATCATCGATGAACACCGCGCGGCTGGGCTGGTATTCATCGAGAATGGCCTTGAGCGCAGGCCCCTTCGGCCCCTGATTGGTGAAGACGCGCGCGTTGATGCCGACATCCATGAGCTGGCGGGCGCGGGCATCGCGGCGATCGTCGTTGAGGTTGGTGAGGATCACCACATCGGCATGCCGGGCGAGCGCGTTGATTCCCTCGACCGCGCCCGAGATCGCCTGCTGGCGGTGCATCTCGGTATCGAAGAACAGGCCGAGCAGGCGCCAGATTTCCGGCCCGGGGACGGGATCACCCGTTCCGGCGTAGCGCATGGCCTTGCCGAAATCGCTGTCTTCCATCACGAAATCGATACCATGCTGCTCGCCCAGCCAATCCCGATAGGGCGCGACCATGTGCAGCAGCACTTCATCGCAATCGCTGATCACCAGCGGCTTACTCATCACAATCTCTCCCGGGTGGCGGCGAGCGTGGCCGGGGCGAGGCCCAGCGCATCTGCCGCTGCAATCAGATCCGCCTCATGCCCGCAGAGGAATTCGAGCACCGCGCTCTGCACCGCCGGATCGCCGAGACCGGTCCGCAGCTCGTCAGGCGTCAGACCGGTGAGGGACAGAAAACGCTCCGCACGGCCAGCATCACCGAGCACCCAGCCAAGGGCCTGCAGCGCCGTGGCGGCAGGATCGGGCAGGGAGGCGGATGCGCGGGCGATTGTCAGGGCCTTCCGGGGTGACTAGGCAGGTGTCTGGGGTGGTATGAGGATATTGGGGCTCAGTGGCAAAAAGAATACTGGTTGTCGAGGACAACGACCTCAACCGTAAGCTGTTCTGCGATGTGCTGAAGGCAGGCGGCTTTGCGGTGGAGCCGCTGGCAGACGGGCGTGATGTGCTTGTTCGCGCACGCGAATTCGTGCCGAACCTGATCATCATGGATATCCAGCTGCCCAACATTTCGGGCCTCGAACTGATCGAGGCCCTCAAGGGCGATCCTGGCCTGAGGCTCATCCCGGTGCTGGCGGTAACCGCCTACGCCGGCAAGGGCGACGAGGAACGCATCCGCGAGGCGGGGGCGGAAGGCTATCTCGCCAAGCCGGTATCGATCGGGCCGTTCATGATGGCGGTGAAGGCGCTGGTGTAGGGGCTTATCCAAAGGCCAGACCCATGATATGATTACATCTGATTGCAGGAGGTTTCAGATGGCATCAACAGAGCCGATCACCGTCAGGACCAGCAAGGAAATGGTTGCGCGGATCGATGCACTTGCCGCCGCAATGGACCGCTCGCGCAACTATCTCGTCGGTCTGGCCCTTGAGCAGTATCTTGAGCGCAACGCCTGGCAGATCGAGCGGATCGAGGCAGGCATAGCTGCGGCCCGCGAAGGTCAGGTTGTTCCGGCTGATGCCGTTTATTCACGCATTGCCGCAAGGCAGGGCTGGAACCGATAGGTGCGCCTCGTCTTTGCCGAACCGGCAGCGAATGATCTGGAAGATATTGTCGAATACGTCGCGCTTGACGACCGGCGCGCAGCGGAAGCAGTCTATCGTGCTATCGTGGCGGCGACGGAACTGTTGCTTGCGTTTCCGGCGCTTGGCCATCCCGGTCGACTGCCAGGAACGCGGGAATACTCCATCACCGGGCTGCCCTATATCGTAGTCTACGAAGCCGACACCGCCGCGGTTACCGTGCTGGCAGTATTCCATGGCGCGCGCGATCTTAGCCGGGCGCTAGTCACGCGGCGCAAGGACAGCAAGGGCTAGCCGAAACCTCGTCGGACTTTGATCTGGGGCATGATCTCGATGCACGAAAAGCCAGCCGCGCTTGACAAGCGGTGTGGCTGGCCGCTTTTCAGCCGCATTCTTGGGGCAAGGGCGCCTCAAAGCCGGAGAACACATACCATGGATCGCGCCGCTATCGCCGCCCGCATTGCCGAAGTGATCGAACCGTTCAACAAGAACGCGGTTCCGATCACCGAAACCACCTCGTTTGCCGGGGATCTCGAATGGGACAGCCTCACGGTCATGGATTTCGTGGCCGCCATCGAGGACGAATTCGACATCATCATCAGCATGAACCAGCAGGCCGAGATCGAAACCTATGGCCAGCTGATCGATGCCGTGACCACGATGCAGGGCTGAAGCCATGAACGACATGACCCCTCCTGAGATGCCGACCACCGACCTCTTCTCGAAGTTCGATCCGCTGATCGAGACGCGCCGTTCGCTGCTGGCGACGGGCGTGACCGATCCGTTCAGCCTCGTGATGGAGAAGGTGCTTTCGCCCACGACGGCAATCTGCAGCGGGCGTGAGACGATCCTGCTCGGCACCTACAACTACATGGGCATGACCTTCGACCCCGACGTGATCGCGGCGGGCAAGCAGGCGCTCGACGATTTCGGCGCGGGCACCACCGGCAGCCGCGTGCTCAACGGCACGTATGCAGGCCACCGCGCGGTGGAAGAGGCGCTCAAGGAATTCTACGGCATGGATCATGCCATGGTGTTTTCGACCGGCTATCAGGCGAACCTGGGCATCATCAGCACGATCGCGGGCAAGGGCGATTACATCGTGCTCGATATCGATAGCCACGCCTCGATCTGGGACGGCTGCAAGATGGGCGACGCCGAAGTCGTGCCCTTCAAGCACAACGATATCGAGGCGATGGAAAAGCGCCTGAAGCGCATTCCCGAAGGCGCGGGCAAGCTGGTGATCCTCGAAGGCGTCTATTCGATGCTGGGCGATATTGCTCCGCTGAAGGAAATGATCCGCATCGCCAAGGAAAACGGCGCGATGGTGCTGGTGGACGAGGCGCATTCGATGGGCTTTATCGGACCGAACGGACGCGGCGTTGCCGAGGATCAGGGCGTGCTGGATCAGGTGGATTTCGTAATCGGCACATTCTCCAAATCGGTCGGCACGGTGGGCGGCTTCTGTGTTTCGAACCATCCTAAGTTCGAGATCATGCGGCTGGTTTGCCGCCCCTATGTCTTCACCGCGAGCCTGCCGCCGAGCGTGGTGGCGACCGCGGCGACCTCGATCCGCAAGCTGATGCACGCAGGCAACAAGCGCGCGCACTTGTGGGAAAACTCGCGCACCTTGCACAAGGCGCTGACGGACCTGGGCTTCAAGCTGGGCACGGCGGAGCCGCAGAGCGCGATCATCGCGGTGATCATGCCCGACCTCGAGCGCGGGGCGATGATGTGGGAAGCCCTGCTGCACGAGGGGCTCTATGTGAACCTGGCCCGCCCGCCCGCAACGCCTGCGGGGATGACCCTGCTGCGCTGCTCGCTCTGCGCCGAACATACTGCCGAACAGGTGGGGATCATCACCGGCATGTTCGAACGTGCGGGCAAGGCCGTGGGGATCATCTGATGCGGCGGGGGATCGCGGCCGCGCTGGTGCTCTGGGCCGCGCCCGCACTGGCCCAGACGGCAGCGGCGCCGAGCTTCCCGCCCCCCTCCCCGCCCATCACTGCGCCGGGCGACGGGATGCTGGACAAGCCTTGCCCCGATCAGACCGGCCTGTGGTTCGGCCATCCTTATGTGAAGGCCAACGACTGGGCCTGGGAATGCAAGTACGCCGAGGCGGAAAAGCAGGTGGCCGCGCCGCCGCGTGTGGTGTTCATCGGCGATTCGATCACCGAAGGGTGGGTGCCGCTTGCGCCGAAGCTGTTTGCCGGGGGCGCGGTGGGGCGCGGAATCAGCGGCCAGACGAGCCCGCAAATCCTCGTGCGGTTCTATCAGGATGTGGTGCGGCTGCGCCCGCGCGTGGTGCACATCATGATCGGCACCAACGATCTGGCGGGCAATACCGGGCCCAACAGCCCGGAGATGTACAAGAACCACGTTATGGCAATGGTCGACATCGCGCGCGCCAACGGGATCGGCGTGGTGCTGGCAAGCATCCTGCCCGCCGCGAAGTTCCCATGGAAACCCGCGCTGGCCCCGGCGAGGCAAGTTGTCGCGCTCAATGGCTGGCTGCGTGAACTCGCGCGGGTGCGGGGCGCAGTCTATGCCGACTATTACGGCACGCTGGTCAATGCCGAAGGCGGCATGAACCCCGACGTTGCGCCCGATGGCATCCACCCCAATGCCAAGGGCTATGCGATCATGGAGCCGATCACCCGCGCCGCAATTGCCGAAGCGGAAAAGACCGCCGCACCGCAGCGCTAAAGATTGCCAGTCATGGTGGCCCGTGCCAGCCTTCATGCTGGCAAGGGGGGCAAGTCGTTGAACAAGGCCGTATTCCATTCGATCGTCAGTGCGGTTCTGCTGGGACTGGCTGGACCGGCGCTCGCGCAAGCGGGCCACGACATGGGCAGTCATGACGTGTCTGGGCACGACATGCAGGCGCCCTCCACCGGCAAGCCACTAAGCGAGGCGCAGACTGCCGAGGGCGCGACCAAGGCTGCCGAGCCGGGGCATGGAGATCATGCGGACCATGCCTCGCATGACGACAACACCGTACCAAAAGTGCCGACGCTGCTCACCGGCTATGGCAACGGCGGCTTTACGATCAGCACCACGGTCCCGGCGGCGCAGGCGTTCTTTTCCAACGGGCTGGAACTCGGCGCGGCCTTTGCGCACAAGGCAGCGATCGCGGCGATGGCCGAGGCGGTGCGGCTCGATCCGGGCTGCGCGATGTGCCTGTGGGGCAAGGCGCTCGTTTCAGGCCCCACGATCAACTATGGCAGCGACGCCAAGGAGCGCGCGCCGCTGCTCGTGATGGTGCGCAAGGCCAAGGCGCTGGCGGCGAAGAATGGCACCGCGCGCGAGCGGGATCTGATCGACGCACTGATCCTGCGCTATCTGCCGGGCAAGAACGTCCACGCGCGCGATGTGGCCTATGCCGCAGCGATGCGACACGTGGCCGCGCGCTACCCGGCGGACAACGAGATCGCGGTGCTGACGGCGGACGCGCTGATGGTGTCCTCGTTCGTGGAGGACGCCGAGGATTTCGACCACGGTGCCATCGATGCAGCTATCACGCTGCTGGAGCAGGTGCTGAAGCGCGCGCCAGAGCATACCCCGGCGATCCATTTCTATATCCACGCCACTGAAGTTTCCGGCGAGCCGGCCAAGGCCGAACGTTATGCCGACAAGCTGGCGGACCTGGCGCCCAATGCCAGCCATCTGGTCCATATGCCAAGCCACACGTTCTTCTGGGTGGGCCGCTATCAGGATGCCGCCGATACGAACTGGCGCGCGGTGGAGATCGGCAAGGCCAATGCCAGGCGGCTGGGCCTGCCCGAGCCCAAGGGCGTGTGGGATCTGCCCTATCACGCGCACAACGTGATCTTCGGGCTAGGCGGGGCGATGATGGCAGGTGACGCGCGCACGGCGCTCAATCTGGCACGGCCACTGGTCGAACGGTCCGCCGAGCGCGAGAAGGCGGAGCCATTTTCGCAGATGCTGGCCGCAGCGGGATACTTCGCGATGGCGCGGTTCGATGATCCGGAAGCCGTGCTGGCGCTGGCCGAACCGAAGCTGCCCTACCTCAAGGCGGCACGGCACTATGCGCGGGGCGAGGCGATGGTCTGGCTGCGCGATCTGGCAGGTGCCAAGGCGGAGCTGGCGGCGATCCCGGCGCAAGTGGCAGAGGGCAAAGTCGACCGCGATCACCGCGCACCCGAGCAGATGCTGGGCATCACGCGCGGCGTGCTGGAAGGCCGCATCGCCATGGCAGAAGGGCGCTACAAGGACGCGGTCACGGCGTTCACGGCGGCGGCGGACATCGAGGAAACCAAGGATTTCATGCAATTCTCCGACCCGCCGGCGTTCTGGTATCCGGTGCGGCGCGATGTTGCGGCGGCGCTGCTGGCTTCGGGCGATACGGCAGGCGCGCGCACGGCAGCGGAGGAATCGCTGCGGCTGCGGCCGAGGGATGCGGTTGCGGAGGATGTGCTGCGGCGCGCCGAGGGGATGGCAGTGCGGGTGCATTGAGCAAGATTATCCCTCCGTCATTCGCTACGCGAATGCCACCTCCCCATTTGTGCTTCGCAAAAATGGGGAGGATCAGGAAGGTCCTCCCCATTTTCCCGCAGGGCAAATGGGGAGGTGGGCCCGGCGCAGCCGGGGTCGGAGGGGTTCTTCAGCCCTCCACAAGCATCAAGGCATCGAGGGCGACCACGCCCTGGCCCTTGGGGTGCAGGATCACCGGGTTGAGATCGACTTCTCGGATGCGTGGTTCAGCGCGCAGCACGCGGCCAAGCGTGACGATCAGCTGCGCGAGCGCGGGGACATCGAGCGCCGGGGCGCCGCGATAGCCCGCAAGGATCGCCGCGCTCTTGAGTTGCATCAGTTCAGCCTCGACCGCCTCCGCCGTCATGTCTGCCGCAAGGAGGCGTACGTCGCCGAGGATTTCGGCGGTGACACCGCCAAAGCCGGCGAGGAGGACCGGGCCCCATTCGGGATCGTTCTTCGCGCCGACGATCATTTCCACCCCGCGCGCGCCCATGCCCTCGATCAGCACGCCATCGAGCGTGATCGCGGCGGAATAGGCGGCGACGCTGGCGTGCATCTTGTCCCACGCGGTGCGCACTGCGGCGGCATCGGCCAAGTTCAGGATCACACCGCCGGCATCGCTCTTGTGGCTGAGCGCGGCGCCCTGCGCCTTCATCGCTACGGGATAGCCGATGGCTTCGGCAGCTGCGACAGCGGCATCGGCACTTGCCGCAAACGCCCCGGCCGGGAAGGGAATGCCGAGCGGGCCGAGGAGCGCCTTGGCCTGATATTCGGGGATCACGCCCGCCTGTCCGGCAAGGCCGGGCACGGCGAGCGGGGCTTCGGCAGTGGTGGTCACGTCGCGCGCCGAGAACTGCGTGAGGCGGGTGATCGCCCGCAGCGCGCGTTCGGTGGTGGGGAACCATGGGATGCCCGCCGCGCGCAATGAGGCGATGCGTTCCGGCGGAACGGCAGCGCCTTCATCGAGGCCGGCGAAGATCAGCGGCTTGGTGAGGGTCTTCGCAGTGGCAGCAGCAAGGATCGGCGGGAACTTGATGGCGCAAGTCACCGCCTCAGCCTGGATGATCCCCGCAAGCACGGTGCCGACGCGCGGATCATCCAGCAGCGCTTCGAGGCAGCGGGTGTAGATCGCCGGTTCGGAAAGGCCCTGTGCGGTGATATCGAGCGGGTTGCTGACAGGCACGAAGGGCGGCAGCGCAGCGCGCAGGGCGGGCGAATCCGCATCGTGCAGCGGCGCAAGCGGGAGGCCGAGCGATTCCGCCAGATCCAGCGTGAGCGCCTTGAATGCGCCCGATTCGCCCAGCACCGCCGTGTGCCCCGCAGGCAGCGCCGGGCAGCGCAGCGCGATTTCGGCGATGTCGCCCAGTTCTTCCAGCGTTTCGGCCATGATCACCCCGGCGCGGGTTACCTTGGCGCGCATCAGGGCATAGTCGCCCGCCATGGCGCCGGTGTGCGTCGCGGCGGATTCGCGCGCGGCGCTGGAGGTGCCGGGGTGGAGCAGGACGATCGGCTTACCCGCAGCCGCCGCCCGCGCGGCAGCGGCAAGGAAGCGCTCCGGCTTGCGAAATTGCTCAACGATCATCGCGATGACTTGCGTATCGTCCTGATCAATCAGCCATTCGACATAGTCCTCGACACCGCTCGCCGCCTCGTTGCCGGTGGAGACCGAGTAGGACACGCCGCAATCGCGCGCGAGGAGCATGGTGCCGAGCACGGCGGCCATCGCGCCCGATTGCGAGACGACGCCGATCGCGCGCTTGCCCGCCGGTGGCCGCGCGTCGGTCTCGACGAAGGTGAGCGGGATGCGGTCGACGTAGTTGACGAGGCCAAGACAGTTGGGGCCTTCGACAACCATGCCGGCCTCGTGGGCAATGCGCGCGATCTCGCGCTGTTCGGCAAGGCCTTCCGGCCCGCCCTCGGCAAAGCCCGCCGCGAAGATGACCACACCGCCAACCTTGCGCGCGGCCAGCGCCTTTACCGCATCGAGCACCCCCGCGCGGGGAATCGCAAGGACGGCAGCATCGACGCCCTCGGGCAGCGCCTCGATCCCGGGCAAGCAGGTGCGGCCGCCCAGCGTCTCGCGTTTGGGGTTGATCGGATAAACCGCCCCGGCAAAGCCATTGGCATCGAGATTGGAGAGCAGCGTGGTGCCGAGCGCGCCCGGCTTGTCCGAAGCGCCGACCACCGCAACCGAGCGCGGACGCAGCAGCCGCTCGAGCGCCGGAAGGACAGGGGCAGTAATGGCGGTATCGGGCACGTCGCTCTCCGGATTAGGTTATACCTTATAACAATAGCCGCTGCTGCCACGCAGAGCAAGGCTGCCCGCATGGGCGGCCACAAGAGTGAGTGACCGAAGGTTGGCAGGCCGGAGCTTGACGGGCGGAAGGGCGGCGTGGCAATGCGAGCGCGCGACGCGGGTATAGCTTAGTGGTAAAGCACCAGCCTTCCAAGCTGGCTATGCGGGTTCGATTCCCGCTACCCGCTCCAGCCCTCCCCCGGTTTCAGCCCAGCAGGTCCTCGATCTGGCCGAGGCGTTCCTTGCCGAAGAACATCTCGCCATCCACGAAGAAAGTGGGGATGCCGAAGGCGCCGCGATCGACGGCCGCCTGCGTGTTGGCAGCGAGGCGGTCCTTCACGGCTGCGGACTGGGCGCCCTCTGCCAGCGCGGCGGCGGGGAGGCTGGCGGCGGCGATGACGGCATCGACGGCGGCCTGGTCCGCAGGATTCAGCCCGTCTTCCCAGATTGCGCGCAAGAAGCTGTCTGCAAAGGCTTCACCGCAGCCGAGATCGATGGCGGCAAGGAGCAGGCGCAGGAGTTCGACCGAGCGGAACGGGAACGCCGGGTTCATGCGGAACTTCGTGAGGCCGTGGCGGGCGATGAAGCGCTGCATCTCGAGTTGGGCATAGGCGTTCTTGCCCTTGATTTCGGCATCGCGCATGAACGGCGGAGCGTTGCCGGTGAGTTTGTGCATGCCGCCCAGCAGTGCGGGCGTCAGCGTGATCGTTGCGCCCTTGCGCGCGGCTAGAGCCTTGAGCGGCCCCCACACGAGGTAGCCATTGGGGCTGACGAAATCGAAGATGAACTCGATAGTCCTGGTCATATCAGAAGCGCTCCTGCCATGGGCGTAAATCAAGCTCGTGCGTCCAAGCCGAGCGGGGTTGCTGGTGCAGCCAGACGAAGGCCTGCGCGCGATCGTCCACCCGCGAGCGCGCTAACACACCGTTGGTGGCTGGTTCGCTCACCCTGCTCTCCCCCTGCTTTGCTGGCGCACCTCGTACCGCGCAGAGCGTGCAGTTAGCAATCGCCCGAGCGCAGGGGCGCTGCTAGGCTCGGCGCATGAGCAGTTCTCCCTTTCGCGCCGCCGTTGTGCAGGCCGCATCCGACCCCGCCGGCAGCGCGGCTTCCGCAGCCAAGGCCGCCCGCCTGATTGCCGATGCCGGCGCCGCCGGCGCAAAGCTCGCCGTGTTTCCCGAAGCCTTTATCGGCGGCTATCCCAAGGGCGCACGGTTTGGCGCGCCGATCGGGCTGCGGCTGCCGGAGGGGCGCGAGGCCTATGCGCGGTACTACGCGGCGGCGGTGGCGCTGGACGGCCCGGAAATCGCGGCGGTGCGCGAGGCTGCTGGCACTGCGGGGATGGTCGTGGTGATTGGGGTGATCGAGCGCGTGGGCTCGACGCTCTATTGCACCGCGCTGATCATCGACGGGACGGCGGGAACCATGGCGCACCACCGCAAGCTTATGCCGACCGCAGCCGAGCGCCTGGTCTGGGGCTTCGGCGATGGTTCCACCCTGCCGGTGGTGGAAACGGCGCTCGGCACCGTAGGCGCGGTGATCTGCTGGGAAAACTACATGCCGATGCTGCGCATGGCGATGTATGGCCAGGGCGTGACGCTCTACTGCGCACCGACGGCGGACGACCGCGACGGCTGGGCCTCCTCGATGCGGCACATCGCGCTGGAAGGGCGCTGCCACGTGCTCTCCGCCTGCCAGTTCCTGCAGCGGCGCGATCTGCCCGAGGGGCAGGAATGCGTGCTGGGCGAGGACGCGGACACCGTGCTGATGCGCGGCGGGAGCCTGATCGTGGGGCCGCTGGGCGAAATGCTGGCGGGACCGGACTACAGCGGCGAGACGGTGCTCTATGCCGAGATCGACCCGGCCGAGATCGCCCGCGCGCGCTATGATTTCGATGCGGTGGGGCATTATTCGCGGCCCGATGTCTTCCGCCTCACGGTGGACCGCCGAGCCAAGCCGGCGGTGGCGTGGATCGAGGACGACGCCTGATGCACCTCAGGATGGACGGGCTCAGCGGAGCCGAGCGCTACAAGCTGCTGGCCGGGACCGTGGTGCCGCGCCCGATCGCCTGGGTATCGACGCTTTCGGCGGCAGGCGTGGGCAATGTCGCGCCCTACAGCTTCTTCAACATGATCTCGGCCGCGCCGCCGCTGGTGGTGCTGGGCGCGATGCGGGGGAGCGGCGGCGGCCTCAAGGATACGGCGACCAACATTCTGGAAACGAAGGAATTCGTCGTCAATCTGGTGAGCGAGCCGATGCTCGAGGCGATGAACGTGACTTGCGTGGATGCGCCGCCCGAGATCGACGAGGCGATGCTGGCCGGGCTCGAGATGCTGCCGAGCGAACTCGTCGCGCCGCCGCGCATCGCGGGCGCGCCGGTGAGCCTCGAATGCCGGCTCTATCAGGCGATCGACGCGCCGCCGGGCAGCACGATCATTCTGGGCGAAGTTCTGGCGATGACCATCGACGACCGGTTCGTCGATGCCGCTAGCCTGCGGCCCGATCCGGTGGCGATGCAGCTGATGGGCCGGGTTCACGGCGTGGGCGGCTATACCCGGATCCAGACCGACCGGACGCTGGAGAGACCCGTCTATCGTCCCGGAACAAATTGATTCACTCGATTGAATCATTCTGTCGCCTAAGCTAGACGGGCACAAAGGCTCCAGCGAGAGTCGTGCGGGAGAGAACCGTTGGACGTGACCAAGCCTCAAGGAAACGAGCGGACCCCGGCAAAGCACAAGCCGATCCTGTCGCTGATGCGCGTGATCGAGATGAATCTCGGCTTCCTTGGCCTGCAGTTCAGCTTCGGCCTGCAGCAGGGCAACATGGTGCCGATCTATTCGTGGCTCGGCGCGGATGAATCGAATCTCCCCATCCTGCAACTGGCCGGGCCGATGACCGGTCTCCTCATCCAGCCGCTGGTCGGCGCACTCTCCGACCGCACCAGTTCACGGTTTGGCCGCCGCACGCCCTATTTCCTGATCGGCGCGGTGATGTGCAGCCTGGGCCTGCTGTTCATGCCGTTTTCCGCGAGCATCCTGATGGCGGCGAGCCTGCTGTGGCTGCTCGATGCCGGCAACAACATCACGATGGAGCCCTACCGCGCCTATGTGAGCGACCGGCTGGACGAGAGCCAGCACGAGATCGGCTACCTCAGCCAGAGCGCGTTCACAGGGCTGGCGCAGTGCCTTGCGTTCCTTTCGCCCTCGATCCTCGTCTACTGGGTGGGGATCGACCGCAATGCGGTGGATGCGCACAACATCCCGACGATCACGCATATTTCGTTCATGGTCGGCGCGGTGCTTTCGATCACCACGATCCTGTGGTCGATCTGGCGCGTGCCGGAATTGCCGCTAAGCGAGGACGAAAAGGCGCGCATTGCCGCTGCGCCCAAGTCTGCCGGGGCAACGCTGGGCGAGATCGGCCGCGCGATCGTGGAAATGCCCCAGGCGATGCGCAGCATGGCGTGGATGAGCCTGTTCCAGTGGTACGGCTTCTCGATCTACTGGTCCTACAGCGCGCTTTCGATCGGACGATCGATCTATGGCACGGCCGACAAATCGAGTGAGGCATTCCGCGCGGCGGTGCTGACGACGCAGCAACTGGGCGCGTTCTACAACCTTGTCGGCTTTGCCGCAGCGCTGGCGATGGTGCCGATCTCGCGCGCGCTGGGGGCATCGCGGGTGCATATGGCATGTCTTGCTGCGGGTGGGCTCGGCATGGTGGCGATGGCGCATGTTGCGGGCGCGCCGAGTGCGCCGGGGCCGGTGTTCTCCGCGCTGGCGATGCCCGACCTTGGCAGCCACACGCCGCTGCTGCTGATCGCGGTGACGCTGGGCATGTGCTGGGCGAGCATCATGGGCAACCCCTACATCATCCTTGCCGGCTCGATCCCGCCGGAGCGGACGGGGGTATACATGGGCATTTTCAACATGATGATCGTGATTCCGATGCTGCTCAATGGCCTGACCTTCGGCTGGATCTACAACCATGTGCTGGGCGCAGACCCGCGCAATGCGCTGAGCTTTGCCGGTGCGCTGCTGGTGATGGCGGCGATCACCATGCTGCGCGTACGCGATCCGCGCCGGGCGGCGGAGCTGGTGCATGCCTGACATGGGCGTTCCTGAAATCATCGCGCTGGAAAGCCCGGGCTGCTCCGCCGTTTGGGAGCTGCCCCCCGGCGAGGCACCGCTGTGGCGATACTGGGGGCCGCGCCTGCCCGAAGGGGCGCGGCCTTCCGCAAGCCTGCGCAGCGAGCGGCCCGAGCCCAGCTTCTCGCTCCACTTCGATCAGCCGCTGACGGTGTTTCCCGGCTTCGGCATGGGCTGGTTCGGGCAGAGCGCGCTGCTGGCCGACCGGGGCGGGCGCGACTGGTCGTTTCAGGCGGGCGAATGCAAGGTCGAGCGGCCGGATGCACAGACCGTGCGCTTCGTGCTGCATGATGCCGTGGCCAGAATCGCAGTGACGACGAGCTACACGCTTGATCCCGCGACCGACGTGATGAACGTGCGCACCGCGATTTCCAACGGAGGCGATGCACCCCTTCATGTGCACTGGCTGGCCGCCGCCGCGCTGCCGCTGCCCGATGATGCGGCGGAGGTGCATTCGCTGGCCGGGCGGCACAATTCGGAATTCGTTCCGGTGCGCGACCCCCTCACCCGCAGCATATGGCGGCGCGAAAACCGGCGCGGGCTGACATCGCACGATTGCTTCCCCGGGGCAGTGGTGACCTGCGGCGATGGCAGCGCCTATGGCGCGCAGATCGCTTGGTCGGGCAATCACGCGCAGACGATCGAGTGGATCGACGACGGGCGCTGGCAGTGGCAGCTGGGCGAATGGCTGGCGCCGGGCGAGGCGATCATCGCACCGGGCGGCGTGCTGCAGAGCCCGGAAGTGCTCGCGACAGCTTCTGCCGAAGGCCCCAACGGGGTGGCGCATGCGTTCCACCGCGGCATCCGGGCAAGGATGACCTGGCCCGGCGGTGCAGAGGGGGCGGCCAAGCGGCCCGTGCACATCAACACCTGGGAAGGGTTCTACTTCAAGCATGACGAGGCCGCGCTGATGGATCTTGCGCGGGCGGCGGCGAGCATCGGGATCGAGCGCTTCGTGCTGGATGACGGCTGGTTCGGCAAGCGCGACGACGACACCTCCTCGCTGGGCGACTGGACCGTCGACAAGCGCAAATACCCGCGCGGGCTGGGACCGCTGGCGAAGACGGTCACGGATCTCGGCATGGAGTTCGGCCTGTGGGTCGAGCCCGAGATGGTCAACCGCAACAGCGAGCTCTATCGTCGCCATCCCGACTGGGCCTTGCACGTGGATGGCCGCCCGCTGCTCGAGGCGCGCAACCAGCTGGTGCTCGATCTCGCGCGGCCCGAGGTGAGCGCCTATCTGTTCGATGCGATTGCGGCGCTGCTGCGCGAGCTGCCGATCGGCTACCTCAAGTGGGATCACAACCGCGATCTGGTCCATGCCGGGAACCTGCCGCACTACCGCGCGCAAGTGCTGGCGACGTACGCCCTGATGGACCGGCTGCGGGCAGCGTTTCCGGCGGTGGAAATCGAGGCCTGCGCCGGCGGCGGCGGGCGGATCGACGCAGGGATCATCAAGCGCACGCACCGCTTCTGGACCAGCGACTGCATCGACGCGGTTTCGCGCGCGGGCATGCAGCGCGGGTTCCTGCAATTCATGCCGCCCGAAGTGATGGGCAGCCACGTGGGCGCAAGCCCGGCGCATTCGACCGGGCGCTCGCAGTCCATGGCGTTTCGCTGCGGGGTGGCGCTGCCGGGGCACTTCGGCGTGGAGCTCGATGCACGTAAGCTGGGCGAGACCGAGCGCCGCGAGCTCATGGCCGGGATCGCGCGCTACAAAGCCCTGCGGGAGCGCCTGCATGCGGGCCGCGTGTGGATGGGCGAAGTGGGCGACGGGGTGGTGTGGCAGGCGCATGGCTCGGCCGAGGATATGGTCGTGCTGGTGACGCGGACGCAGCCCACGACGATGCGCCACCAGCCGAACCTCAGGCTGCCGATGGCGCTGCCGGGTCGCACGTATACGATTGCGTCCGAGAATGGCGAGCTCGCGCGGATGGACGGTGGCTGGCTCGCGCGCGTAGGCATGGCCGTCCGGCCGCTACCCGGCGAGGCTGTGCTGGTGCTTGAGGTGCGTTCATGAGTTTCGATCCTGCCGAACATCCCCATCGGCGTTACGATCCACTGAGCGATACCTGGCTGCTGGTTTCCCCGCACCGCGCCAAGCGGCCGTGGCAGGGGGCGGAGGAAGTGCCGGACAGGGCACGCCCGCCTGCGCATGATCCCGGCTGCTATCTCTGCGCCGGGAACACACGCGTGAACGGCGAGCGCAACCCGGACTACACCGGGCCTTACGTGTTTCAGAACGATTTTGCCGCGCTGCTGCCCGATACGCCGGCGCCCGACATGGGTGGCGGATTGTTCCGCGCGGAACAGGCGACGGGCGAAGCGCGGGTGATCTGCTTCTCGCCCGATCATGGCCGCACCCTGCCCGAGCTTTCCATCGCGGAACGGCGCGCGGTGATCGACACCTGGTGCGCCGAGGCAGCGGATCTGGGCCAGCGCTACAGCGTGGTTTCGATCTTCGAGAACAAGGGCGCGATGATGGGGTGCTCCAACCCGCATCCGCACGGGCAAGTCTGGGCGACGAGCCATGTGCCGCAACTGATCGCGACCGAAGACCGCACGCAGGCAGCTTGGCTCGCGAACAAGGGCCGCCCGATGCTAGCGGAACTGGTGGAAGCCGAGGCGGATGGCCCGCGCGTGGTCTGCGCCAGCGAGCACTGGCTAGCGATCGTGCCGTTCTGGGCGGTATGGCCGTTCGAGACGCTGCTACTGCCGCGCGGCGATGTGGCGCGCCTGCCCGACCTTTCGCACGACCAGCGCGCCGATCTCGCCGCGATCCTTGGCGATCTCACCACGCGGTACGACAACCTGTTCCAGTGCTCCTTCCCCTATTCGATGGGCTGGCATGGCGCGCCCTTCGGGCACGAACCGAGCGAGCACTGGCGTCTGCATGCGCATTTCTATCCGCCGCTGCTGCGCTCCGCTTCGGTGCGCAAGTTCATGGCGGGGTTCGAGATCCTGGCCGAGACGCAGCGCGATCTGACCGCCGAGCAGGCGGCAGAACGGCTGCGCGCCTGTGGCGGCCCGCATTTCCGGAGCGCCGCATGACCCTGGCAGAACAGTTCACGCAAGCCTTTGGCGCGGCGCCAGCAGTGGTCGCGCGGGCGCCGGGGCGGGTGAACCTGATCGGCGAGCATACCGACTACAACGACGGCTTCGTGCTGCCGTGCGCGATCAGCGTGGAAACGCGGATCGCAGCCGCGCCGCGCAGTGATGGCCGGATTCGCGTTGTCGCCTGCGATTTCGGCGGGGCCGTGGCGGAATGGCCGCTCAATGCGCCCCATGCCGCCGATCCCGACCATCCCTGGGCCGATTACGTGCGCGGCATGACCACCGCGATGATCGAGCGCGGCCACGCCCTGACCGGCGCGGACATCGCCATGACCGGGACCGTGCCGAAGGGCGCCGGGCTGTCCTCCTCCGCCTCGCTGATGGTCGGCATCGGCACGGTGCTGGCGGCGCTGGCAGGGCTGGCGATTGCCCCCGCCGACATCGCGCGCATGGCGCAGGCGGGCGAGTGCGATCACGTGGGCATGCGCTGCGGGATCATGGACCAGCTGGCCTCGGCCGCCGGTGTCGCCCGCCACGCGCTGATGATCGATTGCCGTTCCCTGGCTGTGACGCCGGTGGCAATGCCGGGGGACGTGCAGATCCTGATCGTCCATTCGGGCGTGGCGCGCGGGCTGGTCGAAGGTGCCTATAACGAGCGGCGCATGCAGTGCGAGGTGGCGGCGGCTGCGATCGGCGTGCCCGCGCTGCGCGATGCGGACATGGCGATGCTGAACGGTGCCGGGCTCGATCCGCTGACCCTGGCGCGGGCGCGGCATGTGGTGACCGAGAACGCGCGGGTGCTGGCGGCGGCGCAAGCGCTGGCGGCTGGGGACCTCAGAGCGACCGGCGAACTGATGGCGGCATCGCACGCCTCGATGCGCGACGATTTCCAGATCACCGTGCCGCCGGTCGATGCACTGGCGGCAGAATTGCAGGCGCTGATCGGCCCCGAGGGCGGCGCGCGCATGACCGGCGGCGGCTTTGGCGGCGCGGTCGTCGCGCTATGCCGGGCGGACCGTGCCGACGCGGTGCTTGACGCCCTCACCTACCGCAGGCCGGACGGCAGCGCGCCGCTGGTGCTGCGCGAAGCGGCCTGCGACGGGGCCGGCCTCATCATGAGGTAAGCGCGCTGTTCGTCCCTTTTTCGATGGCCGTGGCCAATTCCAATCGATTGCTTCAGGATACTTGTTCGATGTCCGTACTCACTTCCCCGACAACGCTCTGGACCCGCGAGCACCTGCGCGCGCTCAACATCGAGCCTTGCCACCAGATCCCGCTCGTGGACGGCAAGCGCCTGCAGCACCCGCTGCCGGGCTTTGACCTGTGGGATCTCTGGCCGCTGCAGCTGGCGGACGGTACCACGGCAGTGGTGGAAGGCTGGACGCTGTGGTTCGTGCTCTCCGCCCCGGCGGGCGAGGACCCCGAGGCGCGGCATGACTTTGTGCGCATCCGGCTGATGGCGGCACGTGGGGGCGAATGGCGCGATCACGGCAATGCCCTGCCTGACGACCTCAATCCCGGCAGCCGCGAGTGGGCGGGCTCTGCGCTGCTTGATCCTGAGACCGGCGCGGTGACGCTCTACTGGACCGCATCGGGCCTGCGCGGGGAAGAGCCGCGCACGTTCATCCAGCGCATGTTCGAGACGACCGGCGCCCTGACCGGGGACGCCAGCGCCTTTGCCGTGGAGGACTGGAGCGAACCGCGCGAGATCGCCGGCGGGCCGATCCCGCACTATGTGCTGGTGACGGCGGCGGAAGGCGTGCCAGGCATGATCAAGGGCTTCCGCGATCCGGCGCATTTCCGCGATCCGGCGGATGGCGCGGACTATCTGCTGTTCACCGGATCGCTCAAAGGTTCGGCGAGCCCGTGGAACGGCTGCATCGCTCTGCTGCGGCGCGAAGGTGAGAGCTGGGCGGTGCTACCGCCGCTGCTGAGCGCGGACGGGCTCAACAACGAGCAGGAACGGCCGCACATCGTCTTCCACGCAGGGCGCTACTACTTGTTCTGGTCGACCCAGCGGAAGGTCTTTGCGCCGGGCGAGCCCAATGGCCCCAACGGGCTTTACGGCATGGTCGCTGAGAGCATGGACGGCCCGTGGCTGCCGCTTAACGGCAGCGGGCTGGTTGCGGGAAATCCGCCGGAGGCACCAGTGCAGACTTACAGCTGGTGGGTGACGCAGGAACTTACCGTGCATGGCTTCGTCGATTATCCGAACTCGCTGAAGGGCAACGACCATGGCGATGCGGCCTGGCGGCGGGCGCATTTTGCAGGCGTGCCGGCGCCGGTATTTCGCCTCGTCCTTGACGGCGCGCGCGCGGAGATTGCGGCATGAGCGCGGCGCGCTATGGCCTGATCGAGGCGGGCGGCACCAAGTTCGTGCTGGGCGTCGCGGATGAGGCACGCACGATCTATGCGCGAGAACGCATCCCGACGACGACGCCTGAGGAGACGCTCGGCGCGGCGGTGGAATGGTTCGCGGCGCAGGGCGCGGACTATGCCGCATTCGGCATCGCCTCGTTCGGGCCGCTCGACCTTGAACCCGCCTCGCCCGGCTATGGCTGCGTGCGCCCCACACCCAAGCCGCACTGGAGCGGGGCGAGCCTGATCGCGCCGTTCAAGGAGCGCTTCGGCGTGCCGGTGGCGATCGATACCGACGTCAACGGCGCTGCGCTTTCCGAAGCGCTTTGGGGCGCGGGCGCAGGGCCAGAAGGACAATGGGGTTCGGTGCTTTACCTCACCATCGGCACTGGCATCGGCGGCGGCTTTTGCAGCGACGGACAGCTGCTGCGCGGGCTTTCGCACCCGGAAATGGGTCATATCCGCATGCCCCGCCATCCCGAGGATCAGGACTTTGCGGGCACGTGTCCGTTTCACGGCGATTGCCTCGAAGGCCTTGCCTGCGGCCCGGCGGTGATCGCGCGCTGGGGCAAGTCGCTTTCCGAGCTGCCCGAGGGGCACCCCGGCAAACGCATCATCGCCTGGTACATCGGCCGCGCGCTCGCGACATTCCAGACAGTGATGGAACCGGCCCGCATCGTGCTGGGCGGCGGAGTGACCGCGACGCCGGGGCTGCTCGACCTGATCCGCGCCGAAGCACTGGCGGCGAACGGCGGCTATACCGTGGGAAAGATCGACGAACTGATCGTGGCGCCGGGGCTGTGCGACAACGCGGGCCTGCTGGGCGCGCTGGCGCTGGCTCTGGCGCTCAGGTAGATTCCCGGATCAGCAAGCGCGGCTGGAGGATGACCGAGTGGATCTCCTCCCCGGCGATGCGCTGGATCACGCTGCTGACGAGGTTTTCCGCGCCCTGTTCCAGATCCTGCGCGATGGTGGTGAGCGGGGGCATGGTGTGCTCGCCCAGCGGCAAACCATCGTAGCCGATCACCTTCACGTCGCCGGGCACCGCGAGCCCCTGTTCGGCCAGCACGCGCATGGCGGTGACGGCGATGACGTCTGACGCCGCGACAACGCCGTCCGGCCGATTGGTCTCGGTGCGGAAATACTTGCCGATCTCACTCTGCGCTGCATCGGCAACAAGGTGCGTGGGCACCACGATGAACCGCGCGCCGGAACGCTCCACAACCGAGCGGCACCCTTCGAGGCGCTGGCCGATCTCGATCGCGCGGGCATCGCCGAAGAACACGATGTTGCGGCAGCCGCGCTCCAGCAGGTGCTGCGCGGCGAGCGCGCCGCCGCGGAAATTGTCCGAACCGACCGAGCAATGCGCCTGCCCCGCAATGTGCGAGCCCCACGCGACGAGCGGGCGGTAGAGTTCGGCAACGCGGTCGAGCACGGCGGACTGGTCTGACTGGCCGATCACGATGATCCCGTCCGACTGGCCGGAGCGGGCGAGCTTGAGCAGCCAGTCCTCATCCGTCGGCACGACGCGCGAGAGGAGGAGGCTGTAGCCCCGGCCTGTCAGCTTATCCGCCAGCAGGCCGAGCATGGTGATGAAGAACGGATCGGAAATGTTCTGCCGCACTTCATGACCGAGCGGGATGACCACGCCGATCGTGTTCGTCTTGCGCATGCGCAAGTTGCGCGCGGTGGCATTGGGGGTGAAACCGTGCTGGCGCGCAAGGGCGACGATCATGTCGCGCGTGGCAGGGGTGACGAGGCTCGAACCCGAAAGCGCGCGCGAGACAGTGCCACTGGTGACACCAGCGATCTCGGCGAGTTCCTTGAGGGTCTTCGGGGCATTCATGGTTTCGAGGTGTCCTCAGGCAGAGGTGGGAACCACATCGAAGGCGATGTTGAGCCGTTCACCCGCCGCGAACGGATGGGTGCCATGCCACAGGATCGACGGGAAGACCACAAGCTGCCCCACGCGCGGTGGTATTACGGCATATGGGGGAAGGGCAATTCCCAGCTCCGGCGGCGGTGCGCCGAGCTGCAAAGCACCCGCCGGAGCCGGGCCGGGATCATCCGGCAGTGCGACATAGAGCACGGCTGAAAGCCAGCCGACGGGATGGCTGTGCGTGACATTGAAGCCCCCTGCCCCGAGCCGCACGGACCAGCTGCCGGAACTCTGCAGGCCGCCGCGCGGCTTACCGAGGAGCGGATGGCGCGGATCAGGCGGCGGCAAAGTGCTTACGAAATCGCGCAGCGCTTCCATCAGCCGCGCGCGGACGGTGCCGAGCAGCGGTTCGTGACGGAGGAGGACCGAGCGATCGGTCTGCGTGCCGTGGCGCACCGATTGTTCGGCATAGGGCAGCGAGGCCGTGTGCAGGCGGCGCAGCAGTGCGGCGAGTTCGGCAAGCTCGGTGGTGGCAAGGCCGGGATCGAGGACGCCGTGGAGCACCGGATCGCCGTCCAGCCACGCGGCGAGTGGATCGCCAAGCATGCGCCAAGCCGTCGAGAGATAGGGCCAGACCTGCCCGGCCAGACGCGTGGCGGTGAGCGGCAGGGCAAGGTCGCGCGCCGCAGCGGCATTACCGGCGCGCAAGGCCGTGCGGATGCGGCACAGGACAAGGAACTCGTCATCTGCGCCGGTCAGCGCGGCAAGGCGCGCCTGCGCTTCGGCGAGGTTGCCGCTTTCACTGGCGAGGAAGGCGCGGGCGACGGCCAGCGAGCGGGTTTCGCCAAGCTGCGCCGCGGCGGCATCGAGGATGCGGCGCGCGGCGGGCCAATCGCGCTGCTGCGCGCGCAAGGTGAACCAGCCGAGCCAGAGGCCCTGATGGCGCGGCTGGCTCCGCACCGCCTCCGCAAAGCCTGCGTCATATGTCTCCGCATCACCATGACTGAAGCGGAGGCTGGCGAGCACGCGTTGGCCATCGAGCCAATCGGGCCTTGCCGCCAGCGCGCGGGCGAGCACGGCTTCCGCCTCGGCCAGCTGGCCTTCGGACGCCAACGCGAGGGCGTGGTTGCGCAAGGCATCCAGGTTTTCGGGCCAGAGCCGCACGGCTTCGGCGAAGAGCGTGGCGGCCGGGTGGCCGAGTTCGTAGGCCGATTGCGCGCGCAGGAATGCGGTCAGCGGATCGGTCGGAGCAAGGCGCGCGGCTTCGGCGATCGCGCGATCGGCTCCGGCCATATCCTGCACGGCGCGCGCGGCGCGGGCGCGTTCGCGCCAGACTTCGGCCTCGAGCAGCTCCGACACCTCCTCAGGCCGCAGCTGCGGTGCCGGTAAGGCCGGCGATATAGGCCTCATGGCTGGGCAGCTTGGCCGCCTCGGCCGCCATCGCGGCGCGCAGCTTGGCAAGGTAATCGCGCGCATCGATGCCGCGGTGCTCGATGAGGGGATCGAGACCTTCGGGATAGTTGTGCTGGCCGATGTGGACCGCGAGCCACGAGGGGGGTGCGAACAAGTCCATCTCGCGCGCGATCAGCCGGCCGTGGCGGCGGAAGTGATCCATTTTCAGCGCGAGCGTATCGGGCACGTCCATCGCGGAGACATAGCGCCAGAGTTCGTGATCCTGCCGCTGGGTGAGCTTGTAGTGGAGGATCAGAAAATCACGGATGCGGTCGGTTTCCGCGTGGGCGATGCGGTTGAATTCGGCGATCGTGGCAGGATCGAAATCGCGGTCCGGGAACAGGCCGATGAGCTTGGAGATATTGGCCTGAATAAGGTGGATCGAAGTCGATTCGAGCGGTTCAAGGAAGCCGCTGGAAAGGCCGACCGCGATGACGTTGCGGTTCCAGTGCTGCTTGCGGCGGCCAGTGCGGAAGCGGACGAAGCGCGGATCGCCGAGCGCCTCGCCATCGAGCCGCGAGGCGAGGAGGCTGGCAGCCTTGTCGTCCTCCAGAAACTGGCTGGAATAGACGTAGCCGTTGCCGATGCGGTGCTGCAGCGGGATGCGCCACTGCCAGCCAGCCTCGCGCGCAGTGGAGCGGGTGTAGGGCGTGGGCGCACCCGCGCTGGCGCAGGGCATGGCCACCGCGCGGTCGCAAGGAAGCCAGTGGCTCCAGTCCTCGAACCCCGTTTGCAGCGCGCCTTCGATGAGCAGCGCGCGCAGGCCCGAGCAATCGATGAAGAGATCGGCCTCCAGCTTCTGCCCGCCTTCCAGCGTGACGCTTTCAACGAAGCCGGTTTCGCCGTTCAGCGTAACGTCGTCGATCTTGCCTTCGACGCGGGTGACGCCCCGCGCCTCGGCATGGCGGCGCAGGAAGGCGGCGTAGAGCGAGGCGTCGAAATGGTAGGCATAGTCGAAGGTGGAAAGCAGCGAGCGCTGATCGGGCACCGGGCGCGCCATGCGGCCGGCGCGCGCGATCTGCCAAGCCATCGAGAGGTCTTCGAGCGGGAAGGCGCCGGGTTCCTCGCGCGTCTTCAGCCAGTACTGGTGCAGCGGCACCATATCGAAATTGCGCCCGTGCGGGCCGAAAGGGTGGAAATAGCGGGTGCCGACCTGGCCCCAATCGACGAATTCGATGCCGAGCTTGAAGGTGCCGCGCGTCTCGCGGATGAAATCGGCTTCGCTGATGCCCAGCGTTTCGTTGAACAGGCGGATCGGCGGGATCGTCGCCTCGCCCACGCCGACGATGCCGATTGCGTCGGATTCGACGAGCGTGACCGTGCAATCGCGCTTGAGCATCGTGGCCAGCATCGCCGCCGACATCCAGCCGGCCGAGCCGCCGCCGACGACAAGCACCGAACGGATCCGCCGATCGCCTTCGTTCACGGACTTTCTCCCACTCAACTTCTGCCGAGACTGCATTTATTCAAATCATCATTCGTCACCCCCGCGCAGGCGGGGGTCCAGGGCGCCAGATTCTGACCTGTCGCTTGCCCGGCTCTGGATTCCCGCCTGCGCGGGAATGACGAAAGCTGGGAATACGCTGCGCCTTCATGGATGCAGGCATACGCAAAAAGGGGTGGGTGCGGAACCATCCGGCCGCGCCCACCCCCTCTTGCATGTGCCTGCCCTTTGGGGGCTGCTCAGCCCATCAGAAGCTGAAGCGGACCGAGGCGTTGATGTTGCGGCCCAGCACCGGCGAAATACCGCCGACGAAGGTGCCGTTGCCCGGCTGGAAGTCCGTTCCGGCCGGCCCGAGCGGGGTCAGCTTGTTGAACAGGTTGTAGGCGTTGATCCCCAGTTCGAGGTTCTTGACCGGACGAACCTTGAGGTTCGCGCCGAATACGCTGCCGCCCGGCCACTGGTTGCCCGCACCATCGAGCGTGCTGGTCACGCCGGTGATGTTGGCACCCAGCGCGATCATGTCGCTGAAGTCATAGTTGGCCGCGAAAGTGTACGACAGATCGGGAATGTTGTTCGAGCGCGAGAACACCGAGCCCGGCGCCGAAGGCTGCTTCTTCGATTTGTTGTACGTCATGTTGGCAAGGAGGCTGAAGCCGCCTGCGCTGAGCGTGCCGTAGAACTCCGCGCCGGTCGTCTTGTACTTGTCCGAGATGATGCAGGTGAACTGCGTCGGATTCCCGGTCACGATCGGGCAGATCGTCTGGCTGAGCTCGAAGGTCGTGATGTTGAAGTGGCTGTGATAGCCCGTCAGCTCGACCGTGTAGCGCGCACCGCCGATGTTGCCGCGGTTCTTGAGGCCGATTTCGTACTGATAGACGTTGTTCGAAACCGCCGTGTTGCCCTTGGCGTTGAGTGTGCCGTCAGCGTTGAAATAGCCGCTGAAGGTCAGGCGATCCGCGTTGGCGCGAACACCCTTCGAAGCGCGGACGAACAGGTTGAGATTGTCCGCCGGCTTGAAGCTGGCACCCACCGACCACGAGGTGGTTGCCTTGGTGTAGTTGATCGTCTCCCGCGCGCCATCGGGCAGATAGTAGGGCAGGCTGACCGACTGCGAGGCGCCCGTGACCGGGTTCACCGCATTGGTGGTGATGAAATGCGTCACCGCATCGCCCACTGCCGGGTTGGCGTTGATGCCCGAACCGGTGCCCTTGTTGATATCGTGGCGGACCGATGCGTCGAGCTCGAACTTGCCCACGTCGAAGATGAAGTCGGCGTAAGGCGCGTTGTCGGTGAAGGTGTAATCGTAGGTGCGGGCGCAGCAACCGCCCCAGTTGTTGTTGTAGCCGGTGAAGCCGTTGGCGCTGAGCAGGTTGCCGGCCGCATCGAGCAGGTCGATCGGCGAGGCCGCCGGGGTCAGCGAGCCGTTGAACTGGCTGGGATGCCAATCCATCGCGACCTTCTGGTTCATGTAGAACCAGCCGGCGGTGAGGTTGGCCTTGATCCCGCCGAGATCACCCTGCCAGTTGAGCTTGGCATCGTTGACGAAGCTGCCGACGTCGCGGATCCGCGTGTAGACCGAGACGTTGTTGTTGTAGAATGCCTCGGCGACGTCCTTGCCCTTGTTCGGGCCGGCCGAATAGACCGCGCGGGCGACGACGCCGCCATTCTTGGTCGAGCCGATCAGGCCGCTGAGCGGCGAAACGCTGAGGAAGTTCGACGAGAAACCGCCGCTCATGTTGGTGTAGCGGGCGTTGTTGTCGACGGTGATGCCGTTGTCGAACTTGTAGTGCAGCTGCGCCTGCAGCGACTGGGCATTGGTGGTGATGCCATTGAGCGGCGTGCTCGCGAGACCGCGGCTGTCGAAATCGACATAGTTCACGACCGGGTTGAACGCCGAGAAGTTGGACGCGCGGCGCGGATCGAAGCCCGGGCAGGCCGTGAGGCCGGAGACCTTGCCGCCGCTGAGGTTGCCGCAAGCGATGCCGCCCTGGGTGTTGGGCTCCTGCGTGTCCTGCGCCTTGAAATAGAGGCGGAAGAAGCCGCGGTTATCGTCGAACTCGCGGGTCACGTTGCCCTTGATCAGGTACGACTTGCTGAGCTGGTAGCCCGAGTGCCACGGACCATCGCCGGCGCCGTAGTAGCCGCCGATGTTGAAATAGGTCTTGTCGTCGATGCCGCCCGAGTAGCGGAAGCTGGCGCGGGTGTAATCGTAGGTGAGATTGCGCTCGACCTGGACATAGCCGCCTTCGCTGCGATCGGTCTTGCTGATGTAGTTGATCACCGCGCCGGGGGCCTGGCTGGCGAGTGTGGCAGCGGTGCCGCCGCGGATCGCATCGACGCGGGCGTCGATCGGGCTCGACTTGGTCCAGTAGTCGTTGTTGCCGAACTGGATATCACCGAACAGCACGGTGGGCAGGCCATCTTCCTGCAGCTGGACGAAAGTGGCGCCGCCGGTGGCGACGGGCAGGCCGCGAACGGCGAAGTTGCCGTTACCGCCCGGGCCCGAAACGTTGGGCTGGAGACCCGGCAGCAGGCGGAGCAGATCGCCTTCCGACATCGGGCGGAAGTTGGCGATGATCGCCGAATCGACCGAGGAGATCGAGACCGAGCTGTCGAGCTTGCTCTTGGTGCCGGTCGATGCGGTGACGACGATTTCGCTGAGGGTATCGCCTGCGGCGGTATCGGCCGTGGCGGCATCGGCAGGTGCGGCGGCCTGCGCGAACGCGGGCGCCGAGACGGCGGCCATGGCCAGCGCGATGACCGATGCACACGATTGAATTGCGGTGAGCTTCACAGATATCCCTCCCGATTGCGAGCACTTTTGTGCGTACGACAGCAGCGAATCGAGGCCTCGATGCGCCTGCATGCCGGTTCTCTGGCAAAAGGTCGGGACAAGCGCAAGCAAGAATTCAAGCGATTGAATCGGGATTGGCGCGAGATCGGAGGAACTGTGTCTTCTGTGCATCGCGCTGCGTATCATGCCTACGCATCGGCATGGAGGCGTCTTGCGGGCACGGCTGGACCAATGCCCCTCTTGACGTTTACGTAAAGTGGAAGGATGGAGGGGTCAAGAGAACGCCATCGTCCGCGGTGGCGAGTCTCGCCGCGTCAGGGCCGCAAAAAGGCCATGAACTCAAACGGAGAGCCCCATGCATCTTGATTTCAGCCCCGAGGATCTGGCCTTCCAGCAGGAAGTCCGCGCCTTCATTGCCGAAAACTATCCGGTCGAACTGCGCGGGAAGCAGGACGAAGGCGACGAGCTTTCGAAGGAAGATTTCCTCTCCTGGCACAAGGTGCTGGCGAAGAAGGGCTGGGTCGCCCCGGCATGGCCTGTCGAATACGGCGGCACCGGCTGGAGCGCGACGCAGCGCTACATCTGGTCGGAAGAAACCGCGCGTGCGGACTGCATCCGCCTGATGCCGTTCGGCCTCTCGATGGTCGGCCCGGTGATCTACACGTTTGGCACGCCTGAGCAGAAGGCCAAGTACCTCCCCCGCATCCTTTCGGGCGAGGACTGGTGGTGCCAGGGCTATTCGGAGCCGGGTTCGGGTTCCGATCTTGCCTCGCTGCGCACCAAGGCAGTGCGGGACGGCGATCACTACGTCGTCAACGGCCAGAAGACCTGGACGACGATGGCGCAGCATGCCGACTGGGGCTTCTTCCTCGTCCGCACCGATCCCGATGCCAAGCAGCAGGAAGGCATCAGCTTCCTCCTTATCGACATGAAGACGCCGGGCATCACCGTGCGCCCGATCATCACGCTGGGCGGCGAACACGAAGTCAACGAAGTGTGGCTCGAAGACGTGCGCGTGCCGGTCGAAAACCGCGTCTATGAAGAGAACAAGGGCTGGACTTGCGCCAAGTTCCTGCTGGCGCACGAGCGCACCGGGATCGCGGGCGTGGCCGCTTCGAAGCGCGGCGTCGAGAAGGTCAAGTCCATCGCGCGCGCCGAGATGGACGGCGACAAGCCGCTGATCTCCAACGCTTTCTTCAAGCGCAAGATCGCCGAGCTGGAAATGGACCTCACCGCGCTCGAGTTTACCGAGCTGCGCAGCCTGGCCGGTGAAAGTGCGGGCAAGGGTCCGGGGCCGGAATCGAGCCTGCTCAAGATCAAGGGTTCGGAAATCCAGCAGCGCCTGACCGAACTGACCCTGGAAGCGGTGGGCCACTACGGCGCACCCTATTTCCGCGGTTTCGGGGAAGGCGACAACGAGCACCCGATCGGGCCGGACTATGCGCACCGCGCCGCGCCGACCTATTTCAACACCCGCAAGACGACGATCTACGGCGGTTCGAACGAGATCCAGCGCAATATCATCGCGAAGATGGTGCTGGGGCTCTGAGTGATAATGGAGGCCGCCGCGCGGAAGGTACGACGCGGTGGCCCTGAAGCGGGATTTGAGGACAATGGATTTCAGCTACACCGAAACGCAGGATATGTTGCGTGATACGCTCGCGCGCTTTCTTGCCGACACCTATGACTTCGAGACGCGCAAGAAGATGCTGCTGCGCCCCGAAGGCCGCGATCCGGGCGTGTGGAAGGCGCTGGCGACCGAGCTCGGCATTCTGGGCGCGCCCTTTGCTGAAGAGCATGGCGGCCTTGGTGGCGGCGCGCTCGAAAACATGATCATGATGGAAGAGCTGGGCAAGGTCATCGCGATCGAACCCTACCTGCAAACCGTGGTGATCGGCGGCGGTGCGCTTAAGCGCGCACCGGCGGCCATGGCCGATGCGGTGATCCCCGAGATCATCGCCGGCAATGCCGTGATCGCCTTCGCTTATGCCGAGCCGCAGGGCCGCTATGACCTTGCCAACCTGCGCACCACCGCGAAGGCGGACGGCGGGGGCTATGTGCTTTCGGGCCACAAGGCGGTGGTCTATGCCGCGCCGTGGGCGACGCACCTGCTCGTCACCGCGCGCACCGGCGGGAGCCAGCGTGAGCGTGAGGGCGCCGAGCTGTTTCTGATCGATGCCACCCTCCCCGGCATCGTGCGGCGGGATTACCCGACCGTCGACGGCTTCCAGGCGAGCGAGATCTATTTCGAGAACGTCGCCATTCCCGGCGATGCGCATATCCCGGGCGGCATCGGCCTGATCGAACTGCTGGCCGACGAAGCCACGGTCGCGATCTGCGGCGAGGCCTGCGGCGTGAGCCGCAAGCTGCACGAGGGCACGCTCGACTACATCAAGCAGCGCAAGCAGTTTGGCCAGCCGATCGGCAAGTTCCAGGTGCTGCAGCACCGCATGGCGGACATGTTCGTCGAAGTGGAACAGATCGCCTCGATGGCGCTGATGGGCACCTTGAAGCTCGATCTGGCGGCAGACGAGCGCAAGGCGGCGGTGAGCCTCGCCAAGGCGAAGGTCGCGCGCTCGATCAATTTCGTCGGGCAGAACGCGATCCAGACGCACGGCGGCATCGGCATCACCGTGGAGCTCGCCATCGGGCACTACTTCAAGCGCGGCACGATGATCGAGAACCAGTTCGGCTCGGCGGACTTCCACCTTGGCCGGTTCGAGGATCTGACGCTGGCGGCTTGAGTCAGCCAGCTTTGTAAGCCCCTCCCCGCTCGGGGAGGGGTTGGGGAGGGGGTTCCGCTGCTTCCGGCAGACGCTGCGCACCCCCACCCGGCCTCCCCCGAACGGGGGAGGGGCAAGTAGCGTTGGTTGCGATGTAGCGGCTCAGACCATCCCGGCCAGCCGTTCGCGGATGATCGTGTTGGCCTGCGCCATGATGCGGTCGACCAGTTCCTTGCAGGTCGGGATATCGTGGATCAGCCCCGCGACCATGCCGCAGCTCCACGCGCCGGCTTCCATGTCGCCCTCCATCATGATGCGCGGATAGACGCCCGCGACTTCCTCGATGATGTCCTCGAACTTGATGTCGGGGCCGAGGCGCCGCTCCTTTTCGAGCAGGCGTTCGACCGCCGCGTTGGTCAGCACACGTTCGGTGTTGCGCAGCGGGCGCATGACGAGGCGGGTATCGAGCTCGGAGGCGGCGAGCAGCGCCTGCTTCACCTTTTCATGCACCGGCGCTTCCTTGGTCGCGATGAAGCGCGTGCCCATGTTGATGCCTTCCGCGCCCAGCGCCAGCGCGGCGACGAGGCTGCGCCCATCGGCCATGCCGCCCGAGGCGACGAAGGGAATGGTGAGCTCTTCCGCCGCGCGGGGGAGCAGGATGAAGTTCGGGATATCGTCCTCGCCCGGATGGCCGCCGCATTCGAAGCCATCGACCGAGATCGCATCGCAGCCGACGTTCTGCGCCTTCACGCTGTGGCGCACCGAGGTGCACTTGTGGATCACCTTGATCCCGGCGTCCTTGAAATAGGGGAGGAACGGCGCGGGGTTGTTGCCTGCCGTCTCGACGATCTTCACCCCGCCTTCGATGATCGCGCGGATGTAGCCCGGATAATCGGGCGCGTTGACCGTGGGCAGGAACGTAAGGTTCACGCCGAAGGGCTTGTCGGTCATGTCCTTGCAGCGCGCGATTTCATTGGCGAGATCGGCGGCGGACTTCTGCGTGAGGCCGGTGATGATGCCGAGCCCGCCCGCGTTGGAAACGGCGGCGGCCATTTCGGCAAAGCCGACGTAGTGCATGCCGCCCTGGATAATCGGGTGCTCGATTCCGAACAGTTCGGTGATGCGGGTCTTCATGGCTGGCTCTCTCCCGATGGATGATCTTACGGCTGGGCCGTCGTTAACATGTTACCCAGTTTCAGGCCCACTGCCATGTCTGGGAGGGGCAGGCGCGAGAGATCGAGCCCGACAGTCTGGCCCGCCTGCTGGGCCAGGAAGCTGATCGGGAAGTGATTGACGCTGCGCTGCACCTCTACCCCCGAATACCCGGCGGTTGTCAGCACCTTGGTCATGGTTTCAGGATTGTAGAGTTCGGGATGCTGCAGGCAGAACGGCGGGAACGTGCGGCCCATCACCGTGCGCAGCAGCGATTTCTCATTGTGCGTGACAATGAGGATGCGCCCCCCCGGCTTCAGCTTGGTGCGGATCTGGCGCAGGATCGCGAGTGGCTCGGTAATGTGATCGAGCACGTGGATCATCACGGCCAGGCTGATCGTGCCATCGGGCACGTCGCTGAAATCGTCCATCGCCGCACTGATGGTGTGCGAGAGGGTTCCGGCCGAGCGGGCCAGAACATCATGCACCGCGCGGTTCGGCTCGAACAGCCAGGCATGGCCAAACTTGCCCGAAGCCGCCGCAGGCGTGACGATATGCCCGACATCCGGCCCGATCTCCATGTAACCGCCCGGAACGACGCTGTCTGCCACCGCCGACCAGTAGCCGCGCTGGGTTGCGGCGATCGCGGCGGAAGGCACGATGTCCATGTTGGGCGCGAGATTGGCGTAGAGCTCGCTCAGTTGCGCGCCGGTGAAATAGCGCGGGCAATAGAGCAGGCCGCAGCTCTGGCACCGGGCATAAGTGAAGAACATGCGCTCCTTGCGCAGCCCCTCCCAGAAGGGAACGAGGCCTTCGAGGCCCACGTCTTCCCCGGCCGGCTTGCTCTGCATTTCGGGAATGGCCTGCGCGCTTCCGCAGCACGGGCAGGACCGCTCAAGAAAGGCTGCCATCGGTCATCAAGTCCCTGTATCAGAAGGTTTATCAGCACGAAATGTCACGGCCTGGTGCCAGAAATAGCTGCCCGCCAGCGTCATCAGCGAGAAGCTGAACTGCGCTGGGATCGGATGCAGGCCGAAGCCTTGCACCAGAAGCGGCAATGCAATCAGATTGGCCCCGAAAACCGCGTACGAATATGAGGCAAAGTAAGCAAATTCGCGAAGGATATTGTTGCGGGTGCGAAAGACGCCGATCTTGTAGGTGCTGAAGGCAAAGACCACGCAGACGACCTGCGAGAGCAGCAGCGCGGCCATGTAGTTGTGCGCGAACCAGGGCGAAAACCACAGGAGCGCCGGAAAGAACGAGAGCCCGAACGCGGTGTTCGCCGCGCCGGCAAGCAGATAGCGCACCGGGCGCTCGCCCCGGCGCAATCGCGTGCGAACGCGTTCGATGAGGCGCACGGCTTACTCTTCCAGCAGCGGAATGCGCATGTTCTCGCGCAGGACCTCACGCGGGAGGAACGGCGAGAGGTCTTCGAGCGGCGGCGAAGTCATCCGCCCATCGGGATGGACCTTGGCCCCCAGCTTGGGGGCGAAGGCGGCATTCTCGTCGATCATGATTTCGCAGATCGTGGCGCCGGGTGCCTCGATCGCCTCACGCAGCGCGCCGAGATTCTCGTGCCCATCGACCCGCCAGTAGCCATAGCCGAAGGCGGCTGCGAGCTTGGAGAAATCGGGGAAAGTCACATTGCTCTTGGGCCCGCCGCCCACTTCAACGCCGTTGAAGTAGTTGCGGTGGGTCTGGAAGATCGAGACATAGCCGTTGTTGTTGAGCAGGATGATCTTCACCGGCATGCCGTAGCCGATGATGGTCTGCAGTTCCTGCAGGTTCATCATGATGCTGCCATCGCCGGCCACGCAGATCACGCGGCGCGGATCGCCCTTCCCCGCGCTGGCAAGGCCAACGCAGGCACCGATCGCCGCCGGCAGATCATAGCCCATCGTTGCGCAGCCGGAATTGGTCCACAGCCGCAGACCTTCCTTGATCTGCGCGGTCTGGAACCCGACCACGCAGGCGCTGCCATTGCCGCACACGACGACATCTTCGCCGTCCAGCACCTGGAACAGCGCATCAAGCGCGACATAGGGATTGCATACGGCGTTCTGGTTGTACTCGGGGAGCACCACCGGGAAGTTGCGCCGCCGCTCAACCGCCCAAGCGAGCCATTCGCGCTGCTCGTCCGTGGCCCCCTCCGGCGCGGCAGCAAGCAGCGCCGGGATGAAATCCTTGAGATTGGCGACGACCGGCATGTCCGGCTTCACATTGGGCTTCTGCAGTTCGAGCGGATCGATATCGACCCAGACCTTGTAGGCCTCGCGCGCAAAGCTGCCCCAGTTGTAGCTGACCTGCCGGATGTTGAGCCTGCTGCCGAGCACGAGCAGGAAATCGGCGCTCTGGTTGACCATGTTGCCGCCGCGATCGCCCACCGTGCCGGGGCGGCCGCAATAGAGCGGATGATCGTCCCAGATCACATCGTGCGCATTCCAGCCGGTGACGACCGGGACGCCCAGCTTCTCGACCAGCTCGATGAATTGGGCGTGCGCGCCGCTGAGCCGCACGCCGCCGCCAGCGAAGACGACAGGGCGCTTGGCGGTCTTGAGCCTGGCGATGACGGCCTCTGCGGCCGCCGCAAGGTCGGTCTTCGTCCAGGGCTCGTCGAGCTCGGCCGGATCGAAGCCGGGATCCAGCGTATCGGGATCGATCCGCGCTGCCTGCACATCGAGCGGAATGTCGAGCCAGGTCGGCCCCGGACGGCCCGAGCGCGCAAGGTAGATCGCTTTTTCAAGGTGGTAGCGGATCGTCTGCGGATCGGTGACCATCTCGGCATATTTGGTGATCGTCTGCACGATCGGCGCGATATCGAGCTCCTGATCGCCATACTGGCGCAGCGGCAGGCCGGTGTGGCGCACCGTGGTCTCATTCTTGACCTGCCCGGAGATGACGAGGACGCCGACCGAATCCACGAAGGCGCCGTAGATGCCGGTGATGGCGTTGGTGCCGCCGGGTCCCGAGGTGACGTTGACCACTGGCAGGCGTCCGGTCAGCCGCCCATAGGCTTCCGCCGCAATCGCGAGCGCCTGCTCGTGATGGCAGAACGTGGTGCGGATCCCTTCGTGCGTGCCGATCGAGTGGTTGAGGTGCATCGCCCCGCCGCCGGTGAGCATGAACACATCGCCGATGCCATGCGCCACCAGTTGCTGCGCCACCCAGTCTGAAAGCTTGACCTTGCTCATCGCATCCATCCATTCGAGGCCGCAGTGCGGCGAATAGCTTCATCCATATCGACCGTGGAGACCACGCCGAGTTCGCTCCGGATCTTGTGGGTTGCCGGCACATAGCGCCCCGGGTTCCAGCCGGCATCGGGCTTGCCGAGAATTTCGAACTTGCCGCTGCCCAGCAGCGTTGCCGCGCGTTCGGCCAGTTCGCCGATCGAAACCGCCTGCTCCGACCCGAGATTGTAGGTCGCGCCGGCCGGTGCCCGCAGCAGCACGGCCCACATCCACGCGGTCAGATCGGCCAGATAGAGATAGGAGCGCACCGCGCGCCCGTCGCTGTTCACGGTTACCGTGCGCCCGGCCATGGCATCGCGGATGAAATTGCCCGCAGCGAAGTGGATATCGAGCGCCAGCATTGGCCCCAGCAGCGCAAAGATGCGGGTGGTGACGATGTCGAGCCCGAACTGGCGGCGATAGATCGCGCAGAGCATTTCCGCCGCGCGCTTGCCCTCGCCGTAGCTGGAGCGGTGGGTCATCAGATCGGGCGCGCCGCGATAGTCCTCGTCCACATGCGTGACGTCCCACGGCTGCGCGCCGTAGACCGCGCCCGAGGACATGAACAGCACGCGCCCTGCCCCGGCTGCCCGCGCGAAATCGAGCGTATTGCGCGTGCCTGCCACGATCGTATCGAACATGCGCAGCGGGTCGTTCTCGTTGAGATCGGCGCTGGCATCGGTCGCGCCGTGGATCACGTGGGTGTAGTGCTGTCCGTCCGGCTGCAGGGTCAGGACATCGCCCGCCACCAGCCGCAGCGCGGGCCACGCCGCCAGCGTCGGAGCTTTTGCTGCGAAGGCAGCAGGGTCGCGGGTAAGCACCGCCACGTCGAGGCCAAGGCCATGCGCCTGATCGGCAAGCCGCAGCGCCTCCAGCATCCAGCGCCCGATCAGCCCCGTGCCGCCGGTGATGAACAGGCGCGCGCCCTTGAGCGAGGACCAGTCTGCCGCGAGGCGTTCGACCACGCCCGCGAGGTCTTCCGCAAGGAGGGGATGCATGCTCATGCCAGCGCCTCCCGGGGCGGGCCGAACGAGAGCTGTGGCCGATGCTGGCGATAGGCCAGCGTCGCCTCGCGGATCGTTTCCAGCGAGAGCAGCATGAGCACCAGCAGGAGGCCGATAGGATGGGTGAACTGACCAACCGCGATGCCGAACTGCGCCGAGACGGCCTTGCCGCTGAGCCACGCCGTGGTGTGGGCCACCGGCAACGTGGAGATCTGCCAATCCACATTGAGCGCATTGAGATAGATGATCGTGATCGAGGCGATCCGGGCAAAGCCGCGCCAGGGCTCCATGAACACGAGGAACATCAGGAACATCTCGGTGTAGCCGCCGGGGGAGCGGTTGGTCAGCGAAATCAGCAGCGCAATGCAGGCAAGGCGCGTGAGCGGCACCGCGCGCGGCTGCAGCCACGCGAGGAACAGGGCCACGACCCCGGTCAACTGCGCGACCGCCATCGCCGTCTTCAGCACGAAGCGGAACTGTTCGTAGGTGTCCGAACGGAAATAGCGCAGGACCGGAAACGCGCCCCGGTCGATCACGCCGAACAGGCCGTTGAAGCTGGTCGAATAGTAGATCTCGCCAACGACATCGCCGCCGGTGAACGTGATCCAGTTGAGGGTGTTGTCGAGCAGTTCGGCGATGCTGCCGCCGCCCACAAACGCCCAGGTCGCAAGGTAGATGAGCACCGTGGCGACCGCGGCGAGTTCCAGCTGCCGCCATTCGCGGCGGATGCCCCAGCCAATGGTGGCCACCAGCATATAGGGCTTGAAGTTGATCATCAGACCCGCCGCAATCGCCCGCACCGGGCGCGAGGCGGCGAAGAAGCCGAAGGCGATGACCATGGCGATATAGCACATGATCAGCAGCTGCCCCCGCTCCAGCGCGTAGAGCGAGCGATAGCCGAAGGCGAGCGCGAGGGTGCGCATGACCGCCGTGCGCGGATCGTTGCGGCGCAAGGCCAGGTACGACACCGCAATCGCCGCGACATAGGAGACAAGGATCGTGGTGATGGAAAGCCAATCGCAATCCCGGGCCGCGAACGACGAGGTCACATAGCACGACGAGATCGTGAACATGCGCAGGACGAAGAACGACAGCGGCGGATAGATCGAGCGCCAGACCGAATAGGCGCCCCAATGGTTGGCCCAATAGGCGGTGTTGAACCAATCCATGAAGGTATCCTGCGGATCCCAGATGAAGGGCTGCGGCAGGTAACCGGTTTTAGCAAACGTGTGGACCAGCGAGACGAACGAGGCGAGGACAAGCAGCAGCAGCACGAGTTCGGGCAGCGTGGCGCGCAAAGCCAGCCGCAGATTCTCGCGCCGGCTCCGGCTGGGGTCCGCTCCCGTGCCCTCAGGCATCTTCGGCCACGACGAACGGCTGGCGCACGGGCCGGGTGCGGCTGGCCGGGAAGTTCAGCCGCTCCTGCTCGATCACCAGCGGCACGCGCCGCGTCCGTTCGGCGATGATGCGAACCTGCTCGCCCAGCAATCCGGTAAATAGGAAACCGAAGCCGAACAGGCCGAACTGGCTGGCAAGAATGACCCATGGCCATGCCGCGGCGCCCGTGAAGGCCGCCGCCACTGCAACCGCCGCGAGCACGAGCCCCAGCGCCATGAAGCCGAACGACCACACGATGGGCCGCCGCAGCAGGGCCTTAGACGAACCGGCAAGACCCGAGACGGCAAAATCGAGCAGCGCGAAGACATCGTTCTTGGTCTGGCCGCCGCGCCGCTCGGGCCGGTCATAGGGGACGAGGCCGATCGAAAAGCCGCTTTCAACGAGCATGCCCCGAAAGAACGGTTCCGGTTCGTGCCAGCGCGCCAGGGTATCGACCACGCGCCGGTCATAGAGCCCGAACCCGGTGGCACCGGGAATGACGGCGTAATCCGCGTTGCGCGCGAGGAAGCCGTAGCCTGCCTTGCGCGCGGCGGTGAGCAGCGCGCCCGCCTTTTCCTCGCTACGGCGGACGCCCAGCACAATCATGCGGCCATCGCGCCACTGGCGAATGAATTCGCCCAGCAGCTGCGGCGGGTCCTGGAAATCGGCACACATGCCGATCACGGCCGCGCCTTCGGCCTGATAGATCGCGTGGGTTGGCGAACGCATCTGGCCGAAATTGCGGGTGTTGAAGATCGCCCGCACCTTGGTATCGGCACCGCAGATCGCGCGGATCAGCTCGCGGGTCCGGTCGGTCGAGCCATTGTCGATGAAGAGGATTTCCCACGAACGCGCATGCTGCGCGAGCTCAGCGCTGACCTCGTCATAGATGCCCTGAACATTCTCCTCCTCGTTGAGGCAGGGAATCACGACAGAGACTTCGATATCGCTCATCGTCCGGGCGCCTGTATCATTCTGCCTGCGGACCGGCCTCATGGCCGGTGCGGCGGGGTCCGGCTCCCGGATCGAACAGGCCGGTCGCCGGCGCATAGACTTCGACGAACACGACCAACGCGGCCAGCAACGCTAGGAGGGCGACGGCAGTCGTGTTGAAATAGCGGTCCGCATCGACATGCGGCGCATCGATCACCGAAAGCTGGGCCCGGTCCTGCGAGACGATTTCCTGCACCGCGATCTCTTCCGCCGCGCGCGAATAAACGTCCGAGACGCCCTGCGCGAAGACGTAGGTGCGATAGAGCCGTGCATAGGTGAGCGTGACCGCCGTGATCGCGCCGACGTTGGGGCTGGGCTGCCCTTCGCTCGCCGTTGCGGCGCGGGCAATCTGCGACTGAAGCGAGGCGACTTGTCCGGCGACAACCTTGAGGCGGGGATTTTCCGGCCCCGAAATGGCGCGCAGCGTGGCCAGTTCGACCTGCTTGGCCTGCAACTGGCCTTCAAGGCCGGCCCGCACGGTCAACTGCTCGCCAAGCTGGGCGCCGGGATCGGCGATGCGGTTGGCCTTGCGGAAAGCTTCGAGCTGAGCCTGCGCCTGAATCAGGCGTTCCTGCGAGCTGCCGAGCCGGTCTTCGACGATGCGGCGCTTGCGTGAGACCTGGGTGCGCACATAGCTGCCCATCCGTTCGCTCATCGCATCGACATAGGCCTTGGTCACGGCCAGCGCCCAATCCTGATCGTAGGCCCGCGTCTCGAACTCGATGATACCGCCCAGCAGCGAGTGGACATCGACCCGCTTGCCCAGCGCCACCAGCGCGGTCCGCTCGTCCGCATAAGGTCGGCCCGGACCCGCAAGGTTGAGGCGGGCCACCACCTCACGGCCGACGGCGTCGCTTTTGGCCAGTTGCAGCGTCACTTCGGTCGCGCTGCGATCACCGAACAGCGAGGCCAGATTCTGCAGCTGCGATCCGGCACCGGACATGCTGAACAGCGAAGCCGCGTTGTTGTCGCCCGGCACGACCTTGGCGCGCGCCATGAACGGGCGCGGAAACAGGCACAGCACCGCCAGAACAGCGCCCAGCACGAGGTAGATGATCAGCCGCACACGACGTTCGCGCAGCCGGCCGATCCGTTGCAGCGTGGTCACTTGGTCACCGCCACGATCGACGCGGTGGCGAGTGCGCCCTGGAAGCCGAAGTTGAGCAGATCCTTGAAGCGCGCCCAGAATGCCCCGCGCTGCGAATCGATCGGAACGAACACAAGATCGCCGGGGAGCGCGGTGGCGGAGAGCGTGCTGCGCCCGCTCAGCAAGGTTCCGTTGGCGCGCACGACGAACACGTGCTTGCGATCGGCGAGCCGGTTGAACCCGCCGGCGAGCTTCAGATAATCACCCACCTTGGCGCCGGGCGTGAACCGGAAATCGGCCGAGCTGTTGACCATGCCGTAGACACCGACCGCGAGCGAGCGCGTGGGGATCACCAGATTGTCGTTGTTCTCGACGAGGAAGCCTGCAGGCAGGCTCTGATCGCCGGGCGCAACCGGCAGCACGAGGCGACCTTCGATCCGGCGTCCGTTGAGCTGGCTCACCAGCGCATCGACGGCCGAGAGCCGGGCAGTCAGGTCCTTGTCCTGGTTTTCATAGCGAACCAGCGGTTCCGCCGTGAGCGTGACCTTCAGCTCATCGACCGCCTTGCCGAAATTGTAGGTCTGCTGGCGGCGCAGGCTATCGCGCACGAACACCGCGCCGAAGGGATAGGCCTGCGCGGTCAGCCCGCCGGCCTTGGCAATGACTTCTTCCAGCGTGGTGCCGGGCTGCACGAAATAGCGCCCAGGGTTCTGCACTTCGCCGCCGATCGTGACGAGCGAGGGCAGCCGCTGCGACGGCTGCGCAATGCCGACAGCCGAGAGCACGCGCAGCACGAGGCCGCGCCGGGCGGGGGTCGTCGCGGCGATCTCCGGCGTCAATTCCTGCCAGCCCTGATCGCTCATCGGATCGAGCACATGCAGGCGGCGAATATCAGCCACGGTGTTGACCCCGCCGGCATAGACCAGCACGTCCTTCAGCGTATCCCCGGCCCGCGCTTCGTAAATCGCTTCGTTGTTCACGCTGCCGATCGTGGCCACTTGCGCACCGGCGGGCGCGATGAAGATCACATCGCCATTCTGGAGCACGACATCGGCGGACTTGTCGCCCTTGAGCAGGAAATCATAAAGATCGAAATCGGATATAAGTTTGCCGCCGCGCCGCACCTGAATCGACCGGAAGCTGCCGCCCGCTGCCGGCCCGCCAGCCGCAAGCACGGCGTTGACCACGGTCGACAGGCTGCTGACGGTGTAGGAGCCGGGGACAGCGGCAAAGCCGGTGACATAGACGGTGATGCCATTGAGCCGGGTCACCCCGACCGACGCAGAAAATTCCTTGTACTGGCGCGAGACGGCGCGGCCGATCACCGTCTGGAGATCACGGTAGGCAACACCGGCCACCTGAATCGCGCCGACTTCGGGAACGAAAATCCGCCCCTCGGTATCGACCTTCAACCGCAGGTTGGTGGCCTGCACGTTGCCGGTCAGGCCAAGGCGGATCTCGTCGCCCGGATTGATGCGGTAATCCGCCGGCACGGAAACAACCGGCGGGGCCGTGAAATCACGCGCATCCGGCGTCAGCAGATCGGCGCCGAAGCGGCGGACCGGCTTGCCCACGATCTCGGACACGAAGGCTTCGAATTCGCCCGGCGGACCCGGCTGCTGGCGGCGCGTGCGCGCAGGCTGATCGGCAGCGGAGCGAGGCTCGGCATTGGTCTGGCCCTCGGCCGGGACGACGAGCTGCGTCGGGCGATATTCGGGAATGGCGGAGGACTGCACGCTCGGCGAAGGCTGCACGCCCCGGTTGGTGGCGTTCTGGGATGCAGTAGACTGCGAACCGCCGGCGGAAACCTGCCCGCTATACGTCGAAGAGACCTGACCGGGATCGACGACCTGGGCCTGACCGGGCACGACCGCAAGACCGCAGCACAGCGCGAGCAGCGCCGCCATGGCGCAGGTTCCAAGCTTGGTGATTTTCAACGGCTGACCCATCAATACCTGTGCACCACTGCGCCTGATCCCGCACATGTCGGGCCATCACAGCATGGGCCGAAATGGCCCGGCACAAAACCCCTTAGCACGCGGCAATAAGCCTGCCGACTTGGAATATCCCCAAGAGAAGCGGCCGCCTTCATCGCATTCGGGACCAAGGCGAACCACCCCCGGACGGCCCCCGCACGGCCCCCGCGCGGCCCTTGCCGCCGGGGGCCCGATCGGATCAGCGCGCGACCGCGAGCTGGACGCGCGAGGCCTGGCGTTCTTCCATCATGCGGATGCGGGCAAGGTCTTCACCGGCGATCTGGCTGTAGTACTCGTGCTTGTTGCGAAGCCAGGTCAGCTCGAACTCGACCGCGGTCGCAATGCCGTGCGTGATCGAATCGCTCACCGCAGCGGCACCGTCGAACACGACCTTGCGCGTCTCGAACCGGTCGAGCCGCACGCTGCGGAAGCGCGCGAGATTAGACACGGCTTCCGCCGCCACCGATCCGCCCACCACGAGCCCGAGATCGTTTTCGGCGCAAACATTGGCGACATCGAGCACCGCCTTGGTCACCGAAGGATCATTGATCGCGCCGCGCGCCATCCCGCGTGAAAGCGTGAAATCGACCCGGCCGAACACGATGCCATCAATGCCGCCCTGCTTGGCGACCGGGACCATTGCGGCGAGGTTTTCGAGTGTCGTCTGCGTCTCGAGGTTGAACAGGAATTCGGTTTCCTGCTCGTTCTTGCCATAGACCTTGTTCTTGGCATCGACGAACTTGGACAGTGCGTAGGGCGTCTCCACCATCGGCGCGATGATGTAATTCGCGCCGTAATTTCGCGATTGCAGCAGATCGGAAACCGCCTCGCAGCCGCCGATCTTGATCGCCACCTTCAAATCCGCCCGATGCGCAATCTCCAGCAGCCGAAGAAGTTCGTCCGCGCGCGTGCCTTCAGCCTCGAACTCTGCCTTAACAGCGACGAAGCCGCTGTAGTCACGGCCGCGCTTCAGCAGGTCCAGCATATGGCGTTCAGCAAGGTTCACGCAATATCTCCATTTTGGATGTAAAGTCTGGAAAACTAATGTTACACAAAAAATGCGTTATTCTGATATGTCAGCTCGCGTCACTTCACAAGCCGCCAGATCGTCTCTCCGGCACACTCTATAGATATTGCCCCATAAAACTTAACATCAGATTAATCATTAACCCCAGCTTAAGAGGCGTTTGTTACGTAGTGGTAACGGCCGGATCCACCGTCCGTTCCCAAGGCCGAGAATGATGGTACGCAGACCCCTGCTGGTGTTCGATCTTGATGGCACGCTGGTCGACAGCAATGCGGCCTGCGTCGCCATTCTGCGCGCAATGCTGCAAGCGCGAAGCAGCGCGCACATGATCGATGAACGCAGCGCAAGACGCTACATGAGCCGCGGCGGGCGGGAGATGGTCCGGGCCCTGCTGGGGGACGCCTGCATCGATCCGGACGAGGACCTGCGCGAATTCCGCGCGCGCTATGCCGATCACACCACCTCGCGCGAAACGCTGTTTCCGGGAGTGGAAAGCGGGTTGCAGCGGCTGGCGGAGGCAGGCTTCGCGATGGCCATCTGCTCGAACAAGCCGCAGACGCTTTGCGAGAAGGTCCTCCACGATACCGGCCTGGCGGTGCATTTCAGCACGGTCGTCGGCGGCAGGGCCGATCTGCGCCCCAAGCCGGAACCCGATTTGCTCGATTGTGTGCTTTCCGCGCACCAGTTGGCGCGGGGCGAAGGCGTGTTCATCGGCGACAGTGAGATCGACCACGCGGTGGCTTCTGCCGCCGGCATGCCGTTCCATTTTCTCAGCTGGGGCTATGCCGAAGCCGGATGGTCACCGCCCGAAAGCACGGTGCACCACAGCTTCGATACGCTGGTCAGCGCGCTCAGCGAATAGCAGGCGCAGGCAAGGCATCGGCCATGCCATCGGTCGTCCACGACCAGCGCGGCGCGACTTCGGCTGCAGGTTCCATCGCGGGCCATGCCAGATCCGGTGCCATGCCGGCGGAAACCTGCATCGCCGCCCGCATGGGATCGATGGCCACCCCGCCTTTGCGCACTTCGTAGTGCAGGTGCGGTCCGGTCGAGCGGCCGGTCGAGCCGACTTCGCCGATCTTGTCGCCCGTGCCGACCGGTTCGCCCGCAGCCACCAGCACGCGTTCGAGATGACCGTAGCGCGAGCGCAACCCGGCACCGTGATCGATCACGACAAGATTGCCGTAGCCCCCTGCCCAGCCCGCAAACACCACCCGCCCGGCCCGGACTGCGCGCACGGCGGCACCCGCATGGGCCGGGATATCGACCCCGGCGTGAAACCGGGTGCCGCCCTCCACCGGATCACCGCGCCAGCCGAACCGCGATGACAGGGGCAAAGCGCCGGGCGACAGCGAGATCGCGCGATAGGCGCCGGGCGGCGGCGAAGGTGGCGGCGAAGGCACCTCTGGCGCATCCGGTGCGGCAGGCAGAAGCAGGCCTTGCGGGCGCGCTTCCTCGCCCGTGGGCAGCATGGCCGCCGCGCTGCCATCGGCCGCGCGGACCGCTGGCGCTGCGGCCATCCCGAGCAGCAAAAGGGGCAGCAAGACGGCACGACGCGGCATGCTGCAGCATCTGGACCAGCCGCGCGATCACTGCAAGCGGGCCGCGCTGGCCCGTGCTTGGCATGGTCACGGTTTATGCTAAGCGCGGGGGAAGACGGCAATCAGGCAGTGTGGCCGAGGAAACAGGGACAGGCGATGGCAGTTGATCGAGGCCGAAGCTGGCCCCGCCCCCGCTCGGTAACACTTGCGATCGCGGGCATCGTCGGTCTGGCGCTGGTTCTGCGGATCCACGGTGCCGGTTTCGGCCTGCCGGCGCTGAACGATCCCGATGAACTGATCTTCGAGCTCGGCGCGCTGAAGATGCTGCGCAGCTTGTCCCTTAATCCGGGCTGGTTTGGCCATCCCGGCACGACCACCATGGAAGTGCTCGCGCTGGTCAATCTCACCGTGCTCGGCCTTGGCCGGGCGATGGGCTGGTTTGCCGATATCAAGGCCTTTGCGGGCGCGGTCTATGCCAATCCGGCCTGGATGATCCTGCCCGGGCGGCTCGCCATGGTTGCCTTCGGCGCCGGCACGGTCTGGCAGACCTTCCGGCTGGGCGAGGAATTGGGTGACAATCGCGAACAAGCCGGGCTGGCGCGCCATGCCGGACTCGCCGCCGCCGCGCTGGTCGCCATCGAACCGGCCAGCGTCGCCTGGTCGCAGGTGATCCGCACGGACATCATGGCGACCTTCTTCATGCTGCTCAGCCTGCGCGCGGCAATGCGCGCGATGCGCCAGGGTCGGCTCAGGGACCACATGGTTTCCGGCCTGTGGCTGGGGGTGGCGATCGCGACCAAATGGCCCACCGGCATAGCCGGAGTGGCACTGATCGGAGCGGCGGCAGTGCGGCTTGCCACTGACCGGACGCGGCCCCTGCAAATCGCGGCGCACCTCGCGGCCGGTGCGGTCGCCACGGTCATCGGGCTCCTTGCCGTCTCGCCCTACATCGCGCTCGATTTCGCCACCGTGGTCCACAACCTGCACGGCGAGGCTCAGAGCCACCATCTCGGCGCGACCGGGGGCAGCCCGCTCTACAACCTCGGCTGGTATGCCGGCGGACCAGTCCTTTCGGGCCTCGGCGTGATCGGCTGCTGTCTGGCGCTGTGGGGAGGGTTGTGGCTGCTGCGCCACCGCGCCGGCGCGATCGTGCTGCCCGTTCTGGCAGCCTTTGCCGCCACGATCTGCAGCCAGACGCTGGTCTGGGAACGCTGGGTCCTGCCGCTCATCCCGCTGCTGGCGATTGCGATGGGGCTGGGCTGGGCCCAGCTGATGGCGCGAATCGAGAAGACGCCAGCCTTGCGCCTTGGCGGGATCACACTTCTGGCAGCAGCGCTGATCCAGCCCGCGATGGCCATGACGACTCGCAAGATCGAGCGCCAGACCGATGCGCGGCAGCTCGCCACCAGTTGGGCCAAAGCGCACATCCCGCCCGGCAGCACCGTGCTGGTGGAGCACTTCGCGTTCGATATCCTGCCCCAGCCATGGCACCTGATCTTTCCGTTCGGCACAGTGGGCTGTGTGGACGTGCGCGCCTATCTGGGTGGCAAGGTGCAGTATGACACCGTAGACGCCGGGCGCGGCGGCCGTTCGAACATCGACTACGGCACCGTTGCGCCCGAGAAGCGCGGCACATGCCGCGCCGACTACGCCATCATCACGCAATACGACCGCTACGCGGCGGAGCGCGGCACCTTCCCGGAGGAATATGCCGCCTATCGTGCCTTGCTGGGCCGGGGACGGATCATGGCAACCTTCGCCACCGTCCCGGGCCGCATCGGCGGCTGGACCACGCATGTCGTGGCGCTGGACCAGCCGAAGGCGGACCAGGCACCACACAATCAGCCGAGCGCGGCGCAGCGCCCCCGGTAGTCCTGCAACTGCGCCTGCGTGACCGCGCGCGCATCCTCACCCGCGCCGACGGCCTTGTGCCAGTCGACGATCATGCCCAGCGCGTCGTGCAGCGTCAGCGCCGTGCGCCAGCCGAGATCGGCGCGCGCCTTCGAGCAATCGAGCCGCAGCAGGCGCGCTTCGTGGACCGCCTCGCCGCCGGAAACGTCCTGCCAACCCGCACCCGGTGCAGCGCCCGACCATGCCGAAATCAGCCGGTCGGCAATCCACGAGACAGGGCGGGCGTCGCTTTCGGCGGGGCCGAAATTCCAGCCGCTGTCGATCCCGGCATCCCCCTGCGCCAGCCGCTGGGCGACGAGGAGATAGCCGCTCAGCGCCTCCAGTACATGCTGCCAGGGCCGCACCGACCGGGGCGCGCGGATCTGCGGCGCGTGGCCGCCGAGCAGCGCGCGGACGATATCGGGCACGAGCCGGTCTTCCGCCCAGTCACCCCCGCCGATCACGTTGCCGGCGCGGACCGTGGCCAGCCGCGGCCCGGGCGCCTTGCTGAAATAGCTGCGGCGATAGGCGGCCGCGACCAGTTCTGCCGCGCCCTTGCTGCTTGAATAAGGATCGTATCCGCCCATCGGATCGTCCTCACGATAGGGCCAGACCCATTCGCGGTTCTCGTAGCACTTGTCGCTGGTGACGCAGACGATGGCCTCCAGCCCGGCAATGCGGCGGCAGGCATCAAGCACGTGGACCGTGCCCTGCACATTGGTCGCATAGGTTTCGACCGGCTCGACATAGGACTTGCGGACCAGCGGCTGCGCGGCGAGATGCAGCACGACCGACGGCCCGGCGGCCTGCATTGCGGCCTCGACCGCCGCAAGATCGCGGATATCGCCCTCGATGTGCGTGACCAGTTCACCGATGCGGGCCTGGTTGAACAGGCTGACCGGTTCGGCGGGCAGCGCAAAGCCGGTGACTTTCGCGCCCATCGCATGCAGCCAGAGCGCCAGCCAACTGCCCTTGAACCCGGTGTGCCCGGTGAGAAAAACGCGCCGTCCGCGCCAAAAGGCCTCGCTTACCAGATTTGGGCTCACCAGATTTTCCACGGCGCGCCTTCCTCCCACAGCTTTTCGAGGTAGAGCTTGTCGCGCAGGGTATCCATCGGCTGCCAGAAGCCTTCATGGCGCCAGGCGGCCAGATCGCCCGAAGCGGCCAGCTGCTCCAGCGGTTCGCGCTCCCAGATCGTTGCCGGTCCCTCGATAAGATCGATCACGGAAGGGTCGGCGATGAAGAAGCCGCCGTTGATCATGTTGCCATCGCCGGCGGGCTTTTCCTGAAAGCTGCGCACCAAGTCGCCCTCGATCTCGAGCGCGCCGAAGCGGCCAGGCGGCGTGACAGCCGTGATGGTGGCGCGCTTGCCGTGCGCCTTGTGGAAATCGAGCAGCGCGGTGATGTCGACCGTGGCGACGCCATCGCCATAGGTGAAGCAGAAGGGCTCGCCTTCCTTCAGATAGGACCGCACTGCCTTGAGGCGGCCGCCCGTCATCGTGTCAGCCCCGGTTTCGACCAGCGTGATCCGCCACGGCTCGCTCCAGTTCTGGTGTACTTCCATGCTGTTCTTGGTGAGATCCAGCGTCACGTCAGCCATATGCAAGAAGTAGTTCGCGAAGTACTCCTTGATGATATAGCCCTTGTAACCTAGGCAGATCACGAAATCATTCACGCCGTGCGCGGAATAGATCTTCATGATGTGCCAAAGGATCGGCATACCGCCAACTTCAACCATCGGTTTCGGGCGAACCGATGTTTCCTCACCGAGCCGCGTACCAAGGCCGCCGGCCAAAATCACCGCGATGGTCAAGCCACACTCCTGCATATTGCCGCGCCATGCGGACAAAAAGAGCGCATCCCGGCAAGGCGGGTGCGCTGACGTTACTCGACGCTAATCAGACGACGCGCCGAGTTCAATGTGGAAGCTGATCCGACATGAACAGAACCTGTCAGAGCCGCTGGCAGTGGCCGCAAAAGAACGTCGAGCGTCCCCCCTGCACCACGCGGCTGACCGGCTTGCCGCAGTGACATGGCTCGCCTTCCCGCCCGTAGACGCGCCAGTCCTTGGCGAAATAGCCAAGTTCGCCATCGGGGCGCACATAATCGCGCAAGGTGGAGCCGCCGGCGCGAATCGCTTCCTCCAGCACCGCGCGGATTTCGGGCACAAGGCGGCTTAGCGCGGCGCGGCTGACCTTGCCCGCCTCGCGCTCCGGATGAATCTTCGCGCGGTGGAGCGCCTCGCAGACGTAGATATTGCCGAGCCCCGCGACGATCTGCTGATCGAGCAGAAGCAGCTTCACCGCGGCGAAGCGGCCAGCGAAGGCCTTGGCGAGGTGGCCGGGGGTGAGGCCGGGGCCGAGCGGTTCGGGCCCCATAGCGGCAAACTGCGGCCATTGCTCCAGCGCGGCGGTATCGACCAGATCGACGGAGCCGAAGCGGCGCGCATCGTTGAGCGCGAGGGTGCGGCCTGCTCCGGTCTCCATCACCAGATGATCGTGCTTGCCGATCTCCTCGGGATCGATTCGCCAGCGCCCGCTCATGCCGAGGTGGAAGACCATGGTCTGCCCGCGGTCCACATGGATCAGACCATACTTGGCGCGCCGCGAAAGGCCTGTGATGCGGGCACCTGTCAGCGCCTGCACGAGATCAGGTGGAAACGGACGGCGCAAGTCCGCACGGCGGGTCTCGATACGTGCGATGACCTGTCCATCGAGGACATGGGCAAGGCCGCGGACGGTGGTTTCTACCTCTGGCAATTCAGGCATGGTGCTTTGCCCCTAACAGGCTTTGCGGTTGCGGCAATTCCCACGTAAAGGCGCGGGGTATGACTGACGCAACTGCTGCCGAGCCCGAAACCGTCTCCTTCGGCTATGAGGAGGTGACCCCGCAAGAGAAGACCGAGCGCGTTGGCGCGGTGTTTTCCTCCGTCGCGAAGAACTACGACCGGATGAACGACGCCATGTCGGCAGGGATGCACCGGCTGTGGAAGGACCGCTTCGTGCGCCGGGTGAAGCCGCGCGCGGGCGAGACGATCCTCGACATGGCGGGCGGCACGGGCGACATCGCCTTCCGCATGGCGCGGCATGGCGCGGCCATCACGGTTTCGGACATCAACCAGGACATGCTCGATGTCGGCATCGAGCGCGCCGAGAAGCAGGGCATTCAGGGCCTGACCTGGTCGCGCCAGAATGCCGAGGAGCTGACCTTCGGCGACCGCGAATTCAACGCCTATACGATCGCTTTCGGCATCCGCAACGTGACGCGGATCGACAAGGCACTGGCCGAGGCGCACCGCGTGCTGAAGCCGGGCGGGCGGTTCTTCGTGCTCGAATTCTCGACCACCGAATGGCCGGGCTTTGCCGAGGTTTATGACCTTTATTCGCACAAGGTGGTGCCGCAGCTGGGCCAGATGATCGCAGGCGACGCGGATTCCTACCGCTACCTGATCGAATCGATCCGCCGCTTCCCCAAGATGCGCGAGTTTGAAGGCATGATCCGCGCCGCCGGCTTCCGCCATACCAAAGTCGAGGCGATTCTGGGCGGGGTCGTCGCGATCCATTCGGGCTGGAAGATCTAAGGCCGGCATCTTGACCCGCCACATCACGCATATTCGCCGCCTGCTGGGCTGGGGCATCACGCTTGCCCGGCACGGCGCGCTGATCGGCATCGAGAACGACGCGAACACGCCCGCGCCGGTGCGGCGGCTGGTGAAGCTCGCGCGCTGGATTTCGCTCACTGGCAAAGGGCGGGATCGCGATTACGCCGGGGCCTTCCGCGCAATCGGCCCGGCGGCGATCAAGCTGGGGCAGACACTGGCGACGCGGCCCGATCTGGTGGGGCCGGGACCGGCGGAAAACCTCCTCAAGCTGCAGGACAAGCTGCCTCCCGTCGATTTCGCGCTGATCCGCCGCGAGATCGAAACGAGCTTCGAGCGCCCGCTCGAATCGCTGTTTGCAGAGTTCGAGGTAGAACCTGTCGGTGCGGCTTCGGTGGCGCAGGTGCACCGCGCAGTGACGACCGATGGCCGCAAGGTTGCGGTCAAGGTGCTGCGCCCCGGCGTGCGCGAGAAGTTTGCCGCCGATATCGCGACTTACGAATGGGCCGCGGCGCATCTCGAGGCGGTGGGCGGCGAAGCCTCGCGGCTGCGTCCGCGCATGGTCATCGCCAACTTCAAGCGCTGGACCCTGCGCGAGCTGGATTTGCGCCGGGAAGCAGCCTCGGCCTCCGAGCTTGCCGAGCAGATGCATGCCTTCCCCGGCTACCGCGTGCCGAACATCGACTGGGACCGCACCAATGGCCGGGTGATGACGCTCGACTGGATCGACGGCATCAAGATCAGTGACAACGATGCCATCGATGCCGCCGGCCACAACCGCAAGGAACTGGCCGGACGGCTGGTGATCGCGTTCCTGCGGCAGGCGATCAGCGGCGGGTTTTTCCACGCGGACATGCACCAGGGGAACCTGTTCATCGAAGCCGATGGCACGATCACCGCGATCGACTTCGGCATCATGGGCCGCATCGACCGGCGCGCACGGCAGTGGCTGGCCGAGATCCTCTATGGCCTGACCACCGGCAACTATACCCGCGTGGCCGAGATCCACTTCGAGGCGCAGTACGTGCCGAGCTACCATTCGGTGGCCGAGTTCGCGACGGCGCTGCGCGCGGTGGGCGAGCCGATGCGCGGGAAGCCGGTGAGCGAGCTTTCAGTCGGCCAGATGCTCGACGGGCTGTTCGCGATTACCCGCGATTTCGACATGCAGACCCAGCCGCACTTGCTGCTGCTGCAAAAGACCATGGTGATGGTCGAAGGCATCGCCACCCAGCTCGACCCCTCGATCAACATGTGGGACGTCGCCGCGCCTTTCGTGCGCGACTGGATTCGTGACGAACTGGGGCCAGAGGCTGCGATTGCCGACCGCATTCGCGAGAACGTGAAGACCTTGTTCGGCCTGCCCGATCTCGTGCGCCGGGTGGAGGAGCGCTTCCCGCCCAAGGGCGGCGCGCCCGAAGATCCGCCGCTGCCGCCGATCGCGCTGATCAGCGATGGTGGCGGGCTCAAGTGGCTGGGCTATGTGGCGGCGGTCGCCATCGGCGCGGCGGCAAGCGCGGGGGTGATCCTGCTCGGCCCGTGGAGCTGAGGTGGGCAAGCCGCCCCCTCTGCCCGGGCTGCGCCTGCCCAAGCGGCACTTCAATGCGCTCGATCTCTCGCGCCTGCTCGCGGCCTGCGCGGTGCTGTTCTGGCACTACCAGCATTTCTTCGTGCCGCCGGTGGACTACCAGTTCCATGTGAACCGGGCGAAGGTTTCGCCGCTCTATCAGGAACTGTGGTGGCTGTTCGATTATGGCCACGTCGCGGTCCAGTATTTCTGGGCCGTCTCGGGCTTTGTCTTTGCGCATGTCTATCTGGCGGATAGCGGTGCGCGCGGGCGGTTCTGGCTGGCGCGGGTGGCGCGGCTGTGGCCGCTGCATCTGCTGACGCTGGGTCTCGTGGCGATGATGCAGGCCGCCTACAACGGGCTGAACGGCACCGAGTTCATCTACCACCATCAGGATGCAAAGCATTTCGTGCTGAGCCTTGGACTGGCGCATTACTGGGGCTGGCAGGCGGATCAATCGTTCAACGGGCCATCGTGGTCGCTTTCGACCGAGATCCTCGCCTACGCCGCGTTCTGGCTGCTGCTGCCGGGGCTGCGCCGGTCGCCCACCGTGCTGGCGCTGACGGCGGCGGCGATGGCGCTCACGCTGTTTTTCCTGAAGGCTCCCGATGGTCCGGTGCTCACCTGCATCGGGTACTTCTTCGGCGGAGCGGCGGTCTATGGCGCGGCGCTTAAGGGCGGGCTGCGTACAGGCGTGCTCGCCGCGCTGGCGGCGCTGCTGGCCCTCGCGGCGCTGTGGCTGGGGCTGAAACTGCACTGGGGCGATGCGGCGACTTTGGCAGGCACGTTTGCCGCGCTGCTTGCCGTGCTGGCGATCGACACGGCCGACCGCGCCGACCGGCTGGCTGTGGCACGGCACCTCGGCGACGCATCGTACGGGGTCTACCTGTGGCACTTCCCGATCCAGCTCGCACTGGTGCTCCTGATCGATTGGGCGCTGGGATCGCGCGGCATCGTGCGGCAGCCAGCGTTCCTGCTGTTCTTCTTGGGCACGAGCGTGCTGGCGGGCTTTGCCTCGCACCGCTGGATTGAACGGCCGGCGCAGCGGCTCGTGCTGAAGCTTGCAGGCAAGGGGCGCGCGGCCAGCGCGGTCGCCGCCTAACCGGCGATCTCGGCAATCTTGTGGTGCGGCAGCAAGCGCCACGCCGCCAGCGCCAGCACGACATGCCCAGCTTCGGCCGCCATCGGCATGGCCCAGCCGGGATAGGCGCCGACCACGGCCAGATTGACCGCGCGGCCGAAGAGTGTCGTGCCGAACAGCATCGCGGGGACAAGCAGCAGATCGGCATTGCGCCGCCACGCACCCCACATCATGCACACCGCGCCGACGCCGAAGAACGAGGTCATGTCGCCGCGAATGGTCGATAGTCCGGCGATGCCGATGGGCGCGAGGCCGAAGACCGGGCCTGAGGCCGTCGATTGCGGGGTGAGCAGGAACGAACCGGCCATCGATAGGTCGAACATCCCGACGAGGAAGATCAGGGCGGTCAGGATCAGGCGCATCGGCAGGTTTTCCTTATGTTTGTTTCAGCGTGGGCCAGCCCGGACGCGGACGCAAGGGCGGTGCAAGCAAAACCATTGCGCGGCGCGGCGCGCCATTGCACAAGCGCGGCCATGCAGGGCAAGCGCATCCTCCTCATCATCGGCGGCGGCATTGCGGCCTACAAGGCCAGCGAACTCGTGCGCCTGATCCGCCGTGAGGGCGGCGCCGTCACTTGCGTGCTGACCAAGGGCGGGAGCCAGTTCGTCACCCCGATGACGCTCGCGGCGCTGAGCGAGAACGCCGTGCACACGACGCTGTGGGACCTCGATGCCGAAGCGAAGATGGGCCACATCCAGCTTTCGCGGCAGGCCGATCTCGTGGTCGTCTGCCCGGCGACGGCGGACCTCATGGCCAAGATGGCGGCGGGGATCGCGGATGATCTCGCGACGACCTTGCTGCTCGCGACCGACAAGCCGGTCCTCGCCGTGCCCGCGATGAACGTGCGGATGTGGGAACATCCCGCGACCCGGCGCAACGTGGCGACGCTGCGCGCGGACGGGATCGAAGTGATGCCCCCCGACGAAGGGCCGATGGCCTGCGGCGAATTCGGCCCTGGACGCCTGCCCGAACCACCCGCAATCCTCGCAGCGATTGCCGCAAAGCTCGGCGGAAGTCCGACCGGGCCGCTGGCGGGCAAGCATGTGCTGGTGACGGCGGGGCCGACGCACGAGCCGATCGATCCGGTGCGCTATATCGCCAATCGTTCGAGCGGAAAGCAGGGTTTCGCGATTGCCGCTGCTGCAGCGCGCGCCGGGGCGCGGGTGACGCTGGTGGCGGGGCCAGTGACCCTGCCCACGCCGCCGGGGGTAACACGCGTGGATGTCGAGTGCGCGCGCGACATGGCGGCTGCCGTGGCCGAGGCGCTGCCCGCCGATGCTGCGATCATGGTCGCGGCCGTGGCGGACTGGCGGATTGCGACCGAGGCGGATCAGAAGCTCAAGAAGGACGGTTCGGGCGTGATCCCGCCGCTGAACCTGACCGAGAACCCCGACATTCTCGCGCGGCTGGGCGCTTCGCCCGATCGCCCGCGCCTGCTGGTGGGCTTCGCTGCCGAGACCGAGAACGTGGTGCCGCACGCGCAGGCCAAGCTCATCAGGAAAGGCGCGGACTGGATCGTGGCGAACGATGTTTCGGGCGATGTGATGGGCGGCCACCTCAACGCGGTGCACATCGTGCGCGCCGACGGGGTGGAAAGCCTGCCGGAAATGCCCAAGGACGCGGTGGCCGCCGCGCTGGTTGAAAGGATTGCCGATGAGCTTGCCTGACCCTGTTCCCGTGATGGTCAAGCGCCTGCCCGGCAACGATGATCTGCCGCTGCCGGCCTATGCCACAGCCGGGGCGGCGGGCATGGATGTCGTTTCGGCTGAGGATGTCGATATCGTCCCCGGCGCGCGCCATGCGGTGGCGACGGGGCTCGCGATGGCCATCCCCGAGGGCTTCGAGATTCAGGTGCGCCCGCGTTCGGGGCTGGCGCTGAAGCACGGCGTCACTGTGCCCAACACGCCGGGCACGATCGACAGCGACTATCGCGGCGAGCTCAAGGTGATCATGATCAACCTGGGGGCGGAGACATTCTCGATCCGCCGGGGGGACCGCGTGGCGCAGCTGGTGCTGGCGCCGGTGACGCAGGCAAGCTGGCTCGAAGTCGATACGCTGGACGAGACCGCGCGCGGCGCGGGCGGGTTCGGCTCGACCGGGGGCCTTGCGGCGCTCCCCGGCTGAGCCGAACCGCACCTCGTTCAGGTCTTCTTCTTCTTTTCCGGTGCGATCGAGATCTTCACCGTCTCGCCGTTATGGCCGGGGAAGCCGGTGAACATCGCCTCGACCAGATTGGGCACGAGGTAGGGCAGGCGGTTCGACGTGGAGGCAGCCTCTGCCTTGCCTTCGAACAGACGCTTGCCATCGGCACGGCGGTCGATCTTCATGTCGATGCCGCTGGTGTACAACGTCACCACATCGACGTTGTTGAACCCGCCGGCACCGCCGAAGAAGAACGGATCATACATCCCGTAGCCCCAGGGCCCGCCGAAACCGCGGCGGCCCCAGCCGCCACCCCAGCCGCCCCAACCGCCAAAGCCCGGGCCCCAGCCCGGACCGTACCAGCCGCCCCAATAGGGATCGCCGATACCGCTGGTGCGCAGCTTGTCGCGGCCCTTGTCGACGCCGTAGTCAAACTGAACCACGAGATCGGCGGCCTGCGGGCTGGTGGCGGGCACATAACCCACCTTCTGCAGCTGCGCGGCGACGAGGCTGGCGTACTGCGAAAATTCGAGGCCGCCGGCATTGCGCGGATCCTGCGGAACGATCGCGAAGCTCTGTCCTGCGGGTGCGGGCAGCTCGGCCTGGAAGCGCGAGACATTGGCATTGAATGGCGTGGCGCACGCGCCAAGCGAAAGCAGCAGGGGCGCTGCCAGCATGGCGAAGCGATTGCGCATGGGATTAAGGTTCATTTCCAGCGACTCCTTGGTGCGGGACCGGCTCCCCTGTCAGCCAGCACCGGCGCATTGGTAGCATGGGAATTAGTTGCGCGTCAGGTGCTGAATGCTGGTTGAACGATGAGGCAAAAGCGCCGCGTTTCCGGGCCATTTCGGACCTTGAGCGGCAATGTGATGCAATTTGTTACACCCCCGCATCACCCCATCAACACAGCAAGGTTGTTTAACCCCTGAGCAGGCCAAGCGCAGCATAAGCGCGCGCCAGAGTGGGCTCGGCGAGTGTGCGAGCGCGCCGGGCCCCATCAGCCAGAATCGCATCGAGCGCGGCGGTATCGGTGCGCAGCTCGCGGTAGCGCGCGGTGATCGGGGCGAGCTTCTCGACCAGCAGCTCTCCCAGCGCGGGTTTGAACGCGCCGAAGCCCTGCCCGGCGAACTGCACCAGCACTTCGGCCTGGCTGATCCCTGCCATCGCGGCATAGATGCCGACAAGGTTTGCCGCTTCAGGGCGCTCCTTGAGGCCGTCCATCTCGCCCGGCAGCGGCTCGGGATCGGTCTTGGCCTTGCGCACCTTCTGCATGATCGCGTCGGCATCGTCCGTCAGGTTGATGCGGCTCATATCCGAAGGATCGGACTTCGACATCTTGGCGCTGCCATCGCGCAGGCTCATGATCCGCGCGGCCTCGGGCGGGATGATCGGCTCGGGCAGGGTGAAGACAGGCGCGTCTTCAGACGCGAAGTCGTTGTTGAACTTCTGCGCGATGTCGCGCGCAAGCTCGAGGTGCTGCTTCTGGTCCTCGCCCACCGGCACGTGGGTCGCCTGATAGAGCAGCACGTCCGCCGCCTGCAGCACCGGATACGTGAACAGGGCAACGGAAGCGCCTTCGCGGTTCTTGCCGGCCTTGTCCTTCCACTGCGTCATCCGGTTCAGCCAGCCCATCCGCGCGGTGCCCGTCAGCAGCCATTGCAGCTCGGCGTGCGCGGGAACCTGTGTCTGGTTGAACACGATCGAGCGCGCGGGATCGATCCCGCAAGCCACCAGCGCGGCGACCATTTCGCGCGTGCCCGCAGTCAACGCAGCGGGATCATGCGGCATCGAGATCGCGTGGAGAGCGGCGAGGAAATAGAGGCACTCGCCCCCCTTCGCGGTCCATTCGTCCTGCATCGCCACCCAGTTCCGGATCGCGCCCAGATAGTTGCCGAGGTGAAGATTGCCGGTGGGCTGGATGCCCGAGACGATACGCATGTGGGTAGCTCGCTGTTAGTTGGCCTTGCCCCTGCGCCGCAGGAGCAGTTTGAGATCATCCCGCGAGAACGCGCCCAGCAGGATGGCGCTGAGCCCATAGACGAGGCCGCCCGCCGAGACCAGCACGGCGAGCGTCAGAAAGCGGACGAACCAGGTGCCGTGGACATAAGGCATCAGCTCGCCCTGCCCCGCCCAGAGCACCACGCCCATGGCGAGCGCGGCCAGCGCGAGGCGCGGCACGCGGCGCTTGAGGCGCGCATCGGTGGTGAACTGCCCGCGTGCGACCAGCGTGCGATAGAGCATCGCGACGTTGACGGTGGAGGCAATCGCGGTCGCCAGCGGCGGGCCGACATGCTGCAGCGGCACGATCAGCGCCAGATTGAGCGCGAGGTTCACGCCCATCGAGATCGTGGCGTAGCGCACCGGGGTGACGGTATCCTGCCGCGCATAGTAGCCGGGGGTGAGCACTTTCACGAGGATGTAGCTGGGCAGGCCGATCGAGAAAGCGGCGAGCGCCTGCGCCGTGAAGTGCGCATCCTGCGGCGTGAAGCGGCCATAGCCGAACAGCGCGGCGGCAATCGGCTCCCCGCAAAGGACCAGCGCGACCGTGGCGGGGAGCGTGAGCATAAGGGCGAGTTCGAGACCGCGATTCTGGGTTTCCATTGCGGCCGCTTCATCGCCGCCGCCGAGTTGGCGCGAGATCGTGGGGAGCAGCACGGTGCCAAGGCCGATGCCGATCAGCCCGAGCGGAAGCTGGTTCAGCCGGTCCGCCATGTAGATATAGGTCACCGAGCCATGCGCGAGGAGCGAGGCGGCGAGCGCGGTGGAAATGACCAGGTTGATCTGCACCGCGCCGGCACCGGCGGCAGCGGGCCAGATGAGCGTCATCAGCCGCTTCACATCGGCATCGAGCCGGGGCACGCGCAGCCGCAGGCTGACCCCGGCGCGGCGGCAGGCCCAGATGAGCCACAGGAGCTGGAAGGCGCCCGATACCGAAACGCCGATGGCCTGATTGCGCGCGGTGATCACCGGATCGGCCGAATGGAACAGCAGCAGTGCCGCAATCAGCGTCAGGTTGAGCAGGATCGGCGCGGCGGCGTTGACCCAGAACTTGTTCAGTGAATTGAGAATGCCCCCGCACAGCGAGACGAGGCTGATCAGCATGAGGTAGGGGATCGTCATCCGCGACAGCGCGACCGCGAACGCAAACTGATCGGCGCTGACCCCGTTGAACTGGCCCGAAAGCACCAGCGTGACGGGCCAGGCAAAGATTTCGAGCAGCGCCGTCATCACCACGAGCACCGGCAGCAGAACGGCCAGCGCGCGCTCGGCGAAATCGAGTCCGTCGGGCAGGCCCTGCCCTTCCGGATCACCCACCTTGCGGTTGAACATCGGGATGAACGCGGAGGCAAACGCCCCTTCCGCAAAGAGGGCGCGGAACATGTTGGGCAGGCGGAAGGCGACGAGGAACGCATCGGACGCGAAGCCTGCGCCCACATAGCGGGCAAACAGGCTATCGCGCACCAGGCCGAGCACGCGGCTGGCGAGCGTGAGCCCGCCGATCGTGCCGGTCGCCTTCAGCAGGTTCATGGCCAAAGGCTCATGGGATTTGCTTCATGGCTGGAATGGCCATGAAAGCGCCCGGATCAGGCCTGCCCGGCTGTGCCGGCGGCCAGTTCCTCGGCCTGACGGGCCTGAAGCTGCTGCAGGTAGAGGCCGTTGAAGTCGATCGGTTCGAGCAGCAGCGGCGGGTAGCCTGCATCGCGCACGGCATCGGCGATGATGCGGCGGGCGAAGGGGAATACGAGGCGCGGACCCTCGGCGAAGAGGAACGGATGGGCCTGCTCGTCGGTCACGTTACGCATACCGATCAGCGCGCCATAGAGCAGCTCGACCGCGTACTGGGTGCCCTGCGACGTCTTCGAAGTGGCGGTGATCTTCATCTCGATCTCGTGCACATCGGGGCCCAGCGGGCGGGCGCCGATGTTGAAATCGATCGAGACTTCCGGGGCTTCGGCCCACTGATAGCTGTCCGGCGCGTTCGGGTTCTCGACCGAGAGATCCTTGATGTACTGCGAGATCAGGCCGATCGCGGGGCTGGTATCCTCGCCGTTGGGAACGGGGCCAGACGTGTCGAGATCGAGCGGGGTGATGATATCGCCTTCTTCGGCCATGATCGTGCTTTCATGCGAATGAGTTGGAACGGTTAAGTGCGGTTTGGCGGGCGACTAGCACCTGCCGCCGAACGGGGCAATCGCGCTTGCGCCGTGGGGCCGGGAGCGCTGGTTGCGACGGAGTGCACCTAGAGGCAGGCGAAAAACTGCCTCAGGAGGCCAATCCGAGTGCCGTCCACGCGTTGTTCATTTGTATTTCGTAACCACATAGGGCACGATGAAGTGTTGGCGGCGACCGGGACCCGCAGGCCCGGCCACCGCCCTGATCAAGCAGGATATGGCCTTGTGATTGTTGAAATTGTGATTCTCGCGATGATCGCAGCATTCCTGGGCCTGCGACTCTATGCCGTTCTTGGCCGCCGGCCCGAGCAGAACGATGAGCCGCTGCGCCGCCGCGTGGAGCAGCCCGATCCGGCCAGCGCACCGCGCACCCTGGCGCCGCGCCTGCCGGAAAAGACCACCGGCGCGCCCCGCACTCTGCCGCTGCCGCAGGACAACCAGCTCGATTCCCGCGCCGAAACAGGCATCCGCGCGATTGTCGCGGCGGACCGCCGCTTCGATGTCGGCCAGTTTCTGGCAGGCGCGCGCGGTGCTTATGGCATGGTGCTCGAAGCCTTCTGGCGCGGCGACAAGGAAGAGCTTTCGCAGCTGTGTGACAGCGATGTGTTCGACGGATTTGCCGCTGCGATCGACGCGCGCAGCGATGCCGGTGAATCGGTGACCGCCAAGCTGATCCGAATCGAGGAAGCGCGCATCGTCGATGCCAGCTACGCTGCGCCGCGTGCGCGTATCTCGGTCAGCTTCGTCGCCGACGTGGCCTCGGTCACCCGCGACGCGAACGGCGCAGTCGTGGCAGGTTCGCTCGACGATGCGATCGAAACCCGCGATGTCTGGACCTTCTCACGCGATATCACCTCGCGCGATCCGGACTGGATTGTCGACGAGACCGACGAAGGCTGACCCAACGTGGCGGTATGGCGGGCAAGACGGGCCGGCAAGCTGGCCTGGCTTGCCGTTCTCGCGCCCGCTTTCCTTTCCGGCTGCATTCCGCTGATCCCGCAAGGCGCGCCGGTGCCCCCGGTGCCGCCCACCGCACCGAATGCCGCGCTGGTCGGCACGCGCCCGGGACCAACGCCGGCCGGGTTGGGCTTCAGTGATACCAACGCGCGCGCCGCGCTTGCCGCTTTTGTCACCAGCTGCCCGCGACTGACTCGCCGTACCGACGCGAGCGGGCTGACCCGCCCGGAGGACTGGACCCCCGCTTGCGCTGCTGCGGCGGGCTGGCCACCGGAGGATGCGCGGGGCTTTTTCAGCCGCTATTTCGAGACGGCAACCGTCGCGCGCGGTGAAGCGCTCGTCACGGGCTACTACGAGCCGGAAATCGCCGGGGTGCGCGTGCGCCAGCCAGGCTTCGATGTGCCGGTCTATGCCATGCCCCCCGATCTCGTGCGCGCGCGGCCGGGTGATGCGCCGCCCCAGCCCGATGGCAGCCAGCCTTTGGGTCGCTATGACGAAACGGGGCGCTTCGCCCCCTACTTCGACCGCACCGCTATCGAAAACGGCGCGCTGGCCGGCCGGGGGCTGGAGATCGGCTGGGTGGCGGACCGCGCCGAACTGTTCTTCCTTCAGGTGCAAGGTTCGGGACGCTTGCGCGCGCCCGACGGAACGGTCGTGCGGCTCGGCTTCGCGGGGCAGAACGGCTATCCCTACACCGGGATCGGCAGCGTGATGCGCGCGCAGGGGCTGATCGGCAGCGGACCCAATGCCAAATCGGGCCAGTATCCCGGTTCGATGCAGGGCATCCTGCGCTACATCCACGAGCATCCGGTGGAGGGCAGTGCGCTGATGCGGCAGAACCAGAGCTTCGTGTTCTTCCGCGAGCGGACGGGGCCAGACACGGTGGGCGCGCTCGGCGTGCCGATTGCCCCGCGCACGACACTGGCGGCAGACCCGGCTTTCGTGCCGCTCGGCGCGCCGGTGTGGCTGCAGGGTGATGGCGGGATCAGCGGCAAGAATATCAGTGGACTCTGGGTGGCGCAGGATACCGGCGGGGCGATCAAGGGCCCCAACCGCTTTGACAGCTTCTGGGGCGCCGGTGCCGAGGCGCGCACCATCGCAGGCGGCATGCGCGCGCAAGGGCAGGCGCTGATCCTGCTGCCCAAGGGCACGCTGGCCCGGCTGAACGGACAATGAGGGCGCCCCCGCGCGGGCTCAGCCCGGAAGAAGCCGCCTTGTGGCGGAGGGTCGCCGCGACGGTGACCCCGCTGCATCCCAGGCGGCCAGCAACCACTCCCGTAGTTGTCGCGCCGAGTGAGCCCCTTCCCCCACCCCCCAAGCGCGTAAAAGGCCGCATCCCGGCGCCGAAGCCCGAGCCGGTGCCGGTGGCAAACCCGGTGCGTCCGCTCACTGCTGGCGGGCTCGATTCGAGCTGGGACCGCAAGCTGGGGCGCGGACCGATCCAGCCTGATGTGACGATCGATCTCCACGGCCTGACCCTTGCGATGGCGCACGACAGGCTGAACGGCGGCATCGCGCAGGCGCTGGCGATGGGCGCACGGGTGATCCTGCTGATCGCAGGCAAGCACCGCCCGGTGCCGGAGAACGATCTGCGGGGCGAGAAGCGCGGCGCAATCCGCGCCAAGCTGCTCGATTGGCTGGCGGCGAGCCCCCACGCCGGGCGCATCGCCTCGGTCCGCCCCGCCCAGCCGCGCCATGGCGGGGACGGCGCGGTCTACATCGTGCTCAGGAAAGCGCGCTGAGCGATCAGAAGTAGGCGTGCGGATTCAGCGGCTTGTCGGCGATGGGCTGCAGAATGTCCCAATGCTCGACGATCTTGCCGTGCTCCAGCCGGTAGATGTCAGCCACCGTGCCGCCGTTGCCCTGCGCCCCGGCGCGGCCGTGGAGGTGGATCACCGCCATGTCCCCATCAACCACGATCCGCTTGATCTCGAAGCGCGAACCTTCCTGCCGGAACATTGGCTCGAGCGCGGCAATCGCTGCATCGCGGCCATCGAGGATATTGGCATTGTGCTGGATATAGTCCGGCGCGACATAACGCTCGAACGCGCCGCGCACATCGTGCTTGCCGTAGAACATCGCGGCGAACGCCGTGATCACCGCACGGTTGCGCTCGGTGAGTGTGCGAGCGGGCCTCGCAGCGGCGAGCGATGGGGCGAGCAGGGCGGCGATGGCAAGGAGCGCCGCTATCTTGCGCCCCGCCATCTTGCTAAGGCCCTTCATGCGAGCGCTGCCTCGGCGATGCGCCGATAGATGCGCACGAGGACTTCGAGGTCCTCTACCGCCACGGCTTCGTCGGTCTTGTGCATCGTGGCGTTGGTGAGGCCGAGTTCGATCACCGGGCACAGTGCGCGCAGGAAGCGAGCATCGGATGTGCCGCCGGTGGTGGAAAGCTCAGGGTTGAGGCCGGTTTCCGCCTCCACCGCCGCAGCGACCAGCGCAGACTGCACGCCGGGCAGCGTGATGAAAGCCTCGCCGTGGAGCGTTGCGCGCACTTCGGTGCCATGCCTTGCGGCGATTTCGGTCACGCGGTCGACCAATGCCTGCCCGGTGTGGTGATCGTTGTAGCGGATCGAGAGCCGCGCGCGGGCTTCTGCCGGGATCACGTTGGTAGCGCGGTTGCCGACTTCGAGATCGGTGATCTCGAGGTTCGAAGCCTGAAACCACGCGCTGCCTTCATCGAGCACCAGCGCATCGAGTTCCGCCAGCAGCGCGACAAGGCGCGGGATCGGATTGTCCGCAAGGTGCGGATAGGCGACATGGCCCTGCGCGCCCTTGGCAGTGAGCCACACGTTGACCGAGCCGCGCCGGCCGATCTTGACCATGTCACCCAGCCGGTGAACCGATGTCGGCTCGCCCACCAGGCAGAAATCGGGGATCGCACCGATCTCGCGCATATGCGCAATGAGCGGGACGGTGCCGTACTTGGCGGGGCCTTCCTCATCGCCAGTGATGATGAAGCTCACCGTGCCGGCCGCGGCGGGAATCTGCTCCACCGCGCAGACCATCGCCGCGATCGCGCCCTTCATGTCGACCGCGCCGCGGCCGTAGAGCATCGTGCCGCCGGGCACATCGCGCAGGTCCGCCGAGAACGGCGCGCTGCTCCAGCCCTCTCCCGGGGGCACGACATCGAGGTGGCCGGCAAAGGCGAAATGGCGCGAGCCTGCCGGGCCTTGGCGGATCGCAAAGAGGTTCTCGACCGGGCCTTCGGGCGGCTCGCCCGCAAGGAAGCGGTGCACCGCAAAGCCCAGCGGAACGAGCATGGCTTCGAGCACATCAAACACCACGCCGGTGGCGGGGGTAATGCTGGGTGCCTCGATCAGTGCGGCGGTGCGGGCAAGGACATCGGAAGAAACGGTCATGATCTGCAGTTAACCGAGCGCGGCGCAGGAGGGAAGCACTGCTCAGCCTAGTGCCGCCGCATCGAAGCGCGGGATCGACCATGGCTCCTCGGCAGCGGTAGCGCGCCAGGCTTCGAGCCACTCGTGCTCCCACACCGCGTCCATATAGGCGGCGGCAAAGCCCGGCACGGGCACGCCATACTGGTGCAGCCGCACCACGACCGGCGCGAACGCGATGTCCGCCGCGCCGAACGTGCCAAACAGGTACGGGCCGCCCTGCCCGAACCGGGCGCGGGCCTGCGCCCAGAGCGTGAGGATGCGGGTGGCATCGGCGCAGACCGCATCGCTCAGCGGCTTTTCGAAGGGATCCATGCGCAAGTTGAACGGCAGTTCGCTGCGCAGCGCGGCGAAACCCGAATGCATCTCCGCCACCATCGCGCGAGCCATGGCGCGGGCATCATCGGCCTTGGGCCAGTAGCGATCGCGCCCGACCTTGTCGGCAAGGTATTCGAGGATCGCGAGGCTATCCCAAACGACGGCATCGCCGTCCCACAGCACCGGCACCTTGCCCGCTGCGGGGGCGAGTTCGGGCACGGCGCACTTGGTCTCTTCCCAGTTCTCGCCATAGAGCGGGATCACCAGCGTTTCGAACGCGAGGCCGGATTGGCGCGCAGAAAGCCAGCCGCGCAAGGACCAGCTGGAATAGGAGCGATTGCCGATGACGAGCTTCATGCGCAAGCAGGCCTAACCCTTCCGCGCGGCGCTGTCGAGGCAGCGTTCAAGGTTAGTTTTTCCATCACATACCCGGCGCATTTGCGCGGATAGGCGGCGCAACCCGGCGACAAGAGCGCATCGGCGAGTAAGCGACATGGCATCGCAAGCTGAACTCTCCGCTGCGCCCTTCATGGCGGCAGTCGGGCCCCCGGACGTGGGGTCCGCACGGCGTCCGCTGCCCGTCGAGCAGTTCCTGCGCCTGCGCAGGCAATTGCCGCCGATGTATTTCATCCTCACGATGAATGCGGCGGCGCTGGCCTATACCCACCACATTGCCGCACCGGCCTGGCTGTCGATCAACGTGCCGATGGTGCTGATCATCGCCTGCGCGATGCGAACGCTGCAGTGGATGCGGCCGATCGACGAGGCCTGCGTGACCGAACGGCAGGCGCAGCGTGTGCTGCGGCGCACCGAGATCATGGCGGCGGCAATGTCCGTGCTGTTCGTCTCATGGGCGCTTTTGCTCGATCAGTACGGCGATGGCGACGAACACGGCCATGTCACCGTGTTCGTGGCGATCACCGTGATGGGCTGCATCTTCTGCCTGAGCTATTTGCCGCGCGCCGCCCACCTCGTCAGCTTCGTCGTGCTCGGGGTATTCCTCACGTACTGTCTTGCGTGCGGGACGGTGACGATGGCCTCCATGGCGCTCAACATCCTGCTGGTAAGCGTCGTCGTGCTGAAGGTGCTGCGCGATTCGTATGGATCGTTCACCGCGCTGGAGGATTCGCAGGCCGCGTTGCACCATGAACGAGCGCAAGCGCAGCACCTTGCCGAGGAGAACGCCCGCCTCGCACATTCGGACCCGCTGACGGGCCTGCCGAACCGGCGCTATTTCTTCGCCCGGCTCGATGCCTTGCTGGCGCGCGGAGGCCGAGGCGCCCCCTTCGCGATCGGGGTGATCGATCTCGACCGATTCAAGCCGATCAACGATATCCACGGCCATGCGCAGGGCGACCGCCTGCTGCAAGTGATCGGCGAAAGGCTGCGCGCGGCAAGCGGACCCGACGCGGTGATCGCGCGGCTCGGCGGCGATGAGTTCGGCCTCATCATCGAAGGCTCGATGGAAGCGGCTGAAGCGATGGGCGCGTGGCTCTGCGAGCGGGTGCAGCAGCCGGTGCCACTGGGCGATATCGTGGTCTCCGTCGGCTGCTCGGGCGGGCTGGCTGCCTGGCCGGAGGCGGGCACCCGCGCGCATGACCTGTTCGACCGCGCGGACTTTGCGCTCTATCACGCCAAGAAGGCTCGGCGCGGCGGGATCGTCCGCTTTTCCTGCGAACTGGAGCGGATCATCCGATCGGAACAGGCGCTGGAAGCGGCCTTGCAGAGCGCGGACCTGGGGCGCGAACTGGCGATGGCCTACCAGCCGATCGTCCGCACGCGTTCGATGGCGACGGTCGGGGTGGAGGCACTGGCGCGGTGGGAATCGCCAACCATCGGCGCGGTGCCGGCCGAACAGCTGTTTGCAACGGCGGAGCGGCTCGGCATGGCGCGCACGGTTACGCTCGCCGCGTTCGAACGGGTGCTGGCCGATTTCACGCAATTGCCGCCCGAGCAGCGCCTGTCCTTCAATCTCGCCCCGACCGACATCGCTGATCCCGGCACGGTCGCCGCGCTGATCGAGCGGATCGCGCGCAGCGGCATCGAAGCCCAGCGGCTGGTGTTCGAGATCACCGAAACATCGCTGATCGGCGACTTTGCGGGCGCGCGCACCGCGCTGGAGCAACTGCGCACTTGCGGGGCAAAGATCGCACTCGATGATTTCGGAACGGGCTATTCGAGCCTCAGCACGCTGCATATGCTGCCGATCGACATCATCAAGATCGACCGCAGCTTCGCGGTGCGGCTCGACGATGGCGAGGGCCGCCGGCTGGTGCGCGCGATCTTCAATCTGACGCGCTCGCTGCGGCTGGAATGCGTGTTCGAGGGGATCGAGACCGAAATGCAGCTGATGGAAGCGACGCTTGCAGGCTTCCACTATGCGCAAGGGTACTTCATCGAGCGGCCGGTGGCGTTGGATACCCTGCTGGAGCGGCGGGCGAGCCGCAACGCCGCGTAATCCGTCAGATCGCGGCGTCTGCCAGGATAGCGGCGCGCAGCTCGGGGATACCCATCTTGAGCTCCGACGAGGTCACGTGGATCTGCGGGAACGCGGCTGTCCGCTTGCGCGCGGCGGCCTCGGTTGCGGCCACCGTTGCAGCAAGGTCGCTGGCCTTGATCTTGTCCGCCTTGGTGAGAACGACGCGGTAGCCCACGGCGGCCTCGTCAAGCATCTGCATCATGTCCTGATCGACCGCCTTGATGCCGTGGCGCGCATCGATGAGCAGCAGGGTGCGCTTGAGCACGACACGGCCGCGCAGGAAATCGCGCACGAGCCGCCGCCACTGCTCGGTCACACTGGGCGGCGCCTTGGCAAAACCATAGCCGGGCATGTCGACCAGCCGCATCTGGATCGGCTCGCCAAGATCGAAGAAGTTGAGTTCCTGCGTGCGGCCGGGGGTGACCGAGGTGCGCGCCATCGAATTGCGCCCGGTGAGCGCATTGAGCAGCGAGGACTTGCCGACGTTCGAGCGGCCCGAAAACGCGATCTCCGGCACCGTGGGATCGGGCAGGAACTGGAGCGCGGGTGCGGACTTGAGGAAGGTCACGGGGCCTGCGAACAGGCGCCGGGCGCGCTCCTCAAGTGCGGCGCGCGCCGTGGTTTCCTCTTCAGTCGGTGCGGTCATCGCGGCGTCACTCACCGGGTCTTGGGCTTGCGCGGAGTGGTCTTCTGCTCACGCAGCGCCACGCGGTCGATATCGAGTTGGTCCTTGCTCGCCTGCGCCTTCAGCTGCGGGTGCTTGCTGTAGAGGTACTTCTGCTGCGCGATGGTGAGCAGGTTCGAGGTGATCCAGTAGATCAGCAGGCCTGCCGCGAAGGGTGCCATCACGAACATCATCATCCACGGCATAAGCGCCATGACCTGCTGCTGCGCCGGGTCCATCGCGGCAGGCTGCAGCTTGAACTGCGCCCACATCGTGATGCCGAGCAGGATCGCCAGCACGCCGATCGCGAGGAACGCGGGCGGGGTGAACGGCAGCAGGCCGAACAGGTTGAGCACGTGCAGCGGATCGGGGGCCGAGAGGTCCTTGATCCAGAGGTAGAAGGGCTGGTGGCGCATCTCGATGGTCAGCACGAGCACTTTGTAGAGCGCGAAGAACACCGGGATCTGCAGGAAGATCGGCAGGCAGCCGGCGAGCGGGTTCACGCCTTCCGCCTTGTACAGCGCCATGATTTCCTGCTGCTGCTTCTGCTTGTCGTCCTTGAAGCGTTCCTGGATGACCTTCAGCTTGGGCTGGATCGCGCGCATCGCCGCCATCGAGGAGAACTGGCGCTGGGCGACCGGGAACATCATGCCACGCACGATCAGCGTGAGCAGGATGATCGCGAGGCCGAAGTTGTGCACCGCGCGGAACAGCGAATCGAGCAGCCAGAAGATCGGCTTCTCGAACCAGCGGAACCAGCCCCAGTCGATCGAGAGCGAGAGGTTGGTTGCCCCCTGCTTCTCGTAGGCCTCGAGCACATTGTTTTCCTTGGCCCCGGCGAAGAGGCGCACGGTCTGCGTCGCGGTCTGCCCCGGCGCGACGGTCGAGACGGGATAGATCAGGTCCGCGCGGAAGATATCGGGCGCGACACTGCGGAAATCCCCCTTGGGCTGAACCGCCCCGTTCGCCGTGTCCGGGACCAGGGCCGAGAGCCAGTAGATATCGGTGAAGCCGATCCAGTTGGCGGAGCCCGCCGGGCTGACCGTGCCGGCGGTCTTCACGTCGGAATAGTTGTTATCGAACGTGACCGCGCCATCGAACGCCGCGATCGGGCCCGAGTGGACGTTCCAGGTATCGAGGCTGGCGGTGCGGTCGGTGCGGTTGACCAGCGCGAAGGGCTTGACCGCAACGGGCGCGCCGCCCGCATTGCTGACCGACTGGGTCAGCGTGATCATGTAGTTCGCATCGATCGCATAGCGGATCGCGAAAGTCTGGCCGGTGGGATTGGTCCACTTGAGCGTGACGGGCGTCGCCGGCGTCAGCTTCGCGCCTTCGGCCTGCCACATCGTGTCCGGTCCCGGGGCGGCAATGCCGTTCTGGCCGATCCAGCCGACCTGCGCATAGTGCTGCGCGGGCGTGCCGGCGGGCGAGAACAGACGCACCGGCGGGCTGTTCTTGTCGAGCGTTTCGCGGTGGCGGGCGAGCGTGAGATCATCGACGAGGCCGCCGAGGAGATTGATCGAACCCTTGAGGCCGGGCGCATCGACCGGAATGCGGTGGCCGGCGGCGAGGGTCTGGGCAAGGTCCTGCTTTTCAAGCGCGACATCGGCCGGGGCCTGCAGGCCGCCTTCGCGGGTCGGCTTGAGCGTGGACGCGGTGGCAGGTGCGTTGCCGGCGGGGGCGCCGGGTGCGGCGGCAGCACCGGCGACAGGCTTGGCAGGCGCAGGGTAATAGTACCGCATGCCAAGGTCCCAGCCGACCAGCATGAGGGCCATGAGCACCATCGCCAGAATTACGTTGCGCTGATTTTCCACTCTGCCTCGCGTCGAAAAGTCATGTCTGCAGGATACGCTGTCACGGCACCGGCACTAGGGGACGGGGTCGTAGCCGTGGCCACCCCAAGGATGGCAGCGCAATAGCCGCTTCACCGTCAGCCAACCACCCTTAATCGCACCGTGTTTGCGCAGCGCCTCGATCGCATAGTGCGAACACGAGGGGCTGTAGCGGCACGAGGGCGGCAGGATCACCGAGGGACCGAGTTGCCAGAGGCGAACTAGGACGATCAGCAGGCGGCGGATCACTTGCCGCGTCCCTTGGGCTTGCCCTTGGTAGAAGGTCTGCGCGGCGGATCACCCTTGCCCGCAGCCACGCGGGAAAGCGCGGCTTCGAGTTCCTGGCGAAGCAGCGCGAAATTGCGTTCGATCCCGTTTTCACGGCCGATCAGCACATGGTCTGCACCGGCAATGCCCTGAGCTGGAAGGATTTCCCGCGCGAGCGCACGCAGGCGCCGCTTCATGCGGTTGCGGGCAACGGCATTGCCAATGCGCTTGGTGACGGTAACCCCGAAGCGGCGCAAGCCATCGGGGCGTGCCAGCGGGTTCACCAAAAGCACGAAACCGGGCCTTGCGACCCGGATTCCGTTGTTCGCGGCGAGGAAATCGGCGCGCTTCGCAATGATCTCCAGCCGAAGCCCCGTCGCCGCAGCGTCCGGGGCGGCTGGCGCTTCGGGGATCAGGCCGAAAGCTTCTTGCGACCGCGAGCGCGGCGGGCACGGAGGATCTTGCGACCGCCGACAGTGGCCGTGCGGGCGCGGAAGCCGTGACGGCGGGCACGCACGAGATTGCTGGGCTGGAAAGTGCGCTTCATCGGTTTGCTCTTTTCGTTCGAATCGGTTTGACCGTGGCCAGCGCAAAACGCGGCCCGGAATCAGGAGCGGGCCACTACGCTGCGATACTCTTGCAGTCAAGCACCGCTAGGATTGCGGCGCCTTCCTGCCCCGTGCCCCAGGCCGAATGGCTCGGGCAGAAAAAAGGCCCGGTCGTTGCCAACCGGGCCTGAAAGTTTTGGGAGAGGATGCCTGAAAGGCCATTTTCATATGCAACTATCCCCCTGTTCTCGCAAGTGCGAAATGGGTCATAATGGTTGCACTTTTTGCAATCAAAACGGCATAATCGCCTGGGAACCGCCAATTTCCATCGCCATTACAGCAGTATGACTCCCGGATATGGCGACAATGCCAAAATCGGATAGCGCTTTCGCCGCGTCGCAACATGCCCCAAGGGGAAGGTCGCGGCGTTCAGTGTGCCAGGAGCAGCGGGACCATCGACTTGTCGAGCAACTCGCGCGAGACTCCGCCGAGCAGCAGTTCGCGCAGCCGGCTCTTGCCGAACACGCCCATCACGATCAGTCCCGCACCAAGTTCGTGCGCCTTGTCGGCAATCATGGTGCCGATCGCGCCGTGCTTTGCCACTTCATGGACTTCGGCATGGATGTCGTGCCGCGAGAGGTAGCAGGCCGCATCGCGCGCGGGGAAGCTGTCTTCCTTTTCGCGCACCATCAGGATGTGGACCGCGCTGGCGAGGGCCAGCAGCGGCAGCGCTGCGTGCATGGCAGCAGCGGCTTCATGCCCGCCATCCCAGGCGAGCAGCACCGGCTTGTCGAACACGACCAGCGGCACCCCGCGCGGCAGCGCCAGCACCGGGCAGCGCGAACCCAGCGCCACTTCCTCGAGCGCGGGATCATCGAGGCTGGCGACGATGCAATCGGTGAAGCGCGCCGCCGCGGCCACGCTTTCGACGCGGCCCTGATCGGTGAGCACCACGTCGAAGGGCACGTCTTCGTTGGCGAGCCGCTTGTCGAGGTCCGTGGCAAGCTGCTCGTCCGCTGCGCGCACCTCGTTGATCACTTCGGCCGAAAGCGCCGCCCCGCCGAAGGGCTCCCACAGCGCCATCTGCGCGAAGGGAGTCGCGATCTGGAAAGACACGTGGCCGCGCATCGCCCGCGCCAGCGCGAGCGCGGTTTCGACCCTGTCGTTCAGCGTATCGGCGTTGTCCGCCGGGCAGAGAATCGAGCGCATGGGGTTTCTCCTTGGGTTTGGCTATGCAGCCACTGATAGACCCGATCCGGACCGATGCCCAATGATCCAGGTCAATTCCTTGCCCTTGCACGCACCGCCGCGACCGCTATGCCGCCAGCAACACGCAACTGGGAGCGGGCATGGTGACGGAGCGGGCGTTTGCGGCAGTGATCTTCGATTTCGGCGGGGTGATCACCTCGTCGCCGTTCGAAGCGTTCAATCGGCTGGAAGCGGAGCGCGGCCTGCCGCAGGACTTCGTGCGCCGGGTGAATGCGATGAACCCCGACGACAACGCATGGGCAAAGTTTGAACGGGCGGAGATCGGCGCGGCGGAGTTCGATGCGCTGTTTGCAGCGGAAGCGCGTGTGCAAGGGCACGATCTGGCCGGTAGCGAAGTGCTTGCCGTGCTGGCAGGCGCGGTCCGGCCAGCGATGGTCATTGCGCTCGACCAACTCAAGGCCGCCGGTTACCGCATCGCCTGCATCACCAACAACGTGCCCGCCGGACACGGCGGCGCCGGCCTGGCGAGGAGCGAAGACCGCAGCGATGCGCTCGAGCTTATCTTCGCGCGCTTCGAGCATGTGATCGAAAGCAGCAAGGCCGGCGTGCGCAAGCCCGATCCGCGCATCTACCAGATGATGTGCGAGAAACTGGGGCTCGAACCCGCGGCCTGCATCTACCTCGACGACCTTGGCGTGAACTGCAAACCGGCGGCAAAGCTGGGGATGCACGCGATCAAGGTGACGAGCGGCGAGCAGGCGCTGGCCGACCTTTCAGCACTGCTCGCGCTCCCGCTGGGGTGACAAGCTGTCGCTGGGCGCTAGATAGGCGCTGCATAGCACAGGAGCCGGATTCGCGTGGCCAAGAAGCTTTATCCCGATGCCGCCAGCGCCCTTGACGGGTTGCTCAAGGATGGCTTGCTGATCGCCTGCGGCGGCTTCGGCCTTTGCGGAATCCCCGAGCGCCTGTTGACAGCGGTGCGCGAATCCGGGGTCAAGGATCTGACCTTCGCCAGCAACAACGCCGGGATCGACAACGAAGGCATCGGCATGCTGCTGCGCACGCGGCAGGTGAAGAAGATGATCGCCAGCTACGTGGGCGAGAACAAGGAATTCGAGCGGCAGTACCTTTCGGGCGAGCTCGAGGTGGAATTCAGCCCGCAGGGCACGCTGGCCGAGCGCATGCGCGCAGGCGGCGCAGGCATTCCGGGATTTTACACCAAGACGGGCGTCGGCACGCTGGTGGCCGAGGGCAAGGAAAGCAAAGTTTTCGACGGGCAGGAATACATCCTTGAACGCGGAATCTTCGCCGATCTGGCGCTGGTGAAGGCGTGGAAAGCGGACGAGACGGGCAACGTCGTTTTCCGCAAGACCGCGCGCAATTTCAACGTGCCAGCCGCCACCTGCGGCAAGGTCTGCGTGGTCGAGGTGGAAGAGATCGTGCCCACCGGCAGCCTTGATCCAGATAGCGTCCACCTGCCGGGCGTCTATGTCCAGCGGATCATCGTGGGTTCGCCCTATGACAAGAAGATCGAGTTCCGCACGGTTCGCAACACGGATGTCGGCTGATGACCAAGCATGATGGATTGACCGCTGGCTGGACCCGCGACCAGATGGCCGCCCGCGCCGCGCGCGAACTGCAGGACGGCTTCTATGTGAACCTCGGCATCGGCATTCCGACGCTGGTGGCGAACCATATCCCCGAAGGCATGACGGTGACGCTGCAGAGCGAGAACGGCATGCTCGGCATCGGGCCCTTCCCGCTCGCGGGTGAGGAAGACGCCGACCTGATCAATGCCGGCAAGCAGACGATCAGCGAACTGCCGCAGTCCGCCTATTTCGATAGCGCGCAGAGCTTCGCCATGATCCGGGGCGGGCATATCGACCTTACCGTGCTGGGCGCGATGGAAGTGGCCGAAAACGGCGACATCGCCAACTGGATGGTGCCCGGCAAGATGATCAAGGGCATGGGCGGCGCGATGGACCTCGTCGCGGGGGTCAAGAAGATCATCGTGGTGATGGAGCACTGCGCCAAGGACGGCAGCCCCAAGTTCATTCCGGCATGCACTCTGCCGCTGACGGGCAAGGGCGTGGTCGACATGATAGTGACCGACCTTGCCGTCTTCGCGCGGGCAGATCACGCCTCGCCGTTCCGGCTGATCGAGCTGGCGCCGGGCGTCAGCGCTGAGGATGTCAGGGCCAAGACGACGGCGCACTACGTGGAGTAAGCCCTTGGCCTATACCCTGATCACCGCAAACCGGAACTATTCAAGCTGGTCGCTGCGCCCCTGGGTGCTAATGAAGGCGCTGGGCATTCCCTTCGAGGAACGCATCGAGCCTTTCACCAAGCCTTCGAACTATGACGAGTTCCGCGCGTTCTCGCCGACCGGCCAAGTGCCGGTGCTGCTTGATGGCGAGACCACCGTGTGGGATTCGCTCGGCATCGCGCTCTATCTGGCGGACCGGCACGCGGGCGTGTGGCCGGTAGATGCAGCGGCCCGGGCCTTCGCGCAGAGCGCCGTCACCGAGATGCATGGCGGCTTTTCAGCCTTGCGCAATGATTGCCCGATGAACGTGGGCGTGCGGGTGCAGCCGCGCCCAATGCGCGATGCGCTGGTGCGCGATGTGGCGCGGGTGCGCGAGATCTTCGAGCAGGGCCTTGCGCGCTTCGGCGGGCCGTGGCTGGCAGGCGAGGCCTTCACGGTGCTCGACGCTTTCTACGCGCCGGTCGCTTACCGGGTGCGCAGCTATGGCCTCGACGTTGGGAAGGGTCAGGCCTGGGTCGACCACGTGATCGCGCATCCCGCGATGCAGGAATGGGAAGCAGTTGCACTCGCGGAAACCTGGCGCGAAGTGAGCCACGAGGAAGAACTTGCGGCCAGCGGGGCGATCACCGCCGATTACCGCAAAGCCTAAGGCTTCTCGTCCGCCTTCTCGCGCGCGTTCAGCTCTGCCCAGAGGCCTTCGGTGCCCGCTTCGACGGCATGATTCACATATTGCGAGGCGGCTAACCACCCTTTGAACGGGCGCAGCGTGGCGACGCAGCCGAGGACGAGGATCGGCATCGAGGTGAAGACATGGACCCACCACGGCGGATCGAACTTCACCTGCACATAGACCACCACGAAAACCAGCGGGAACGCGGTGATGCACAGGGCGAAAAAGGCGGGGCCATCGTCCGTCTGCGCATAGCCGAAATCGAGGCCGCAGTGATCACAGGTCTTGGCGAGCTTGAGCCAGCCGGCAAACATGTGCCCCTTGCCGCAGCGCGGGCATTTGCCTTGCCAGCCGCAGCGCAGGATCCAGGCGAGCTTCGGATTTGAAATCAGAGCCATGGGATGGCCGTTAAACCTCGGCGAGGCCGCCAGCAATAACTTTAGTGATCCGCTACCGCCGCCTGCATCTGTGGGCCGCCCATGGCGGGCTTGCCGGCCTTGACGAAGAACAGCACCGGGATCGAGGCCCAGCACAAGAGGCCCATCATGTAGAAATCGTTGAGGTATCCGATCATTGCCGCCTGCTTGTTGACCATGCCATCGACCACCCGCATTCCGGCCTCGGATACGCCGCCATAGGCAGTGATACGATCGAGATCGAACGGCACGCTCATCCGGGTGATCTGGGCGCCCATTTCCGCGTGGTTCACCTGCATGTTGCGCGCGAGCATGAAGGTGCACACCGCGATGCCGATCGAGGCGCCGATAGACCGCATCAGGTTGTTGAGCCCGGCCGCATCGGTGCGCAGTTCGGGCGGCAGCGTAGCGAAGGCGATCAGGTTGATCGGCATGATCGTGAAGCTGATGCCCACGCCCTGGATCAGGCCGGTCAGGAAGATCGGGGTCATCGGCATATCGGGCGACCAGCCCGCCATGAGCCACAGCGACCAGCCCGAAAGGCCCATGCCGATGGTGAGCGCGATGCGCGGATCCATCTTCGTGATCCAGCGCCCGAGCAGCGTGATCGTGGCCAGCAGGCCCAGCCCACGCGGGGCAAGCAGCCAGCCCGCATCGACCGCCGGGTAGCCATAGATGCCCTGCAGCAGCCCCGGCAACAGCGCCAGCACTGCCATCATCACGCAGCCGATCAGGAACATGAAAATGAGGCTGGCAACGAAATTGGCATCGGCAAACATGCGGCCCGGAAACAGCGGCTTCTCGGCGGTGACGAGGTGCACTACCGCCATCCACGCGCTGCAGGCCCAGATCACGGCATAGGTCACCACTTCGGCGCTACCGAACCAGTCCTGCGAGGGGCCGCGATCGAGCATGAGCTGGAACGAGGCAAGCGCGAGCGCCACCAGCAGCCAGCCGGTGAGGTCGATCGGGCGGCGGATCACATCCTGGCGCGGCAGCAACCACCACAGCACGAGGCCGGACGCGATCCCGATGGGCACGTTGATGAAGAACACCCAGCGCCACGAGTAGCTTTCGGTGATGTATCCGCCGAGCAGCGGCCCCGCGATGGGGCCCAGCATGACACCCTGCGTGAACAGGGCCATCATCTTCGGTCGCTCTTCAGTCGTGCTGGAATTGAGCATCACGGTCTGCGCGAAAGGCGAAAGGAACGCGCCACCGATCCCCTGCACCACGCGGAACGCCACCATCTGCTCAAGGTTCTGCGCAAGGCCGCACATGATCGAGGCGGCGGTGAAAGCCACGACCGAAAACGTGAAGACGAGGCGGATGCCAAACCGGTCGACCAGCCAGCCGCCGAGCGGCAGCACTACCGCAGAGGCAAGCACATAGCTTGTCAGCACCCAGCTGATCGTTTCCTGCGTGGCCGAAAGCGAGGCTTCCATGTGCGGCAGCGCGACGTTGGCAATCGTGGTGTCGAGCACCTGCATGACCATCGCCGCCATCACCGCAGTGAACAGCAGCGGGCGATGCTTTACCAGCCAGGCAGGCTGCTGGGCATCACTTGCCGTCGACATGGACCGTCACGTTCGCACTCAGGCCGGCGATCAGCGGGCGGTCTCCGCTGGACGAATCGATCGCGATGCGCACCGGCACGCGCTGGGTGACCTTGACCCAGTTGCCGGTGGCGTTCTGCGCCGGAAGCACCGAGAATTCGGAGCCGGTGCCCGCGCCGATGCTATCGACATGGCCCTTGAGCTTGAGGCCCGGATAGGCATCGAGCTTCACATCGGCGGGCTGGCCGGAGCGCATGCGGGCGAGATCGGTTTCCTTGAAGTTTGCCTCCACGCGGGCACCGCCTTCGCGCACGATCGAAAGCATCGGCACCCCGGTGAAGACCATCTGGCCGATCTGCAGGCGGTTCACCTGCGTGACACGGCCCGAGACCGGCGCGCGCACCACAGTGCGGGTGAGATCGAGCGCGGCCTTGGAACGGGTGGCCTGCGCCGCAGCGACCTGCGGGTTCTGCCCGGGCACTTGCGCGCCGGTGGCAAGCTGCGCACGCGCTTTCTCGACTTCAGCGGCGACCGAGGCCAGCCGATCCCGCGCGGAGGCGACGGCGTGCTGCGCCTCGTCCATCCGGGCGCGGGTGTTGAAGCCGCGATCAAGCAGCGCCTTTTCACGGGCATACTGCGCTTCCGCGAGGGCGAGATCATCGCGCGCGCCGGCAATATTGGCGGCATTGGCGCCGACATCGGCCGAAAGCGCGGTGATGTTGGCCTGCGCGCTGGCGATCTGTGCATCAGCCTGGCGCATCGCGACTTCGTAGCTGGTGGGATCGATGCGGAAGAGGACATCGCCCGCTTTGACTTGCTGGTTCTCGTGCACGTTCACGGCAACGACGAGACCGTTCACCTCGCCCGCGATCGAGACGATGTCCTGCTTCACGTATGCGTTGTCGGTCGAAACCTCGCCAGGACTGCCGAACCACCAGGCGAGTGCGCCGCCGACGATAAGGGCGGGGACGATCAGCATGGCAGCAAGACGCAGCCGCTTGCTGCGGGTGGCCTTGCGGCGCTCGCCTTCGGCGCTGTCAGCCGCGCTTGGCTTGAAAGGATCGGCTTCAGCCATGGGCCAGCGCTCCTTGTGTCAGGACCTTTTCGGGCGGGGCTTCCTCAAGAAGGTTGGCGCGCACACGTTCAAGAAGGGCAAGGAGCAGATCGCGCTCGGCCGCCGAAAAGCCTTGCTGCGCTTCCTCGAACACATCGGTCGCGCACACGAACAATTCGTCGAGCAGCGGGGTGGCGGCATCGGTGAGGAACAGCCGCCAGGCGCGGCGATCATTCGGATCGGCGCGGCGCTCGACCATGCCGGACTTTTCCAGCCGGTCGATCATGCGCCCCGCAGTGATCGCTTCCACTTCGAGCCACTGCGCGAGCGCGCCCTGGTTGATGCCGGGAGTGCGGCGCAGCGCAGCGAGCATGCGCCACTGCGGGCCGGTGACGCCGAATCGGCGGCTCACCACATCGAAGCGCTTGCGCAGCAGGCGGCTCACATCCGAGGTCAGGAAAGCGATGTTGTTCTGCATAGGCACGCACATAATAATCGTGCTTATTATAGTCAAGACAGGCTAAAAGGGTAGTCTCACCGACGCGGGTTCCCCTTCGACAAGCCAGCTCCGCCTCGCTAGAAATGCTGCGGGGGAGAGAGGCGGATGGACGCAGGTACTTTTGCGCGGGAGCTTGAGGAAAGGCGGGCAAGCCTGTCCTCGCGCTTGGTGAAGCGCGCGCTGCTGGGCTTTTACCGGATGCAGGGATGGAAGGCCGTGGGCACGCCGCCGCCGGGCGGGCGCTATGTGATCATCGCCGCGCCGCATACGTCGAACTGGGACTTCGTGTACTTCCTCGGCCTCGTCAACGAACTGGGGCTCGATGCGCACTTCATGGCCAAGGACAGCCTGTTCCGCTGGCCGATGGGCGGCTTCATGCGCGACATGGGCGGGATATCGATCAACCGCTCGGCGCGGCACAACGTGGTCGATGCGATGATCGCCGAATTCGCGCGGCGCGACCGCTTCGCACTGACGATTGCGCCAGAAGGCACGCGCAGCGCAGTCAACCAATGGCGCACGGGCTTCTATCATATTGCATTGGGCGCGGGCGTACCGCTGGTGATCGGGATGATGGATTATGGCCGCAAGGTGGGCGGGCTTGGCCCGGCGATCATGCCGACGGGGGACTACAAGGCTGATATGCAACAGGTCGCAGAAATCTATCAGAGCGTGACCCCGCGCCATCCCGAGCGCGGGATCAAGGACTTTGCGGGGATGTTCGATGCTTGAAGGGCTGATCGTCAATGCACTGGCGCTTGCCGTCCTGATGGCGCTCCTCGCGCGCACGGCCGCGAAGATCGGCGATGTGAGCTTCATCGATGCTGTGTGGGGCGCGGCGATGGCGGCGCTCGCGGTCTCGGCCTGGGCGCAGGCGGCTGAGAAGGGTCCGCGGGCCAGCCTGATCGCGGCGATGGCGCTGATCTGGGGCGCGCGGCTGGGCTGGCATCTCTACACCCGCTGGCGCGCGCATGGCGAGGACGTGCGCTACGCCCGGATGTTGGGCAAGGCGCGCAAGGCCGGCAAGTATGGCAGAGCGGCAGCGCAAGTCTTCGCGGTGCAAGCCGTGCTGCTTTACGTGACCTGCCTCCCCGCGCAGTTAGGTGTGCTCGCCGCTGGCAGCGAAGGCATCGGGCCGCTGGCCATGGCAGGTGGCGCGCTCTGGCTGATCGGCTTTGCTTTCGAAACGATCGGCGATGCGCAGCTCACCCGGTTCCGCGCCGATCCTGCCAGCAAAGGCAAAGTGCTCGATAGCGGCCTGTGGCGCTATACCCGCCATCCCAACTATTTCGGCGACACGTGCGTGTGGTGGGGGATCTGGCTGGCAGCGAGCGAGGCGGGGCTGCCGATTGCGCTGGCCTCGCTGGCGGGGCCCGTGTTCCTGACCTTCACCCTCACCCGCTGGTCGGGCAAGCCGCTGCTCGAAAAGGGCCTCGTCCAGCGCCGACCGGATTATGCCGACTATGTGCGACGCACATCCGGGTTCATTCCATGGCCGCCGAAGCAATAGCCCACCCGCAGCCGCTCGCTTCCGACCTGCTTGAACGCGTGCTGGGTTGGGCCGCGCTGGCCCTGCTTGCTGCCGCGCTGGCCGCCATCATGCGCGGCCATGCGAGCTGGGGCGCGGTGCCGCCTGCGATCTGGCTTCACCTCGGCACGGTCATCGTGGCCTTGACGCTGACCCCGGTGATCCTGTGGCAGAGGCGCGGCACGCGGCTGCACCGGCGGCTGGGATATGTCTGGGCGAGCGCGATGTTCGTCTCGGCGCTGGACAGCTTCTGGATCCTTGAAACCAACCACGGCCATTTCAGCGTGATCCACCTGCTCTCCGCCTTCGTGGCGGTGCAAACCCCGCGCCTCGTCCTCACCGCCCGGGCGCACAACCATGCCGCACATCGGCGCACCGTGCGCGGGTTGGTGATCGGCGGCCTGCTGACCGCCGGCGCGCTGACGTTCCCGTTCCACCGCCTGCTGGGGCGCTGGCTGCTGGGCTGAGGATCAGCCGCCAGTTACGCGCTCCTCCATCGGAACATCGATACGCGGAGCGGCGCGGAAATACGTTTCGAGCGCATCGATGTCGGTCGGCCCGGTCACGGCATCCTGCCCTGCCTTGAACACGGTGAAGCCATCTCCGCCGAGCGCGAGGAAGCCGTTCATAGCCACCCGGTAGCGCGCAGCGGGATCGAGCGGCTTGCCGCCCAGTGTGATCGCGGTGATGCGGCTGCCCACCGGAGCACGGCGGTCGACCCGGTAGGTAAAGCCGGTCGACGGCGCGAGCGCCTGGTCGGGGCCGACATCATCGAAACCCTGCTCGAGCACTGCCTTGATCTGCGCCCCGGTGAGCGTTTCGATGGTCAACGCGTTGCCGAAGGGCTGGACGAGGTAGATATCCCCGAAGGTGACCGTGCCATCTGCGGCGGGGGCAATCGCGGCGCGGATGCCGAAGGGGTTCATCAGCGCGATCTGCGCACCGGCGGACCGGCTGGCGGCGAGCTGCGCATCGGCGATCAGGTTGCCGAGCGGGCCGCCCGTGCCCTCTTCGCCCTTCACCGCCGGCCCGGAAAGCTTGCCGACCGGGCGCGTCGCATAGGCCTTCGAAGCATCGACATAGCGCTGCACGTAGGCGGCGATATCCGCGCGCGGCGAATAGAGCGGTGCCAGCGGCGAGAGGGCGACAGGCCCCTTGGCCGAGGTGAACGGCTGCGACTGCACGATCAGGTTGCGCGCGCTGCGACTGATCACGCGGTGCGCGGCGGGATCGATGGCGAGGGTGATCTCGGTCAGTTCCTTGCCATAGAGCCCCGCGCTGGTGAGCAGCACCGGGCGCGCCGGATCGCTGGTGGGCAATTCGCAGATGTAGTCTGCATGGGTGTGCCCGGAGACGATCACATCGACCGCGCCCGACAGGCGGTGCAGGATGGGCAGGATCTCGCCGTCGAAGCCTGCGCAGCCGTTGGGATCGGGGGCGGCCGCCTGCCTGCCGCCCTGATGGATCAGCACGATGATGGCGTCCGCCCCCTGCGCCTTGAGCTTGGGCACTTCGGCATTGATCGTGTCCGCCTCGTCGGCAAAGGCCACGTCCGCAATGCCCGCCGGATTGACGAGCGTGGGCGTGCCCCGCAACGTCAGACCGATCACGCCGACCTTCACCGCGCCGGCACCGCTGCCGAAGGTCCGAATCGCGCTGGCGGGAAACAGCGGCGTGCCGCCGGCCGTCAGCGTGCTGGCGGCGAGGTAGCGGAAGCGCGCCCCGGCAAACTTTTCAAGCTGGCACGGCTCGCGCGCGGTGAGCTTTTCGCAGCCGCCTGTCTGCATGCGCAGCAGTTCCCTCGTCCCCCGGTCGAACTCGTGGTTGCCGACGGCGGCATAATCGAGACCGAGGCGGCTGAGCGCTTCGATCGCGGGTTCATCGAGGAACAGCGAGGATGCGAGCGGGGACGCGCTGATGAGATCGCCCGCCGCCACGGTCATCGAATGGGCGTGGCGTGCGCGCAGCGAATCAAGCGCGGCGGCAAGCCACGCGGCGCCGCCGGCGGGGACTTGCGCGGTGCCGCCCTGCCCGTCCGGCATGCCCACGCTCTGGCGCGGGGGTTCGAGATTGCCGTGGAAGTCGTTGAAGGCGAGCACGGCAACCTCGACCGGCGCTGACGAGACTGGAACCGACGAAACTGGCACCGAAGCGAGGCTGCCCGCCGCGTGCGGCGCGGCGCAGGCGGAGAGCAGCGCCGTGAGGGCAAGAGCCCCGGCTATCGCGCTGCGATGGTGTGGATTGCCAATCTTCGTCATGCCGTACGCTTCCTTGCCCATATCAACACCAAACCGGACTCGATCAATTACCTGAAGCGGAATTGAAACCGGCGCAGGTAATCCCTAACATGGCGACTAGCCCTCTCAGGCGACAGGATTATAACATGCCGCGCGCGCAGCCCGATATTGAAGCCGGCCAGGAGCGACTGGTCGCACTCGCCTGTGCGCTCATCGAAGAGCGCGGCGGACAAGCGCTGACGATGCAGGAAGTTGCAGCGCGCGCGGGCATCTCGCCAGCTCAGGTGCTGCGCTATTTCGATAGCCGGGAGGCCTTGCTTGAGGCCGTGGCGGAATACTGGTTCCGCCCCAAGGTCGCGATCATGGAAGACGTGGTCGCCAGCGAACTGCCGGCCCGCCGCAAGATGTACGAATTCTTCGCGCGCCGCTTCGTGATGATGCGCGATGCCTACCGCGCCGATCCCGTGGCTCACGAGATGTATGTCGAGCTCGGCAACGAATACTTCGAGCAGGTGCGCAGCTACGTCGACCTTGCCGACCACTATCTCAGCATGATCATCGCCGAGGCGATGGGCGAAGGGTTCTTCCCCGGGCTCGAGATCGACATGACGCTGAGCCTGATCAACCAGATGGTCTCGCCCTATTGCAACATCGGCGTGATGGGCATCCTGATGGACCGGCTGAGCGAGGAAAAGCTGGCGCGCATCATCGATGCGGTGTTCGACGGGCTTTCGGCCCAGGACCGCGGCGCGATGGGCGTAAGCGGGCTGAGGGCAGCCTAAGCGATACACCAGTCTCCGCGCCGGCCGTGCCAATGTTCGGCAAGGCCCTCGCGCTCGAGCACCTCGCCCAGACTGCGCCCTGCGCGCAAAACCACCCGCAGCGCGCGGCCGTAGCGGTCGGTCTCACGCCCTTCGACCGCAAGCGTGAAGGGTCCAGCATTGAGCAGGTCCGTCAGCCGCCGCGTGGCCGTCTCCGCCAGCCGCGCTTCGTAGGCGCAGGACGGATGGCCGAGCTCGGGCGCGTTGATATCGGCGATGCGGATCTTGAGGCCGCGATACCAGAACGTATCGCCGTCCACGACGCAGGTGACGCGCGCCGGTCCCACGCAGCGGGCGAAGGCAGCAGTCTCGCGATCGCCGGAGGCTGCACCGGACGCGCTCGACAGCGGGAGGGTGAGGGAGAAACCTGCGATCACGGCGAGCGCGGACAGGGAGCGGGCGGAAGGAAGTTTGATCATGCCGCCTGACTGGCGGATTTTCATGCTTTGTTCTATTTCAAAAAATACTGATAGGACAGTATCTTAGGTTGCTCACTTAGCTAATTTCTGTCCGGTTCGGACTGCTTTGGCCTTTCTTAACCACGGCGGCCACAAGCTTGCCAAAGCGCCATCAACCGGACCGCCCGACCCGTGTACAAACTGCTCTTCCGCAGCCGCTGGTATGCCCTTGCCTGGGCAGTCCTCACGGCGGCCAGCGCCGTCATATTCGCGACCACAGGTGCGGGTGCATGGATCACTTCGGGCAAGCTCGAAGCGCGCGCGGCCCGGGAAGCCCGCGAGAACGAATTCCGTGCCTGGGCGGAAGATGACAAGCGCCGGATGGACGACGAGACGGGGGTTGATGCCTCAAGCCCCGAGCACGTGCGCGACGGCATGCCGCCGCGTCAGGACGCGGGCACCGCAAATGGGCAGAGCGCGCCCTTCACCCCGGGCGATGCCAACGAGGATCTCGAAGAAGATCCGGACAGCCAGTAGCTCACCGCGTCGGGACGGGAACCTCGCCGCTGTAGTCATAGAAGCCTCGGCCCGACTTGCGACCGAGCCAGCCGGCCTCGACATACTTCTGCAGCAGCGGCGCGGGGCGGTACTTCGGGTCGCCGGTCGAAGCGAGGTAGATCTTCATGATTTCGAGCAGGGTATCGAGCCCGATGAAATCCGCGAGTTCAAGCGGACCCATCGGGTGGTTGAGCCCGAGCTTCACGCCCTTGTCGATATCCTGAATCGAGCCGGTGCCGCTGCCCAGCACGAAGGCCGCTTCGTTGATGAAGGGCACGAAGATGCGGTTCACGATAAAGCCCGGCTCATCCTGCGAGAGCACGATTTCCTTGCCGATATCGGCGACGAAGCCGCGCACCGCTTCGATGGTGCTCACCGAAGTGGCAAGACCGGGGATGACTTCGACCAGCTTCATCAGCGGCACGGGATTGAAGAAGTGGATCCCGATGAAGCGCGCCGGATCGGGCGAGGAAACCGCCATGCGGGTGATCGGGATCGACGAGGTGTTGGACGCCATGATCGCGCTCGGCGCGAGGTGCTTGCCCGCCGCTTCGAAGATCTTGTGCTTGATGTCCTCACGCTCGGTCGCGGCTTCGATCACGAGATCGGCCTCGCCGAGGCGGAGGTAATCGCCAACCGGAGTGATGCGCGAAACGGTGGCGATGGCATCCTCAGCGGGAATCTTGCCGCGCTCGGCAAGCTTCATCAGCCCCTTCTCGATCTTCGTGCGCGCGGCTTCGGCCAGGCTCAGCGAGACGTCGGAAAGCAGCACGGTCTTGCCCGAGGCGGCCGCGACCTGAGCAATGCCCGAACCCATCTGACCGGCACCGATGACTGCGATTGTCTGCATGACTTGAACCCCGCGTGATTGCACTTTGGGCCGCTGCCTAGTGAGGTTTGGCGCGCGTGGGAAGCCGCAGATTTGGGAGTGCGGTCAGCGCGAGCCGCCGGGGACCCAGAGCGGATCGTTCCCGGCATTGAGCGCACGGGCGAGCACGAAGAAATAGTCCGAAAGCCGGTTGAGATAGGCGAGTGCAGCGGGGTTCACCGGCTCCGACGCGGCCAGCGCGGTGGCGGCGCGCTCGGCACGGCGGGTGATCGCGCGGGCGAGGTGGACGCGGGCCGCGCCCTCGCTGCCGCCGGGGAGGATGAAGCTTGTCAGCGGCGGGAGCTGCGCATTGAGCGCGTCAATCTCGGCTTCGAGCCGTTCGGGCTGAGCCGCCACGACACGCAGCACCATTTCGGAGGGCGTGAAATCGGCACCGCCCACATCACCCAGCGGCGTGGCCAGATCGGCGCCGAGATCGAACAGGTCGTTCTGGATGCGGTGGAGCGGAGCGGCGCGGTCTGCCTCCAGCGCGAGGGCGGCGAAACCGACCATGCTGTTGAGTTCGTCGACCTCGCCGATCGCTTCGAGCCGGAGATCGTGCTTGGGGCGGCGCGAGCCATCGACGAGGCCCGTCGTGCCTTCATCGCCGGTGCGCGTGTAGATCTTGTTGAGTTTGACCACGAGAAAAGCTGAGCCGACTCAGCGACCGCCGTGGGTGAACAGCAGCAGCACCGCGACCACAGCCACGGCGAGGCCCTGGTACTTGATGCGGTTGAACATCATCTTGTTCTGCAGCAGCTGCATTTCAGTTGCCCGCGTGCCGTCGCCTTCCAGATCAGCCTTGGTGGTGCTGAGAAAAGCGCCAATGCCGCGAAGGAGCGACCAGACCGTCAGTGCCATCAGCACAAGGATCACGGGAACAAGGAGCATCGTCATGGCGCAAGGTCTAGGCCGTCATGAAGTGAAACGCCAGTGTCAAAGCGGGTATGCCGCAGTGCATCGGCAAGCGCCCGGCCATCCTCGCCCGCGCGGCGGCGATCCCCGAGCGAAGGCGCAGCGCGGCGCTTGGCAAGCTTGCGGCCATCAGGCCCGGCAAGCAGGCCGTGATGATGCCAGCGCGGTTCTGGCAGGCCGAGCAGGACTTGCAGCAGGCGGTGGATATGCGTGGCGGCAAAGAGATCAGCGCCGCGGGTAACGACGGTCATGCCGTCCTCGGCATCATCGAGCGTGGCGGCCAGGTGGTAGCTGGCGGGCGCATCGCGGCGCCAGATCACCACATCGCCGAGCATGGCCGGGCGCGCGCTCTGGGGGCCGCGCTGTTCATCGAACCAGGTGAGCGGACCGGCCAGTTCCGCCGCCTGCTCGACATCGAGGCGCCAGACCGGATCGGGAGCGGAAAGCGGCGGATTGCGCAGGCAGGTGCCGGGGTAGATCGGCCCGTCCGGTCCGTGGAGCGTGGCGGCGGCGGCCACTTCGGCGCGGGTGCAGCGGCAGGGATAGAGCAGGCCCATCGCGCGCAAGTTGTTGGCCGCCTCGCGGTAGCTGTCGATACGGGTGGACTGGGCGGGCACTTCCTCGAACGAGAGGCCAAGCCAGGCGAGGTCGGCGCGGAATTCGTCCGCGAGGTCCGGGCGGCTGCGCGCGCCATCGATATCCTCGATCCGGAGCAGAAAGCGGCCGCCGTCTTGCGCTGCGCGATCATGCGCGACAATCGCGGCATAGGCGTGCCCCAGATGAAGCGGGCCGTTGGGGCTGGGGGCAAATCGCGTGACGGTCGGCAGGTCCATGAAGACCGTCCATAACCGTGTGGCCTGAAAACAAAAACGGCTGCCTTAAAGGGTAAGGCAGCCGTTTCGTTTGGGAAGCCCGCGCTGCGGGTTGCCGTTCACCGGGCCGGGCTCAGACGAGCGTGGCGCCGAAGAACATGCTGCTGATGCCAGCAGCCAGAACAAGCGAAAGGATCGCCGAAGTGTAGTTACGCATATTGTCCTCCTGTTTTGGAACCTTTCAGGGGACTCTCCCGTTCGTGGCGCGCCGGCAGGGTGGTGGATTGCACAGAGCGTTCGGAACGAGGGCGCAAATAGGCCTTCCCCGCCGTGCTGCAAGTGCGAACACGGCAAGTGCAGTTGCATTCCTTGCAATCAATTGCGATCTGCTACTGATGTACTGAAAAATCAGGATTTTCCGGGTTATTACCCTTTGGGGAAGCATTAATATTTCAAGACTGAAGCATTTTCTAAACCGCATGCACATCGCGCAATCGTGGCCCGCGGCTTTTTTCGCGCCTCGCTGGACAGCGGATACCGAGATCATTATCCGCCTGCCATGAGCATTCAGCCTTCAGAATCGATCCTCATCGTCGACTTCGGCAGCCAGGTCACTCAGCTGATCGCACGCCGCGTGCGCGAAGCGGGGGTCTACTCCGAAATTGCCCCCTTCACCCAGGCCGAGGCAGCGTTCCACCGGATGAAGCCGAAAGGCATTATCCTGTCGGGCTCACCCGCCAGCGTTCCGGCCGACGGCAGCCCGCGCGCGCCGCAGGTGCTGTTCGACAGCGGATTGCCGATCCTTGGCATCTGCTACGGCCAGCAGGTGATGAGCCAGCAACTCGGCGGCGAGGTCCTGCCCGGCGACTCGGGCGAATTCGGCCGCGCTTTCCTTACCGTGACCGAGCCTTGCGCGCTGTTCGACGGCCTCTGGCAACCGGGCGAGCGGCATCAGGTGTGGATGAGCCACGGCGACAAGGTGACGCAATTCGCCCCCGGCTTCCGCATCGTCGCCGTATCGGACGGCGCCCCCTTCGCGGTGATCGCGAACGAGGAAAAGAAGTACTACGGCACCCAGTTCCACCCCGAGGTGGTCCACACTCCGGACGGCGGCAAGCTCATCGCCAATTTCGTGCGCCACGTCTGCGGCTGCACCGGCGAATGGACGATGGCGGAGTTCCGCAAGACCAAGATCGCCGAAATCCGCGAACAGGTGGGCGATGCCCGCGTGATCTGCGGCCTTTCGGGCGGCGTCGATTCGGCGGTGGCGGCGGTGCTGATCCACGAGGCGATCGGCGACCAGCTCACTTGCGTCTTCGTCGATCACGGCCTGATGCGCATGGGCGAGGCCGAGCAGGTCGTCAGCCTGTTCCGCGGCCACTACAACATCCCGCTGGTCCACAAGGACGTCTCGGCGCTGTTCCTCGGCGGCCTTGCCGGGGTGACCGACCCTGAGGCCAAGCGCAAGTTCATCGGCAAGACCTTCATCGACGTGTTCGAGGCCGAGGCCAAGCAGGTCGGCGGCGCGGATTTCCTTGCGCAGGGCACGCTCTATCCGGACGTGATCGAGAGCGTCTCGTTCACTGGCGGTCCCTCCGTCACGATCAAGAGCCACCACAACGTGGGCGGGTTGCCCGACCGCATGAACATGAAGCTCGTCGAACCGCTGCGCGAGCTCTTCAAGGACGAAGTCCGCGCGCTGGGCCGCGAACTCGGCCTGCCGGATGTGTTCGTCGGCCGCCACCCCTTCCCCGGCCCCGGCCTTGCCATCCGCATCCCCGGCGAAGTGACGCGCGAGAAGTGCGACATCCTCAGGAAGGCCGACGCGATCTACCTCGAAGAGATCCGCAACGCGGGGTTATACGATGCGATCTGGCAGGCCTTCGCGGTGCTGCTGCCGGTGCGCACCGTTGGCGTGATGGGCGATTTCCGTACATATGACGCGGTCTGCGCGCTGCGCGCCGTCACCTCGACCGACGGCATGACCGCCGACATCTACCCCTTCGACGCCGGGTTCCTGAGCCGCGTGGCAACGCGCATCGTCAACGAGGTGAAGGGCATCAACCGCGTGGTCTATGACTACACCTCGAAGCCGCCCGGCACGATTGAGTGGGAGTAAGCGCACCCCCGGCTAGCCGGTGATCCGCACCCGCATGAACAGCATGAAGCTCGTCGGGCTGGAGCCGTAGGCGGGCTGGATCGCTTCGGGCAACGCATACTTGCTGACCAGCCCGCCGAGATCGAACGCCACTTTGCCGATCGGCAGCGAGTGATAGCCGCCGAGGCTGAACTTGCTGACGTTGAACACCTGGCCCGCCAGCGGATTGCCTTCCGCCTCATCGCCGAACAGCTCGTCCTTGTCGACGTTCTCGGCCCTTCCGAACAGCGTCCAACGGCCCAGTTGCAGCGCGCTGTCGAGCAGGAAAGCATCGGCGGGGTGGGCATGATCTCCGCCGAGATGGGTGTTGCGGCCCCACGCCAGCGTGGACTGCCAGTTGCGCCCGGGCCCGAGCGCACGGTTCCAGGTGATCGAGGCCGTGGTGCGGCGCACGTTCTCGTCCGGGTGCAGACCTTCGGGGCTCTTGAGGAAGCCATGGCTGACTTGCATCGAAAGGTCTGCCGTGGGGTTCCACGTGGCGCGCACGGACCAGCTGTCGAAGCGCGGCCGCTCGAAATCCCAGCGGTTGGCATCGGGTTCCCGCCCGGTAAACACCGAGCCTTCAAGCTTCACCCCGCGATAGACGAGGCCCGCGGTCGCGACACCGAACGTCACGTGCGTGCTGTCGAGCCAGTGGTGCGAGATCGGCGCTTCGGGGTTCGCCATGCCGGGGAAGCGGTGCATGAAGGTGGCGGGGCCGAGCGCGGGTTCGCCGGGCAATCCGAAGTAGACGAAGCCGGACAACTGGTCGGTGATCGGGTGGCTGTAGGTGGCCGAGAGCTCCATGAACGCATCATGCGGATGCTGCCGGTCGATCAGTTTGGTCACACCGTCCGCGCTTTCACCGCTCGCCAGCAGCAGCGGATAGCCGCGCTTGCCCATCAGCGGATCGAGACTGACCATTCCTTTCAGCGATAGCGTGCCCCCACCAAGCGGGCGCTGCGCCATGCCCATGAGCATCGAAGTCGAGAAGGTCTTGGTATCGCCGCGCGGCCCGCCCTGGTTGTCGTGGATGAGCGTAGCGAAGCCGTGGACCATGGTGGACCAATCGCCAGCCCTGCCCATGATCGCCCACATCGGCGCGCTATCGGGCTGCCAAGCCGTGCCGGAGGCATCGCGCATCATGCTGTAGGGGCCGAGTGCGCCCACCATGCCTTTCATGTCCATGCTCTTCATGTCCATGCCGTGCATGCTGTGGCCCATGGCAGCGTGATCGACCGGGGGCGCAGCGGGTGCTTCAGCTTCAGCCGGGGGCATGGAGTGCGCTTGGTGGTCCATGCCAGGCATGGGGTGCGCTTGGTGGTCCATGCCAGGCATGGACTGGGCCGCAGCGGCGAGCGGCATGGCCAGCGCCGTCGTGGCAAAAAGGGTCCTGATCATCGGGGTTCCTGAAAAGGGCTGCATGCTTGTGGTTCATCGAACCCCGGCCCATATAGCCTCCGTACCATAGTACGGAGTCAACCCATACCGGTGATGACAATTGCAAAGCTCGCCAGCGAGGGCGGCGTCGGAGTGGAAACAGTGCGCTACTACCAGCGCCGCGGCCTTATGCCCGAGCCCGAGCGGCCGTCCGGCACAAGCGCGAACGGGCGGGTGCGCCGCTATGGTTCGGACGATGTGCGCCGCCTGCGCTTCATCAAGGCGGCGCAGGGTGCAGGCTTCACGCTGGAAGAAATCGGCCAGCTGCTTTCGCTCGATGCGACGGACGATCGCGCGCGGGCGCGCGAACTGGCGCGGGCCCGCGTCAACGCGCTCGACGAACGGATCCGGGCACTGCAAGCCGCACGCGACGCGTTGAGCCGGCTGGCGCAGGTTTGTGAGCAAGGGTCGACGCGGCTTTGCCCGATCCTGACCGCGTTCGAACCCTGAACGCCGGACGAAGCGGCGCCGAGACGCGGATCAGGCCGCGAGCTTCTGCGCCGGCCTGGCCTGCCAGCGGCGCGGGCTGCGGACGGGATTGGCATGGCGATCTGCTGCGGTCGTGGCGATTTCGTCGATGCCCATGAAGCGCAGCTGGGTTTCGATGCAGTGCACCTGATGATCCGTCATCGCCTCGTTGTGCCAGGACCCGGTCCGGGCGGCGAGCACGATCGCCTTCTTGCCGGACAGCAAGCCGCTCGGCCCTTGCGCGGTGTAGCGGAACGTGCGGTCAGCCCGGATGACGTGGCTGAACCAGGCCTGCAATTCAGGATTGAGCCCCATGGCATAGATCGGCGCGCCATTGCTCTTGCTGCCATTGGCGCGCCGATACCACTGGACCAGCGCGGGCGGCACCGGATGGTGACCGATCGGCGCACCGATCACCACCAGATCGGCAGCTACCAGCTCTTGCACCAATTCATCCGACAGGTCGCCGGCGGCACCATGCGGCGCAAGCCCGGTGAGATCGCGCTCCGTCACCAGAAGATCGGGCACGGCCCCGGCGACACGGCCCAGCATGGCGGTGATGTGTTCATGGATCCACGCCTTGTTCGGCGCGGCGGCCGGATAGAGAGCAAGCACATTCATCGAGAGTCGGTTTTCCGGCAGGCGTGAGAGGCGAAAAGGAACTGAAACGAAAGATTTTCCCCAAGACTCCGCAGCAGATGCAGGTTGATTTGCCCAGCCGGAAAGATGCCGGTTTGATGACAAGTGCCGATCGGATGGTGCCAGAATGGCCACAAAAACGCCCGGCCGGCTGCGCACCGACCGGGCTCATGCCAAGTCCCGAAAAGATGGCGCTTGATCAGCGCCGGGACTGGGCCATTTTCCAGATCGGATTGTCCGGCCGGGGAAGGTCGCGGTACATCACCGAGGCGCTGTTCCAGAGCACCAGATCGCCGGGCTGCCAGGTGTGGCGATAGACGAATGCCGGCTGCGTGACCCACTTGCGCAAGTCACCGAGGAAAGCCTCGCTTTGCGTGAACTCCACGTCTGCGATCTGGATCGCGGTATCGTCGATGAGCAGGCCGTGGCGGCCACCGGGCAAGCGCTGGACGAGCGGAAGCTCAGCGCTTTGCCGCGCCATCCACTGCATCAGGGCTTCGTGGCGCGGCTCGCGCTCGTGATAGAGCCGGTCATGCCAGAAACCATGCAACACGCGCAGCGATGCCAGTTCGCGCTGCTCGGCCGGCGCAAGGCCATCCCAGGCGGCGGCGGTGCAGGCAAATTCGGTCGGCGTGGCAATGCTGCCCTCGCCGGAGATCGCCATGATCGAAACCCCGCCGGGCGCGCGCGCCATCACATGGTCGTTTTCCCACACGCGGCTGTTCTGGAGATATTCGGCGAGCGCGGAAACCTGGCGATCGCCCACGATGAGGGAATCCTCCGGCACCGGCAGACGTGTGGGCGCCAGCGGGCCGTGGAGCGTGGCTTCCAGCCGTTCGGCAAAGGAACGCAGCGGACGCACCGGACAGAACGCTTGCCGGACGACGATGACCTCCCTGTCCTCCAGTCGCGTGAGCAGCCAGTCCCGGTCTCCGATCAGAAGATCGGCCAGGCCGTGGCGATCGAGAGTCATGACAGCTTCACCAAGACCTGCACTCGAATGCAGCCCTGCATCATCCCTGACCATAGTAAGTAGACCTCCTATGGGAAGAGATGGGATTTATTTACCATAGTTCCAAGGGTAATTATTTTATTATTATTTTGATCTGGATCAATGTTAACTTAGAGCTAATTTGTAATTATAGTTGGGGGCTGTGTCAGAAACCTGAGATGAATGCTGCCTGCCCGATCTGCCGCGCTGCCGTCAGGCATGGTCGAACCGGTCGCGCATCGCCCGGTCGATCAACTGGCGCAGCACCGGATTGGGAAAGCGCCGGCGGGTTGTAACGGCGAGGAACGTCTCGGCAATGCCGGGCAACCCCTCGGCTTCCACCAGCGTGCCGGTACCCAGCTCATCGCGCACGACAATGGCGGGGAGGACGCCCAGCGCATGCCCTTCGCGCACCATCAGTCGCATCATCGCCATGTCGTCTACTTCGGCCGCGATCTGCGGCCTCAGATCGAGCCGGTCGACCAGCGCATCGAAACCGCCGCGCACGCCGCTGCCAGCGATCGGCAAAATCACCGGGTGCATCCGCAACAGGTCCGCCACCGCGCGCGTCTCGCCCAGCAGCGCGGGCGTGCCGATCAGGCTGACCGGCTGTTCCGACAACCTCTGGACGATGAAGGGGGTCAAGGCATCGCTCGCAGGCGTCTGGTTGGTGAGCACCACGTCGAGGGCGAGGGATTCCAGCGCACCGAGCAATTCGCCCTGGCTGCCCGATCGCAGCACGACCTCGATATCGGTCCGCGCGAGCAGGGGTTCCACGAAGCTGATCTGAAAATTGCGCGAAAGCGTGGCCAGTGCGCCGATCCGCACCGCCTGCCGCGCATTGCCGGTCTCCTTGAGCGTGCCGAGCAGTTCCTCGCCGGTGGCGAAGATCGCCTCGGCATGATCGAGCGTGATCCGGCCTGCCTCGGTGAGGTGGAGCGCACGACCGCGTCGCTCGAACAGCGCATGGCCAAGCCGGTCTTCCAGTTTGCGGATCTGCACCGAGAGCGCGGACTGCGAGACATTGAGCCGCTCCGCCGTGCGCGAAAGGTTGCCATCCTGCGCGACGGCCCAGAAATAGCGAAGGTGGTTGTAATTGAGATCGGCCATATCGTTCACTTAAAGCGAACGATATCAGCTAAACAATGAATTTTTTGCTGATCCGCAGTTTCGCTAGGAGCGGGGCAACTTCGAAAGCCCCTCCTGCGGAGCGCCGATCATGCCACTTTCTCTTCTGGTCCTTGCCCCACCCGCCCTGCTGCTGATCGCTGCCGCGCTCGGCTTCGCGCAGCCCGGCCGCATCGCGCGCGGCCCGCTGGCCCTGATCGAGCTGCTTGCGCTGCTTGCGGTGGCGATGGCCGGGGGCGCGATGGCAGCACTGGCAATCGGCGGTGCCACCACCCTGACCCTTGCCGCTGCCGGCCCTGCCCTGCCGCTGCTGGCCTTCCGGCTCGATCTCATCAGCGCCACGATGCTGCTCCTCGTCAGCTTCGTCGGCTGGATCGTGGTGCGCTATGCCCGCGTCTACCTCGATGGCGAGACGCGCCACGGCGTGTTCATGGCCTGGCTGGCAACGACGCTGGTGATGGTCATGCTGCTGGTGACGGCGGGCTCGCTCGTCCAGTTGCTGGCAGCATGGATCGCGACCAGCCTCGCGCTGCACAAGCTGCTGCTGTTCTATCCCGAACGGGTCGCCGCGCAGCGCGCCGCGCGCAAGAAGTTCGTGACCGCCCGCGCCGGTGACGCCGCGCTGCTGGGCGCCGCACTGCTGCTCTCCAGCGCCTATGGCACAACCGACCTGCATGTGATCCTTGCCGCTGCGCAAGCCGGGATGGGCGGCTACGCAGCGATGGCCGCCGCCGGGCTCCTCGCGATTTCCGCGCTGCTCAAGTCCGCCCAGTTCCCACTGCACGGCTGGCTGACCGAAGTGATGGAAGCGCCCACCCCGGTTTCCGCGCTGCTCCATGCCGGCGTGATCAACGCGGGCGGGTTCCTGCTCATCCGCTTTGCCGATGTCATGCTGCTTGCCCCCGGCGTGCTGGCGGTGCTGGTCATGATCGGCGGGTTTACCGCGCTGTTCGGCGGACTGGTCATGCTCACCCAGCCGGCGATCAAGACCTCGCTCGCCTGGTCGACTGTCGGCCAGATGGGCTTCATGATCATGCAGTGCGGCCTCGCGCTGTTCCCGCTCGCGCTGCTGCACATCGTGCTCCACTCGCTCTACAAGGCGCATGCCTTCCTCGCCTCGGGCGGTGCAGTTGAACAGATCGCGGCGGCACGGCGGCCCGGGCCGGTGGCGATCCCCCGTCCCGCTGCGGTTGGCCGTGCGTTCCTTGCGGCGCTGGCGATCTACGCGCTGATGACCTTCGCCTTCGATGCCATCCCGGGCTTCCACCACAAGTCGCCGCAGGCGGTTGCACTAGGCGCGATCCTCATCTTCGGCGTTGCCTACCTCTTCGCCCAGGGCCTGGCTGACAGCGCTCCGCGCGCACTGACCCGCAAGATGGCGGTTTACGCGGTGGCGGCCTCGATCGGCTACTTCGCGCTCCATGGCCTCGCGCTCTGGCTCACCGCCGGCACGCTGCCCGCCACCCCGGCGCCGGGTCCGCTCGAATGGACCCTGATGGTGCTCGCGGTGCTGAGCTTCGGCCTCGTCGCGGTGGCGCAGTCGATGTTCCCGCTCTGGGCTTATCACCCGGCGGCTGCAGGCCTGCGGGTCCACCTCTCCAACGGCCTCTACGCCAACGCCCTGTTCGACCGGATGCTTGGCGGCTGGACCCTCAAGCGGCCCGCCTGACCCCTCCACACGTCTCCTGAAGGATCACTCCCATGCTCATGATCCCCACCGATAACAGCCAGACCCTCGCGCAGCTCAAGGTCGCCGCCGATGGCGCGGCCCGTGCGATCCCGCCGGTCTGGCCGCTGGCCTCCAGCGTCGCGGTCAATCCCTACCTCGGCCAGACGGGCCTGACGCTTGCCGAAACCGCCGCACTTATGGCGCGGGTTTCGGGCACCCCCGTCACCATGCCGCGCCAATGGTACCGCGACCGGATCGCCACCGGCGCGATCACCGAGGCCGATCTTGCCGCGGCGCTCGCCGCTTCACCCCATGCCGGCAAGCCCAGTTCGCTTGCCGCGTTGCTGGCTGCGATCGCGCATGACCCGGCACCGATCAAGGCCGTGCCGACGGTCGCCGATCTGGCCGCAAAGGCTTCGGGTATCGACTGGCCCGGCGTGATCGCCGAGCGCTTCGGCGCCTGGGCGGGTGGATACTTCGATCAAGGACAGGCGCTGTGGGCCGCCCCGCGCGGCAAGGGCGCCTATGCCGCGTGGCAGGCTGTCGCCTCGCACGACTTGACGCCTGAGATTGCCGGGCTTACCGGCTTCGGCAGCTTCGTGGCCGATGCGCCCGAGCGCGCGGCAGAAGCGCTGGCGAGCGCCGTTTCCGGGCTCGAGCTGCCGCCTGCAGCGCTCGAAACCTACTTCCACAGCCTGCTCGTCACGCTTGGCGGCTGGGCCCATGTCGCGCGCTACGAGCTGTGGCAGGCCGAACTTGCCGGCAAGAGCGACGAGACGATCACCGACTTCCTCACCATCCGCCTGCTGTGGGAGCAGGCCTTGCTGAACTGCTATAGCGCCGAGATCGGCCGAGGCTGGCAGGCGACGCTTGCCGCGCACGAGGAACCGGTCGCGCCGAATGCCGACCAGATCATCGACGCGATCCTGCAGGAAGCCGCGGAGCGCGCCGGACAGTCCGCCCTTGCGGAGACGCTCAGCCAGAAGCTCCTTCGCAACGAGCGTCAGCCGCCGGTGCTGCAGGCCGCTTTCTGCATCGACGTGCGCTCCGAAGTGTTCCGCCGCGCCCTGGAATCGGTCGACCGGCGGGTCCAGACTTTGGGCTTTGCCGGGTTCTTCGGCCTCACTGCCTCGCACCAGCGCTATGCCTCGGACGTGGCCGAACACCGCCTGCCCGTGCTGCTCAATGCGGGGCTTACCAGCCGCACCAGCGGCGCCAAGGGCGATGGGGACGCGACTCAGGCCCGCCATTCCGCACGCGCGGAGCGGGCCTGGGGCCGCTTCAAGCTGGCAGCCGTGTCCTCGTTCGCCTTTGTCGAGGCGGCAGGGCCGATCTACATCGGCAAGCTGCTGAAGGATGCGCTGGGCCTCAAGGCCAACCCGGTGCCGCGCGATCCCAAGCCCTTTGCCGATCCCGCGCCCGATGCTTCGACCCGCGTGGGTATGGCGGCCTCGATCCTCGGCGCGATGTCGCTCACCACCGAGTTCGCGCCGCTGGTCCTGCTGGCTGGCCACGGTGCCAATGTCGTCAACAACCCGCATGCGAGCGGGCTCCACTGCGGTGCCTGCGGCGGTTATTCGGGCGAAGTGAACGCGCGGCTGCTGGCCGGGCTGCTCAATGATCCCGAGGTGCGCGCAGGCCTGATCGACAAAGGTATCGTGATCCCGCAGTCCACGCTGTTCGTCGCAGCGCTGCACGATACGACGACCGACGCGGTGACGCTCTACACCGAGGACCAGCCGATCGATGCGCACCGCGAGGCGATTGCGCAGGCCCAGCAGTGGCTGGCAGCGGCCGCCGTGCTCACCCGCAGCGAACGCGCGCTGCGCCTGCCGCGCGCCACCGGCGATGCCAGCGTGATCAAGCGCAGCCGCGACTGGTCGGAAACGCGGGCCGAATGGGCGCTCGCTGGCTGCAAGGCCTTCATCGCCGCACCGCGCGCACGCACAGCGGGCCGCAGCCTCGAAGGCCGCGCGTTCCTGCATGACTACGTCTGGCGGCGAGACGAAGGCTTCGGCGTGCTGGAACTGATCATGACCGCGCCGGTCGTCGTCGCGAGCTGGATCAGCCTTCAGTACTATGGCTCGAGCGTGGCGCCACAGTTGTTCGGGGGCGGCAACAAGCTGCTCCACAACGTGGTCGGCGGGATCGGCGTGATCGAGGGCAACGGCGGGCCGCTGCGCGCCGGTCTGCCATGGCAATCGGTGCATGATGGGCACAAGCTGATGCACGAGCCGCTGCGCCTCTCGGTCTGCATCGAGGCCCCGCGCGAGGCGATGACCGCAGTGCTCGAAAAACACGCCGGGGTGCGCGCGCTGTTCGACAACAAGTGGCTGCACCTCTTCGCGATCGACGATGAGGGGCGGATGGCCTGGCGCTATGCCGGCGATCTCCGCTGGGAGCCCACGCTGGAGGCATTCCCTGCTCCGGCAGCCACGGAAATGGCGATCTGAGCCATGGCTGACACGCCGCCGCCCCGGGGCGCAGATTGCAACGGGGCGCGGGCCGTGCTGGCGACGATGCACGGCAAGGAGCGGGCGATTGCCCCCCTTGCCGCGCGTTTCCTGGGTCTGGACCTGCGTGTGGCCGAAGGTCTGGACACTGATGCTTTCGGCACTTTCAGCCGCGAGATTGGCCGCGTTGGCACCCCGCGCAAGGCTGCGCAGGCAAAGATCGCCGCGGCCTTCGCGCTGGCGCCTGATGCGCGCATCGGGCTGGCCAGCGAGGGCAGCTTCGGTCCGCATCCCAGCGTGCCGTTCTGCGCGCTGAACCGCGAACTTGTCCTGTTGGTAGACCGGGAGACCGGGCTGGAACTGGTCGGCCACCATGCGGCGATGGACACCAATTTCGCGCATGCGGTGGTGACGAACCCTTCGGCAGGCATCGACTTTGCTGCAAAAGCGGGCTTTCCCGCGCACGGCGTGATCGTGATGGGGGTGCTGGACGGCCAGCCCGCGCCGCACCTCGCTCTGTTCAAGGGGATCGATTCCGAGGCAGAGCTGATTGCGGTGATTGACCGGACCATCGCTCTGACCGGCGCCGCGCATATCGAGACCGACATGCGTGCCCACCGCAATCCACGCCGCATGCGCGCAATCGAGCGGGCCATGATCGACCTTGTCCGCCGCGCGCGCAGCCGCTGCCCCGCCTGCACGCGGCCCGGCTTTGCGAAGACCGGGCGAATTCACGGTCTGCCTTGCGCGTGGTGCGCGAGCCCCACGCATCTCACCCGCGCCGAAATCTGGACCTGCGAGGGCTGCGGCCACCGCGAAGAACGCCCAGTGGCCAAAGCGAGCGCAGATCCGATGCACTGCGAGGAATGCAATCCCTAGGGTTAGACCTTAGGGTCAGGCCTTAGGCGGCGAGCTTGTCGAACCCGGTCGGCGTCACGTCCTCGCCGAAGCGATAGGCCGAGGCGGTGATGCCCCCGCGCAGGTCGTTCTCCGAATAGATGCACACACCCGGGTCTGCGCCCGCCGCACCGACCGCGACCATCAGCGGGATCAGGTGATCCTCGCGCGGATGAGCCACGCGGGCGGCTGGGGCCTGATCCCAGCGGAGCAGCGCGGCGGCGCGGGCGGCGGGGTCCGGATCGAGCAGGCTGTGGCGCAACCAGCCGTCGAATTGCCGCGAGGGCTCGGCCGCGCGCGCATCGAACATGCGCAAGTTGTGGTAGGACAGGCCTGAGCCCATGATCACCACGCCTTCATCGCGCAGCGGCGCAAGCGCACGGCCGAGCGCCAGATGCGCGGCGGGATCGTAGCCGAGCTTCATCGAGAGGCTGACGACGGGCAGGTCCGCCTCAGGGCGGATCGGCTGCATCATCGAGAACGTGCCGTGATCGAACCCGCGCGCGGGATCATCGCCGACCGTGATCCCTGCCGCTGCCGCCAGTTCGCGCACCCGCGCCGCCAGCGCTGGATCGCCCGGTGCAGGGTAGCTGATGTGGTAGGTGTGTTCGGGAAAGCCGTAGTAGTCATAGACCATGCCCGGCTGCGCGGCGCTGGATACGGTAAACTCGGGCTCCTCCCAGTGTCCGGACACCGCGAGCACCGCGCGGGGTGCTTCGGGCAGCTGCGCGAGCAGCGCCTTCAGCGAGGCCTCCAACCAGGCGAAACCGTCGCGAAACGGACCATCGAGCCAGGGCCAGGGGCCGCCGCCATGCGAGAGGAAGAACACGGGCTGTTTCATGCTCTCCATTTAGGCGGGCTTGGACAAGCGCAACAGATGCAAGTTTTCCGGCCGACCGTTCGAAAGAATGGAACAATCAAAGCCTCGCCAACACCGCCGCCGCGCTTTCCGCAATCCGCGCCTTCTCCGCATCGGCGAACTTGTCGTAGGTCCGCACCATCTGCGCCATGCGCGGATTGCCGCCGATCTTGCTGCGGTGGCGGGCGATGAAATCCCAATAGAGCGGATTGAACGGGCAGGCATTGGGCCCTGTCCGCTGCTTCACGTCATAGCGGCAGGTGCCGCAGTGGTTCGACATGCGGTTGATATAGGCCCCACTCGCCGCATAGGGCTTGGAGGCGAGCATTCCGCCGTCCGCAAACTGGCTCATGCCCACGGTGTTGGGCAGCTCCACCCATTCATAGGCATCGGCGTAGACGCTGAGATACCATTCGTGGAGCGCGTGCGGATCGATCCCGGCCAGCAGCGCGAAGGTGCCCGTAACCATCAGGCGCTGGATATGGTGCGCGTAGGCGTGCTGGCGGGTCTGGATGACGGCAGCGCGCACGCAGGCCATGTCCGTCTGTGCGGTCCAGTAGAATTCGGGCAGCGGGCGCGTGTGGCCAAGGAAGTTGCGCCGTTCGTAGCCCGGCATCGTCAGCCAGTAGATCCCGCGCACATATTCGCGCCAGCCGATGATCTGGCGGATGAAGCCTTCCGCCGCATTCAGGGGCACGCGGCCCGCGCGCCATTCTGCTTCCACCGCGCGGCAGACCTCAAGCGGATCGAGCAGGCCGCAATTGAGATATTGCGCGATCACCGCGTGATAGAGGAACGGTTCACCCTCCAGCATCGCATCCTGATAGTCGCCGAAGCGCGGCAAGGCGCGCTGCACAAAGGCGCCGAACGCGGCTTCGGCATCGGCGCGGGTGACGGCGAACCGGAAGGGTTCGAGATCGCCGAAGTGATTGCCGAAACGCGCTGCAACCAGCGCCATGACCTCCTGCGTGATCGCATCGGGCGCAAATATCGGCGGGCGCGGCATGAAGAGATCAGGCGCGGCGGCCTTGCGGTTTTCTGCGTCGTAGTTCCACTCGCCCCCAGCGGGCTTGTCGCCCTCCATCAGCAGGCCGGTGCGGCGGCGCATCTCCCGGTAGAAGTACTCCATGCGCAGCGCCTTGCGCCCCTCGGCCCAGGCGCGGAACACCGGCAGCGGGCAGACAAAGCGCGTATCGGGGAGGACTTCGACGGGAAGACCCAGCGCTGCCTCCCAGCCCGCGAACATCTGCGCGACGCGCCATTCGCCCGCCTCCGTGACGAGGATGCTGGCAGGCCGGTGCATTGCAACCGTGCGGGCGACTTCGCCGGTGAAGCTGCCGGTGTTGCCCGGATCATCGAGCTTCACGTAGTCAACCGTCCAGCCAGCCCCGCGCAGTTCCTCGGCAAAGTGGCGCATGGCGCTGAACAGGAAAGCGATCTTCTTCTTGTGGTGGCGCACGTAGGTCGCCTCCTCGCTGACTTCGACCATCAGCACACGGTCGCGCGCCTTGTCCCCCGCCATGAGCGAGGACAGCGCCGGGCTGAGCTGATCGCCCAGCACGAGGACGAGGCGGTTCACAGATCCAGCGCCAGTTGCGCGATGGGCGCATGCTTGCGCGATTTCTGGCCCGTCATCGGCATGCCCGCCTTGCGACTGCCGTGTCTCTCGGCAATCCGGCTCGCGGTGGTGCGATGCCCCGATCCCTTGCGCACGGCGTGCAGCGCCTCGCGCGCGGCCGCGGCGGCCTTGGCATGATCGACGATGGGCGGCGGATAGGCGAGGCTAGCCGCACCCTCCCAGCGCCATGGCTCGTGAATCAGCGGCGTGGGCACATCGGCCACCTCGGGCATCCATCGGCGCACGAACGCGCCCTCAGCGTCCTGATCGTGGCCCTGTTTGACCGGATTGTAGACGCGCATCGTGTTGATCCCCGTTGTGCCCGATTGCATCTGCACCTGGCTCCAGTGAATGCCCGGCTCATAATCGACAAATTGCCGCGCCAAGTGCAGTCCGGTGGCCCGCCACGGCAGCCAGAGCTGATAGCTGGCGAAGGAAACCAGCATCGCGCGCATGCGGAAATTGAGCCAGCCGTGGGCCGCCAGCGCGCGCATGCAGGCATCGACGAAGGGAAAGCCCGTACGCCCCGCTACCCAAGCCGCCAGCCGTTCGGCATCGGGCACATCGGGGCGCAGGCCGTTGTAGGCGGGATGGAGGTTCTCGAACTCGATGCGCGGCTCGTCCTCCAGCTTCTGCATGAAATGGCAGTGCCAGTGCTGCCGCCCGGTGAACGAGATCATCGAGGCGCGCCAGCTGCGCGCGGCTGCGCTTTCATCGCCGCGCAGGCCCTTGAGGCGCGTCTGGCTCGCCTGCGCCACTTCGCGCAAGCTGAGCGTGCCCCAGGTGAGATGCGGCGAAAGGCGCGAACTGGCATCGAACGCGGTGACCGGGCTCGACATCTGCCAGCGATAATCGCGCCCGCGCCGCTCCAGAAAGCTGGCCAGCGTGGCAAGGCCTGCCGCGCGCCCGCCCGTCTGGCGCTCCGGGCAGGGATCGGGCGCAAGGCCCAGATCGCGCGCGCCCGGAATGCGCGCGGGCCAATCGCTGCCCAGCGGTTCGAGCGCGGCGGGCGGGGCGGCTACCGGTTCGGCCATGCGGCGATCCCACGCGCGCGCCCAGCCGTGGCGGGTCTTGAGGCGGCGGATCACGCCGGTCTGCGGCAGTTCCTGCCACGGAACGCTGGCTGCGCGCGCCCATGCCGCCACCGCCTTGTCGCGCGCATAAGTCCAGCCGCCTCCGGTCTCCTCATGGCTCCACAGCGAGGCGATGCCATGGCGTTCGTGAATGCGGCTGAGGACCGCGACGGCATCCCCGCGCACCACGCAAAGCGGCTGGCCGAGCGCGCCCAGCGCAGCCTGCAGTTCGGCGAGGCTTTCGGCGGCAAAGGCCCATTGCCGGGCCGAAGCATCGTCCTGCGCCCACAGGTCCGGCTCGGCGATATAGAGCGGCAGCACCGGCCCCTGCTCCGCTGCGAGCGCCAGCGGGCGATGATCGGCAAGTCGCAAGTCGCGCTTGAACCACACGACCTGCAGCGGCCGCTTCACAGCATCCCCTCGGCGCGTAGATGCCCTTCGATCTCGGCATCGAAGGCGAAGAAGCCGCGCCGCGCATGGGGCCAGAGGCCGGAATCCCAGCGGCGTCGCACCGGGCGCAGCACAATGCCCTGCGCAGCGAGCACAGACTCCATCGCAGCGAGGGCATCGGCTACCGGCCCGACTGGGGCATAGGGTGTCAGCACTTGCCGCGCGCCGGCGGCCCGTGCTGCGGCGATCAGGTTTTCGGCATCGAGCGTATCCGCCAGCGTCGAACCGCAGCGGCAATGCGCTGCGACGCGCGCTGCCGCATCAGCCACAGCGGCCCCGGCATAGCGCCGCGCCGCATCGCCCCAGAGCAGCGCGGGATCGCAGACCGCCAGCACGCCCAGCACCGGCGCATCGGCGGGCAGCAGCGCTTCCGCGTTGAGATCCTCATGGTGCACCAGCAGCAGGCTCGGCGCGGCGGGATCGAAAGCGGCGAGCGGTGCCAGTGTGGCTGCGGGCCCGACCGGCGCTTCGGCGAGCGCTTCGGCTTCCTGCGCAAGGCCGCGCGGCGCAAAGCGGCCCTCGGTGTAGCGCGCGATATTGTCGGCGCGGGCGAGGTAGGTCTTTCCGGCGGTCTGCAGCCCCGCCACCCAGCGCCATGAGAGCGTGTTGCTGGCGGCATCGGCATCGATCAGGTGCCGCAGGAAGAAATCCGCGCCCAGCGTCCACGGCAACCGCAGCGTGAAAATCCAGATCGAGGCAAACCACATGCGCGCGTGATTGTGGAGATACCCGGTTTCGACCAGCTCGCGCGCCCAGGCATCGAAGCAATCGATCCCGGTGCGTCCTTCCTCCGCCGCCTCCAGATCGGCGCTGCCCGCCATGGCCTCTCGCGCCGTATCGCGTTCGGCGAGGAACCGCTGCCAGACCGCACGCCGCAGTTCGAGCCAGCCCTTCCAGTACGTGCGCCAGCAGACTTCCTGAATGAATTTTCCCGCTGCATTGAAGCTGTGGCGCGCCAGCACTTCGGCGACGACATCCTGCTCGGTCACCAGCCGGTAGCGCACTGCCGGCGAAAGCCGCGATACTGCAGCAGGCCGCCCCGGCCCCGGATCGACATTGCGGCCGGCGGCGTAGGACGCGCCCGCGCGCGGCACGAACTGGCGCAAGTGATCGAGGGCAGCGCGTCGGGTCGGGGCGGGCAACATGGCCCAGGTCCTTGGCCCTGCATGCCGCTCCGGCCCAGATGGTCATGCGGGCAAGCCGCTGCAGCGGCAGAAAATGCGAAAATGGCCAAAGCGTAATGTTCTGCTCACACCTCGGACGGGCGTGCCCCCCTAGAACGGCTTTCGACGATGGGTGCCTGTCACGGGAATCGTGACGTGACGGTCCCCTGTTCCGATTGCCGGTCCGGCATCCATCGTCACCCAGCCGGCTGCCGCAAACCCAGCCCGCGCGAGAGCCATGACTCCAGCGCGCGCCTTGTCGTCTCCGGCGACTGCAATGGGGAATTGTCACGTGTCTCGTCCGATCTTCTTCGATCCCACCGGTCGCCGCCGCCGCCTGACCCGGCGCGGTGCGTTCATCGGGCTTGTCGTGCTGCTCTTGGCCGCAGTGATCTTCGCGACGACCGTGGTGGCGGTTCCGCCCCCTGCCGCGCCGCTCAGGCTCGGCTTCGAGCGGCAGGCGCCGTTCCCGCTGAAAACGCAGGTCAGCCGCATCTCGCATCGGATCTCGCAGCAGCTGGGCCAGCTGTTCGGCCGCCACACCGCACCGGCCGCGCTTGGCGGCGGCCAGCAGCTCAGCGTAGGCTTCTACACTTCATGGACCGACGGCAGCGCGCAGACCTTGCGGCGCCATATCGGCCAGCTCGATTGGGTCGCGCCGACGCTTTTCTCGCTGGGACAGAACGGCAATCTGGTCGTTACCGACGATGCGCCGATGCGCCGCGTGCTGACCTCGGCGCTGCGCCGCCCGCTGGTAGTCCCCGTGCTGCAGAACGCCGCCAACGCGAAGTGGGACGGCGCAGGCGCGACCGCCGTGATGGAAAGCCCCGCCCGCCGCGCGGCGCTCGTCAGCCAGATCGATGCCGCGCTCGACAAGTCCGGCGATGGCGGCGTGATGATCGACTTCGAAAACCTGCCGAAGCCCGGCATCGCCGCGCTGCGCGGCTTCGTTGCCGATCTTCATGCGCGGCTCGCCCCCAAGCACCGCGTTGTGGCGGTGACGATGCCGATCGACGACGCCGACTGGTCGGCCAAGCACCTCGCCGAGGTGGCCGACAAGGTCGTGCTGATGGCCTACGACGAGCATTGGCAGGGCGGCGAGCCCGGCCCGATTGCCTCGAACGGCTGGTTTGCCGGCCATCTGGCAGACCAGCTCAAGGGCCTGGCCGCGAACAAGGTCATCGTCGCGCTCGGCAACTATGGTTACGACTGGTATCGCGGTCATGCCGACGTGCAGACGGTGGAAGAGGCCTGGCTTTCCGCGCACGACAGCGGGACCACGCCGACATGGGACAAGGCCAGCGGCAACACCGGCTTCGGCTACCTCGATGACGAGGACAGCAACGCGGCGACCGCGCCCGAGCGGCATCAGGTGTGGATGCTCGATGCTGCCTCAAGCTGGAATCAGATGCAGATGCTCTCGCGCCTCGGCGTCGGCTCGGTCGCGCTGTGGCGATTGGGGTCGGAGGATCCGGGCTTCTGGGATGTCCTCAAGGCATGGCGCAATCCGCACGGCCTTGCTCCGAACTTGGGCCGGATCAAGGAGGCCAACAACGTCGATGTCGAAGGCAACGGCGAAATCCTGCGCATCGACGCGACGCCGGAGGAAGGCACCCGCCAGATCCACTATATCGCCGCCCAGCCGGGCCGGCCCAGCCTGATCGACGACGAGCAGTACGGTAACCTGCCGACGCCCTATGTCGTGCGCCGCACGGGCGACCGTCCTAAGCTGGTCGCGCTCACCTTCGACGATGGCCCGGATCCCAAGTATACGCCCGAAGTGCTTTCGGTGCTCGAACGCTACCACGTGCCAGCGACCTTCTTCATCATCGGCGAAAACGGCGTGGCCGGGCGCAGCCTGCTCCAGCGCATGGTCGCCGATGGGGACGAGATCGGCAACCACAGCTACACCCATCCCAACATGGCGGAGGATTCGGCGACCGGCGTGAAGCTGGAACTCAATGCAACCCAGCGCCTGATCGAGGCCTATACCGGCCGCTCCACCCGCCTGTTCCGTGCGCCCTATTTCGGCGACGCCGAACCCACCACGTCGGACGAGCTCTGGCCGGCGCTGATCGCGCAGCAGGAAGGCTACACCGTCGTCGGGCTCCATGCCGATCCGGGCGACTGGATGAAGCGCAGTGCCGACGACATCGTGAATCGCACGGTGGACGCGGTCGAGCATGCGACGCCCGACCGCAGCGCCAATGTCATCCTGCTGCACGACGGCGGCGGCGACCGCCAGCAGACCGTGCTGGCATTGCCGCGCATCATCGAACGGCTCGAGGCAGACGGCTACCGGCTGGTGCCCGCCTCCACGCTGGCAGGCCTCAAACGCGATGACGTGATGCCGCAGGTGAAGGGCTGGGATCTTGCCGCAGTGCGCGTCGACGTGGCGATCTTCTCCGTGCTCGCGGTGCTGCTGGCCGGGCTCAACTGGAGCTTCTTCTTCGCGATCGCGCTCGGCGTGATCCGCGCGCTGGGGCTGACAGGCCTCGCGCTCATACCCGACCGGCGTCCAAGGCCGTCAGACCTGCCCGCGACGGACAACGGCTTCCAGCCGCTGGTGAGCGTCATCATCCCCGCCTACAACGAGGAGCGCGTGATCGAGAGCTCGATCCACCGCATTCTGGCGAGCAATTATCCGCACATGGAAGTGATCGTCGCCGATGATGGCTCGAAGGACCGCACCAGTGAGATCGTGGCAGCAGCGTTCGGCGATAATCCTCGCGTACGGCTGATGACCCTGGCGAATGGCGGCAAGGCCTCCGCCCTCAACCGCGCGCTGGCTGTGGCGAGCGGAGAGATCGTTGTCGCGCTCGATGCCGATACCCAGTTCGAGCCGCAGACCATCGCGCGGCTGGTGCGCTGGTTCGAGAACGAGCGCGTCGGCGCGGTCGCGGGCAATGCCAAGGTCGGCAACCGGGTCAATCTCGTCACCCGCTGGCAGGCAGTCGAATACACCACCGCGCAGAACATCGAACGCCGCGCGCTCACCCGCTTCGGGGCGATCATGGTCGTGCCGGGGGCAGTCGGTGCGTGGCGGCGCAGTGCGCTCACCGACGTCGGCGGCTACCCGGAAGACACGCTGGCCGAGGATCAGGACCTCACCATCGCGATCCAGCGCAAGGGCTGGAAGGTCTGCTACGACGAGGATGCGGTCGCCTGGACCGAAGCCCCCGAAACGCTCGGGAGCCTTTCGAAGCAGCGCTTCCGCTGGGCCTTCGGCACGCTGCAGTGCCTGTGGAAGCATCGCTCGGTGTTGTGGCAGCGCCAGCCCGCCGGCCTCGCCTTCGTCGGCATGCCGCAGGCGTGGCTGTTCCAGATCCTCTTCGCGCTGATCTCGCCGCTGATCGATCTCGCGCTGGGTGTCTCGATCTTTGGCACGGCTGTGAGGGTCATGCAGCATGGCTGGGCGCAGACGCAGACCGATGTGCTGCGCATGGCGCTATACTGGGCCGTTTTCACCGTGATCGACCTCCTGTGCGGCTGGGTCGCCTTCCGGCTCGACGTGCGCGAGCGGCGCTTCCCGCCGATCCTGCTGCTCAGCCAGCGCTTCGTCTATCGCCAGTTGATGTACGGCGTGGTGATCCGCGCGGTGGGTGCGGCGCTGCAGGGGTTGGGGATCGGCTGGGGCAAGCTGGAACGGACCGGCCGGGTATCAGCTGGGCCAAACTCAGGTGGGCAGGCCTCAGGCGGGCCAACCTCAGGCGGGAAGCCGCAAGGTGGCGACAAGGCCCTTCCCGCCTGAAGCCCCGCCGGACGCCGGATCGCCGAGCGCGAACATCCCGCCATGGAGCCGCGCCACCGCCGCGACCATGGCAAGGCCCAGCCCCCCACCTGGCCGCGTCCGCGCGTTGTCGAGCCGGACAAACCGCTCGACCACGCGGGCCCGGTCGACCGGGGAAATGCCGGGGCCGTTGTCTTCCACGGCGATCTCTGCCCAGCTGGTGCCGTCCGCATCCAGCACGGCGCGAGTGGTCACGACAATCGCCTTGCCGCCATACTTGAGCGCATTGTCGATGAGGTTGGCCAGTGCGCGCGAGACGAGTTCGCGGTCCGCTGGTGCGGTTACGGGGTCAAGCCGCGCTTCGAGCGACACGCCCGATTGTTCGGCCAGCGGGTCATAGAGCTCGACCAGATCCTCCGCCACTGCGGCAAGATCGAGCGGGCGCCGCCGGTCTTCGACCGCGCCGCCTTCGATCAGGCTGATCTCCAGCGACGTCTCCAGCATGGCACGCAGGGCATCCGCATCGGCGCGCGCGGCCTGCAGCGCCTCCAGCGCGCGTGGCTCCTCCACTCGCGCCAGCGCAAGATCGATGGCCGCCGAAAGCCGCGTGACAGGCGAGCGCAAATCATGCGCCAGCGCGCCGGACACGGCACTGAGCTGCCCGACAAGTTCGCCGATCCGCTCGGCCATGAGGTTCATCTGCTGGCGAAGGTGATCGAAGCCGTCCCCTGTTCCTTCGATGGGCACGCGCGCGCCGAAATTGCCCGAAGCGAGCTCGGCCGCAGTTTCGGCGATGAGGTGGGTGCGGCGGCTGATGACAAACCCCGCGACCACCGCGCTGAGCAGCGCCATGAGGACGGCAACCGCGATGGTCAGTTCCGCAGTGGAAGCAAAGGCGACATCGATGCGCCGCTCGGTCAGGCTGACCACCCCGACGATCAGCCGCTCGCCATCGGGCAGCAGGCCGACGAGCGCCAGCCCCTCGCTCGGCGGTTGATCCGGCCCGCGCCGCACGACGACGGGCTGCGGCCGTGCTGCCGCCTGCATTTCGGGCACCCGCACCAGATTGCTGAGCACCGGCGGGCCCTTGCCGATCAGCGCAATGAACACGGCGGGATCGGCAGCACTGCCACGGCGGGCGGTGATGAATTCCGCCAGCTCCTCCCGTCCGCCGTCGTAATAAGCCGCCAGCAGGTCGTCGCGCACGTCGGTGACCTGGCGTTCGCGATCGAGCCGCACCACATCGAGCATCTGCCCGCGCAGAAACAGGATCACCAGCGCGCTGGAGAGGATCTGCAGCACGAAAATCGCGGTCACCAGCCGCAACATCGTCGGCGAGAGGCCGCGGCGGGCGGTCCGGCGGAATGGACGCAGCGCCATCGCTCCGCTCAATCGGCGGCGAGCCGGTAACCCGCCCCGCGCACGGTGTGGAACAGCGTCTGCTCCTCGCCATCATCGATCTTGCGGCGCAGGCGGCTGATGTGGACATCGATCACGTTCGTGCCGGGATCGAAGTGGTAGTCCCACACCGCCTCGAGCAGCATCGTGCGGGTCACGACTTCGCCCGCGTGCATCAGCATGTATTCGAGCAAGCGGAACTCGCGCGGCTGCAGCGCGATCTTGCGGGTGCCGCGGCGCACCTGCCGGGTCAGCCGATCAAGCTCGAGATCGGCGCAGCGGAGCGTGGTCTCCTGCGCTTGCCTGACCCCGCCCGCCGCGCGGCGCAGCAGCGCCTGTATGCGGGCGAGCAGCTCGCCGAACGAAAACGGCTTGCCGAGATAGTCATCTGCTCCGGCAGTCAGGCCGGCAATCCGGTCATCGGTGCTGGCCAGCGCGGAAAGCATGATCACCGGCGTCGCCAATTCGGCCGCGCGCATGGCCTTGAGCAGCGCCAGGCCGTCCATCCCCGGCAGCATCCGGTCGAGCACGACGAGATCGAACTGGCTGTCCGTCGCCAGAAACAGCCCGTCACGGCCATTATCGGCGCGATCGAGGGTAAAACCTTCCTCGGCAAGCCCGGACATGATGTAGTCCGCGATCTGGGGATCATCCTCGACGAGCAGAATGCGTCCTGCCACTGGGCCATTTCCATGTTGCAACAAAAACGAAGACTTGGCCGCGCACAATGGACACCCCGGCATCGCGCCGCAAGTGCTTTCCCGCGCGCGCCGAAGCCCTCCTCCCCGCTCACCACAGGCCTGACCTGAACGCGGGCTTTACCGCTACAAATTGTTGCTGAAATTTTCCGCTAAGGCATGACGAAGAATCGCGTTAAGACGCGCGCAAATCGCACGAGGCAACCTGCCGGAAAGGGAGTGTGCGCGGCGATTTTGCACTGATCAATGCCGGCCCGCGAACACGCGGCACACCGGACGGAGTACCACACGGGCGCAGTCTGCCGTTTTGGCGATGCACCCCATGCCGGATGACGAGATACCGATGGACAGCTCAACCCCGATCGCCCGCACCGTTAAGCACGCGGCCAAGAATGTGGCGAACCTCCTCGCCACGGCCACACCGGCTGCCCTCATGGCAGGCGTGAGCCCCGCATTTGCCGACACCACCGTCAGCACTGCGACGACCACCCCGCTGGTAACCTCGACCGCCGGCGCGGTGACCGTCGCCAGCGGCGGCACGATCAAGCTCGACACCGGCACGGCCGTGACGGTCGATGCATCGAAGGACGTGACGGTCCAGTCCGGCGGCACGCTCGACATGGGTGCGGGCAACGGCGCTGCGGGCGTCGTGGTCCAGAGCGGCACCACTTCGAACGTCTCGAACGCCGGCACGATCCAGGTGCTGGAAAGCTTCACCCCGCCCGATACTGACGGCAACGGCATCCCCGAAGGGCCGATCGCGCAGGCGACTGGTCGCTACGGCATCCGCGTCGCCCCCGGCGGCACGGCCACCGGCACGATCTCGAACACCGGCACGATCACCGTCGATGGCCTCAACTCGGCTGGTATCGCGGTGGATTCGGCACTGACCGGCTCGGTCACCAACACCGGCACGATCAAGATCAAGGGCGACAATTCGGTCGGCATCCGCACCGGCGCGGTTTCGGGCAACGTTGCGGCGGGCGGCACTATCGGCGTGGTCGGCAGCGGCACGCAGGCGCTGGTGGTGGACGGCGATGTCGGCGGCCTCGTCAAGATCAACGGCTCGCTCTCGCAGTCGGCAAGCTATACGGCAGATAGCGGGGCAACGCAGACCCTGCCGCGCAGCGCGCTTTCCACCGGAAAGGCTGCTGTCGAAATCAACGGCAACGTGGCTGGCGGCGTGATCGTGACAACCGCTTCGGGCAGCGGCACCACGGCGGAGACCACCGGCTCGATCCAGTCCGTGGGCAACGCCCCGGCGCTCCAGATCGGCGGCACCCGCGATATCACCATCGGCGGCGGCACCACCACCAATGGTACCTATTCGCTCGGCATCGACGGCAGCGTGGCGGCAACGTCCACGTTCAGCTCGACCAACGCCTCGGCGGTCGTGATCGGCGGCAAGGGCGGCAACGTCACGCTGACCAAGGGCATCGCCGTGAACGGCAGCGTGACCGCCACCACGGTCGACGCGGGCGCAGTCGGCATCCTGATCAACTCGGGCTCGACTGTCGGTACGCTCTACAATAACGGCACGATCAGCGCCGTGATCAGCCAGCCGGGCATCGGCTCTTCGGCGGCGATCAAGGACCTTTCGGGCACGCTCACCACGATCAACAACAACAAGACCATCTCGGTCACCGGTTCGAGCGAGGACCAGCTGGCCGCGATCGACGTCTCGGCCAACACCTCGGGCGTGACGATCAAGCAGTACCTCAACAGCACCGATGCAACCTCGCAGACCGCCGACAAGGCGGCCACCGGCTACGATCCCGATACCGCCAAGGTCTACACCTCGATCAAGGGCAACATCTACACCGGCAGCGGCAACGATACGCTCGACATCGGTTCGGGCACGGTCACCGGCAACAGCTTCCTGGGTGCCGGCAACGACACGGTGAAACTGGCTGACGATGCCAAGTACACCGGCAACATCGATTTCGGCACCGGCACGGGCTCGCTGGCGATGGCCGGCAACTCGCGCTTCACCGGCACGCTGATCCTGAACGATCAGGTCGGCACGCTGACCCTTGCCGACAAGGCAATCTATCGCGGCACGGTGACCGGCGGTTCGCAGCTGGCAGTCGCCGTGAACGGCGGCACGTTCGGGGCCAATTCGGCGACCACGACCACGATCAAGTCGCTCGATGTCGGCGCGACCGGCACGCTGGGCGTCTATGTCGACGGCGCGACGGGGACGGCCTCAAAGCTCGTGGCGAACACGGCGAACTTCGCCAGCGGCGCGAAGATCTCGGCCCGGGTCACCTCGCTCGCCAAGGCGGAAGGCACCTACACCGTGCTCAGCGCCGGTACGCTGACGGGCGGCGCCAACGTCGCCAGTTCGGCGCTCAACCTGCCGGTGCTGTTCAAGGGCACCGTGGCGGCGGCAGGCAACGACGTGACGCTGACGATCGCGCGCAAGTCTGCCAGCGAGATCGGGCTCAATGTCCCGCAGTCGCAGGCCTACAATGCGATCCTCGCCAACGCCGCGAAGGACACGCTGCTGCAATCGAGCCTGCTGCAGGCAGCCGATACCGCCACGCTGCAGACCCAGTTCAACCAGATGCTGCCTGATTATGCGGGCGGTTCGCTCGATCTGCTCACGCGCGGCACGCGCCTCGCGGCACGCCGGATCGATGACGATTCGAGCTGGTTCACCATCAGCAATGCCGGTGCGTGGGTCGAACCGATCTACTTCAAGGGCAAGAAGACGGCCGGCACCACGCAGGGTTACAGCAACAGCGGCGGCGGTCTCTCGCTCGGCTTCGAGAAGGCGCTGGGCTTCGGCCACGTCGGCGGCTCGTTCACCTACTTCACGGGCAATTCGACCACTGATGCCACGCAGAAGGTCAAGGTTAGCGACATCGAGCTGGCGGCGTTCTGGCGCCTCGCCTCGGGGCCGCTCTATGCCTACGCGCGCATCGGCTATGGCCGTCCCTCCTTCACTTCGACGCGCACCTTTGCCGGAACGGTCGATAGCCAGGCGTTCAGCTATAGCGCGGGCGGCAAGTGGAAGGGTACGATGATTTCCGGCGCGGGCGGCATTTCCTATGCCGTTCCGATCGGCGATCATTTCAAGATCAAGCCGCGCGCGACGATCGAATACTTCCGCCTCAAGGAAAACGGCTACACCGAAACCGGCAGCGCCCCGCTGGCGCTGACAGTGGCGGGCCGCACCAGCCAGGTGGTGAACGGCACGACCACGCTGGTGGCGAGCTGGAGCACGGCGCCGGGGGACTACGAAAACCGCCCCTTCACCGTCGAGGTCGAAGGCGGCCGCCGCAGCCGTATCTCGGGCGAGGTGGGCAACACCATTGCGACGTTCAATCGCGGCGCGACCAGCGGCGGCGATACTTTCACGCTCACAGGCCAGCAAATGCCTTCGGCCTGGACCGGTGAAGTCAGCCTGATTCAGGGCGGGCTCGACTACACGTGGAAGATCAGCGGCGGCTACGAAAAGCTGGAAGGCGGCGGCACCGGCTATTCGGCCCGCGCTTCGCTCGCCATCGCGCTCTGATCGTTCGATCCGGAAAGAATGAGGGGGTGGTCTCTGGACTGCCCCCTTTTTTGTTGCAGGATCAGGCCTGAATCAGCGCATTTTGCGCCTGAAACCACGGCACCATCCGCGCGATGGCTTCCTCCACCAGCGGGGTTGAAACCGCAAAGCTGAAACGCACGAAGCGGTGCCCATCGACCGGGTCGAAATCGATCCCCGGCGCAGTTGCGACACCGGTTTCCTCCAGCAGGCGGATGCAGAAGGCCATCGAATCCTGCGTGAGGTGGCCGATATCGGCGTAGACGTAGAATGCTCCGTCTGGCGGGGCGATCCGCGCGAGCCCCAAGGCCGGAAGCGCTGCCAGCAGCAGATCGCGATTGCGCGCATAGGTGCGGACATGGCCATCGAGTTCCGCGCCGCAATCGAGCGCCGCAAGGCCCGCGTGCTGGCTGAGCGAGGGCGGGGTGAGGAACAGATTGCCCATCCGCGCGCGCGCCTGATCGACCAGATCCGGCGGCACGACCAGCCAGCCCAGCCGCCAGCCCGGCATGCTGAAATACTTGGAGAAGCTGTTCACCACGATCGCCTCGCGGTCGGACGGCAGCATCGAGCTGGCCGGCGCGCCATAAGTGATGCCCTGATAGATCTCGTCCGAGACAATGCGGATCCCGCGCGCGCGGCACACCTCTGCAATCGCAGCCATTTCCTCGGGCGCGATCACGGTGCCGGTCGGGTTGGCAGGGCTGGCGATGATCACGCCATCGGGCGCGGGATCGAGCGCTTCGAGCGCGGCGGCGGTGATCTGGTAGCCGACTTCCGGTCCGCACGGCAGCTCGACCGGCTCGATATGCAGCGCGCGCAGCGTGTTGCGATAAGCGACATAGCCCGGCCGCGCGATGGCGACGCGCGCGCCGGGGCCGAAGCGCAGCGAAAGCGCGATGACCAGCGCGGGCGAGGCTCCGCAGGTGAGCACGATTTGGGATGGCGAGACCGCAACCCCGGTGGTCTCCTCCACGTATCGTGCGAGCCGGGCCAGCAGTTCGGTGCTTTCCCAGTAGCCCTTGTCTTCCTCGTCCAGCACGGCGCGGGCACGGGCGAGCGCTGCGGCCGGCGCGCCGGTTGAGGGCTGGCCATACTCCATGCGGATAACCGAGCGGCCCTCGGCCATGAGGCGCTGGGCAATGGCGGAGATCGTGATGGCGTGAAACGGATCGAGCAGAGCGGTCATGGAGGCTCACCTAGCACCACGCCCAAAGCGGCGCAAAGGTCCGGCAGTTGACAAGGACCGGCGCGCGGGCGAGCCTTCGCGGCAGATCCGGGCGGGAGAGCCGCACCGGGCACCGTGGGAGAGCCAGATCATGTCGACACCAGCCGGGGCGGCACCGCCGCATCAGATGCCTTTGGGCCAAGCCGCGATCATCACGCTGGGCGTGATCGTCGTGATCGCCGGTTTCGTCGCGCTGGGCGCGTGGCTGCATGTCACGCCGCTCTATGCGGGGTTCCTGCTGCTGTGGGCCTGGTCGGCGCTGCACGAACTCTCGCTCAAGGCGCTGCCCGGCGCGCTGATCGGCGCGCTTACGGGGGCGAGCCTCAGCTTCATGCTGCAAACGGGCGCCGCAATGGGCAGCCCGCAGCTGATCATACTGGCGCTGCTGCTGATGATCGTCGCGGTTTTTCTGGTCGTGGCCGGCCGCGCTGCGCTCTTCTGCAACCAGAGCACGATGTTGTTCATCACCGTGCTCAATGCGCCTGTGATTCAGGCTGGCGAGAACTTCCGCCAGGTCATTGTGGCGATTGCGCTGGGCGCCGTGTGGTTCGGTTTCGTAGCCTGGGTGATCAGCCGGTTCGTGCCTGCACCAGCGGCCGCGCCTGCCTAGCAGGTGGCGACGGTCTGTACGGGTGACGGATTGTAGATCTTCGTCAGATCGCGGTCGTCACGCACATAGAGCGCGGCTTCCTTGCGGATCAGCTTTGAGGGAAGCACACTGCCGAGGAAGAACGGTTTGTAATCATAGGCGATTTCGACGAACATGATCGCGGTCCCGGAATCGGCGGTCATCTTCGAGGTGGTATAGCCCATGCCTGCGAACGAGGTGCCCGTGGCGCCGGTACCCTGCGTTCCATAGCGCGAGGCCCATGTATTCTTGCCCCAGCAGCGCTGCCAGGCAATCCACTGGCCGCCCGAACTGTTGACTTGCAAGCTGGAGACGATCACCCGGCCGCGCGTCGGGATCTGCAGGTCCTCGGCCTGAAGCGCGGCGGCACGAAACACCTGGTTCATGTCGTATTCGCGGAACTGCGGCGCGCCATTGACCTGGGTCTGCTTCGCGCGGCTGGCGTTATCCGCAATGGTAATTGCCAACTGGTTCAAACGCACGTGGATCAGCGCGAGGTTGACCACTTCGACCCCCGTCAGTGACAGGCCCATGAGGAACGGCATGGCGAGGCCGAGTTCGACCGCGCTTACAGCACTGGTGCTGCGCGCAAGGCGCATGAATAACCGCCGCAGCGGCATTGCAGCATGGCGATCGGTGGGCCGTTGCGAAACGGTCATGGGCATTTCGATGTCCCCGTGCGGGTGGACTGGGTCGCGAAGGGCTGGTTCTTGAGGATCGTCGTCTGCGGAACGGTCTGGTATTCGGGCAGGCCGAACATCTTGGCGAACCCGAACCACTGCTTGTAGGAAACGGTCACCGTATAGACGACGACATCGTTCGCGCCGCCAAGGCCGGTCTTGCCCATATCGGCATCCCAGACACCATTGCCGTTCATATCGACAAAGCATTCGGTCGAGTCGTACGTGCCGTTCTTGTTGGTATCGGTAAAATCCTCCGGCATGCCGACCGCGGAGAATTCGGCATAGTTTTTCCGCGTGAACGTGACGCTCGCCGTGGGCATGACATACTTGATGCTGTTCGAAACCAGCGTGTCGAGCGTCGTCGAGTTGGTCTGGCCGCTCTGCAGCGACGATTTGCGCGCCGCCGCATTGATCGACCCCGTAAGCACCGTGCGGACGTAGTAGCCCTGTGCGATCTGCAACGTGCCGAACACCACCAGAAACAGGATCGGCGCTGTCAAGCCGAATTCGACAGCGCTGACACCGCGCCGGTCACGCAGCAACGCGTGCTCGCGCAGCCGGCGGAAGAAGTGGTGCATGGCGCGCCGAGCCATCACTTGTTGATCCGCAGGTCGGCCACCTGGCCGGCGATGAACTTGAAGGTGTTGTTGAGCGCGGTCGTATCGCTGGCGTAGTAGGCACGGCCAGCGGTCGCGCAGCTGGTCATCTGCGTGGTGAGCGAGGTGCCGAAGCCGATCAGCCAGACGGTATAGCCAAGGTTCTTGGCCTTGGTGCAGGCCGCAAGGAAGCGGTTGTTGTGATAGTTCTTCAGCGTGCTGCTCGTGGTTCCAGATGGCGCCACGCGGTTGTCGTACATTTCCTCGCCATAGGCGCTGTAACTGTCGATCGTCGGCGCCATTTCACCGTCGGTCATGAAGATGATGTGGCGGCTGACCGAGGGAAACTTGACCGGATCGGCGTTGACATTGGACTGGAAGAGCCCGGTCGGGCTCGCCAGACGCGCGCCCCAGATCATGCCGATATCATGATAGGTGCTGCCCGATGCCACCAGCGTGTTGACGTAGTTGTCGAGCCAGGTCGGCACGACCGTCGGAGCCGAGGTGTCGACATCGGTGAAGAGCATCGCACGCGGCGGGCACTGCGAACTTTCGCGCACGATGCCTGTGCCCGAAAGCGAGGTTTCGGTGCGCGGGCCGGTGTTGGTTCCACGATACCACAGCAGATCGTTCTCGTAGATCTTCCAGCGGGTGTCATCGTCCGTCGGCACGGAATCGATGTCGAGGTCGGTCGCCCCGCTCGGTACCGGGTTCATCGCGAGGTTCTGGACCGTCTTGCGCTCTTCGATGCAGCCGTCCCACTTGGTGTTGGTGGTGGTAAGCCCGGTCACGCCGGTGGTCCCGTTGAGTGCTGCCAGCGAGGGCATGTCGTAAGTGCCTTCGTTGGGCACCGTCGCGGTCGCCGAGATGTTGGTGACCACGGGCACGTTGCCCATGCCCTTGAAAGCGCTCATGTTGATCGTCGCGGCGTCGAAGGTCCAGTTGGTGAACTGATAGCGCGTGGCATAGGTCGTCGTCGTCACCGACTTGTTGCGCACGCAGGTACCTGTCGTGGCATTTTTGCCGCTGTCCTTGGTCCACGACCTGTATGAATAAGTCGTCCGGACGGTATTTGCAGGGGCTGGACCGCCGGTGTCCACGGGGTTGCCGCCCGCGCTGGGATAGGCATTGACGCCGTAGTTGTTGCAATCCGTCTGCGTAATGCTGGAGCCGAACGTTTCGGTGGTCGCCACAGGCGAGCCTGCCGTGGGGACAAAGACCTTGGTCTTGAAGTTCGCAAGCGCCGTCTGGAACGGCTGGGTGTCGGCGAAATAGCTCGTCGGCATCTGCCCGGCGGCGACGATGCCGCCCATGTTCACCGTCGCCGTATAGGGCACGAACCCGAAGCGGATGCGCGTATTGGTCTTGTCGACCACAGCGGCGGCCACGGTCTTGTAGAAATCGCGGATCGCCTGGCGCAGGCCCATGATCTTCGAGGTCGAGTCACTGTCGCAATCGGTGCCGTTGGGGTCGCAGGCCATCGAGCCGGTGGTATCGAGCACGAACATTACGTCTGCGCTCGCCATCTGCAGTTCGGCGCTGCACGCAACTGTCAGCGTAATCGACTTGAAGCCGAAGATGCCCATGATCACCGTGGGCATGACCGTCGACGCCGTCCCGCTTACCGCACCGGTGCCGGACGAAGCTGTGGTGAAGGCTACGCTCTGGGAATTGGTGGCGGACGGGTTGAAGTTGAAGTTGAACATCTTGTTCGCCTTCGCCGTCTCCGTGGTCCCGTAAGTGCCCGTGGTCGCCATGGCCTTGCGGCCTGCCAGCACGCCCGCATCGCAAGCATTCTGCAGGCTGGTCTTGGTCATGTAGGCGCGCGCCATATCGGTGCCGCTGCCTGCGAGGCTGACAAGGAGAATGATCGTGGCGAGGACAATGCCCAGCGTGTTGCCTGCCGTATCGCGCAGCAGGCTCCCGATCAGTGATCGCATCGAGGCGCGGAACTGGCCTCCCGTTGCTTTCGACCGACGCGGCATGTGGCGACATTCCTCCAACAGACTGGCCGAGCCCGGAGCCCGGGGGTCTTTCGCGATAGGACGCAACGCCGCCGCAAATGGCGGATCGCGTGCACGAGAATGACCCAAGCTCCGTCCATGCAGGCAAATCGCCTTCCAAATCGTAAATTTGCGGAAAAATTTGCCACGGGAAGACTACGCAGGAAGCGCTGATGCCGCAGGATCGATGGTAAATGGGGTGGTAGCTCTCGCCCCGCGACGAGGCCGCCCGCGCGTTCGATGGGGCCGGGGCTGCATCAAAGACGCTTCACCAGACAATTGGAATGCGCACGACAATTCGCATTCACTGCCGGGTTCGCAGGCCTCACCCCGGAAGTATTGATTGCCGGCTCTCAGCCACTGTTTGCCAGCCCGATCGCTGCTTGAGGACTTACCATGCGACCAAATAGACATACGACTCCTGGCCAAAATGGATGTATTGTTCCGATCATGGGGGGAGGAGCGCTGTTGTGCTTGGCGTTGCTGTTCACGCGCGAGGGTACAAGCGCCTTGTGGCAGCGGTTTCGGGTGCATTGATCGCCAGCCCGGGCGGGGCCTCGGCGCAGCCCGTTGGTGCCGAAAGCGAGCCAGGCCTTGCAGCGGCCGCCGATGAACAGCCGGACACGCCGATCCTCGTCACGGGGCTGCGCTCCACCCTGCTCGAAGCGCTGGAGCGCCGGCGCCGGTCGCCGGAGTTGATCGAGACACTGGCACTGGATGACATTGCGAGGACATCCGGCGCGAACATCGCCGAGACGCTGGACCGCCTGCCCGGCGTGCGGCTGGGCCGTGATATCACCGGCGAAGGCGTGCAGCTTTCGATCCGGGGGCTGGGATCGGAGTTCGCGCGGGTCCTGCTCAATGGCGCGCCGCTGCAGGTGGCCTCCGATGGCGGCACCAATGGCGGATCGCGCGGACGCGGGGTCGATCTCGATATCCTGCCCTCGGAATTCTTTGCCCGGGGCGATGTGCTGCTGGCGGCTTCGGCGGGGATGCCCGAAGGCGGAATCAACGGAACGCTGGACTTGCGGACCCTGCGGCCTTCCGACCGACCGGGCCTGACCATCACGCTGAGCGGGCAGGCGCAATACAGCGCCGCGAACCGGAAAACTTCGCCGCGCGGCACGGCGATCGCCAGCTGGGCGGGCAGGCGGATCGGCATGCTGGCAGGCGTTTCGATGCTGGAAGCAAGCCAGCGGCTCGACGGGTTCGAGACGATCGGCTGGACCGATGCCAATGTGCCGGCCTGCGGACCAGACTGCCGGCTCCCCGGCGATAGCGGCAACGGCTTCAGCTATGCCTCGGTCGTGCCGGCCAATGCAGGCCACGGCCTCAACCCCGGCGATCAGGTCGACCTCGTCGCGACGTCCGGCCTGTCGCTCCCACAGATCAGCGCGGCCCTGCTCCCGCGTCTCGCGCGCCAGCTTGCGCTAAGCGGCAAGCGGCGGCGAACGGCGGCCATGGCTTCCATCGAATGGCAACCGGCGGACCGCATCCATCTCGTGCTTGATGGGCTCTATGCCCACGCGGCGCGGCGGTATGAGCGGCTGGGCATGCAGTGGTATGTCCGCAATTCCGGGCCGGGCAAGACACCGCAATCGACCGGTGGCATGGTGCCCATCGGGCTCACGGTCGATGCCAACAATGTGGTCACCTCGGGGCTCTTCGCCAATTCCGCTTTCCTTGCCGAGGAGACGCTGACCGATCAGGACACCCGCTTCCACGCGCTGGGCGGGGCGCTTTCGTGGCAGGCGGCAAAGCATCTGCGGATCGAGGCGCAAGCCCGCCTCAACCGCAGCACCTTCGGGCGCGAGCAGCCGACCTTCCTGTTCCAGACGCCGATGCAATCGGGGATCGACGTGCGCTTCGACAACCGGAGCAATCCGCGCCAGCCGGTGATCACCACCAACCGCGATCTCGGCGATCCGGGGCTCGGCTGGCAGTGGTCGCGGCTCAACATCCAGAACATCGCGCGCGAGACACAGACTGACAGCGCGCGGCTCGACATGGTGCTGGGAGGCGAAGGGCTGAACCTGAAGATCGGAGGCACCTACGATCTCGCGCGGCGCAGGATCCGCTCCTTTGACAACAGCGCGGCGTATCAGCTTGCGGTCTGCGGCGTGAACTGTGCCGGGAAGGACGGCAGCGTGCCCAATGCCGCACTCGAAGGCCTTCTGCGGCGCGCGCCGATCAGCGATTTCGCCCGCCTCGCCAAAGGCCCGGTGGGATACACCAGTTTCATTGCGCCCGATTTCGCCGCGCTGAAGCAGGCGACCGGCTATCAGGCCTTCAGCGCTGCCGCACCGCTCGCGACGACACAGGTCGGCGGCAATCCGCCGGGCGATATCGGCGAGCGCGTCCTTGCCGCCTATGGCGAGGCCAATGGCCGGTTCACGGTGCTGGGGCGCGAGGTGGCGTTGAATCTCGGGCTGCGCGGTGTCGATACGCGGCAGACCGTGACGGGCGTGGCGCTGCTGGACGGCAAGGTGGTCGAGATTCCGGCGCAGCGGCGCTACGGGAACTGGCTCCCCTCCGCAAATATCCGCGCCGCGCTGACCCGGCGCCTGACGCTGCGATTTGCCTTCGCGCGGACGCTGACCCGGCCCGATCCCGCGCTGCTGCTGCCGAGCACGGTCTTCACCGATTCCTCCGCCCAGATTGCGGCGGCAGGCAATCCCGGCCTCCGGCCCTATACCTCGAGCAACTTCGATCTGGGGCTGGAATGGGCGACCGGCGGCATCGGCTCGGTCCGCCTCGCCGCGTTCTCGCGCAGCATCGACGGGTTTACGGTGGTGCAATCGGAGCAGGTTGCTTTCGCCTCGCTCGGCATCCCTTTCACCGCGCTTTCATCGACCCAGCAGAATGTGCTGAGTGACCGCTCGTTCCAGACGGGTGTGCCGGTGGCACAATTGCCGGTCTCGCTCACCCGCCCGGTCAATCTGGAGAGCCTGCTGATCTGGGGGCTCGATTTCGCCTGGACCCAGCCGCTGGATCGGCTGCTGGCAGGCGCGGGCCTGACTGTCACGGCAAGCTGGCTCGACCAGCGATCGGCCACAAGCCTTGTCGCGCCGGGCGTGCCGCGCTGGTCGGCTTCGGGCGAAGTGTTTTACGAACGCGGCCCGGTCTCGGCGAGCGCGCGCTACGACTGGGCCGGGCGGTTCATCGCCGCCAATGGCCCGCTCAACGGGCTCGACCTTGCGCAATACGCCGATCCGCGCGGACAGCTCGATCTTTCGCTGATCTACCGCGTGCCGAAAAGCGCCGGGCGTTTCCAGTTCACCGCCAGCGCGATCAACATCACCAACACACCGCTGCGCACCACGCTGGGCTACGCCAACGCGGCGTTCGCGGTCTATTATCCTGGGCCGCAATATATGCTCGGTTTCGGCGCGCGCTATTGAGCGGTCAGAACTTGAAGGCGGTTTCGAGACCGGCCATGCCGATGGTCCGCGAAGGACCCGTATCGCGCAGGAAGGCACCCGGCGCGAACAGCGAGAGCGAGGCGCTGCAGGACAGCATGGGGCTGACCTGCCAGCTCGCGACGAGCTCAACCTGATTGCCGATATGCCGCGCCTTGCTGCCGCTGGAGGCGCGGATCAGCTGGCCCGGTATGTCATAGATCCCGTCGCCCGTTGTCTCGCGCCAGAAGGCCGCGCCGGAGAGTTCGAGGCTGATCCTGCGACCCAGATTCACGTCGATGCTGGGGTGCAGGTTGATAATGTTGCGCGGCCCGATCGGCGTGAGTTCGCCGAAATAACGGCCCTTGGGAAACAGGGCGTTGAAGGTGCCGAGCGTGCCATCCTGCGGATCGCGGTCACCGCTCGCCACATTGGCGCGCAGGCGCAGGCGCGGCTGAAGCCGCAAGTGCGGGAAGCTGATCGCGGTCTCGGTCGCCTGCGACCAGGCGCGGATGCGCTTGCCGGCAAAGCTGCCACGCTGGATCATCATCTCCCAGTTCCACGAAAGTTGCCCGCGCTTGCCGAAAAGGCGCAGGCCGAAGGTGTCGCGCGTCTCGGCGCCCGTCACCCCGCCGAAGCGCGCGGCGTGGTTGCGATAGCCCAGCCAGTAGAGATCGGCGCTGGCTCCGCCTCCCAGCACCGCCGTCGCATAAACGCCGTCGAGCCGCCGCGTGTCGGAGGTGCGATCATCGAAATCGCCCAGACCCACCTGCACCGGGCGCACGTGGAAGGCATCGAGCCGGAAGCGGCCCCGGCTGGCAATCACGCGCACGCCATCGAAGGCCTGGGGGATATTGGGCCCATAGCGCAGCCCGACCAGCCGTTCGGAGCCGAGCCCGATCAGGCCGCGCCCCCCGCGCAGGGTGATCGATCCCTCCCCCGGCAGGGCAAGGCGCAGATCGGCAAAGCCCTGCAGCAGATCGACGCCCGTCTCGTCCGCCTGCCCCTTGCGTCCGGAAAGGCCCCGGACATAGCCGGCGATCGGCTGGACAAAGGCCCGCACCGGCCCGGCATGCAGATCAACATAGGGCATCGCGCGCAGCCAGAGGTAGCCCGTATCCGGATCATCCCCCCACAGCGGGTTGTCGAAGCCTTCGTAGCGCGCGCGCAGTTCCAGCCCGAAGGTGGCATGAGCTGGACCCGCATCGTCGAGCTTCAGGTATTTGAGCCCCTCGATGCCGGGCTTGCCCGCATTGGCCGACCAATCCTCGTCATAGCGCAAGTTGGTGCGCTGGGGCGGCTCGGCGTCGGCGGGCGTACCTGCCAGCAGCGCCGCCGATCCGACCGCCGCACGCAGGACCAGCCGCAGGCTCACCGTTTGAGGTCTGCCATCAACGGGTGACGCGCGAATACCAGCGTGCCGACCAGCACCAGCGCCGCCGTCAGCGCCAGAGTGACCGCGAGACCGGCATGAAGGACCAGCAGCGCGCCCGCCACGGCACCGGCGAAGATCGCCAAGACGGCACCGAGGCGCGCGGGCAGGTTCGGCGACGGCCCCGCCGCCAGCCGCGAATCCGAAGCGATGCCGGTGATCGTCAGCGTGAGCACCGTCGTCGTGAGATCGGGCACCTTCAGCTGGCGCACCACCGCGTTGCGAAAGCCCATTGCGGCGGACACGAGCGCAAGGATCGTTGCCAGCTTCCACAGCGGCTCGCCGCGGGCGATGTCGAACCGGGTGGCGACCAGCGCGGCGAGGAGGAGCAGCACGGTTTCGATGCCAGCAGCGACCACCAGCCAATCGCGCAGCAAGTGCGAACCGCGAGTGCGCCAGATGCGCCCCGCCACCATCGCGCCGCCAATGAACGCGGCCAGCGCCACGATGAACGGCAGCGGCGAGAAGCCCGGAGCGCCGGCCACTGCAAAGGCCAGGAACACCACGTTGCCGGTCATGTTCGCGGTGAACACCTTGCCGAGGCACAGGATACTCGCCGCATCGAGCATGCCGGTCGTTGCAGAGAGCAGGAGCAGCAATCGCAGCAGCGGGGCGGGGGTCTTGAGTGAGACGGTGGGCTGGCTGGCCATGGTGCTAGAGCCGCCCCTCACGCCGGGCATGTTCGGCCACCAGTGCCGCGAGGATGAAGCCGCCGATCAGGCCAAGATGCTCGAAGAAGGCGTTGGTCGCGGCGAAGCGGGCCAGGCCGGCCATGGTCCAGAAGGCATTGGCCTTGATCGCGGCGAGCAGCGTGAACACGCCGAGCATACCCGCCCCCAGCCAGACCAGCCGCCCGGTGAGGATCAGCAGCGGCCCCACGATCTCGACCGCAATGGTCAGTCCGGCCCAGAGCGCAGGCGGGCTCATCCCGAAATGCGCCTGCTCGGCTACGGCGCCCGGCCAGTCGGTCAGTTTGGCAACAGCGCCCACCGCGTAGGCACCCACCAGCAGCAGCCGGGAGACAAACCACACCGGCGGCCAATCGAGTAGCGCGTGGACCGCGCGCGGTTCGGGATCCATCATCTCAGACTGCCCAGCACCCGCAGCCGAACGCGCCCCAGAAACCCTGCACATCGGCTGCCGGCGCTGCTGCACCCAGTGCGCGGGCATGATCGTGACCGTGGACTTGGCAGGCCGAGGCGCAGCCGCAGGCCGCCGCCAGCTTGGCAGCGGTTTCCGGTTCGCGGTGATAGCCGCCGACAGTCCGCACCGGCGACCAGTCCGGCATCGGCGGCGGCAGCGCAGGGGCAAGCCCGGTGAAACTGCCCTCACCATGCACCACCCGGCCGCCCAGCAGCGTCAGCACCGAACGGATGTGCGCGATCTCATGCTCGGGCACGGCAAAGTAATCGGCCGAAAGCAGGACGAGATCGGCGAGCTGACCGGCCTTGATCTGACCCTTCTTGCCCGTTTCGCTGGAAAACCAGGCGTTCTCGTGCGTCCACATTGCCAGCGCCTTTTCGCGGCTCACGCGGTTGGCGCCGGGATAGAGCGAGAGGCCGCCCACCGTCCGCCCGGTAACGAGCCACGAGAGCGAGACCCAGGGATTGTAGCTTGCCACCCGCGTCGCATCGGTGCCCGCGCCGACTGGGAGGCCTGCCGCGATCATCCGCGCAATCGGCGGGGTGCGCTCGGCAGCGCGGCGGCCATAGCGCTCGACGAAGTATTCGCCCTGAAAGGCCATGCGGTGCTGCACCGCGATCCCTCCGCCCAGCGCGGCAATGCGGTCGATGTTGCGGTCGCTGATCGTCTCCGCATGGTCGAAGAACCAGTTGATCCCCTCAAGCGGAATGTCGCGGTTGACCTTCTCGTAGACATCGAGCGCGCGGCCGATCGTCTCGTCGTAGGTCGCGTGGAGCCGCCAGGGCCAGCGGTGCTCAGCCAGCAGGCGGATCACCGGTTCGAGATCGCCCTCCATATGGGGCGGCATGTCAGGCCGCTCGACGCGGAAGTCCTCGAAATCGGCGGCGGAGTACACGAGCATCTCGCCCGCGCCGTTGTGGCGATAGGTATCGTCGCCCTGCCCCGGGCTGACCTGTTTCACCCAGCCGGCAAAGTCCGCCAGCTCCTCCTTCGGCTTCTGCGTGAATAGGTTGTAGCTGATCCGCACGGTCATCAGCCCGTCCGCATGGAGCCTCTCGATCACGCGGTAGTCGTCCGGGTAGTTCTGGAAGCCGCCGCCCGCATCGATCACGCTGGTGACACCGAGCGAATTGACCTCGCGCATGAAATGGCGGGTGGAATTGATCTGGTAGTCCTCGGGCAGCTTCGGCCCCTTGGCGAGCGTTGAATAGAGGATCGTCGCGTTGGGCTGGGCCAGCAGCAGCCCGGTGGGATTGCCAGCGGCGTCGCGCACGATCTCGCCGCCCGGCGGGTTCGGCGTATCCTTGCCATAGCCGACCACGCGCAGCGCCGCAGCATTGAGCAGCGCGCGGTCGTAGAGGTGGAGGATGAACACCGGCGTATCGGGGGCGACCGCATTGAGCTCGGCGAGGGTGGGCAGGCGCTTTTCGGCGAACTGATGCTCGGTGAAGCCGCCCACCACGCGCACCCATTGCGGGGCGGGCGTGCGGTCGACTTGCGCCTTCAGCATGGCCATCGCGTCCGCCAGCGTTGGCACGCCGTCCCAGCGCAGCTCCATGTTGAAGTTCAGCCCGCCGCGAATGATGTGCATGTGGCTGTCGATGAGGCCCGGGATCAGACGCCGTCCGCCCGCGTCGATCAGGGTCGCATCGGGCGCGGCGGCGCGGACTTCGGCCTCGCTGCCCACGGCGAGGATGCGTCCATCGCGGATCGCCACGGCCTCGGCACGCGGATTGGCGCGATCGAGCGTGCTGATGAGCGCGTTGTGGATGATGAGATCGTCGGTCATCGGTGCGTTCCTTGGGGACGCGGCGCGCAAGTGTGCGGGCAAGAGCGAGAGAGCCGCCGTGCCGGCGAGCCCCGAAAGCGTGCCGCGCCGGGTGGCGCTCATGGCTGGTGCGGTTCGGCGGAGGAAGAAGGCGCCGCAGCAGGTGGCAATCCCGTCACCCGCGCGGCGCAGTTGGTCCTCCAGAAAGAAGCGACCTCCTGCCCATGCCATACCCGTATCGCCAGCGGCACAGCCTGTTCGCCCAGCAACATGCCGAGCAATCCGAGCAGCGCGATCGCGGGAGGGGCAGGCGATCGCGTACCGAGCAGGCTGTAGATCGCGCCGACAAGCAGCCCGATGCCTAGAGCGACAAGGTAGGGTTTCATGGGCAGGAGGTCTCCCGGTCAGGCCTGCGGGCGGGTTCAGTGCCCTGCCGGGTGGGGCGCCTCATGCGGGAATGTCCCGCGCTGGGGGGCCTTGTGGATCATGGTGTAGGCGTAATCGACGCCCATGCCGTAGGCACCGAAGTGCTCGCGCACGATGTCCATCACGCCGTCGTAGGTCTCACGGTGCGCCCAATCGCGCTGGAGTTCGAGCAGCGCGTTGATCGTCGTCAGCGGGTGCGCGCCCGCCTGCTCCATGCGGCGGATCGCGGCGTCATGGGCTTCGAGCGAAGTGCCGCCGGAGGCATCGGTCACGAAGTAGATCTCGAAGCCTTCCTCGATCGCGGAGAGCGTGGGGTAGAGCAGGCAGGCCTCGGTCCACAGCGCGGCGATGACCAGCTTCTTGCGCCCGCTGGCCTTAACTTGCGCAACGAGTTCATCGGAATCCCACGAGTTCATCGAGGTCCGCTCGATCGGCTTCTGCCGCACCACGTCGAGCAGTTCGGGCCAGATGTAGCCCGAAAAGGCCTCGGTTTCGACCGCGGTGAGGATGATCGGCACGCCGAACAGCTTGGCTGCCTTGGCGAGCGCGACCGTGTTGTTCTTGAGCAGCTGGCGGTCGATGCTGGTGACGCCGAAGGCCATCTGCGGCTGGTGATCGATGAAGATGAACAGCGTGTCGTCGGCGTTGATCAATTTCTGGGATCGGAAGGACATGGGATGCTCCTTTCGGGAGAGGGTTGGTCCGGTTCAGTGCGCCTGGAGATGCGCTTCGAGGAACCAGAGCTGCTTGTCGGTCTCGCGCGAGATCTGGGTGAACAGGTCTGCGGTATCGGCATCGCCCGCGAGGCTGGCCTGATCGATGGCATCACGCGCCGCCTTGCCGAAGGCACCGAGGCTGGCGGAAAGCGCCTTGAGGTGCGCCTCGCCGCCACTCGCCTCGAGCGGATAGCCATAAAGCGTGGAATTGGCGGCGGTCGTCGCGATGCGGCCATCCGCCACGTGGCCGAGCGTGGTGATGCGCTCTGCCAGCATGTCCACGAAGTCCTCGATCTCGCCGTGGAGGCGGTCGAACAGTTCGTGGAGCTGGAGGAAGTGCGGGCCCTTCACGTTCCAGTGCGCCTGCTTGGCCTGCGCTTCGAGATCGAGCGCATCGGACAGGCGGGCCTGCAGCAGCCCGCAGGCCTGCTTGCGGACATGCTCGGAGAGGTCGAGGCGGCTGATGTAGCTCATGTCCGCCTCACGCCTTGAAGAACGCAAGGAGATCGGCATTGATCACGTCCGGATGCGTGGACGCCATGCCATGTGGCAGCCCCGGATAGGTCTTGAGCGTGCCCTTCTTCACAAGCTTGATCGCAAGCTGCGCGGAATCGGCAATCGGCACGATCTGGTCATCCTCGCCGTGCATGATCAGCACTGGCACCTGGATCGCCTTGAGATCCTCGGTGAAATCGGTTTCCGAGAAGGCCTTGATGCAATCGTAGTGCGCCTTGGCACCGCCCATCATGCCCTGCCGCCACCAGTTGTCGATCAGCCCTTCGCTCACCTTCGCGCCCGGCCGGTTGAAGCCGTAGAACGGCCCTGTCGGCACATCGCGGAAGAACTGCGCGCGATTGGCGACAAGCGCCGCGCGGAAGCCGTCGAACACCTCCATCGGCAGGCCGCCGGGGTTGGCAGCGGTCTTGAGCATGATCGGCGGGACAGCGCCGATCAGTACCGCCTTGGCAACGCGCCCGGCTCTCGCCCGCGCGACATAATGCGCCACTTCACCGCCACCGGTCGAATGGCCGACATGGATCGCATTTCTGAGATCGAGATGATCGGTCAGCGCCGCGACATCGGCGGCGTAAGTGTCCATCTCGTTGCCGGTATCGGTCTGGGTCGAGCGGCCATGCCCGCGCCGGTCGTGCGCGATCACGCGGTAGCCATGGAGCAGGAAGAACATCATCTGGTTGTCCCAGTCGTCCGCGCTCAGCGGCCAGCCGTGGTGGAACACAATGGGCTGCGCATCGCGGGGGCCCCAGTCCTTATAGAAGATGGACGTGCCGTCCTTCGTGGTCACGGTACCCATGGTGCGGTCTCCTGATGTGGGGGGTGTGGTGGTAGCGGCGGCCAGCGCAGGGCCGGGAAGGGTCGCAAGGATCGCTCCCGCCGACGTGGCCGCCATGAAATCCCGGCGGCGAAGCGCGGGGCCTGCGGCTGGTGCCTGTTGATCGGTCACGGCGTGTTCTCCCCTGCTCAAATCCGCTGCGAGAGTGCGCTTCCCGTGTCCGGTCGGGAACACCCGGACGGGGGCACGTGCCGCCCACTTTCGAGTGGGTTTCAAGCCCTTGCGCGGCATGATATTTCAGCAGGACCGAATGCGAGCGAACGGCTTTCGCACTCGGCCCAGTCCTTTCCGGAGCCCGACATGCCTGCCGCGCCTGCCATGCCGATCCGCATCCTGATCGCCGACGATCACCCCATCCTGCGCGAGGGCGTGGGCTCGGTGATCGCGCTGCAGGATGACATGGTGATCGCCGGCGAGGCGGAGACCGGCGTGGACGCGGTGCGGCTGTTCCGCGAGCTGAAGCCCGATATCGTGCTGATGGACCTGCGCATGCCCGAGATGGGCGGTGTCGAGGCGATCGGGGCGATCCGCGCCGAAGCACCCGATGCACGGATCATCGTGCTGACGACCTATTCGGGCGATGCCAAGGCGCTGGAAGCAATGCGTGCGGGCGCATCGGGCTTCCTCCTCAAGAGCAGCCTGCGCCGCGAACTGCTCAGCGCGATCCGCACGGTTCACAAGGGCCAGCGCCATCTGCACCCCGATGTGGCGCACGAGATCGCGCTCCACGCCATCCAGGATGCGCTGAGCGCGCGCGAGGTCGAGATCCTGCAGATGATCGCGGGCGGCCAGTCCAACAAGCAGGTTGCCTGGCGGCTTGGCGTCGCCGAGGAAACGGTCAAGTCGAACATCAAGAGCATCTTTTCCAAGCTCAATGTCAGCGATCGCACCCATGCGGTGACCACCGCCGCGCGCCGGGGCATCATTGAGCTTTAGCAGTTGCCTGCCGCGCCGGGGGGCGATGGCCTGCAGGTTGGTGGTTCAGTGCCTCGCGGCCCTGATCCTCCTGATCGGCGAGCGTGCATCTGCGAATGACCAGGATGCCTTGCAGGGTTTCCGGATCACGCATTGGTCGCTGGAAGAAGGTGCCCCAAGCCGGATCAATTCGATCACCCAGTCGGTTGACGGCATGCTCTGGATCGGCGGCGTTGACGGCCTGTTCCGGTTTGACGGCGTCACGTTCGAGCAAGTCGAGGATGGGCAGCGGCTGGTGGTCTCGCAGGTCCTGGCCGCGCGCAATGGCGATGTCTGGATCGGGCTGGCGCGCGGACAGGGCCTGCTCGTCTGGCGACAGGGCCGGCTCCGACCTTCAGGCATGCCCAATCCCTCGCGCGAGGTGAACGATATCGTGGAAGGCCCCGATGGGGCGATCTGGGTCGCTCGCGGCGGGCGCACCGTTCGCTCGCTGGCGCGGTTTTCCGGCGGCCGCTGGGAGGAGTTCGACAGCGCCTCGGGCTTGCCCGAACAGCCGATCTGGAACTTGCTCTTCGCGCGCGGCGGCACGCTCTGGGTCGTGCTGGAACGCACCATCTACCGCCGCCTTCCCGGCAGGCAGACGTTCGAGCCGACCGGCTTGATCGTGCCCCCGCGCGCTAGCCTGGCGCAGGATGCGAAAGGCGGCATCTGGCTTTCCGACCGGACGGGCACGCAGCAGATCGCGCAAGGTGGGTCGGAACCTATCAGAACCGGACCGCAGCACAGCCATGCCGATCCTGCGGGGGGCACACGCACCCTGTTCGACCGGCGCGGCGATCTGTGGGAGGCGACATGGAGCAGCGGCGTCGTGCGCGTCGTGGCACCGCTCAGTCCGGCTGGTCGCACAGAAGTGACCCGGCTCGATATGACGACCGGCCTGCTCTCAAACCAGACCCGCGCGATCTTTCAGGACCGGGAAGGCAATATCTGGATCGGCACCGAACTGGGGCTGAACATGCTGCGGCGGGTGCCGATCACGGTTGCGCCGGGCATTCCGATCAATTCGGCCAACACGTACCGGCTCACTGTGGACCAGGCCGGAGTGGTCTATGCCGCCGAAGGCAGCGGAATCTACCGGATCGCGCCAGGAGCGGATCCCGTCCGGATCCTTGCCACCCAGGACGCGGTCGAAGCGCTTTGTCCCGCGCGGGCCGGTGGTATCTGGGCCGTGCTCGCAGACAAGGTCGTTCGGCTGGATGCCAAGGAAGGCAGCGGCGCGCGCAGGGCCAAGCGTGCGACGTTCACCGCGCAGGCCTGCGCCGAAGATGCCGCTGGCCGGTTGTGGTTGCCGGCGCTCGATCACGGTCTCTTCGTGCTCGAAGCAGGGCGCTGGCGCGTCTGGCCCGGGCTTGGTCCCAACACCGGCGTTCCCAGCAATGCCGCGCTGCTGCCGGATGGACGCGCGGTGATCCAGTTCCGCGCCGGGGCGCCGCGCGGCCCCACGCCGTTCCTCGCGCTCGACAATCGCGCGGTGGCGAGCGGCGGCATCGAGGGTCTGCTGCGGGCGCAGGGCACGCTGCTCGTCAGCGGCTCTGCAGGCCTGTCCGCGCCGTTCCTGCCCGGCCCGCCGCTGCTGGACAAGCAGCGCTATCCCTGGGCGGCTTCGCTCAACGGGCTTGCGCAAGGGCACGGCGGCGAAAGCTGGGGCATCGGCGATATGGGCATCGTGCGTCTGCGCACCGCCGATCTTGCGCATGCCCTCGCCCGGCCCGGCGCCCCGGTTTCCGCGCGCGTGTTCGATTTCCGCGATGGGCTCAACAGCTTCGTCCAGAAAGGCGGCGGCGATCAGGTCGTGATCGGCGGCGACGGGCGGGTGTGGTTCGCCACCCGGCGCAACATCCTCTTCATCGATCCCGCTGCCATCTCCGCCAATCCCCTGCCTCCGACCGTCCTGGTGCGCGATATCATGGCCAAGGGGCTACGCTTCGCTGCGACCGGCGGAATGGTGCTTCCGGCCGGCACGACGCGGATCGAGATCGGCTATACCGCAACCAGCCTTGCGGTGCCCCAGCGGGTCCGGTTCCGCTACCGGCTGCTTGGCGCGGATGCGGCATGGACCAGCGTGCGCAACGTGCGCGAAGCCGTGTTCGCCGATCTTCGTCCCGGCGACTACACCTTCGAAGTGCTCGCGGCCAACGAGGACGGAGTGTGGAGCCCCACCCCCTTGCGCGTCTCCTTCACCATCGCCCGCGCCTGGCACCAAACCTGGTGGTTCACGGTCCTTGCCGTCCTCGCCATCTGCGGCGGGCTCTACGCCACGTTCAGCTTGCGCCTCAGCCAGGTGAGCGGCCAGATCCGGGACCGCATGCTGGAGCGCAACCGCGAGCGCGAGCGGATCGCGCGCGAACTCCACGATACGATGATCCAGGGCGTGCAGGGCCTGATCCTGCGCTTTCAGGCTGTGGCGGACCGCTTCGCACACGATGCCGATGCGCAGGCGATTCTCGTCCCCGCGCTGGACCGTGCCGAGGAAATGCTGGTGGAGGGCCGCGACCGCGTGACCGGGCTTCGCCGGATGGACGAACGCAACATCCTGACCGAGCTCACCCGGATTGCCGCGCAGGAAATCTACCCGGCCGGGCTGATCGGGCCGCTGCAGGTTCAGGGCAAGCCGCGCCGTCTGCTGCCCGAACTGGTCGATGAAGTGCTCGCCGTCCTCGGCGAAGCGCTCAACAACGCCGCCTGCCATTCCGAAGCCACGCGCGTCGATATCGGCGTGGTCTTCAGCCGGCTCCATTTCAGCGCCTTCGTGCGCGACAACGGCAAGGGGATCCGCCGCGACTTCGTTTCGCCGCGCGGGCGACCCGGGCACTTCGGCCTCCTCGGCATGTATGAACGCGCCCGGGCCATGAAGGCCAGACTGCGCATAGAGAGCGCCGAAGGGTTCGGAACGGAGATCCGCCTGATCGTGCCGGCGCGCTTCGCCTATCTGCCCGGCCATACGTTCTAGAGTCGGGACCTAGGCCTTTGCTTCCCCGGCAAGCCGGGCGAAGCGTGATCCCCGGAACATCGTGGGGGTGCAAGCATAGTGGTTGCGAAAATGACGCGAGAACAGGGCCGGGTCGGATATGCCGACGGACTGGGCGATCTCGGCGATCGTCAGCTTCCTGAAGCGATAATCGCCCAATATCTGCTCGGCCCGCTGCAGCCGCAGCTTGAGCAGTTGCTTCCCGAAGCTTTCGCCATTTTCGGCGAAGAGCTGGTGCAGATAGCGGCGTGAAATGCGGTTGTCCTGCGCAATGTCTGCCACGCTGAGCTTGGGGTCGATATAGCGTTCCAGCATGGACTTGCGCACGCCGCGCATGATCGTGGACTTGTGCCGGGTCACCAGCGGAGCGCTCCGGCCCAGCGCCAGCGTCAGCAGTCCGCCGACATGCTCCACCACTTGAACATCGTCGAGCGCCGCCTCGAAGACTTCCCAGCAGCCAATCGCCTTCATCGCGAAAGCGAGCGCCCGCTCCCAGTTGGGCAGGCAGGAGGTGCTGGAAATGATTTCTTCCGACAGCTCCGGCACGAAGCGCCGGGCCCATGGGCCGGGGAATTGCAGCACGATGGCGGAGCAGTTTTCCGATGTGGTGAAGGCATAGTCCTCGCGGTCGTCGAGGATGCACCATTCGCCTTGGGCAACCGGCATGCGGCGATGAAACCGCCGAATGTCCATGTGGCCCTGATCGATGTAGATGATCCTGACCTGATCTTCGGCGCTGTCACCGCGATGGACGGCGCTCTGGAACTCGGCGTCGATAAGCAGAAGACGGGCGGGGCCGAGCGTGCGGACCGAGAACGCGCCGACGAAATCGAGCTTCTTGCGCACATCGATTTCAAGCCGGCTCACATGGGTCGCAACCTGCCGCGTCCAATAGGCATGCTTCTGCCCGATCGGCGCATCCGCAGTCGAGACTCGCAAGAGTTCCTGCATTCCGATATCCCGTGTTCTCCCGCTGCGAAAACTACCATGTGAGATGATCCGTGGCAAAGCCGGACGGACGGAGCGCACTTTTGACCCGGTTCATTGTGCGCAATGCGCCATATCAGGCCGCGCTGCACCTGCCATAACTCTTCCCCAGAAATGACGACACGACGCCCAGACAGGGCGCGAGGGGGAGAATGCGCATGGCCAGATTCAAGACGTTTGCGAGCATCCTTGCGCTCTGCGCACCCATCGCCGCGCATGCGCAGGAAGCGCAGGCCGAGGGCGGCATCGCGGAAATCGTGGTGACAGCGCAGAAGCGTGCCGAGAACGTCCAGAACGTGCCGATCGCGATCTCGGCCTTCGCCGGTGATGCACTGCGCGAACGTGCGGTGTCGGATGTCGCGCAGCTTTCCAATGCCGCGCCGAACGTCACGCTCGATGGCGGGACGCCGTTTTCGGGCTCCACCGCAGTGCTTTCGGCGTTCATTCGCGGCATCGGCGCGAATGATTTTGCCATGAACATCGATCCCGGTGTCGGCATCTATCTCGACGGTGTCTACCTCGCCCGCACGGTGGGTGCGAACCTCGATCTGCCCGACGTGGAGCGCATCGAAGTGCTCAAGGGGCCGCAAGGCACCCTGTTTGGCCGCAACACGATCGGCGGCGCGATCAGCGTGGTGACGCGCACGCCGGGTGACAAGCCCGCCGTCCAGGCGGACATCACGACCGGCCGCTACAACCGGATCGACGCGCGCGGTTATATCGATCTGCCGCTCAGCGACACGCTGCGCAGCTCGCTTACCTTCTCGACCAAGAACCGCGACGGCTATCAGGTTCGCGTGCCCTATACCTCGGCCACGCCCTATTCGACCGACCGCGTGGGCGCCTTGCCGGCTTCGGGCTACCGGACGTCGGACCGCGAAGGGGGACAGCACGAATGGACCATTCGCGGCAAGCTGCAGTGGCAGGCGAGCGACAAGCTGAAGGTCACGCTCGGCGGCGATTATCTCAAGATCGACCAGTCGGCGACGCCGAACTCGGTGCTGGCGGTGACATCGGGCGTGCCGGGGCCGTTTGCCGGCCTTGCGGCCAACAACATTCCGGGCACTGCGCTCGATGTGGTGACCGGATCGTCCGGGTTCCTGTTTGCCGGTCTCTACAACTTCTGCATCGGCGCCACGCCGGATCAGATCGCGGCGCGCAATGCGGGCGCGCTGTGCGGCGTGCGCGGAACTCCGCTCAATCCGGGAGCGAACCTGCCGCCGCTCGCCAGCGTCAACGTCGATGGCAATCCCGGCAACGACCGGCTGCCCTATGACAACCGCTGGGTCTCGGCCGACAAGGACAAGAGCTTTGCCACAGGCAACAGCTTCTCGAACATGAAGGTCTACGGCTTCACCGGGGTGCTGGACTACGACATCACCGATACCATCGCGGTGAAATCGATCACCGGTTATCGCAATATCAAATGGGCGGCAGGCGTCGATCTCGACAACTCGCCTGCTGCGATCCTCGAACCGTCATTCTCGCTCACGCAGAACCAGTTCAGCCAGGAAGTCCAGCTTATCGGCTCCGCGCTCGACAAGAAGCTCAACTTCGTCCTCGGCGGCTACTACTTCCGCGAGGAAGGCAAGATGCTGGACTACGTGACCTTCGCCGAGGGCCTGTTGCAGATCGTCGGACCCAACGATCTCAAGACGAAGAACTATGCCGCGTTCGGCCAGATCGACTGGCGGATCAACGACCTCATCGGGATCACTGTCGGCGGCCGGTACACCCATGAGGACAAGACCTTCATAGGGCGGCAGAGGGACAACAACGGCTTCAACTACAAGCTGTTCAACTGCCCGATCTATGGCGATCCGTGCCAGTCCATCCTCGGTTTCCCGGTCCCTGGCGAGCCGCTGCGCTACTATGTGGGCGGCACGCAGCAGAAGAAGTTCAACAACTTCGCGCCCAAGGTCGGCCTTCAGCTGCATCCGAACGACAATGTGATGGTCTATGGTTCGTGGTCGCGCGGGTACAAGACCGGCGGGTGGACCACCCGTCTGTCCAATCCGCTGCCGACCGCGCCGGACTTTGACGAAGAGAAGGCCGAGAGCTTTGAATTGGGCGTCAAGTCGACGCTGTTCGACCGCCGTCTCCAGCTCAATTTTGCCGCCTTCACCACCAAATACGATGGCATCCAGCTGAACTTCCAGCAAGGCGTCAGCCCGACGGTCCAAAATGCCGGCAACGCCCGGATCAAAGGCTTCGAAGCTGAAGCGGTCATCGCGCCGGTTAGGGGCCTCACCATCAACGCATCGGTCGGCTACACCGATGCCTACTACACCAGCCTGCTGCCGCAGGCTGTGGTAGCGGCCAATCCGTTCCAGGCCGGTACCGTTCTGGGCGCGGATCTGCCCAAGACGCCCAAGTGGAAGTTCAACGTCACACCGCGCTACAAGGTCAGTCTTGGCGACAAGGGCGCGGTCGTGCTGCTGGCGGACTACACCCGCACCTCCAGCATGTGGAACGACACCGAGCGGACCTTCCTGCTGCGCCGTCCGAGCCTCGACATGCTCAACGCGAGCATCTCGTACGAGTCCCCTTCGGATCACTGGAACCTCACGCTGGGCGGCACCAACATCACCAATACGCGCTACATCGTCACCGGTCAGGCGCAGATCGCGGGCGGCCAGATCTACGGCACGTGGAGCCGCCCAGCCGAATGGTACGCCAGGGTCGGCGTCAAGTTCTGAGGCGAGCAATCGTCCCCCCGCCCGGCGCCAAAACACCCTCCTGCCGGGCGGGGTCTTTTCTTTCCTTGAAAGGGGCAGCCATGTTGATCCGCAATTGCTGGTACGTTGCAGGGTGGAGCTACGAACTCGAAGCGGGCAAGCCCTTGCAGCGGATGCTGCTGGGCGAACCGGTGGTGCTTTGGCGCAGGTCCGATGGCACCGTGGTGGCGATGGAGGACCGCTGCGTTCACCGCCTCGCCCCGCTTTCCCACGGGCGCATCGAGGGCGACAGCATCCGCTGCCTCTACCATGGCATGCGGTTCGAGGCGGGCGGTCGTTGCGCCGAAATTCCGGGGCAGGACATGATCCCGCCCAATGCCTGTGTTCGGACTTATCCGGTCGTCGAGCAGAACGATTGGATCTGGGTCTGGATGGGCGACATCGACCGGGCCGATCCGTCGCGCGTTGCCCCGTCTAAGGCGCTCACCGATCCCGCTTGGGTGCTGAAAACCGGTCAGCTCCATTATGAGGCGCACTACGAGCTGATCAACGACAACCTGCTCGACCTGACGCACCTCTCTTATGTCCATGCCGCCAGCTTCGGTGCCGATCTTTCGTGGTCGAACACCCGCGCGAAAGTAGAAGCGATCCCGGAAGGCGTCCGGTCCTCGCGGTGGCTAGTCGGCTCTCCGCCGATCCCGCCACTCGGCAAGGCCGCTGAACACACGACCGTCGATATCTGGACGACGTATGACTTCGTCCTGCCCGGCGTCTTCCTGCTTTACACGGCGCTCTTCCCGGCCGGGACGGCAGCAGCCTGCGGCGGCCTTCCGCCCAGCGATGACTTGCCATCGCTCCATTCGAACTTCACCAGCCAGGCGGTCACTCCCACCAGCGGGACGACGACGACCTACTACTATTCGTGGGGTCCCGCCGCGCAGCACGGCGATGAAGCCATGGCTCAGCTGATGATCGATATCGCGACGATGGCCTTCAATGAGGACAAGGTGATGATCGAAGCGCAGCAGCGCGTGATCAGCGCCGATCCTTCGCGCCGGCCCGTCCCGACGACTGCAGACAAGGCGATCACGCTTTTTACCCGGCTCATGCGCGCGCAGGACAAGGATCCGGTCGAGCGTGATGCCGAAACCAAGACCATTGCGGCTATGGAGATTGCGGAATGAAGGTCGCACCAAGGCGAGTGTTACCGGCCGCAATCGCCTTGGGTCTCGCGGCCATGCTTTCAATGACGGCCCTCCGTGCGGCGCAAGCCAGCGACGCGGCGCCCCCGCGTGCGCCCGATACGATCTACGCCAAGACCTGCGGCTATTGCCACGGCCACAATGTCGGCCCGGTCATCCGCGGCCGGGCCCTGCCGGCCGAGGCGATCGAAATGATCGTCCGACATGGTCAGGGCGCAATGCCCGCGTTCAAGCCCACGGAGATCAGCCCGGCGGAACTCTCCGCGCTGGCCAAATGGATTGCGGCATCGAAGGCCGACAGCAAGGAGCACGGCCAATGAGCGGCATTTCAAGACGAGAGATCCTGCGCGCAGGCGCGGTCGGTTCGGCGCTGCTTGCGGGGCAGGCCATCGCCTCGCCGCTGGGCGGCCCACGCATGATGCCCGCTTCGATGGACCGCGATGTGTTCGCCGCCGCGCTCAAGGATCTGCGCGCCATCGTCGGCGTGGACTGGGTGTTTGCGGACGAGACCAGCACCGCCAGCTACAAGAAGAGCTTCATTCCCGATCCGCTCGGCCAGCACATCCCCTCGGGCGCAGTCGCACCGGCGTCGGTCGAGGAAGTGCAGGCCATCCTCAAGGTGGCCAACCGCTACAAGCTGCCGCTCTGGCCCGTCTCCACCGGCAAGAACATGGGCTACGGCATGGCCACCCCGGCCAGTTCGGGGCAGATGATCCTCGACCTCAAGCGGATGAACAAGATCATCCACGTCGACGCCGAACTCGGCACCGCGCTGGTCGAGCCGGGCGTGACTTATCAGGACATGCACGACTACCTTGAGGCACATAACCTGCCCTACTGGCTCGATGTGCCCACCGTCGGCCCGATCGTCTCGATGCTCGGCAACACGCTCGAACGCGGGGTTGGCTATACGCCCTATGGCGATCACTTCTTCTTCCAGTGCGGCATGGAAGTGGTGCTGGCCGATGGCTCGATTCTCAAGACGGGCATGGGCTCGGTCAAGGATTCAACCACCTGGCAGGCGTTCAAGTGGGGCTACGGTCCTTATCTCGACGGGCTGTTCACCCAGTCCAACTTCGGCGTCGTCACCAAGCTGGGCATGTGGCTGATGCCAAAACCGCCCGCCTACAAGGCGTTCATGGTGCGGCATCCCAATCCGGAAGACATCGCCGCGATCACCGATACGATCCGCCCGTTCCGCATGAGCAACCTCATCCCCAACGGCGTGCTGATCATGGGCGCGGCCTATCAGCTCGCCATGTTCCACCGCCGCGACGAGTTCTGGAAAGAGCCCGGATCGATCCCCGACGAAGTGGTCAAGCGCGAGGCGGCCAAGCGCGGGCTTGGCATGTGGAACACCTACTTCGCGCTCTATGGCACCGACGAGATCATCGGCGCGATCGAGCCGATCGTGCGCCGGGCGTTCGAGGCATCTGGCGGCGAGGTGATGACTGCCGCCGAGATGACCGGTAACCCCTGGTTCGAACACCACCAGACCCTGATGCGCGGCGGCATGACGCTTGAGGAAATCGGCATCGTGCGGTGGCGCGGGAATGGCGGCGGGATGGTTGCCTTCGCCCCCGTGGCGCCGGCCAAGGGCGAGGAACCCAAGGGCCAGACCGCGCTCGCCAAGGAGATCATGGGCAAATACAATTTCGACTATGCCCCGGCCTACGCCGTGGGCGGGCGCGAGCTGCATCACATCATCTTCCTGATGTTCGACAAGTCGGACCCGGAGCAGGAAAAGCGCGCCGATGCCTGCATGGCCGAAATGATCACCCGCTTCGGCGAAAAGGGCTGGTGCGCCTATCGCTCGGCGGTTTCGACCATGGATCTGGTTGCTCAGCAATATGGCCAGACCAATCGCGAGGTGAATGCACGGCTCAAGCAGGCGCTCGATCCCAACCACATCATCGCGCCGGGGAAACAGGGGATCGCCTGACAAACAGCCGCGCGGCGCCCGCGCCCTTCGATCCACATGCACGCCAGCGCTCAGGGAGTTACCCCATGTACCCTTTCAAGGAAGGCGATTTTGCGCCGCGCAACGGTTGGTATGTTGCCGCATTCTGTGAAGACATCGGCGAAGCGCTGCTCTCCCGCTGGATCCTTGGCCAGCCGGTGGTGCTCTATCGCAAGGCGGATGGCACCGCGGTGGCCGTGGGCGGGCGCTGCCCCCATCGGTACTATCCGCTCGGGGAATCGCTGCGGGTCGGCGATGCCATCCAGTGCGGCTATCACGGCATCACCTTCGGCGCGGACGGCCGCTGCACCCGCGTGCCGAGCCAGGACACGGTTCCCGGTGTCTACAAGATCCCGTCCTATCCCCTCGTCGAGCGCGGGCTCTGGGCGTTCATCTGGATGGGTGATCCTGAACTGGCCGACGAAGCTCTGATCCCCTCCGCGGCGGACATGGGTTTCGGCCTCGATGGCTATATCTACAAACCCTTCAGCACGTTGCATGTTGAAGGGCGATACCAGCTGCTCAATGATAATCTGCTCGATCTGACCCACCTCGGCTTCCTCCATGCCAGCAGCATCGGCAGCGAGGAGAACGCCAGTGCCCCCGAGGAACGGCAAGTCGGCGAGCGCAAGGTTGTCAGCCGCCGCTGGCTGCGCGGTGCGGCCTGCCCGCCGCTCATGGCGCAGAATACAGGCTACGCTGGCCCGATCGATCGGCTGGCCGGGATGACCTTCTTTGCTCCCGGCTTCCATGCCGGCCTCGATGATACCTACGTTGTGGCCGGTGATCCCGAGCGCGGCGGCGAATGCTTGCAGAGCGTGAAGGTCTTCCACGCGGTCACCCCGGCCACGCGCCATGAAACCAACTATTTCTTCGCGCTCGGCGGCACGAGCGAAGCGCAGGTTGAGGCCCTGAAAATCGCGCTGCCGCCCGTGCTCGATGAAGACGCTTTCGCGACCGTGGAAATCGAAAAGATTCTCACCCGCTGCGAGACGCTGCTCCCCGAACTCATGCTCAAGAGCGACGGGACGGCCGTCGAGGGCCGCCGGATTCTGCAGCGCATGATGGACGCCGAGCGGGCCTTGTCCTGAGCCAGGACGTCTTTAAACGGTGAAATGGAGGCCCGAGCCGGAATCGAACCGGCGTGCACGGATTTGCAGTCCGCTACGTAACCACTCCGCCATCGGGCCCCGATGCGCATCAGCGTGGAACGGCGCGGTTAGCCGAGCGTTGCCGTGCCCGCAACGGGATTCTTTGAGGCAAGCCGTCCTTCGCCTCAAGGATCGACGAAATCGCCCGCGCGCTTCTCCATACCGGCCTTCACAGCCTCGATCTGGTTGCGCGAATACATGAGCTCGTGCTGCGCCACGCTTTCCGCCATGAGGATCTCGTCCTCGTTCAGATAAGCGGTGCGACCGGTCAGCAGCTTGGCTCCGCGCACGGCGGTGGGGCTCTTGCTCGCGATCTCGCGCGCAAGAGCCATCGCGCGGCCCAGTGGATCGGGATCGGCATGGGTGGCAAAGCCGAAGGCGGCCGCCTCGGTGCCGTTGAACTCGCGGTGGGTATAGGTCAGTTCGCGCAGCACATCGTCGCGCACATTGCCGCGCCACAGCACATAGCCGGCCATGTCGGGCACAAGGCCCCACTTCACTTCCATCACCGCCAGACGCGCATCGGGGGCCACGATCCGGATATCCGCACCGCTCGCCACCTGCAGGCCCCCGCCGAAGCAGACGCCGTGGACCGCCGCGATCACCGGGACCGGCAGGCCCCGCCAGACCATGGCGGCATATTGCGCGCGGTTGGCGTTGCCATGGGTGCGGTCGGTCAGGTTTCCGCCACTCCCCCAGCGATCGGGGTTGCCCATGCTCGAAAGATCGAGCCCCGCGCAGAACGAGCGCCCCGCGCCCGAGAGGACCACGCTGCGCACGCCCTTGGCGCTGTGCAGATGGCTCCCGGCCGCAATGATCGCGTCGAACATGGCATCGTCGAGCGCATTCATCTTGTCCGCCCGGTCGAGCAGGACATGGGCGACGTGATCTTCGATGGTGACGCTGACGCGATCATGGAAATTCATGGCTTGGACGTGCTCCCGGTATTGTTTCAGGCGGCGCTGGCGTTGACGCCCATGCTGGAAAGGTAGCGGCGGATGTTGCGCGCGGCCTGGCGCAGGCGCTGCTCGTTCTCCACCATGGCGATGCGGACATAGCCCTCGCCGTCCTCGCCATAGCCCACGCCGGGCGCGACCGCGACTTCGGCGTGAGTGAGCAGCTGCTTGGAAAACTCGAGGCTGCCCATCTCGCGCAGCGCTGGCGGCAGCGGCGCCCATGCGAACATCGAGGCGCGCGGGGAAGGGATTTCCCACCCGGCGCGGCCGAAGGCTTCGACCATCACGTCGCGGCGCTTCTGGTAGAGCAGGCGGTTGGTTTCGACGATGTCCTGCGGTCCATTGAGCGCGGCGCAGGTCGCGGCCTGGATCGGCGTGAAGGCGCCGTAATCGAGATACGATTTCACGCGGGTCAGCGCGGCGATCAATTGCTTGTTGCCCACCGCGAAGCCCACGCGCCAACCGGCCATCGAGAACGTCTTCGACATCGAGGTGAACTCGACCGCGACATCCTTCGCACCCGGCACTTCAAGGATGGAGCGCGTCGGGTTGCCGTCGAAATAGAGCTCGGAATAGGCGAGGTCGGAGAGGACCCACACCTTGTTCTCCTTCGCCCACGCCACGAGGCGTTCGTAGAACGCAAGATCCACCGTCTCCGCCGTCGGGTTCGACGGGTAGTTGACGATTACCACCGAGGGGCGCGGCACGCTGTAGCGCATCGCCCGGTCAAGCGCTTCCCAGTAGCGTTCATCGGGCGTGGTCGGCACCGAGCGGATCGTTGCCCCCGCGATGATGAAGCCGAACGTGTGGATCGGGTAGCTTGGATTAGGCGCGAGCACGACATCGCCCGGCGCGGTGATCGCGGTGGCGAGGCTGGCGAGACCTTCCTTCGATCCCATGGTCATCACGACCTCGTTCTCGGGATCGAGCTCCACATTGAAGCGGCGGGCGTAGTAGTTGGCCTGCGCCTTGCGCACGCCGGGGATGCCCTTCGACGCGGAATAACCGTGCGCATCGGGCTTCATCGCCACTTCGCACAGCTTCTCGATGACATGCGGCGGCGGCGGGAGATCGGGGTTGCCCATGCCGAGATCGATGATGTCCTGCCCGCGGGCGCGAGCGGCGGCCCGCATCGCGTTCACTTCGGCGATGACGTAGGGCGGCAGGCGCTTCATGCGGTAGAATTCTTCGGTCACGACGGGTTTACTCACTCCTTTGGCGCAGCAAAAGCGCCGCGCCATCAGGCCCCTTACGACAATCGTCGGCCTGTGGAAACCGGAAGGGATCACAAGCGCCCCAATCGGCGCTATAAGGCTGCATCAGCGCAACAGGGATTGGGATCACACATGGCCGACGCCGCCACGCCGCCGGAAAACCCGCTCGATACGGCAGTGATCGAGGATCTCATGCGCCAGCAGGGTGAGGCGGTGCAGGCGCTGTTCGCGCCGTTCCTGCCCACGACTTCGACTCCCCTGCCCAATCTGGCGTCCGATCCGGCAGCGATGCAGCACTGGGCGATGTCGGCCGCGAAGCTGCAGAAGATGTGGCTCGATTTCGGCGCCGAGCAAGCGGGGCAGATCGAGCCGGCGATGGCGCGCATGGCGGACCCGGGGCGCTGGACCTCGCTGTTCACTGACTGGTACGCCGCGCTGCCGCTGTCGCAGGCCGAAACGCAGGCCAAGCTGTGGGAAGACGGGCTGGAGCTGTGGACCAATGTGCTGGGCCGCTATGGCATCGGGCCAGCCGCCGGCAAGGAAGAGCCGGCAGCGTTGCCGCGCAAGGACCGCCGCTTTGCCGATCCGCGCTGGGCGGATCAGCCGTGGTTCGCACTGCTTCACCAGACCTATCTGCTGCTCGCCGAAAAGCTCACCGCCATGGCTTCGGACGTGAAGGGACTGCCGCCCGAGCGGCAGCATCAGGTGCAGTTCTTCACCAAGCTGGTGATCGATGCGCTGAGCCCAGCCAACTTCCCGATGACCAATCCCATCGTGATCGAGCGCACGATGGAAACGCACGGCGAGAACCTGGTCAAGGGCGTCGAGCACATGCTGGCCGACGTGCGCAAGGGCCAGCTCACCCACACCGATCCGCAGGCTTTCGAACTTGGCCGCAACATCGCGGTCACGCCGGGCAAGGTGGTCTACGAGACGCCGCTCTTCCAGCTGATCCAGTACAGCCCCGCGACCGAAACCGTGCTTGCGGTGCCGCTGCTGATCTTCCCGCCGTGGATCAACCGCTTCTACATCCTCGATCTCAATCCCAAGAAGAGCTTCATCCGCTGGGCAGTGGAGCAGGGGCTGACGGTGTTCGTCGTCTCGTGGAAATCGGCCGATGCCGCGATGGCAGACGTGGTTTGGGACGACTACGTCATGGCGCAGGTCGAGGCGATCGACGTGGTGCGCGAACGGCTTGGCGTGCCGCAGGTCCACGCCATCGGTTATTGCGTCGCGGGCACCACGCTGGCGGCGACGCTGGCAATGCTCGCGCGGCGGGGTGAGGCGGACAAGGTCCGCTCCGCCACCTTCTTCACTGCGCAAGTCGATTTCGAGAAGGCGGGCGACCTCAAGTCGTTCATCGACGACAAGCAGATCAAGCTGCTGGAGAGCCTTTCGACCGATGGCTACCTCGACGGGCGCTACATGGCTGCCACGTTCAATCTGCTGCGCGGCACCGACCTCATCTGGAACTACGTCGTCAGCAATTACCTGCTGGGCGAGGACTATCCGGCGTTCGACCTGCTGCACTGGAACGGGGACACGACCAACCTGCCGGCCAAGTGGCACAAGGCCTATCTTGAGGACCTCTACCGCGACAACCGACTGGTCATGCCCGATTCGCTGGAGATTGACGGCACGCCGATCGACCTGAGGCTGATCGCCACGCCGTGCTACATCCAGGCTGGGCGCGAAGATCACATCGCGCCGCCGGAAAGCGTGTGGAAGCTGACCCGCCTGCTTTCAGGGCCGTGGCGCTTCCTGCTGGCGGGCTCGGGCCATATCGCCGGGGTGGTCAATCCGCCCGATGCGGGCAAGTACCAGTATTGGCGCAACGACGGCGCGCCGACGACGCTCGCGGAGTTTGTCGGCGGAGCGCGCGAGACCAAGGGCAGCTGGTGGCCCGACTGGATCGAATGGATCCGCGAGTCGGATGCGGCCACCGTACCCGCCAAGGGCAAGCGCGTGCCGGGTGGGCGCGGCGACCCGGTGATCGAGGACGCACCCGGCCGCTATGTGAAGACCCGCTGAGGATTGCCGGCGGCGGGCAAAGCTCCTGCCATTCTGGGCGCTTCCAGCAATGGTGCAGTGCACAATAGTACTTGACCTGACCCTGCCGACTCCCTATTTTGTGCACTGCAACACGGTCCGCTGCTGATCCAACATCTTGGATTTTGCCGATGGGGCGTGTGCGGCGCAGGAGCAGTCAGGTCATGGAAGACGACGTCAAGGACATCGCAAGCGCAGCAATTGCCGCGCCGAGTGCCGAGGCCGAAATCGCCCCGGCCCAGCCGCTCGTACAGCCGGAAGTGCTTGCAGCGGAGGCCGCCCCGGTGGTCGCTGCCAAGCAGGCTCCCAAGCCCAAGGGCAAGCCCGGTCGTCCCCGCAAGGTCGCCGTGTCTGCCCCCGCAAAGGTTGTCGAAGCGCCGGTGGCGCCGGCTGTGAAGCCGGTCCGGACGGTCAAGGCCAAGGCTGCAAAGCCCGAACCGAAGCCTGCCGCGAAAATCAGCACGAACCTCGTCAAGACCAACAAGAAAGAAGCCGTCTCCATGAAGAGCGCGGCTACCAAGCAGAAGGACTTTACCATCATGAACGCCATCCCCACCGAAATGACCGCGACCATCCAGACCGCGATGAAGGAAGCCGCCGACAAGGCAAAGGCCGCGCTCGAAAAGAGCCAGGCCGCGCTGGGCGACATGGGCACCTTCACCAAGGGCAACGTCGAAGCGGTCGTCGAATCCACCAAGATCCTCGCTTCGGGTCTGCAGGAAATGGGCAAGAGCTACGCCGCCGAGACCAAGACCGTGGTCGAGACGATGCAGGCCGAAATGAAGGAACTCGCCGCCGTGAAGTCGCCGGCCGAATTCTTCGAGAAGCAGAACGCGATGCTCCGCAAGCAGTTCGATGCCGCGATGGCCGCGACCTCGAAGAACAGCGAAGCGATGCTCAAGCTCGCCAGCGAGGCTTTCCAGCCGATCTCGAACCGCGTCAGCCTCGCGGTCGAGAAGATCAAGCACGCCGCCTGATCGGTGCGCTACGCCTGCGCTGCGGCGCAGGCGGGCTTTGACCACGAAGCGGGCCGGACGGGATTTCCCTCCGGCCCGTTTTCGTTTGCTGGCGGAAAATGTGGCCCAGATGCTGGACTTTAAGGCCAAGTGTTCACCCGCCTCTTGTACGCGGGGGCCTGCAATGCGATATTCCCCCTACGCTATGAGCATGACATCCCATCCCGGCGCCCCCGAAGGCTCTGCCGCATATGCGGTGTGCATGCCCTTGCGCGCGGCCGATGACGAACCCAAGGGCCCCGGTGGCTCCGACAACGGCGGCGGTGATGATCAGATCGGCATCGCCACCAAGACGCGCACGCGGCCCAAGAAGCCCAGCATGTTCAAGGTGCTGATGCTGAACGACGATTACACGCCGATGGAATTCGTCGTGATGTGCCTCAAGCGCTTCTTCAACATGGACCTCGAACAGGCGACGCGGGTCATGCTTCATGTTCACCAGAAGGGCGTCGGCGTCTGCGGGATCTTCCCTTACGAGATCGCTGAAACCAAGGTGAATCAGGTGATGGATTTCGCCCGGCAGAACCAGCACCCGCTGCAGTGCACGCTCGAGAAGGCGTGATTCGCGCCTGACTGACCGCCACGGTCGACAGGACGCTTGGCGCTCCCAGCATTTTCGCCTTCCGCCGGCCTCTGAACCCGGCTAACCGGAACCGTTCACCCGGTCCAGCGAGCTGCCCCGCCCTTGCCTTTGCTTACCGCCACTGACCGATACATCGCCCGGCTCGTCTTCGTGCCGATGTGCGCGGTTTTCGTGATCGCGGCGTCGCTGCTCGTGCTCGACAAAATGCTCAAGCTGTTCGACTTCGTGGCGACGGAAGGCGGGCCGGTCAGCGTCGTGTTCAAGATGCTGGCCAACCTGCTGCCCGAATACGCGAGCCTTGCGATTCCGCTCGGCCTGATGCTCGGCATCCTCTTGGCGTTCCGCCGCCTTGCCACCTCGTCGGAGCTCGACGTGATGCGTGCGGTCGGATTGTCGTACACGCGGCTGCTGCGGGTGCCCTATCTTTTCACCGTGGTACTCGCCGCGCTCAATCTGCTGATCGTGGGCTATCTCCAGCCGCTTTCGCGCTACTACTACGAACAGCTGCAATTCGATCTGCGCTCCGGCGCGCTTGGCGCCTCGATCAAGGTGGGCGAGTTCAACACGCTGCAGGACCGCACCGCGCTGCGCGTCGATTCCAGCCGCGACGAGGGACGCGACCTGCGCGGAATCTTCGCGCGGATTGCCACCAAGGATGGGCAGGTCCTCGTGATCTCCGCGCGCGAGGGCCAGTTCTTCGCCAACAAGGAAAACCCGGACACGGTGATCCTACGCCTGTCCGAAGGCCAGATCGTGCAGGACGGGCCGGGCATCACCTCTCCGCGCGTGCTCACGTTCGCGACGCATGATCTGCCGATCGACCTTCCCAAGATCGAACAATTCCGCAGCCGCGGTGAGCGCGACCGCGAGTATTTCCTGCCCGAACTGCTGCGCATCGGCTGGAGCAAGGATTCAAGCCAGGCCGCGCGCTACCAGAGCATCGCGAGCCTCAACTACCGGCTTGTCGAGGTGGCGATGATGTTCCTGCTGCCGCTGCTGGCAGTCTCGCTGGCGGTGCCGCCCAAGCGGTCGAGCTCGGCGCTGGGCGTGTTCGTCTCGATCGTGATGGTAGTCGCGTACCACAAGGTGAATGAATACGGGCAGGACGTGGCAAGCCTCGGCCGGATCGACCCGACGCTGGCGCTGTGGGGGCCGTTCGTGCTCTTCGCGGCGCTCATCGTCTCGATGTACTGGCGCCTTGCCTATGTGCCCGGCGGCCAGCCGATCGGTGGGCTTGAAACCGGCTTTGCCAAGATCTCAAGCTCGGTGGTAAAGCTGTTCGCCGCGCGCAAGCCTGATCGGGCTGTTGCATCGGGAGCTGTCGATGCATCTTGAGTTTTTCCCTTCGCGCACGATCACGCTCTACATCGGCCGCCTGTTCGCGGTGCGCATCATCGCCGTGCTGCTGATGCTCGTGCTGGTGCTGCAGATGCTCGACCTGCTGAGCGAGAGCGGCCGGATCCTGGCTGCGCCCGGCAACGGGCAAGGCGAACTGCTGACGTATGTTGGCTTGCGCGTCCCGCAGTTGATCAGCCGGTTCCTGCCTTATTCGGTGCTGCTCGCCACGATCATCACGCTGATGACGCTCAACCAGAACAGCGAGGTAATCGCGCTCAAGGCAGCCGGCCTGTCCGCCCATCAGGTGCTCGCGCCGCTGTTCCTCGTCGCGGCGCTGACATCCTTGGTTACCCTGGGCTTCAACGAGCGGGTGGTCGTGCGCTCTTCCGCCACGCTCAAGGCCTGGCAGGCGGTCGATTACGGCCCGATCCCGCGTGACAGTGCGGTCAAATCCAACGTGTGGCTGCAGGATGGGGTCAACCTGCTGTTCGCCCGCGCGGTCACTGGCATCGGCAAGCAGACCCGCATGACCGACGTGAGCTGGTATCGCCGCGATCCGGCCGGAATGGTGACCGAGATCGTGCGCTCGCCCGAAGCGACTTATGCCGGGCCCGGCTGGCATTTGAGCCGTCCCACCGGCTTTGACGTGCAGAGCGCGCGCCGCATCACTTATCCTTCGGGTCAAGTCTTCGCGAAAAGCGTCGACCCGGCGCAGGTGGTCATCCGCAAGGCCGATGCCGATGGCGAATCGATCGATCAGCTCTCGCAATCGATCGATGCGATCCGCAGTGCCGGCTATCGCACCAGCGAGCTCGAGGGCAAATGGTGGCACAAGCTTTCTGGCCCGCTTTCAGCCTTGCTGATGCCTCTGCTTGGCGCGGTGGCTGCGTTCGGGCTCGCGCGCTCGGGCATGCTGTTCGTGCGTGCGGTGATCGGCATGGCCTTGGGCTTCGCCTACTTCGTGGTCGATAACGCCGCGCTCGCGATGGGCAATTTCGGGGGCTATCCGCCGCTCCTTGCCGCCTGGGCGCCGTTCTTCCTGTTCCTGCTGATCGGCGAAACCGTGCTGATCAGGACAGAAGAGTAGCCGCCACCGCATCGCCCGCGCGCAGCGGCAAGCGCAGCGCCTGCACCCCTTGCGCATCGGCGGGCGGCAATCGCCCGGCGCGAATGTTGACCTGGATCGAAGGCAGCAGCAGGCGCGGCGGTGCCAGCGTTGCATCGCGCGCCTGCCGCAGCGCGACAAACGCAGCCTCGTCGATACCGTCATGCGCTTGCACGTTGGCCCGCCGCTGCTCGCCAACCGTGGTTTCCCATGCAAACCCGGTGCGCTCAGGCCCCTTGTAATCGTGGCAGAGGAACATCCGGGTCTCGTCCGGCAGCGCCAGCAGTCGGCGGATCGAAGCATAGAGCGCATGGGCATCACCGCCCGGAAAATCGCACCGCGCGGTGCCGTAGTCGGGCATGAACAGCGTATCGCCGACGAAGACCGCGTCATCGATGCGAAAGCTGATGCAGGCGGCGGTATGCCCCGGCGTGTGCATCACGGTGAAGGCCAGATTGCCGAGGGGGACCGTCTCGCCATCATGGAGCAGCCAGTCGAAATCGCGGCCTTCGGGCAGCAGATCATCCGCACCGAACATCGGCGCAAAGGTGGCCTGCACCTGCGTGATATGCGCGCCGATGCCGATCCATGCCCCGGTGCGTGCGGCAATCAGCTTCGCCCCGCTCAGGTGATCGGCGTGGGCGTGGGTTTCGAGCACCATCTCGATCCGCCAGCCCCGCGCCGAGGCAGCTGCCAGCACGGCCTCGACCGAAGCCGAGCCGATCCGCGCGGCGGCCTGATCGAAATCGAGCACCGGATCGATCACCGCCGCTGTGCCCGTGGCAGGATCGGCGACGAGATAGGTCACGGTGAAGGTCGGCTCGTCGAAAAAGGCGAGAATCGCAGGCGCAACGTCCATGGCAGGGTCCTTTCGAGACCTCTCTATATTAGTTCTTGCTAAATTAGCAAGTTCTTATATATAGGCTCCATGACGATCCACCCTCCCCTCGATACAGCGACGTTCGAAGCCAACGCCACGATGGTCGCGGGCATTCTGCGCGAACTCGCCAATCCGCACCGACTGATGGTGCTCTGCTCGCTGGCCGAAGCGGGTGAGATGAAGGTGGGCGATATTGCCGAGCGCGTCGGGCTCTCGCAGTCCGCGCTTTCGCAGCACCTCGCGCGTCTCCGCGAAGTGGGTCTCGTGGCCTTCACGCGCGAGGCGCAGGTGCTGCGCTACCGGATCGCCGATGCACGGGTCGAGGCGCTGCTCGCCACGCTCTACCAACTCTATTGCGCTGAGGACTGACACAATGACCTTGCCCCGGATCACCCCCACCGAAACCCGCCGGTTGATGGCCAGCGGTGCGCGCCTGATCGATATCCGCTCGCCGGACGAATTTGCCCGCGCGCGCATTCCCGGCTCCGAGAACCGCCCGATCGACGCGATCGGCCGCGTCGGAGATGCGCCGGCCGTGGTCTATCACTGCCGCAGCGGCATGCGCACCGCCGCCAACGCGGAGCTGCTCGCGGCGGCCAGCGATTGCCCGGCCTACCTGCTCGAAGGCGGACTCGACGCCTGGCGCACGGCCGGGCTGCCGGTGGCGGAAAACCGCAAGGCTCCGCTCGAGATCATGCGGCAGGTGCAGATCACCGCAGGCGCGCTGGTCGTGCTCGGCGTGGTGCTGGGCTGCCTGTTCAGCCCGATCTTCCTCGGCCTCTCCGCCTTTGTCGGCGCGGGCCTCATGTTTGCCGGCACGACAGGCTGGTGCGGTATGGCCAAGCTCCTCGCGGCGATGCCGTGGAACCGGCGCGCGGCGGCCTGATGCCATGCCACTGGCGATGATCCTTGCCGCATTGGGTTCGGGCGCAGCGATCGGCCTGATCCTCGCCGGGCTCGGTGCGGGTGGATCGATCCTGATGACGCCGCTGCTGGTCTATGCCGTGGGCGTTTCGTCCGCGCACGCCGCGGTGGGCACGAGTGCTGTCGCCGTTACGCTCAACGCACTGGTCGGGCTGGCCGGACATGCCCGCGCGGGCACGGTCAAATGGCGCTGCGCCGGAGTGTTTGCGGCAGCGGGCGTCATCGGGGCGGGCCTTGGCGCGGAGCTGGGCAAGGCGCTGGATGGCAAGCGGCTGCTCATGTTGTTCGGCCTGCTGATGATCGGTGTTGGCCTTGCCATGCTCCGCCCGCGCCGCAGCGAGGAACGCGCCGACGTGCGGCTCACCATGACGAGCGCAAGCCAGCTCCTGCCGCGCTTGCTCCCCATCGGGCTGGGTACGGGTCTGCTGGCGGGCTTCTTCGGGATCGGCGGCGGCTTCCTGATCGTGCCGGGGCTGATTGCAGCGACCGCGATGCCGATGCGCTTTGCCTCGGGCACTTCGCTGGTCATCGTCGCGGCGCTGGGCGCGACGACCGCCACGTCCTACGCGCTCTCAGGCTATGTCGACTGGCCGCTCGTGGGCGTTCTGGCCATTGGCGGTGCCGCCGGTGCTGCCCTCGGCATCAAGGGCACCGCGGCGCTCGCCAGCCATCGCGGCATGGTCGAAAAGGGCTTTGCCGCGCTGGTGATCGCAGTCGGCGCCTATGTCGCGCTGAGCTAGCGCGCCGCCATCGTGCTGCGCACCAGCCGGCCGAGCAGCGGGAACAGCCCGGAGTAGCTCGAACGGGTATAGGTCGACGCCAGACCCAGTTCGGCCGTCAGGCGGCGATGCGCCTCCCCCAAGGCGTGATAGGGCACGCTCGGCAGCAGGTGGTGCAGCGCGTGATAGCGCAGGCCGACCGGCGCCCACAGCGCGGTGGCCCAGCCCGGCGGCGGCACGTTGACCGAATCGAGGTACTGCCCCGTCACCGTCATCGTCTCGCCCTCGTTCTCCCAGAGGTGTGCGACCAGCGTGCGCGCCTGATTGAGCACGGCGCCGAGCGCGATCACCGCAATGCCGATCAGCAGCGGCCGCCAGCCATGCGTGGCCGACCAGCCGAGCAGGAACCATGCCCAGACCGAGGCGCCGAGTTCCTGCCAGAACACCATCCGCGCAAAGTCGCCCTCGGGCGGGCGGCGGCGGAAGGCCGGGTTGATCGCGAGCGCCGAGGCGCGCGCCCAGACCAGCCGGCGCAGCGGCGGAATGACCACACCCAACGGCACCAGCACCGCCGAACGAACCAGCAGCGCCACCGGCAGCAGAATGGCGGTGAGCAGGAACACCGGCAGCGACCACGGCTTCATCAGCGCGAGCGGCAGGTATTCCGGATCCTCTGCCGTGCCATAGCGGGTGCGGGCATGGTGCAGCGGGTGCACGCCTTCATACATGAACGAAGGCGTGAGCATCGGGATGCCGACGATGAGGTTCCACGCGAAGCGGAAGCCCGGCAGCGCATTGCGGTGGATGTGCGAAAGCTCGTGGATGAACAGCAGCGCGCGGTAGAACGCCAGCGCCGAAAGCACCCCGCAAGCGGCGGCGACCCACACGTTTCCGGCGAGGATCGCGCCCGCCAGCGCCGCATAACCCGTCAGCGCCGAGGCCAGCATATCGGGCCAGAACACCGCCGGCTTCGCTTCGCCCAGATCACGCGTCAGCTCGACCGCCGCGCGCAGCATCGCCTTGTCGTCCGGCGTGCGGGCGAGGATCGCGGCCTCTCGGGGCGCGGCACCGGCGGGCTGGGGCTCCAGCATCGGCGGCGTATCGAGAGACGGAGAGGCAAGCATGCGATGATTCCTGATTGACCCGATGCGTTCATCCGGGGCCCTGCCAGCGCTGCGTCCGGCTTGACAATCCGGCCCGGGCCAACGCAGGCAAGCCCTTCGTATTTTCCGATACCTACAAACAAAGGCAATATCGTGGCCGGTACCCCAGACACCAAAGGCGAAGTAAGCATCACCCCGGTTTCCGGCAAGGCCGACCGCACTGCCTTTGTGGACGTGGCCTACCGCATCAACGCCAGTGATCCCGCCTGGGTCCCGCCACTGCGCATGGAAGCGGTGGAACTCGTGACGCCGGGCAAGAACCCGTTCTTCGAACATGCCGATGTCCAGCTGTTCCTCGCCCGCCGCGGCGGAAGCGTCGTCGGGCGCATCTCGGCGCATATCGATCATCTCGCTGTTGCGATGGACCCGGTGCAGGGCATGGGTCCGGGCACCGGCAACTGGGGCCTGCTCGAGGCGGAAGATGAAGCGGTGGCCCGCGCGCTGATCACCCGCGCCGAGGACTGGCTGCGCGAGAAGGGCATGAACCGCGTGCTCGCCCCGATCTCGATGTCGATCTGGGAGGAGCCGGGCCAGCTCGTGCGCGGGTTCGAGCAATCGCCCACGGTGATGATGGGCCACCAGAGCAAGCGCTATCCGCCCTATATCGAGGCACTGGGCTACACCCCGGCCAAGTCGCTGCTCACCTACGAGCTCGATATCACGAAAGAATTCCCCCCGCTGATCCAGCGTATCGTCGCCTCGGGCGAGAAGAACCCGCGCATCCGCATCCGCGGGGTGGACAAGAGCAAGTTCGATGCCGAAGCCAAGCTGATCCTCGACATCCTCAACGATGCCTGGTCGGACAACTGGGGCTTCGTTCCCTTCACCGACACCGAGATCGCCTACGCCGGCAAGAAGTTCAAACCGATCGTGCGCGAGGACCTGATCATGGTCGCTGAGTACGACGGCGAGCCGGTGGCCTTCATGATGACGCTGCCCGATCTCAACGAAGTGCTCAAACCCATGGGCGGTTCGCTGTTTCCGTTCAACTGGGCCAAGCTGCTGCTGTGGCTGCGCAATCCGCGCGTGCGCACCATGCGCGTGCCCTTGATGGGCGTGCGCAAGAAGCTGCAGGCCTCGCGCCTCGCCAGCCAGCTCGCCTTCATGATGATCGAGTATATCCGCCGCAATTCGGTGACGCGCTATGGCTCCACGCGCGGGGAGATCGGCTGGATCCTCGATGACAATCAGGGAATGGTCGCCATCGCCGATGCGATCGACAGCAAGGTCAACAAGGAATACGTGATCTACGGCAAGGAATTGGCGGGATAAGACGGCGCACAGGCGCGCCAGAACAACTGGCAATCCTCTGTTCCGGCCTTGATCCCGCCACATGCGCGGTCCAGATTATAGCCCGCAATGGCCGACATGCCCGATCCCGAACTTGAAGCTGGCACTGCTGTGCACGGCCTGCCCGACGAATGGGCGGGTGATGCGCGCGCGCGGCTGCAATCGGCGATCGTGCTGCTCCTGATGGTCGGCCTGTTCCTTGCGCTGCCCTTCGTGCTATCGATCGGTGCGGTGGTGTTCCTGCCGCCGGTCACCGCGCTTGTCATCACCATCGTCCTGGCTCCTTTGGCCGATCGGCTGAGCCGGATCGGTCTGCCGGGGATGCTCGCTTCGCTTCTGGCAATCCTGACCATGGCCGGCGTGATCGTCGCCGCGCTCGGCCTGATCCTCCAGCCGGCCTTCGCGATGGTCGATCAGGTGCCGGACATGCTCGCCGTCGTCAGCCGGCGCTTTGCCGAACTGCGCGGCAACCTTGCCTGGATCAACGATTTCAACCGCCAGCTTGCCCGGCTGATGGGCCACAGCCCGCGCGAAGTCGTGCTCGCCAGCCCTTCGGTGATCGAACAGGTCGCCTTTGCCACCCCCAGCGTCGTGCTGGAAATCCTCGTCACGCTGCTGATGACCTTCTTCATGATCGAGACGCGCCTGCGCGTGCAACGCCGCCTCGCGCAGAGCAGCCACAGCGCCAATGCTTCGGTGCGCATCGCCCGGGTGATGCGCGATGTGCAGGACCGCGTGGCGGGCTATCTGCTCACGGTCGCGCTGATCAACCTCGGTGTCGGCGTGATCGTCGCGGGCGGAGCCTGGGCCTTCGGCCTCAGCGCGCCGATCATGTGGGGCGGCCTTGCCTTCGTGTTCAATTTCCTGCCCTACCTCGGCCCGCTCGCCATGATGGCGCTGCTGGCTCTCGTCGGGCTCGGCACGGCCAGCTCGGTCGCGGTCGGCGTGGTCCCTGTGCTGGCCTTCCTCGCCCTCCACGCGGTTGAGGCAAACTTCGTGACACCGGCGATCCTCGGCGCCCGCCTCACGGTCAGTCCGGTCTCGATCCTCGTCGCGATCAGCTATTTTTCGTGGATCTGGGGCGTGCCCGGCGCGCTGCTTTCGGTGCCGATCCTCATGATCATCGAGGCGCTGCTCGACAATCTGGGCCGCCCCAACGTGATCGGTTTTCTGCTGGGCGAGCCGCTGTTCCGGCCTGCTTCAGGGATCAGTCGCTAGCGACCTGCTCGTCATCGAGGCCGGGCATCGCATCGACCACGGTGGTAACCGCAACGTCGAGCGTCACGTTGCCCAGGGTCCGCATGAGATCGGGCAGCACTTCCACCGCCACCAGCAGCGCGAGCGGCCCCACCGGCACGCCCATGGCAAGCGCGATCGGTCCGCACGAGGTGACAAGGCTGATCGCGCCGGGCAGGCTCACCGCGCCGAAGCTCATCACCGAGGCAACTGCGAAGCCCGCCACCATGTGCCAGGTATCGACCGGAATGCCGAGCCAGTGCGCGAGGTAGATCGCAACGGCGAAGTTCATTGCGGGGCCGGTGCCGCGAAACAGCGCCACGGCCAGCGGCAGGGTAAACTCGGCAGCGCGGTCACGGACGCCGAGCTGGCGGCAGGCGCCCAGCATCGCAGGGAGCGAGGCGAGCGAGGACTGCGTCGATAGCGCCAGTGCCTGCGCCGGGATGACCGCGCGGGCGAAGGCCCCCAGCGACTGGCGTCCGAACAGCACCGCGATCGGATAGGCGCTGAGGAACATCACCGTGCCGGTCAGCGTCACGATCAGCACATAGTGCGCCAGCGCCCCGATCGCCGCCGCGCCGGTATGCGCCGCCACCGCAAAGCTCAGCGCGAAGACGCCGACCGGCGCGGTCCACAGGATCCAGCCGACCACGGCCAATGTCGCCCCGCCGACGCCCTCGAAGAACGTCAACAGGCTGTCGCGCTGGCGCAGGCCGAGCCGCGCGGCGGCCACGGCGAAGGCCGCAGTGAACAGCAGCAGCGGCAGGATCGCGTCGTTGGCGGCAGAGGCAAACACATTGGCCGGCACGAACGAGGCGACGAAATCACCCGCCCCCGGCAGCGGCCCGGCGTTCTGGGTCGTGGCGGCGGACATGCTGGATCGCAGCGCTGCAGCCGCGCCCGGCGGACTGGGGATCAGCACGAGGAGCGCCGGCACGACAAAAGCGGCCATCGCGGAGCCACCTGCGAGGATGAGGTAGAACCAGCCCAGTGCGCGCCGCGCCATGGCTCCGGCACGCGCCGCCGCCACGGTCTGCACCACGCCCATGAACAGCAGCGAGACGACGAGGGGAATGATCGTCGCCCTCAAAGCGCGCAACCACATGTCGCCCACCGGCTCCGCCACCGCCAGCAGCGGCGCAAGCGCACCGGGTGCCCGCATCGCCATGGCAAGGCCGAGACCAAGGCCGCCGATCAGCCCGACGAACGTCCACAGCGTGGGAACCTTGGTGATTTCGGGCAAGGGACTTGGCGAGCGGGGCGCTTCGCTGGCGGATGAAGGATCGTTAATCGCTTGGTTCATGGGTCGGTGACATTAAGCGTGTAGGGGCATATGGCAATCCGCGCTGCGATAGCGCTTCTGCTAAGGGACTTGTTTCAGGCAATGGCACGCAAATTTTTCGGCACCGACGGCATCCGGGGTCGGACCAACGCCGGTGTGATGACGGCAGCAACCGCGATGAAGGTGGGCCAGGCGGCCGGCACCTATTTCCTGCGCGGCGATCACCGCCACCGCGTGGTGATCGGCAAGGACACCCGCCTGTCGGGCTACATGCTGGAAAACGCGATGACCGCGGGCTTCACCAGTGTCGGCATGGATGTCGTGCTGCTCGGCCCGATGCCCACGCCCGCCGTCGCGCTGCTCACGCGCGAAATGCGCGCCGATGTCGGCGTGATGATCTCCGCCAGCCATAATCCGTTCGAGGATAACGGCATCAAGCTGTTCGGCCCCGATGGCTACAAGCTTTCTGACGAGGACGAGCTCGCGATCGAGGCGATGATCGAGCAGGATCTGCCGCTCGCCGATGCGAACGACGTGGGCCGCGCCCGCCGCATCGAGGATGCGCGCGGCCGCTATATCCACGCGGTCAAGGCTTCGCTCCCGCATAACGTGCGCCTCGATGGCCTGCGCATCGTGGTGGATTGCGCCAATGGCGCGGCCTATCATGTGGCGCCTTCGGCGCTGTGGGAACTCGGCGCTGAAGTCATCGCCATCGGGGTCGAACCCAACGGCAAGAACATCAACGCTGGCGTCGGCTCGACCCATCTCGATGCGCTGAAAGCGCGCGTGCGCGAAGTGCGCGCCGATATCGGCATTGCGCTCGATGGCGATGCGGACCGGCTGATCGTGGTCGACGAGAAAGGCCAGACGGTTGACGGCGACCAGATCATGGCGCTGATCGGCGGCCGGCTTCACGCGGCGGGCGCGCTGCGCGGCGGCGGCGTGGTGGCCACCGTCATGTCCAACCTTGGCCTCGAACGCTACCTCAATGGCCTCGGCCTCGAACTGGTGCGCGCCTCCGTGGGCGACCGTTACGTGCTCGAGAAGATGCGCGAAGGCGGCTACAACGTCGGCGGCGAGCAATCCGGCCACATGATCCTGACCGACCACGGCACCACTGGCGACGGCACGGTCGCCGCGCTGCAGGTTCTCGCCGCGCTGGTCGCCTCGGGCAAGCCTGCGAGCGAGACGCTGCACTTGTTCGATCCCGTGCCGCAGCTCCTCAAGAACGTGCGCTTTGCCGGCGGCAAGCCGCTCGAGGCCGCCAGCGTCAAGGCGGTGATTGCCGAGGCCGAGGCCCAGCTCGCCGGCAAGGGCCGCCTCGTCATCCGCCCCTCGGGCACCGAACCCGTGATCCGCGTGATGGCGGAAGGCGACGACGCGCGCGAAGTGGCGCAAGTCGTCGATGCGATCTGCGATGCGGTGCGCAAGGCCGCCTGAGGAGAGTCCCTATGCTGGAAATGCGCCCCGATTGCGAACGCTGCGGCACCGATCTCCCCGCCGATGCGCCGGGCGCGTTCATCTGCTCGTTCGAGTGCACCTTCTGCGCCGAATGCGCCGAAGTGCTTGATGACCGTTGCCCCAATTGCGGCGGCGAACTGATGGACCGCCCGAGCCGCGCCAAGCCGCTGCATGCCAAATATCCGCCTTCGACCGAGCGGAAGTTCAAGGGATGAACGCACCACGTGTGGCCCCCAGAATCTTGGCCATTGCCGGTTCGGATTCAGGCGGCGGCGCGGGCATTCAGGCCGATATCAAGACGATCACCATGCTCGGCGGCTATGCGATGACCGCCGTGACCACGCTGACCGCGCAGGACACGACCGGGGTTCACATGGTCGAGGCCGCGAGCCCCGCGATGGTCGCCGCGCAGATCGATGCCTGCACCGGCGATCTCGGCGTCGACGCGGTCAAGATCGGCATGCTCGGTTCGCCCGAGATCGCCGCCGTGGTGGCGCAGCGGCTTGAGCGGCTCGCCGTGCCCATCGTGTTCGATCCAGTGATGATCGCCACCAGTGGCGCGGCGCTCGCCGATGCCGCCACCATCGCGGCATTCGAACGGCTCATGGCGCTCGCCACGCTGACCACGCCCAACGTGCCGGAACTCGCCGCGCTGGGCGGCGCGGCAGCGCTGCGCGCGCGCGGCATCGCGTGGCTCGGCAAGGGCGGCGATGCGGAAGGGCCAGACGTGACTGACCGGCTTGCCGTGCCGGGTGAGGACGATGTCGTGTGGACCGCGCCGCGCATCCACACGCGCCACACCCATGGCACCGGCTGCACGCTATCGAGCGCCATTGCCACGCATCTCGCGCGCGGCCTCTCGCTGGCCGCAGCGGTCGCCGAGGCCCGCCGGTTCGTCCGCGCTGCCCTGCTCGCTGCGCCCGGCTTCGGTGCAGGCAGCGGCCCGCTCGGACACTACGCCGTCCTGCAAGCCTGAGACCAGTCCGCCGCGTCCAGCACCAGATAGACGCTGTCGCACCATTCCTCACCCACCAGCCAGGTCCGCGCCTGCCGGTCCGTCTCGCGAAAGCCCAGCCGCGCCAGCAGCCGCAGCGAGGCACCATTGCGCGGATCGACGTCGGCCTGAATGCGCGGCAGGCCATGCACCGCAATGGCCCGCGCAATCACGGCCGTCAGCGCCTCACGCATCAATCCGCGGCCCCAATGGTCTGGATCGAGAATGTAGCCGATATCGGGAAAGCGATAGAGCCCGGCCTTGCCGATCATGCGGCCTTGATACTCGATCGCGAAGTCCTCGCCCTCACCCGGCGGGATCGTCATCATGCCATCGAGGAAATCGGCGGTCTGGGCGAGGGTGTCGTGCGGCGGCGTTGACCAATAGGCCATGGCGCGCGGCTGGCGCATGATCGCATGCAACGCGTCGAGATCGCCGGAGCAAGCGGGCCGCAGGACCAGCCGCTCGGTGCGCAGTTCGGCCATGGGTCTTCAGTCCAGATCGAGTCCGTAGAATGCGGTGATGTGATCCCAGGCTTCCTCCGCCGTCTCCACGATGTGGAACAGGTCGATGTCCGCAGCGCTGATCACGCCCTCCTCGGCAAGCGCCGCAAAGTTCACCACCCGGTTCCAGAAATCCCCGCCGAACAGCAGGATCGGGATCGGCTGCATCTTGCCGGTCTGGACCAGCGTCAGCAGTTCGAACAGTTCGTCGAACGTGCCGAAGCCGCCCGGAAACGCCGCCACGGCCCGCGCGCGCAGCAGGAAGTGCATCTTGCGCAGCGCGAAGTAGTGGAACTGGAACGAGAGGTGCGGCGTCACATAAGCGTTGGGCGTGTGTTCGTGCCGCAGCGTGATGTTGAGCCCGATCGATTCCGCGCCGACATCCGCCGCCCCGCGATTGGCCGCTTCCATGATCGAAGGGCCACCGCCCGAGCAGATCACGAAGTGGCGCTTGCCATCCTCGACCACAGCGCTGCGACTGGCAATCTGCGCCAGCCTGCGAGCCTCCTCATAGTAGCGCGCCTTGGCGATCAGTCGCTCGGCGACCTTCTGCTGCTCCAGCGTCGCCGCCGCCGCGCGCACCGCGTCCGCTTCCTCGGGCGAAGGAATCCGCGCCGAACCGTACATCACGAGGGTGGAGCCGATCCCCGCCTCGTCGAGCAGCATTTCGGGCTTCAGCAGCTCAAGCTGGAAGCGGACCGGACGCAATTCCTCGCGCAGCAGGAAATCGGTGTCGCGGAAGGCGAGCCGATAGGCCGGGTCCTGCTGCTGCGGGGTGACATTATCGTGCGATTCGACAAAGCCGACTTCCTGCTCGGCCTTGTAGAATTTGCGGTGCGAAAGTTCGTGAGCTTCTTCATCGGTCATGACCGGGAGGTGTCGCAAGCGCGGCGCCAAATCGCAATGGGCGATGCTTCCGGTCTGGCAGATTGCTGATGTGAAATCGGTCTGGCCCGACAACGACAACCTGCAAGTCCGGCTTTTGCGCAGTGCACGCAACCGGACGCCGGGCGTCGAATATGGCGGAAAATGGATGCCCCGCGAGGATTCGAACCTCGATAAACGGAATCAGAATCCGTTGTCTTACCATTAGACGACGGGGCAATGAGGGCGGGCCTTTAGGCGGGGCGTGCGTTCAAGTCAAGGTGACGCACGCCCTTCCCGCGCCGTACTTGCCCGAAAGCCGCAGGAACGCTAGAGTGCGTGTCAAGTACCTGCCGGGCATTCCCTTGGCGGGAGAACATAAGCGATTGGTAGACATGGCGGAATTCGATCCGCCGGCGCAACAGCGCAAGACGCGGCCAGGCAAGCGGCGGGGGCGCAAATCAGCGTCCCGCGGCAAGCCAAGGGGAGCGCGTCCCGCGGCGGCAGCGTCGGCCAGCAACCCTGCCGGTCCAGTCTCTGGGCCCGAACCGCGGCCCGCTAGCAGCCCCGCAGCAAACCTCGCCATGAGTGCGCCGGCCCCAGTGGTCTCAACTCCGCCCCCGGCCCAGCCCCCCGCCCAGCGGCTGGCCCAGCCCTCGGCCCCGCCGCCACCCATGGAGGCGCCGCGCGCACCTTGGCAGAAGACCCCGCCGTTCCATCGCCAGGCCTATGCCGCGATCGATCTCGGCACCAACAATTGCCGCCTGCTCATCGCGCGGCCTTCAGGTGATCACTTCATGGTGATCGATGCGTTCAGCCGCGTGGTGCGACTGGGCGAAGGGCTCGCGCAATCAGGCCGGCTTTCGGATGCGGCCATGGACCGTGCGCTTGGCGCGCTCCACATCTGTGCCGACAAGCTGCGCAAGCGCGGCGTGCACCTTGCGCGCTCGGTCGCCACCGAAGCCTGTCGCCGCGCCACCAACGGCGAGGAATTCATCGAACGCGTCCACCGCGAAACCGGCATCTGCCTCAACATCATCACCGCCGAGGAGGAAGCGCGGCTCGCCGTGCTCGGTTGCCACATCCTGCTCGAGCCCGGCTGCGGACCCGCCATGATCTTCGATATCGGCGGCGGGTCGACCGAGATGGTCCTGGTCGATACCAGCGATACGGTGCCCCGCATCCTCGATTGGCAATCGGTGCCGTGGGGCGTCGTCTCGCTTACCGAAAGCATCGGCCCGATCGAACTGACCGCCGAAGCCCGCGCCGCCGCCTATCACGAGATGCGCACCCGCATCACCGATGGCTTCGCCCGGTTCTCCGAACGCGTTGCCCCGGCGCGCGAATCGGCGGCGGCGGATGGCGGCCTGCGCCTGCTCGGCACGAGCGGCACCGTCACCACGCTCGCCAGCCTGCACCTCGGCCTGCCGCAATATGATCGCAGCGCGGTGGACGGCTTGATCGTGCCCACCACCTCGATGCGCGAGATCAGCCAGCGCCTTGCGCATATCTCCCCCGCCGAGCGCATCGCCGTGCCCTGCATCGGGCGCGAACGAGCGGACCTCGTCGTCGCGGGCTGCGCGATCCTCGAATCGATCTTCGACATCTGGCCAGCCGAACGGCTCGGCATCGCCGATCGCGGCATCCGCGAAGGCATTCTGCGCAGCCTGATGGCGGCGGGCGGGCTGGGCGACAGGCGCGCGGAAACAGCGCAAGGCAAGAGCGTTAACGGAGGCACTGCCGCATGAGCCGAAGCGGCCGCGACCCCGGCACGCGGGTCAAGAGCGCCAAGGGCCGCACGGCCTCGTCCAATCGCTGGCTATCCCGCCAACTCAACGATCCCTACGTCAAGCAGGCCAAGGCGGAGGGTTGGCGCAGCCGCGCCGCGTTCAAGCTGATCGAGCTCGATACGCGCTTCGGCCTGCTGAAGGGCGCGCGCCGCGTGGTCGATCTCGGCATTGCGCCCGGGGGCTGGGCGCAAGTCGTGCGCAAGCAGGCATCGCAAGCTGAAGTCGTCGGCATCGATCTCCTGCCCGTGGAGCCGATCGAGGGCGTGACCATCTTCCAGATGGACTTCATGGCCGATGAGGCCCCCGCTGCGCTGACCAGTGCGCTGGGTGGTCCGCCCGATCTCGTCATCTGCGACATGGCCGCCAACACCGTTGGCCACAAGGCGACCGACCATCTGCGCACCATGGGCCTCGTCGAGACCGCGGTCGATTTTGCGGTCCAGACGCTGGCGCCCGGCGGAGCCTTCGTCGCCAAAGTCTTTGCCGGCGGGACCGACGCCGAACTGCTCACCATCCTCAAGCGCAACTTCAAGTCGGTCAAGCACGCCAAGCCGCCCGCCAGCCGCAAGGATTCGTCCGAGTGGTACGTGATCGCGCAAGGCTTCAAGGGGCGCGAGGAAGCCTGAACTTTCCACAGGCTGGGTTTTGCGCGAATCGGTCTCCCGGTCCTAACGGAGCCGATCTTATCTGACCGGAGACCCTACCCCATGGCCGATTCCGCCGACGACCGCCTGCGCCTCCTGATCGAGCGTATCGAACGCCTCGAGGAAGAAAAGAAGGGCATCGGCGACGATATCAAGGACGTCTACTCCGAGGCGAAATCGACCGGCTACGATCCCAAGATCATGCGCCAGATCGTGCGTCTGCGTAAGCTGAAGCCCGATGATCGCCGCGAAATGGAAGCGATTCTCGATACCTACAAGAACGCGCTCGGTATCGAATAGGATCACTGGACGCGGGGTGACAAGGCGCTAGGCTGCGGTGAAACGTCCAGTCGGAGTTTGCCTGATGCGCCTTTCCTGCCCCGCCCTCCTTGCCGGTTTTGCCGCACTGGTCGCCATTGCGGCGCCCGCTGCGGCAGCCGATGCGCCCGCAAAGCGGCAGCCCAAGGTGGTCTATCTGCACGCCGGGCGGCTGCTCGATCAGCCCGGCAAGCCCCCGCGCGGGGCTTCCACCGTGGTGATCACCGATGGCGTGGTCACCAGCGTCAGCGATGGCACGCTGCCCACGCCCACCGGCGCCACGACCGTCGAACTCGGCGATGCCTTCGTGCTGCCGGGGCTTACCGACATGCACGTCCACTTGTTCAGCGACGGCGATCCGATGCGCGAGCGGCTGGAGCAGTCCACGCGCGACCGCGAGGATTCGGCCTATCTCGCCGCGCAGCATGCCCTGCAGACGCTGGAAGCCGGCTTCACAACGGTGCGTGATCTGGGCGGTCCGCCGCGCGGTATCCGCGCGCTGCGCGATGCGATCAATGCCGGCGAAGTGCCTGGCCCAACCATCGTCAACGCTGGCACGATGATCTCGGTCTCGGGCGGACATGGCGACGGCGGCGGGCTCAATGAGGAGAGCTACGGCGCCTTCACGCCGCATGATTACAACAATCTCTGCAACGGCGCGGACGATTGCCGCCGCGCGGTGCGCGAGCAGATCCGGCTCGGCGCGCAAGTCATCAAGTTCGCCGCAACCGGCGGCGTGCTCTCGAATGTGGCGGGCGGTCTCGGCCAGCAAATGACCGACGAGGAAATGAAGGCCGTCATCGAAACGGCGCACGGCTTTGGCCGGAAGGTGGCCGCGCACAGCCATGCCGCAGCCGGGACGATGGCCGCAGTCAACGCCGGCGTCGATACGATCGATCACGGCACCTTCCTCGATGAGCCGACGATCAAGACCATGCTCGCACACGGCACCTGGCTCGTGCCGACCATGCTGGCCCCGGTTGCGGCACTGGCGCAGGCGCGTGCCGGTCTGCTGCCGCCCGCGACGATCCCCAAGGCCGAAAACGCCGCCGCCGCGGAACGCAAATCGCACGAACTGGCGATCCGGATGGGCGTGAAGATCGCGTTCGGGACAGACACTGGCGTCTCGCGCCATGGGGACAACGCGCAGGAATTCGCTCTGATGGTCAAGGCGGGCATGACGCCGATGGCCGCCATCGCGGCTGCCACGGTGAACGCTGCCGAAGCGCTGGGCCGCAGCGATAGTGTGGGCCGGATCGCGCCGGGCATGCCGGCCGATATCATCGCAGTCCACGGCGATCCGCTCAGCGATGTCACCCGCCTCGAACACGTCGATTTCGTGATGAAGCGCGGCGCGGTGATAAAGCAGGTGCCCTGACCGATGGCGGAAGGGCTGACGATCCGCGATGCAGGCCCAGAAGACGCCGAGGCCTGCGCCGCGATCTACCGCCCCTACGTCACCGACAGCTGGGTGAGCTTCGAGCTGGAACCACCCGACGCGGAGGACATGGCCCGCCGCATCGCGGACTACGGCGCCAGCCACGCCTGGCTTGTCGCGACACGCGGGGGCGAGGTCGCCGGCTATGCCTATGGCAGCCCGCACCGGACCCGCGCGGCCTATGCCTCATCCTGCGATGTGGCGATCTATGTCAGCCCGGCCTTCCCACGCGCCGGCATCGGCCGCGCGCTTTATGGTGAGCTGCTTGCGCGGCTCAAGGCCAAGGGCTTCCACGCCGCCTTTGCCGGGATCGCTCAACCCAACCCCGCCAGCGTTGCGCTGCACGAGGCCTGCGGCTTCACCCCCGTCGGCGTGTACCGCGAAGTCGGCTGGAAAATGGGCGCGTGGCGCGATGTGGGCTGGTGGCAGCGGGTACTCTAGGCCGTAAACTCACAAACCGCGCCATCGAGGTTTAGGGCAGAATGGCTCAGTGCAAGGAGGGAAGGCGCAGGGATATGTCGATATCTCAAGCCTTTCCGACGCAGCAATGGGCCATTCTGGCTAAACCCCTTCGGGGCGACCAAATGGCTTCCATCT